>NZ_JBVJON010000042.1:0-1235 GCF_055583145.1 Amycolatopsis sp. NPDC104819 | reverse complement strand
GACGATCTGGTCGCGGGCGGCGTGCAGGGCGACGGTGAATCCGGCCCGGTCGGGGTCGAGGCCGGGCCGGGAGTCGGTGGCGTCGGTCATCGCGATCCGCAGGATCTGGTAGGTGGCCAGCAGCGCCCAGAGTTCCTGTTCGACCCCGGCCGGGGTCCGGGAGCGCAGGACCCGTCCTCGCAGGAGGGTGTGTTTGAGGGCGAGGTAGGCAGTTTCGGTTTCCCAGCGCTGGTGGTAGAGCTCGATCAGTGCGATGGCCGGGTGACGTTCGGGGTCAAGCAGAGTGGTGACCAGCCGGTAGTGCTCGCTGCGGCGGGCCCCGTCGGCAGTGGTGATGGTGATGCGGGCTTCGACGATGCGGACCGCGACCTTGCCGATGCGTGAGGTGATCGATCCGTCGGGGTGGCGGCCGATCAGGGGTGGGCGGCGGTTGGCTTTGAGCCGGATCAGCAGATCCGCGCCGGTCCGGGCGGTGTGGGTGATGAAGGTGGCGGCGTCGAAGTTGCGGTCGGCCAGCAGCACCATGCCCGGACGTAGCCGGTTCAGGAGCCGCTCGGCGTAGGCCAGTTCGCCCTGGGCGGGGCTGCCGAACGCCGCAGCGATCAGGGCGCGGGTGCCGCATTCGGTCAAGGTGAGCAGCCGCAGCAGCGGATAGCCGGTGTCCGGGTGGGAGGCGGTGCGGGTTTTGTCGGTCCAGGCCCGGTTGGGTTCGCTGTCGGGGATGGCGATGCCGGTGCCGTCGATGGCGACCGGTCGCAGACCCCGCCAGGAGGCGCCGGGGGTGCGGGGCCGGGCGATCGGTCCGGCGAGCAGGTCGAACAGTGCGGCCAGTGGGCGTGGACCGATCCGGGTCCGGGCTTGGCGCAATGCCGAGGCGGTGGGGGTTGCCGGTGGGTGGTGGTGCAGGCCGGTGGTGAGTCTGGACCAGACGCCGCGGTAGCCGAGTTCGGGGAACAGGTTCATGGCGAGCAGGAAGTACATCGTGACCCGGGCGGGGAGCAGCCGTATCCGCTGTTGCGTGGCGGGGGCTGTCTCGGTCAGGGCTGCGTCGACCATGTCGAAGGGCACGATCTGGGTGAGTTCGCCGAGGTGGCCGGGGGCGAAGACCCCGCCCGTGACATGTATGGCGCGGGTTATGACAGACTGCGCGGACAACGGAGCTCCCGCCGAACGTTGATCTTGGTCGACGATGTTCTAGCGGAAGCTCCGTTGCCTTATGTCACCGGGTTGACATC
>NZ_JBVJON010000041.1:0-1247 GCF_055583145.1 Amycolatopsis sp. NPDC104819 | reverse complement strand
GGGTGGATTCAAGCGGTCGTCGCAACAGGCTCCTGCGTGGACAGTAGCTGGTTGAGTCGCTCAGCTGGGGTGTCCCAGCCGAGCGTCTTGCGGGGACGGCCGTTGAGCTCAGCCGCGACCTCGGCCAACCGGGCAGGAGCGTGGACGGCCAGGTCGGTGCCTTTGGGGAAATACTGACGCAGCAGCCCGTTGGTGTTCTCGTTCGAACCACGCTGCCAGGGCGAATGCGGATCACAGAAATAGATCGCCATCTCGGTGGCCATCGTGATCCGGGCGTGCTGGGCCATCTCGGTGCCCTGATCCCAGGCCAGCGACCGACGCAACTGCTGCGGCAACCCACCGATCACTGTGATCATCGCCTCGGCCACCGCAGCGGCGTCCTTGCCCGCAGGTAGGTGCAGCAGCAGGCAGAACCGGGTCGTGCGCTCCACCAGGGTCCCGATCACCGAACCGCTGTCTTTGCCGACGATCAGGTCGCCTTCCCAATGCCCCGGCACCGCCCGGTCAGCGGCCTCGGCGGGCCGTTCGGAGATCGGGACCATCCCGGCGATCTTGCCCTGGCGGGTCCGGCGTCCGTCGGGGGTGCGCTGGGGTCTGCGGACGGCTCGTCCGGTGCGCAGACACGCGGCGAGCTCGCGGCGCAACGCGCCGCGGCCTTGGACGTAGATCGCCTGGTAGATCGTTTCGTGGGTCACGTGCATCCTTGGCTGGTCGGGGAAGTCCCGCTTCAGCCTGGCAGCGATCTGCTCCGGCGACCACCGGGCTTGCAGGTCCTGCTGGACCCGGTCATGAAGGATCGGGTCAGCGGCCAGCTTCGCGGTTTTCGGTCGTGTTGCGCGGTGTTCGGCGGCGTGCTGGGCGGTGCTGGCCCGGTAGCCGGCGGTGGTGCTGTTGCGGTCCAGTTCCCGCCCGATCGTGGCGCGGTGGCGGCCCAGTCGCCGCGCGATCTCGGCGTTCGGCAGGTGCTGGGCGTGCAGGATCATGATTTCTTCCCGCTCGTCCAGGGACAGGTAGCGGCCTGAGCAGGCCCGCGGCGCGTTGGTGATCACGCCGCCAGCCTGCTCGAACAACCGCCGGCCGCTGGCCGGCGACACGGTCGCGGCCACCGCGGCTCGTTCTACGGATAGTCCCGCTCGTAGCTGGTCCCAGAACGCCACCCGGACGTCCCGGGACAGCCAACGACGACGGTTTCCGGTCATGGCAACACCTCTCACCTCAGGTGTTGCAACGGCCACTAGAACCCAAGC
>NZ_JBVJON010000040.1:0-1517 GCF_055583145.1 Amycolatopsis sp. NPDC104819 | reverse complement strand
GGGCAAGGCCGGGTAGTTAGGGCGGGGTGGGGCGTGTCAACGGGCTTGCCGCGGCGTCGGTGACGGTCACATCGATGGTGATCGTGAGGCAGGCGCGGGGCTGGCAGGGTTTGTTGTAGGCGTACTTGGACAACGGTCGTTTGACGGTCCGGGGACAGATCCGGGCCCGGCGAGCCGGGAGCAGACCGGCCAGGACACGACGGCCGATCGTGCCGACGAGGTCGATGTGGGTGCCGGCGATGACGGACTGGGCGGTGATCACCTGATCGCGGGCGGCGTGCAGCGCAACGCTGAACCCGGCCCGGTCAGGATCGACGCCTGGGCGGGAACTTGTCGCATCGGCCATCGCGATCCGCAGGATCTGGTAGGTGACCAGCAACGCCCAGAGTTCCTGCTCGGCCCCGGCCGGGGTCCGTGAGCGCAGCACCCGGCCCTGCAGGAGGGTGTGTTTGAGAGCGAGGAAGGCCGATTCGATCTCCCAGCGCTGGTGGTAGAGCTCGATCAGCTCGGCGGCGGGATAACGGCCGGGGTCGAGCAGGGTGGTGACCAGCCGGTAGTGCTCGCTGCGGCGGGAACCATCAGCGGTGGTGAGGGTGACACGGGCTTCGATGATCCGGACCTCGACCCCGCCGATGCGTGAGGTGATCGATCCGTCGGGTTGGCGGCCCAGCAGTGGCGGGCGGCGGTTGGCTTTGAGCCGGATCAGCAGGTCCGCGCCCGAGGCGGCGGCTTGGGTCAGGAAAGGCGCGGCGTCGAAGTTGCGGTCGGCCAGCAGCACCATGCCTGGACGTAATCGGTGCAGGAGTGTGGTGGCGTAGGCCAGTTCGCCTCGGGCGGGGCTGCCGAACACTGCCCCGATCAGCGCGCGGGTGCCGCATTCGGCCAGGGTCACCAGCCGCAGCAGCGGATACCCGGCTGCCGGGTGAGACCCGGTGGCTGTGTCGGTCCAGGCCCGGTTGGTGGTGCTGTCGGGGATGGCGATGCCGGTCCCGTCGACCGCAACCGGGCGCAGGCCCCGCCAGCAGGCGCCGGGAGTATGGGGCCAGGCGATCGGTCCGGTCAGCAGGTCGAACAACGCCGCCAGCGGGCGGGGGCCGATCCGGGACCGGGCTTGACGCAACGCCGAAGCGGTCGGAGTCGCCAGTGCCTGCTCGCCCAGGCCGGCGGTCAGGGCCGAGAACACCCCGCGGTAGCCGTGTTCGGGGAACAGGCTCATCGCCAGCAGGAAGTACATCGTGACCCGGGCTGGGAGCAGCCGTATCCGTCTTTGTGCGGCGGGGGCTGTTTCGGCTAGGACGGCGTCGACCATGTCGAAGGGCACGATCTGGGTGAGTTCGCCGAGGTGGCCGGGGGCGAAGACCCCGGCGGAGGCACGGACGATCCGGGGTGTGACAGACTGCGCGGACAACGGAGCTCCCGCCGAACGTTGATCTTGGTCGACGATGTTCTAGCGGAAGCTCCGTTGCCTTGTGTCACGGGGTTGACATCACATCTGAAGCCTTAACTGCCCGGCCTTG
>NZ_JBVJON010000038.1:0-2011 GCF_055583145.1 Amycolatopsis sp. NPDC104819 | reverse complement strand
TAAGTTCGGCGGTGTCCTACTCTCCCACAACCCTTCGGTTGCAGTACCATCGGCGCTGTCAAGCTTAGCTTCCGGGTTCGGAATGGGACCGGGCGTTTCCCTGACGCTAAAACCACCGAAACACTACGAAACAACACACCCATCCAGGGTGGTGTTTCAGAACCGTAGAGTGGATGCGCAACATCTTCGTAGACAAGTCCTCGGCCTATTAGTACCAGTCAACTCAACAACACATTACTGTGCTTCCATCTCTGGCCTATCAACCCAATGGTCTATTGGGAGCCTTAACCCACAAAGGGGTGGGATACCTCATCTTGGAACAGGCTTCCCGCTTAGATGCCTTCAGCGGTTATCCCTTCCGAACGTGGCCAACCAGCCATGCCCCTGGCGGAACAACTGGCACACCAGAGGTTCGTCCGTCCCGGTCCTCTCGTACTAGGGACAGCCTTCCTCAAGTATCCTACGCGCGCGGCGGATAGGGACCGAACTGTCTCACGACGTTCTAAACCCAGCTCGCGTGCCGCTTTAATGGGCGAACAGCCCAACCCTTGGGACCTACTCCGGCCCCAGGATGCGACGAGCCGACATCGAGGTGCCAAACCATGCCGTCGATATGGACTCTTGGGCAAGATCAGCCTGTTATCCCCGGGGTACCTTTTATCCGTTGAGCGACACCCCTTCCACCAGGAGGTGCCGGATCACTAGTCCCGACTTTCGTCCCTGCTCGACATGTCTGTCTCACAGTCAAGCTCCCTTGTGCACTTGCACTCAACACCTGATTGCCAACCAGGCTGAGGGAACCTTTGGGCGCCTCCGTTACTCTTTAGGAGGCAACCGCCCCAGTTAAACTACCCATCAGGCACTGTCCCTGAACCAGATCATGGCCCGAGGTTCAGATTCCCAATTCGACCAGAGTGGTATTTCAACAACGACTCCACAGTAACTAGCGTCACCGCTTCACAGTCTCCCACCTATCCTACACAAGCCGAACCGAAAACCAATACCAAACTATAGTAAAGGTCCCGGGGTCTTTCCGTCCTGCCGCGCGTAACGAGCATCTTTACTCGTAGTGCAATTTCGCCGGGCCTGTGGTTGAGACAGCCGGAAAGTCGTTACGCCATTCGTGCAGGTCGGAACTTACCCGACAAGGAATTTCGCTACCTTAGGATGGTTATAGTTACCACCGCCGTTTACTGGCGCTTAAATTCTCAGCTTCGCCCCGAAAGGCTAACCGGTCCTCTTAACGTTCCAGCACCGGGCAGGCGTCAGTCCATATACATCGTCTTGCGACTTCGCATGGACCTGTGTTTTTAGTAAACAGTCGCTTTCCGCTGGTCTCTGCGGCCACCCACCCCTAGCTTGCAAGAAGCTTCAGGATGTTTGGCCCCCCTTCTCCCGAAGTTACGGGGGCATTTTGCCGAGTTCCTTAACCACAGTTCACCCGATCGCCTTGGTATTCTCTACCTGACCACCTGTGTTGGTTTGGGGTACGGGCCGTGCATGCACTCACTAGAGGCTTTTCTCGGCAGCATAGGATCACTCTACTTCGCCTCAAACGGCTACGCATCACGTCTCAGGATATATAGCTGGCGGATTTGCCTACCAACTTCCCTACACGCTTACACCAGTACTACCACTCACTGGCGGAGCTACCTTCCTGCGTCACCCCATCGCTTGACTACTACGAAATCAGGTCCCACGCTCCACAACACCCACTAGGCCCGAAGGCTTCGCAGATGCGCTTTGGGTGGTTAGTATCAAACGCCTCGTCATGGGCGCACATGCTCGGGTACGGGAATATCAACCCGTTGTCCATCGACTACGCCTGTCGGCCTCGCCTTAGGTCCCGACTTACCCTGGGCGGATTAGCCTGGCCCAGGAACCCTTGGTCATCCGGCGGCAGAGTTTCTCACTCTGCATTCGCTACTCATGCCTGCATTCTCACTCCCACACCCTCCACCGCTAGCTTCCGCCACGGCTTCCCTGGATGCAGGACGCTCCCCTACCCATC
>NZ_JBVJON010000037.1:0-3292 GCF_055583145.1 Amycolatopsis sp. NPDC104819 | reverse complement strand
GGGGAGGAAAAGAACGGGACGACCCCACCCCCCCCCCCCCCCCCCCCCCACCCTCCCCCCCCCCCCCCCCCCCCCCCCCCCCACGGCCGTCAGGCGTTCACCCCGGTCAGCGCGAAGAACTCCTGCCGAGTCTTCGGCTGTTCGCGGAGCAGGCCGTGCAGGGAAGAGGTGACGGTGAGCGCGCCGGTCGCGCGCACCCCGCGCAACGACATGCACATGTGCTCGGCTTCGATCACCACGCCGACGCCCTTCGGCGCCAGGTGCTCCTGCAGCCAGTCGGCGACCTGCTTGGTCAGCCGCTCCTGCACCTGCAGGTCGCGCGCGAAGAGCTCGACCACGCGGGCGAGCTTCGAGAGGCCGAGGATGCGCTCGCCGGGCAGGTAGCCGACGTGCGCGACCCCGCGGAAGGGCAGCAGGTGGTGCTCGCACAGCGACTGCACCGGGATGCTCTTGGCCAGCACGAGCTCGTCGTAGCCTTCGTCGTTGGGGAACGTCGTGAGCTGGAAGTCGCGTGGCTGCAGCATTTCCGCGTAGGCCTTGGCCACCCGCCGCGGGGTGTCGCCGAGGTGCTCCGACGACGGGTCCTTGCCCAGGGCGCGCAGCAGGTCGGCGACCGCGCGTTCCGCGGCGGCCAGGTCCACGGCGTCCCGGTTGTGCACGACACCGAGGTGCCGCAGCGGCACCGGTTCGCTGACGGGGTCGACGGTCAAGGCAGGCCTCCTTCCGAAACCAGGACGAGCTGACGGTAGAAGCCCGCCCGGGTTTTCGTCAACGTTCATTTGTTTTAGAGTGCGATGATGCACACTCCCGAGGCCGGCGCGGTGAGCGCGGTCGCGGCGCTCGACGAGCCGACCCGGCGCCGGTTGTACGACCACGTCGCCCGCCAGCCGGAGCCGGTGAGCCGTGACGACGTCGCGGCGGCCCTCAGCCTGCCCCGGGCGACGGTGGCTTTCCACCTCGACCGCCTGGTGGACCACGGGCTGCTGGCGGTCGGGCACGAGCGGCGCACCGGCCGCAGCGGGCCGGGGGCGGGCCGGCCGGCCAAGCTGTACCGGCGCGCGGACCGGCAGGTGAGCGTCTCCCTGCCCGAACGGCAGTACGAACTCGCTGGTCAGCTGCTCGCGGCGGCGGTGGAGGAGGCCGACGAGACGGGCGCCTCGCCCCGGGAGGTCCTCGGGCGGCGAGCCCGCGAACGCGGGGCCGAGCTCGCCGCCGGCGCCGCGGAGATCATCGGCACGCTCGAAGAACACGGCTTCGAGCCCCGCGTGGACGGCCGCGAGGTGCTGCTGGGCAACTGCCCGTTCCAGCGGCTCGCCCGGACGCACGCCCGCCTCGTCTGCGAGATGAACCTCGGCCTCGTCGAAGGCATGCTCACCGGCGCGGGCGAGCACGGGCGGCGCGCCCTGCTGGTGGCGAAGCCGGGCTTCTGCTGCGTCCGGGTGGTGCCCGCCTAGCCGCGGCGGGCTGTGGCCCGCGGTCCAGCGCCCGGCGAACGTCTTCCCGCTGTAGGCGGGGTCGAGCAGGATGCCCCTCGGTCCGGGCCGGCAGCAGGATCGCGTCGAGGCACGCCTCCGTGGGGTCGCCGTACTCGAGGCGGTGAGGTCGTCGCGCTTGAGCAGCAGGCGCGGGCCGAGCCGGGTGAGGACGTCCCTCCTTGCTAGCGCGGGAGGAACGGCAGCACGAAGAGGAAGGCGCCGAACACGACCAGGGCCGCGGAAGCGACGCGGTGCAGGTGCTGCCCGTGCAGCCGCCGGGCCAGCCGGGTGCCGAGGAACGCGCCGGCGCCCGCCAGCACGCCGAGGACGCTGCCGAGTCCGAAGTGGACGTTGCCGTGCGCCGCGTAGCCGATCGTCGCGAAGCCGACGAGCGGGAGCTGGATCAGCTGCCCGGCCGCGATCGTCGTCAACGCGGGCACGCCGAGCGCGAGCAGCACGGGAACCAGCAGGACCGGGCCGCCGGTGCCGGTCAGCGCCGAGCCGAACCCGACCACCGCGCCGACCACGACCGCCGCGGGCGCCGGCAGCTCCCGGGTCTCCCGGGGCTTGGCCCAGAGGTTGTAGGCGCCGGAACCGGCCGTCACGACGGCCAGGACGAGCCAGAGCGCCGTGGCCGGGACGACGCCGTTGACGAGGGCGCCGGCCGCCGCGGCCGGCGCCGCGCCGAGGGTGAGCAGGCCGCCGAAGCGCCAGGGCATCGCCTGGTGCCGGGCGTAGCCGGCGGTGCCGACGATCCCGGTGAACAGGAAGCACCAGCTGCTCGTGCCGGCGGCCGCGTGGATGTCGAGCCCGCCGAGCCAGGTCAGCGCGGGCGGCAGCAGGACTCCGCCGATGCCGACGGTCCCGATGAAGACCCCCACCGGGAACGCGAGAACCAGGACGGCTAACACGATCCGAAGTGCTCCCGGAGCCGGCGCAGCCGCCGCAGCTGCGACGGCGGCAGTCCGGCGCAGGCGGCATTGTCCACAGCGGACAGCAGGTGACGGCGTGACACGGCGGCCGCGGTGCCGGCGTCACCGCGGGCGAGGGCGTCGACGATCTCGCGGTGGTCGCCGGTCCACGCGTGGGCCTGACGCGCCCCGTCGGCCTGGGTCTCCCGCCAGACCGGCCCGGACCCGCGTTCCAGCAGCGCGCCGACCTGCTCGCGCAGGTCCGGGTTCCGGCAGACCCCGGCGATCGCGGCGTGCAGCCGGTGGTCGGTGTCGGCGGGCAGGGTGTCGCCGCCGGTCACCAGAGCCATGCCCGCGACGGCGTCGTGGGCACGGTCGAGCGCCCCCGGATCCGGGTCGGCCGCGGCGAGGGCCAGCACCGCGGGTTCGAGGACGAGCCGCGCTTCGAGCAGGTCGACGACGTCGGCGAACGACTGCGCCGCACGGACGTGCCGTGGGGCGGTGGGCACCGGTGAGCCGCCGAGCACAACGGTGCCGCGCCGCCGCCGCGGTTCGACGTACCCGGCGAACTGGAGCGCGCTGAGTGCTTCGCGCACCGACGGCCGGCTGACCTCGAACTCGCGGGCCAGCTCCAGCTCGGTCGGCAGGACGGTGCCCGCGGGCCACCGGCCGCCGTCGATGCGGGCCCGCACCTCGGTGGCGATCCGCAGCCCGGCGGAGGCTTCCACGTGCCCGACCGTAGCACCGATATGTCAGACATATCCGTGGCGATGTCGGACAAACCCGAACGCCCCAATGTGGCCTTGGGTGCGTTCAACGCACCCAAGGCCACATTGAGGTTTTCTCAGTAGGGCTGGGCCGGGTGCGTGGTTTTTGGGAATGAGACGGGGGGCCGGTTGTAGGACC
>NZ_JBVJON010000036.1:0-6519 GCF_055583145.1 Amycolatopsis sp. NPDC104819 | reverse complement strand
ACCACCCGGTGGACCGCTGGGTCAAGCCCGAAGAGTTCGTCGAGCACTCGAAGGCCGCCGAGGCCATGGGCTTCGCCGGCGTGATGGCCGGTCCGTTGGTGCGGTCGTCGTACCGCGCGGGACGGCTTTACGCCCAGACCAAGGGTTACCGCGGTGAGGTCCTGCCGGAGAACCTCCAGCACCTCGCCGTCGAAGGACCCGCAGCTCAGGAGGCCGCGTCGCTCCTGGCGCGGTGACGCACGTCACCCCACCATCCTTAAAGGATCGGTAAAGTGGGTGGCATGGCCCTGGTTTCGGACCTCCTCAGCTGGTTGCAAGGACTCCCGGAACCGGGGCTCGTCGCGGCCACCGGCGGCCTGGTGTTCGCCGAATGCACGATCGGGCTGGGGTTCCTGGCCCCGGGCGAGTCCGGCCTGCTCATCGCGGCGACGACAGCGAACACCGTCGCGCGGTTCGTGGTCCTGTGGCTGGTGGTGACGGTCTGCGCCACCGCGGGCGACGCGCTCGGCTACCTGATCGGCCGCCGGTTCGGCCCCCGGCTGCGTGAGACGAAGCTGATCCGAAAGTACGGCCTGGAGGCGTGGGACAAGGCGACCGGGGTCCTGGAGCGCCGGGGAGCGTGGGCGGTGTTCTTCGCCCGGTTCCTGCCGGTGATCCGCACGCTCACCCCGGCCGCGGCGGGCACTTCGGGCCTGCCGTTCCGCAAGTTCCTCCCGGCCGCCGCGGCGGGCGCGTTCTGCTGGTCGCTGGTGCACATCAGTCTCGGCGCAGCGCTGGGTGAAGCGGCGAAGCGGATCGAGGGTGCGCTCAACACCGGCGGGCTGGTCGTGGTGGGTGTGCTCGTGGCCGTGGGGGTGTTCTTCTTGCTGCGCTTGAAGAAGCGGAAGGCTCTCGCGACGCCGGAACGCGAGCCGGAAAAGGTCCCCTGACCGCGTTCCCCGGCGCCAAGCGTCGCGAATGACCCATTCGCGGCCTCCGACGCCCCGAATGACCCATTCGCGACGCCCACCGGCTCCCGGCGCACCTTCCAGCGCCCCAAGGCGGCCTTGGTTGCGTTCAACGCACCCAAGGCCACATCGGGGCGCAGGCGAAGCCGAGCAGAACCGGCGCGCACGAAGCCCACGAGGGTGCGACCCGGGCGTGCCCGAGCCGCACCCTCCCGGCGTCAGCGGTGGGCGCGCGCCGCCTTGCCGGTGGCCCAGCCGATCAAACCGAGCGCCAACAGCGCCCCACCGGCGACGAACGGCCAGGAACCCGGGCCCGAGCTCGGCGAAAGCGCCGGAGCCGGGGTCGCGGCGAGGTCGTACCCACCGAACTTCCCCTGCGCCCGGTACGCCGAGCCGGGCAGCTTGTCGCCGTACAACCGGTGCACCAGCTGCTGGTACGCCGGCAGCGCGACGCCGTCGCCGACCCGCTGCCGGGCCGGGTCGTTCAGCGGCAGCACCCGGCCGTCACGCAGCCGGTACCACGCGTTGACCTGCGGCTCGGTGAAGACGAGGTCCGCGCCGGCCTGCGCCGGGTACGTCACCTCTTCGGTGCCCGTCGTGAAGTTGGTCGCGGTCCAGCCGGCCGCTTCCCGGGTCACCCACACGGTGGCCTGCCGGCCCGTCGACGCCGAAGCGCGCACCGCGAAGTACGCGAACGCCGCCGGCTTCGCACCGGGCGTCCCGGCGACGAACGCCGGGTCCAGCGAGTAGACGCTCAGCGGCTCACCGGTCACTTCGGGCGTCTGCGCCACGTCGGCGCGGGCGACCCCGGCACGGGCGTCGAGCTGCCCGAAGAACGCCGAGAGCTGCGTGCTCGCCGAAGCGACCGCCTGCTTGGCCGCGTCGACGTCGGAAGAAGAAGCCGAAGCCGTGCCGCCGAACCCGACCACCAGGGCCGCACCCGCGAGCAGGACGCCGAATCCACGGAAGAGTTTCATCTCACGCCCCGATCCGGTAGAGGGACTGCGCCCACTGGAACTGTCCATTGCGGACGTAGCTCGAGTGCGCCATCGCGCTGTAGCGCTGGCTGCTCGGCCACGGGTCGCCGTAGTACACCAGCCCGCTCGAGTCGTAGCCGTAGATCACCTGCGCGTGCCCGCCGCCGGCCGTCCAGTAGATGCCGGTCTCGATCGGGCGCCGCGCGGTGATCTCGCTCTGCACCGACGCGAAGCTGAGCGCGTTGGTGACCGTGCCGGGCCGCAGCCCGAGCGCCTGGTAACCGCGCTGGACGTAGGTCAGCTCGCCGGCCTGGTTGGGGCACTGCGAACCGGCCGGGTAACCGCGGGAGTAGTCGCAGAAGGTGTTCTGGCTGACGCTCGCGCCGTAGCCGAGGAACCGGGCGATGGTCAGGCCGCTGGCGGCCCAGCACCACTGGTCCTGCTCCTGGACCAGCTGGCTGATGGGCAGCGTCGTGGCGGCCCGGGGTGCGGCGGACGCGGGCGGCGAGAGCAGGCCGAGGACGGCCGCGCACAGCACACCGAGCGCCATTGCTCGTCTGAAGTGCATTCGTTGCTCCTTGTCGGCAACAGGTGGGGACTTCGTGAGCTTCTCCCGTTGCCGCGCCGGGCAGTAATCCCAGCGGGGATAACACCGGCGTTATGCCGCCTATCGGGCGGAGACGAGCACCGGCTCCTCCGGGTGCCGCCGGCACCACCGCGCGAAGTGCGGGTTCCGTTGCCGCGACGCCGCATACGCGACCTCCGCGCACCGGAACACCTCGTCGGTGGCCGGTGTGCGGGCGTCGTCCTCGCGCGTCGCGAACAACAGCGTCGTCCAGAGCGGGTCACCGGCGAGCGGCAGCGCGACGAGCCCCGGCGGCGGCGCCGAAGCCGCCTGCGCGAGGCAGACCGCGCCCTGGGCGATCAGCGTCCCGGCCGTGCCCGCCTCCGACGTGAAGTGCCGCACGCGCGGGGTGAACCCGGCGGCCGCACAGGCCTGCAGGAACCGGACGCGCACGCAGTTTTCGTGCGGAGGCGGCAGGATCCAGTCGCAGTCCGCGAGGTCGGCGAGCTCGACCACGCCGTCGCGGATCGCCGGGTGGCCGTCGGCGATCCCGACGAAGATCGGCTCGGTGGCGAGCGACCGCACGGTCAGGCCCGCGAAGTGGTGCGCCTCGGTGCCGTCGAAGTGTTCGAGCAGCGCGACGTCGACCCGGTTCGTCGCAAGGAGTTTCAGCAGGGTCAGCGACGCCGGTTCGGCGTAGGTCTGGACGTCGAGGTCCCGCAGCTCCTCGATGAACCGGCCGATGATGAGCAGCGGCACGTACCCGATCCGCAGGGTCCCGGGGCCGCCCTCGCCGTGGCGGCGGGCCGTCGCGACGAGCGCCTGCATGTCCGACAGCAGCGCGTCGGCGCGGGCCAGCACGAACCGGCCGAGCTCGGTCGGGCGCACCCCGCTGGGGCCGCGGACGAACAGGTCGCCGCCCAGGATCCGTTCGATCCGCTTGAGCTGCGCGGTGAGCGCGGGCTGGCTGACGCCGAGCACCGTGGCGGCGCGGCTGACACTGCCACCGTCCGCGACGGCGCGGACGGCCCTGAGATGCCGCAGCTCCAGCTCGGCCACGCCCAGCAGGTTAACGCCGTCTTCACGGCCGGCACGACCTGCGAAAGTCGGGCTTACTACATTCGGCGGTATGAGTCTCGCGGATCTTCCCCGGCCGATCGGGTTCGTCCTCGGTGGCGGCGGCAGCCTCGGCGCGATGCAGGTGGGCATGCTGCGCGCCCTGACCGAAGCCGGAGTCGCGCCGGACCTCGTCGTGGGCACGTCGGTGGGCTCGCTCAACGCGGCCGTGCTGGCCCGCACCGGCGGCGGCGCCCTGGAGCGCCTGCGCGGCATCTGGGCGCACATGACGCGGGCCGAGGCGTTCCCCGGCGGCGTGCTGAGCCGCGTCCGGACGCTGACGCAGAGCAAGACGCACCTGTTCCCCAACAGCGGCCTGACGGCGATCATCGCCGACCACCTCGGCGCCGACACCCGCTTCGAGGACCTGGCGCTGCCGCTCGGCGTCGTCACGACGCAGGTCGACACGGCGGAGCCGCTGCTGATCCGGTCCGGGCGGCTGCTCGAGCCGTTGCTGGCGAGCTGCGCGATCCCCGGGATCTTCCCGCCGGTGGAGCACGAGGGCCGGTTGCTGTACGACGGCGGGCTCGTCGCGAACGTCCCGATGCGGCAGGCGCTGGCCATGGGCGCGCAGTCACTGGTGGTGCTCGACTGCGCGTTCCCGGGGAAGCTGCCGGAGGCACCCCGGACGTTCGCCGAGGTGATGATGTTCACCGCGATGATCTCCATGCGGAACCAGGCGGTGCTGGAAGCGCCGGTGGCGGCCGCGCAGGTGCCTGTCGTGTACCTACCCGGGCCGGCCCCGGCACGTGTGAACCCGCTCGACTTCGGGCACACGGAAGCACTGGCGGAAGAGGCGTACGCGGCGGCGCGGGAGTTCCTGGACGCGATCACCGTGAGCGGGCCGGGACTTTACGGGGCGCCGGGCCTCGTCGTCACGTGATCCGCGTCACGCCGATGCACCGATCCGCCCGGAAGAACGTCATCGCTATCGCGTAGTTTTGATGACGAATGCCCGCCGATCCCGATTTCCCAAAAAAGAGACAATATGCTCCCCAAGAAGATTTTACTTTCGGTGGCCGGAATCCTCGCCGGAGCACTGCTGCTTTCCGCCTGTTCGTCCGGTGACGACGGCGGCACGCCCGCCGGCGGCGCCTCCGCGTCCGATTCGGCGTCGCCGTCCGCAACGCCGGTCGCGGTGACGTTCGAGCCGGCCGGCGGCGCGGCGGTGAACCCGGCGACGCCGGTCGTCGTGAAGGCGGCCAACGGGAAGCTCGTCGACGTCACCGTGACCAACACGGCCAAGGGAAAGACGGTCGCCGGCAAGCTCGCCACGGACGGCCTCAGCTGGACCTCGACCGAGCCCCTCGGCTACGGCGCGACGTACAAGATCGTCGCGCACGCCCAGGGCGCCGACGGGAAGCCGATCGAGCAGGACAACCAGATCAGCACGATCGCGCCCAAGAAGCAGGCCAACGCCAACCTGATCCCGGCGCCGTCCGCGGTGGCGAGCACGGGTGTCGGTGTCGGCCAGCCGATCGTCTTCAGCTTCGGCAAGATCGCCGTCAAGAACAAGGCGGAGGTCGAGAAGGCGCTGTCGGTGGAGTCGACGCCGAAGCAGGAGGGCGGCTGGTACTGGATCGACGACTCGAACGTCCACTACCGGCCGAAGGAGTACTGGAAGGCCGGCACGACGCTGAAGGTGACGGCGAAGATCTACGGCGTCGATTTCGGCAACGGCGTCTTCGGCGCGGAGGATCGCACGGAGACGTACAAGGTGCACGATTCCTGGATCGCGAAGGCGGACGGGAACACCGAGCAGATGCAGATCTTCCACAACGGCGCGATGCTGAAGTCCATGCCGATCTCGATGGGCAAGGACGCCACCCCGACCCATTTGGGCGCGCACGTCATTTCGGACAAGCAGGCGAACTACACGATGGACTCGTGCACGTACGGCGTCTGCCCGCCTGATCCGAAGGCGTACCGGTCGAACGAGAAGTTCTCGGAGCGGATTTCCAACGACGGCGAGTTCGTCCACGAGAACCCGAACAGCGTGGGGCAGCAGGGAAGTTCGAACGTCTCCCACGGCTGCATCAACCTGAACGGCGCGAACGCCCAGTGGTTCTTCCAGAACATGGGCCTGGGCGACGTCGTGGAGGTGACCAACTCCGGAGGCCCACAGCTCCCGGTGTGGGACCTGTACGGCGACTGGTCCAAGTCCTGGGCCGACTGGCAGGCCGGCTCCGCCATCAAGTAACCCCCCCACCTCCCTTCGATCCCCTTCGTCACTTCGGTCCCCAGGGGGCCAGGAGCTCCGCTCCTGGCCCCCTCCCCCACTCGCCGCCTCCCCATCACGCGTGATGCCTCCCCAATCACGCGAGATTCCCCTCCCGTCACGCGAGATGCCTCTTCAGCCGGGCCTACCGGCCCCGCAATCACGCGAGTTCCGGCTGCAATCACGTCACTTCCGGCTCCAATCACACCAGTTCCGGCCCCAATCACGTGAGATCCGGCTCTGATCACGCAAGATTCCCTCGATCACCCCGGCCGCAGCGACTGGCGTGGGCCGGCTCGCGTGCCCAAACCGTCGATTCGCGTACCTGGGGGCCGCCAGTCGGCGTGATCCGGGAGGCATCGGGTGTGTCTGGAGGGGCATCACGCGTAATTGGGCGGGCATCAGGCTGGGCCGCGGGTCTGTGCCGGCGTGATCCAAGCCGTCACTCGCGTGATCAGGAACCGAATTCGCGTGATTGAAGGCGGAACTCGCGTGACTGCAGCGCCGACACGCGTGATCAGAAGGTCAACACGCGGTTCCAGGGAGCCGGCTCGTGTACCCAGGCGGACGACACGCGTACGTGGGGGACGACACGGGTTTTGGGCATGCAGAAAGGCCCCGGGAGAACCATCACTGGTCCTCGACCGGGGCCTAACTGCTCGTTAAGTTCGGCGGTGTCCTACTCTCCCACAACCC
>NZ_JBVJON010000035.1:0-16949 GCF_055583145.1 Amycolatopsis sp. NPDC104819 | reverse complement strand
CGTCCCGATGGGTAGGTGGAGAAAAAAACGCTTCTTTTTTGTTCTTTTTTTTTGGTTTTTTTTTTTGGCGGCCCCCCCCCCCCCCCCCTCCCCCTTCCCCTGTTTTTTCCCCCCCCCCCCCCCCCCCCCCCCCCCCCCCCCCCCCGGGCCGCGGCAGAAGTCATTGCTTGCGGGCGACTCCGCCCAGCGTCAGGAAGTTCAGTTCGGACAGCGGGTGCAGACGCGGGCCGTCCGGCCACCATTCGTGCAGGTAGACCAGCCCCGGGCGGAGCAGCTCCGTGCCGTCGAAGAATCCCGTGATCTCCTCGCGGGTGCGGTGGACGCTGCCCAGCCCGGTGCCCTGGAAGCTCGTCTCCAGCAGCCGCGCGAGCTCCTGGCGCGGCGAGTCCTCTTCCGGGTCGAAGTGGTGCGTGAGCAGCAGGTACGACCCGGGCGCGAGCGCGTCGACGTACTCCGCGACGATCCGCTTCGCCCGGTCGTAGTCGTCGATGTGGTGGACGATCGACGTCAGCATCAGCGCGACCGGCCGCGAAAAGTCCAGGTACTCCTTGACGACCTCGTCGGCCAGCGTCTCGGCGGGCCGGGTCAGGTCCGCGCCGGTCACGTGGGTCAGGTAGTTCTCCTCGAGCAGCGCCCGCCCGTGCACCTGCACCACCGGGTCGTTGTCGACGTAGACCACCTGCGCGTCCGGGTTGTACCGCTGGGCCACCTGGTGGGTGTTCTCCGCGGTCGGCATGCCAGAGCCGAGGTCGAGGAACTGGTCGATGCCGCGTTTCCCGGCGAGAAACCGCACCGAGCGCACCAGCCACTCACGGTGTTCCCTCGCCATCGCCTGCGCGCCCGGCGCGATCGCCAGCAGCCGCCGCATCGCTTCGCGGTCGACCTCGTAGTGGTCGTGCCCGCCCAGGAGCGCGTCGGACAACCTCGCCAGGCTCGCCTTGCTGAAATCGAGGGAAGCGGCGCCTCCCCCGGTTCCGGACCGCAGGTCGCCAGGCGTCATCGGCTGCTCTCCCACTCGTCGTGGCCGGCGAGCTCCTGCCCGGGCTCGCCCGCCTTGTCCGGCAACGGACAGTGCTCAGACTACGACATGGCGTTCACCAAGTGAACCGGGCCGAAGGGCCTTCCCTGCCAGGGCGTATTACCCGATCACCACCTCGTGCCAGGTCGTTGCGCCATCCGTGGTCCGATACAGTGCGGAGCCACCGTCCGCATCCGGCTGCCCGTCGACGACCACCCCGGTGCCCCGGCCCGGGAAGTCCAGATCGGTCAGCCCGAGGCCGCGTTCGGAGAGCACGGTCGTCTTCCACGTGCGGCCGCCGTCGGCCGTGCTGTGCAGGAACCCGGTGCCGCCGCCGATCGCCGCGACCGTCGCGGACGTCGGCGAGGCCGCGCCGAAGCCCTGGGTGATCCCGAGGAACGGCGCGGCGTCACTCCCGCTGAACACCCCGCCGAGCGACGGCGCGTGCCGCAGCCGGCGCTCGGTCGAACCGGGCTGCGGCGAACCGGGGCTGCTGCTGCACAACGCCACGACCTGCCGGTCCCGCACACCGGCGAGCGACGCGACCGACCCCGCCGGGCACGGCGGATCGGCGCGGGTGAAGCGGACGCCGTCCCGCGAGGTCCAGTACTCCTCGGTCGTGTAGTCCGCGCCGAGCGCGACCTGCAGGCCACCGCCGACGGCCAGGTCGCCGTAGGTGATGCCGCCGGTGACGGCGAACCCGGGCACCGGGACCAGCACCGGCGAGCCGGCGGCCGAGGAGTAGAGCCGCGTCGAGCCGCGGCCTTCGCCGTAGGTCGTGACCACGGCGAAGACGCGGCCGCCGGTTTCGGTGATCTTCGAGAGGTAGAACGGTTCCCGCGCGCCGACCAGCCCGACCGGGTGCCAGCTCGCGCCGCCGTCGCGGGTCGTGCGGACGTGCACGCCGTCATCGACGTATGCGACCCGGTCGCTGACGAACGTGAGCGCGACGTGGTTGTGGTTGTCCGGCAAGGGCATCGGCGGCGCGCCGAGCCGCCGCCAGTGCCGCCCGCCGTCGCTGGTGCCGGCCAACGCGGGACACCACGACTTCCCGCACGGCGCGTACCCCAGGACGTAGCCGGTGCCGGCGCTGGTCCAGCTCGTCGAGGCGGGCCGGAACCCGGCCGGCACCAGGGTTTCCGCCGCCGCGGGCGAGGCGAAGAAGGCCAGGAGAGCGAGGACGGACACCAGCAGCGCCGAGCGCCGGGGACTTGTCATGATCACGTGGACGTCCCGCACGGGGCGGGGTTGCCCGCCCGGCAAGAGGTTCCACCGCGCGGCCCAGCGCGGGCTCAGGTCAGGTTCTCGGCGAATCCGGCCACCAGCCTGAGCAGGTCGGCACCGGCGGCGAGGTCGCCGAGCACGATCACCTTCATCGTCGCGCGTTCCCCGTCGTAGATCGTCTCGACGCGCAAAGCCCGCTCACCCCCGTCCGCCGACGCGACGACGGTGGCCGCGAGCCGGTCGGCCGTCGCCCGGTCGATGCCGCTGAGCTCAGCGACACCAGACAGCTCGGCGGCCGGCCGCGGCTCCGCCATCGGCAGCCCGGTGAACGCCTCGAGGTCGTCCGCCGCGATCCGGTACTGCTTGCCGATCCGGACCGCCCTCAGCCGCCCGTCGCGCACGTAGTTCCGGACCGTCCGGACGTGCAGGCCGAGCCGCTCGGCGACCTGCTCGGCGGAGAAGACCTCCCGCGGCATAACCCTCCCCAAACTACCTCATCGGGACCACTGGCAAGGAAGTTTACGGAATACGCGGTTCGCTCACCCGGGTGACGGGTATTCCCCGGTGCCACCGTACGCCCATGTCCGTCCACATCGGACTCCTCGAAAGGACGGCGACGACGATGCCGTATCCCCCTCCGCCCGAGCAGCCGTACGAACCGCCGCACGAACCGCGGTACGAGCCCGCCACGACCGAAGAAGTCGTGGAGCGCACGCCCGCACGCCTGCGGATCGTCCGCACGGTCAACGCCCTGATCCACCTCGTGTGCGCGGTGTTCGCGCTGGTGCTCGCCGTGCACATCGTGCTGGTGTTCGGCGAGGCCAACGCGGCGAACGGCTTCGCGCACCTGATCTCCGAATGGTCGGCCAGCGTCTCGCTCGGGCTGCGCGACCTCTTCACCCCGGACTCCGAGAAGTTCCGGGTGTTCTGCAACGACGGCCTGGCCGCGGTCATCTGGCTGGTCATCGGCGCCGTGCTGACCGACGTCATCACGCGCATCGGCGCGCCCGGACCCAGGCGGGTCTGGTACCGCCGCCGCAGCTACCGCTGACCGAAAAGCCACAAAAAGGCACAAAAAGAGCGCCTCCCCGGCCCGGGGAGGCGCTTTTTCACGTCCGGCCGGATCAGCGCTGGGGCTGCTCGGTGCCGGGTTGAACGGGCTCCGGGCGGGGCTCGGGCCGGGTCTGGTCGGCCGTCTCGACGCCCCGGGGTTCGGGAACACCCTCGGCGGCGGCCGTCGCGTCGAAGTGCTCACGGCACCACCGGCCGTAGCGCCTTGCCTGCACAGTCATCGCGTCCACCTCCTCTCCGCGGGCGATCCAGGTCACACCCTCAGCGTCCTCCACCGGGGTGCCGAACACCAACAAATTTAAGCCGGACTTAAGGACACGTCCGGGTGACTGTCCACAGAGGACGTCCGTCAGCCGGCGAACTCGCGCACGACCGTGCGGCAGAACGCCGGCAGGTCGTCCGGGTTGCGGCTGGAGACCAGGCCGTTGTCCACGACAACCTCTTGGTCGACGACCGTGCCGCCGGCGTTACGGATGTCGGTCCGGATGCTCGGGTACGACGTCAGTGTGCGGCCACGCACGACATCCGCTTCGACGAGCGTCCACGGACCGTGGCAGATCACCCCGACCGGCTTGCCCGCCCGCACGAAGTCGCCGACGAACTTGACCGCGTCCGGGTTCGTGCGCAGGTTGTCCGGGTTCATCGTGCCGCCGGGCAGCAGCAGCGCGTCGAAGTCGCCGATGCCGACGTCGGCCACCTTCCGGTCGACCGGGAACCGGTCGCCCTTGTCGATGTCGCCGTTCATCGCCTGGATCTCGCCGGTGTCGAGGGAGACGAGCTCGACCGTCGCGCCCTCGTCGAGGACGGCCTGGCGCGGCTGCTCCAACTCGACCTGCTCGACGCCGTCCGCGGCCAGGATCGCGACACGACGACCCTGCAGTGCGTTGGCCATGGAAACTCCTCCGTCTGGGAAAATGCGCGTGCACGAGGGGAGTTACCCCTTCGGGGGGCAACCAAACTCGCTCCATTGAGGACAGACGAGTCAGTCCGCGCACTCCACCGCGAGCACGGCGATGTCGTCGTGGGCGGAGCTGCCGAGCCAGTCGCGCACGGCCTGCCGCAGCCGCCGCACGACCTCCCGGGCGGGCTGGCCCGCCGCGGCCGTCAGCACCGCGCGCAGCCGGTCGTCGCCGAAGAGCTCCGCCTGGTCGTGCCGGTTGCGGGCCTCGGTGATGCCGTCGGTGTAGAGCAGGCACATGTCGCCGGGCCCCAGCCGCACCTGCGCCTCGGCGAAGCGCGCCTGCGGCGAGATCCCGACCAGCGTGCCCGGGACGGTGACCTCTTCGACGGTCCCCGCCCGGCGGACGATCAGCGGCGCCGGGTGCCCGCCGGAAGCCAGCGTCAGGTCGACGCCGCCGTCGACCGGCTTGGCCGTGCCGAGCACCAGCGTGGCGAACCGGCTGCTGCCGCCGGCGATGAGGAGCTCGTTGAGCAGCCGCAGCAACGTCCGGCCGTCGCGCTCGACCATCGCGAGCGCGGTCAGCGCGTGCCGGACCCGGCCGGTCAGCGCCGCGGCCTCGGGGCCCTTGCCGCAGATGTCACCGAGCACGAGGAACGCGCTGCCGTCGTCGTGGGCGAGAACGTCGAAGAAGTCGCCGCCGACCGCGAGCACCCCGCCGGCCGGCTCGTACCAGGTCTCGAAGCGGGCGCCGTCGAGCTCGGGCGGGTCGACCGGGCGCAGGGTGGTCTCGAGCCCGCGGGTCGCCTCTTCCTGACGGGCGTAACGCTGGGCGTTGGCCAGCGCCGTCCCGGCGGCCAGGGCGAACTGCGCCTCGGCGCGGGCCTGCTCGGCGCCGAACTCCGGGTCCGCGCGGCGGCCCAGCAGCAGGGCGCCGGCGCCCGCGCTCTGGCCCAGGGAGACCACGGTCACCTCGGCGTGCCCGGCGAACCGGTCGGCGACCATCGAGGGCAGCGTGGCGACCTCGGCGGCCGGGACGGCGGCGGACTCCGGCTTGCCGGTGGCCGCGAACGTCGCCGCCAGCACCGGCGCGACCTGGGCGGGGACCCGGCGGATCCGCCCGTGCCCCGGCGCGGCCGGGCGCTCGCTGCTCCACCACTCCCACCGGCCGCGGGTGGTCGGCAGCAGCACAAAAACGGTGTCGGCGAGCGCGGACGCGGCCAGCTCGGCGATCACGCGCGCGGTGCCGTGACGCCCGCGCGCGGCGGCCAGCCGGGGACCGGCCTCGGCCAGGAAGTCGCCCACGTGCCGCTGCGGGACGTCCTCGGCGGGGACGGTCCAGGCGTGCCAGCCGCCGGGCAGCGCGCGGACCCGCGCGGGGCGGCGCCGACCACTCACTTCGACGTGCCCGGAGGTCTCGGCGACCGGGTGCAGACGCGGCTCGACACCGCCGGTCAGCGTGTGCGCGGCGGGGTTCGCCCAGCGCAGCACACCCTCGGCGTCCTGCAGGAACACGGCGTCACGGACGTCTTCGAGGACCGCCCGCCCGAAGGCGTCGAAGCCTGGCGGCGCGTCACCGGCCGTCATCGGTGGCAGGGCTGCCGACGCCGGGGCCGGACGTGACACCATGCACGGACCTCCTGCCTCCGGACTGCTATCGCACGGCTACCGCGTGAGCGGGCGGACTGGCTCGAAGTGTAGGGCGAATCATGACACGCTGGTTCGAGGACCATGGCTGGCGCATGCGTGGTGGAGAGGGTCGGCACACATGACAACGGAATCCCAGAGCGAAGCGGCCGCGCTGGAACGGCTGCTCGTCGCGGTGCGGGATCTCGGGGACGGCAACTTCCGCCGGCGGCTCGTGCCGCACGGCGACGGCATCTCGGCCCAGCTCGCGGTCGCGTTCAACGACATCGCCGAACGCAACCAGCGGCTGGTCAGCGAGCTGCTGCGGGTCCGCGCCGCGGTCGGCCAGGACGGCAGGCTCAGCGAGCGCGTGGAGGCGGAGGTCGGCCCGGGCGGCTGGACCACCGCCGTCGACAGTGTGAACGGCTTGGTCGAGGACCTCACGCGCCCCACGATCGAGCTGGACCGCGTGCTCGGCGCCGTCGCGGAGGGTGACCTCGGCCAGCCGATGGCCATGACCCTCGACGGCCGGCCGCTGCAGGGCGCGTACGCGGCCCTGGCGAAGACGGTCAACGGCCTCATCGCGCAGCTGTCGCGCTTCGCCGCCGAAGTGACGAGGCTCTCCGGCGAGATCGCGGGTG
The DNA here is from genome assembly GCF_055583145.1 of Amycolatopsis sp. NPDC104819. Classification (NCBI taxonomy): domain Bacteria; kingdom Bacillati; phylum Actinomycetota; class Actinomycetes; order Pseudonocardiales; family Pseudonocardiaceae; genus Amycolatopsis; species Amycolatopsis sp. NPDC104819. The sequence goes on along the minus strand of NZ_JBVJON010000035.1, from coordinate 10,471 downwards.
AGGGACGTCTCGGCGGCCAGGCGGTCGTCCCGGGCGTGTCCGGCACCTGGCGCGACCTGACCGACTCGGTCAACGGCATGGCCGACAACCTGACCGACCAGGTCCGCAACATCGCCCAGGTCACCACGGCGGTCGCGCGCGGCGACCTGACCCAGAAGATCACCGTCGACGCCCGCGGCGAGATCCTCGAGCTCAAGAACACCATCAACACCATGGTGGACCAGCTCTCCTCGTTCGCCGACGAGGTCACCCGCGTTTCCCGCGAGGTGGGCTCCGACGGCAAGCTGGGCGGCCAGGCGCAGGTCGCCGGCGTCGCCGGGACCTGGCGCGACCTCACCGACTCGGTCAACCAGATGGCCGACAACCTGACCGACCAGGTCCGCGGGATCTCGCTGGTGGCGACCGCGGTGGCCAACGGCGACCTGACGAAGAAGATCGACGTCGACGCGCGCGGCGAGATCCTCCAGCTGAAGAACACGCTCAACACGATGGTCGACCAGCTCTCCGCGTTCGCCGGCGAAGTCACGCGCGTGGCGCGGGAGGTCGGCTCCGAGGGCAAGCTCGGCGGGCAGGCCGAGGTGGCCGGCGCGGCCGGGACGTGGCGCAGCCTCACCGACTCGGTCAACGGCATGGCCGACAACCTGACCGACCAGGTCCGCAACATCTCGCACGTGACCACGGCCGTGGCGAAGGGCGACCTGACCCAGAAGATCACCGTCGACGCCCGGGGCGAGATCCTCGAGCTCAAGACGACCATGAACACCATGGTGGACCAGCTGTCCGCCTTCGCGGACGAAGTCACCCGGGTGGCCCGCGAGGTGGGCACCGAGGGTCAGCTGGGCGGGCAGGCGCAGGTCCCCGGCGTCGCCGGCACCTGGCGCGACCTCACCGGCTCGGTGAACTTCATGGCGAACAACCTGACCACCCAGGTCCGCAACATCGCCCAGGTCGCGACGGCCGTCGCGCGCGGCGACCTGACGCAGAAGATCGCGGTCGACGCGCGCGGCGAGATCCTCGAGCTCAAGACCACGCTGAACACGATGGTGGATCAGCTGTCCGCGTTCGCGGACGAAGTCACCCGAGTGGCCCGCGAGGTCGGCACCGAAGGCAGGCTCGGCGGTCAGGCCACGGTGCCCGGCGTCGCCGGGACGTGGAAGGACCTCACCGACAACGTCAACTTCATGGCGAACAACCTGACCGACCAGGTCCGGAACATCGCCACGGTGACGTCGGCGGTCGCGAAGGGCGACCTGACGCAGAAGATCTCGGTCGACGCGCGCGGCGAGATCCTCGAGCTCAAGACCACGCTGAACACAATGGTGGATCAGCTGTCCGCGTTCGCGGACGAAGTCACCCGAGTGGCCCGCGAGGTCGGCACCGAAGGCAAGCTCGGCGGCCAGGCCACCGTCCGCGGCGTCGCGGGCACGTGGAAGGACCTGACCGACAACGTCAACGTCATGGCCACGAACCTGACCGACCAGGTGCGCAGCATCGCCACCGTGGCGGCCGGCGTGGCCAACGGCGACCTGTCGAAGAAGATCTCGATCGTCGCCCAGGGTGAGGTCGCGGCGCTGGCCGAGACGCTCAACGGCATGGTCGAGACGCTGCGCGCGTTCGCCGACGAGGTCACCCGCGTCTCGCGCGAGGTCGGCACCGAAGGCATCCTCGGCGGCCAGGCCCGCGTCCCCGGCGTCGCCGGGACCTGGAAGGACCTGACCGAGAACGTCAACTTCATGGCGCACAACCTGACCAGCCAGGTCCGGAACATCTCGCAGGTGACCACCGCGGTCGCGCGGGGCGACCTGACGAAGAAGATCGACGTCGACGCCCGCGGCGAGATCCTCGAGCTCAAGACGACCATGAACACGATGGTCGACCAGCTCTCGGCGTTCGCCTCGGAGGTCACGCGCGTGGCGCGCGAGGTCGGCACCGAGGGCAAGCTGGGCGGCCAGGCCGAGGTCGACGGCGTGTCCGGCACCTGGCAGCGGCTCACCGAGAGCGTGAACCAGCTGGCCGGGAACCTGACCACGCAGGTCCGCGCGATCGCGCAGGTGGCGACGGCGGTGACGGCCGGCGACCTGACCCGGCACATCGCGGTCGACGCGTCCGGTGAGGTGTCCGACCTCAAGGACAACATCAACCAGATGATCGCGAACCTCAAGGAGACGACGAGGACCAACCGCGAGCAGGACTGGCTGAAGACGAACCTCGCGCAGCTGTCGGGCCGGATGCAGGGGCACCGCGACCTCGCGTCGGTGGCGGCGCTGATCCTGTCCGAGCTGGCGCCGCTGGTCCGCGCGCAGCAGGGCGCGTTCTTCCTGGCCCGCGACGACGACCGCGACGGCACGGTGCTGGAGTGCATCGCCGCCTACGGCCTCGCGCAGTCCCGCGCCGGGCTGCGGTTCGCGATCGGCGAGTCGCTGATCGGGCAGGCCGCCGTCGACCAGCGCACGATCCTGGTCCACAACGCGCCGCCGGAGTACGCGCTGATCTCGTCCGGGCTCGGCTCGGCGTCGCCGGTGAACCTGATCGTGCTGCCGGTGCTGTTCCAGGGCGAGGTGCTCGGGGTGCTGGAGCTGGCCTCGGTCAACGAGCTCAGCACGGTGCACCAGGACCTGCTGGAGCAGCTGCGGCACACGATCGGCGTCAACGTCAACACGATCCTGTCGAACTCGCGGACCGAAGCGCTGCTCACCGAGTCGCAGCGGCTGGCGCAGGAGCTGCGGGCCCGGTCCGAGCAGCTGCAGGCCCAGCAGGGCGAGCTGCGGCGGTCCAACACCGAGCTCGCCGAGAAGGCCGCGCTGCTCGCCCAGCAGAACCGCGACATCGAGGTCAAGAACAGCGAGATCGAGCAGGCGCGCCAGGAGCTGGAGGAGCGCGCCGGGCAGCTGACGGTGGCGTCGCAGTACAAGACCGAGTTCATGGCGAACATGTCCCACGAGCTGCGGACGCCGTTGAACAGCGCGTTGATCCTCGCGAAGCTGCTGTCGGAGAACCCCGAGGGCAACCTGACGGAGAAGCAGATCCAGTTCGCGAAGACGATCTACGCGGCCGGATCGGACCTGCAGCAGCTGATCAACGACATCCTCGACCTGGCGAAGGTCGAGGCGGGCCGGCTCGACATGCAGATGTCGGACATCACGCTGCCCGAGCTGGTGGACTACGTCGAGTCCCTGTGCCGGCCGCTGACCGCGGACAAGGGGCTGGAGTTCGCGGTCCACATCGACCCGCCGGTGCCCGGGAGCGTCCACACCGACGAGCACCGGCTGCAGCAGATCCTCCGCAACCTGCTGTCCAACGCGGCGAAGTTCACCGACGAGGGCGGCGTCCGGCTCCACATCCGGGCCGCGGACCCGGCGGAGGTGGAGCAGGAGGCGCTGCGGAACGCGCCCGGCATCGTCGCGTTCGCCGTCGAGGACACCGGGATCGGCATCCCGGAGGAGAAGCTGGCGGTCATCTTCGAGGCGTTCCGCCAGGCGGACGGCACAACGAGCCGCAAGTACGGCGGCACCGGCCTGGGGCTGAACATCAGCCAGCAGCTGACCGAGCTCCTCGGGGGCGAGCTCCGCGTGGTCAGCGAACCGGGCGTCGGATCGACGTTCACGCTGTACCTCCCGGTGGCGGCGGCCAACCTGGTCGACCCGGCGGTGACGGCGCTGTCGTCCCCTCGCCTGCCCCCGGTGCCCAGCACCCTCCTGGTGGCGGCCCCCGACATCGCCCCGAAGCGCTTCCACGGCGAGAAGGTCCTGATCGTCGACGACGACCTCCGCAACGTGTTCGCGCTGGCGGCGGTCCTGGAGCAGGCAGGCCTGGAGGTGGTCTACGCGGAGACGGGCGTCGACGGCATCCGGGCCCTGGAGCGCCACGAGGACACGGCGCTGGTCCTGATGGACGTGATGATGCCGGAGCTCGACGGCAACGCGACGATCGCGGCCATCCGAGCCGAAGCGGCCAACGCGGACCTGCCGGTGATCGCGGTGACGGCCAAGGCAACACCGGAGGACCGGGCCCGCACGCTGGCCAGCGGCGCGGACGAGTACATCACGAAGCCGGTGGACACGGACAAACTGCTGGACGTGATCGCAGCATCGTTGGAAGCGGACGCTGCGTCGTTTGGAGCGGGTGACGGGAATCGAACCCGCGTAGCTAGTTTGGAAGACTAGGGCTCTACCATTGAGCTACACCCGCGTGCCCCCGTCGGTACCCGGGTGCGTGGTCAGCTTAGCGTGACCCGCTACTCTGATCACACACCCCCCTCAGGGGGTGGGACCGGGATGTGGCGCAGCTTGGTAGCGCATCCGCTTTGGGAGCGGAGGGTCGCAGGTTCAAATCCTGTCATCCCGACGACGAGGGCTGGATCTGCGGATTCAGCCGGACCTGTCTCCGGCGCGATCGGCGCGCCGGAGACAGACTTCGTCGTCCTCGTCGGTGTCTGGTTCCACCCCGGTGACTACGAGTTCGCCAGCTGCCACATCCCGAGCACGTCGTCGTCGAAGTAGGGCGAGATGACCTTGCCGTCACCGCCGGTGCTGATGACGCCGTTGACGTAGCCGAGGCTGCTGCCGCCGCCGTACACCTGCAACCACGGTCCGCCACTGGCCCCGGCCTGGGAAACGCACGGGATCTTGAGCTGGTTGTCCGGCGGGATGAGCCAGCGAGCCGTCGTTCCCGAGCACACCTGCTGCGTGTTGTCCAGCCGGTAGCCCCAGACCGTGCGGTCGGCCTCGAGCGGCTGGTCGACCATGAGCCCGTTCCACGACCCGACGGCGTCACCGACGTTCTGCCCGAACTCGTTGGGTCCGAGCTGGACGATCGCCACGTCCCACGCCGACCAGCCGTGGTCCTGCCAGCCGGACATCGTCACGACGCTCGTCGCCGTAAAACTGCCGAACGGCGGGTCTTCCGTGCCTCCCGGCGTGAATCCGGGATAGAACCTGATGGTGGGATACGGGCCAGTGCCGTCTCCTGGCGAGACGCAGTGGCCTGCGGTGATGATCAGGTCGTGGCGCCGGCCCGTCAGCACGCTTGCCGTGCATTCGGAGGTACCACTGTGAAAAAGCCGCCCGACGGTCGCGTTGGGCGCCGCACCGGCCGCCAAATCCTTACCAGGCAGTGTTCCCGGCAGGAGCGCCTTCGCGTCGGGTACGGATCGAGCGACCGCGCGAACCTGCCGGGCGCCGGTGGCCAGGTCGAAGCTGACCACCGCGCCTGGATCGTATTTCGCCGCGGCGCCGGATGGCGGCGCGGCACACAGCGACCCCGTGAGCAGAAGGGCGGCAGTGAGCGCAGCCACCTTCGCGAGTGATGCGGACATTCTCGTGCCTCCAGTTTCCGCGGGGCTTGGGAACCCCGGGAACTCACTGTGTGTCCGCCCTCGCCTGCTGATCAAGACGTTGCCCGAGAACCTGCACCCAGGTCCGCGTCAACGGGCACCGGCACGGCGGGGCTGAGCAGTCACCGACGACGAGTAGCGGTCGGTGACGCTCGCCGATCGACCGGCTCGGCTCAGGCGACGCAGAACTCGTTGCCCTCCGGGTCCAGCATCATCACGTAGTCGAGGTTCTCCCCGTCCCGCGCCTCACGCACCACCGTCGCCCCGGCGGCCACCAGCTCAGGCACCTTCGCGCCGATCAGGCGTCCCCGCTCCGCCATGTCCCACGGACCCCGGCCGGCGACCCTGATATCCAGGTGCAGGCGGTTCTTCACCGTCTTGCCCGCCGCCTTCACGAATCCGATCGTCGGGCCCACGCCGGACGGGTCGACGATCGAGGCGTTGTCGGGCTTGTCGAATCCCGGCTCCGGCACGTAACCCAGTGCCAGCGCCCAAAAACCTGCCGTGCGCTCGACGTCTTCGGCGTCGCACACCAGCGTCCAGTAGGCAGCCATGGGTCGACCGTACGGGGCTTTGACTCGGCAGACGTCTCCTGAAAAGCCTGATCTTGTTGTATTTTCCCGCCTTCTCCCGACTCATCTCACGGAGAGGTGGTGTCCGATGCCCAGAGCGATCCCCTCGCTCGTCCTCGTCGCCGTGGTGGTCGCGGCCTGTGGACGTGCTCCCGAACCCAGCTCCGCCCCGCTCTCCAGCGCGTTGGCGCTGGTCCCGAGCACCGCGACGACCGCGGAAGCCCCCACGACCACCACCGCCGCCGTCCCGGTTTCGAGCGCCACCGCACCACCGACGCACGCCCCCACTTCGGCTGCGACGACGACCGCGAAGCCGCCGGCAAAGACGACAGCAGCACCGCCACCGCCGAAGCCGCAGCCGCCGGATCGGTGGGTGCTCGGCTCCGGGGACCGGCGCAGCATCGAGCAGATGACCGGGCAGCCCTTCCCCGCCTTCGCCGTCGACGACTTCTACCGCTCGATCTGCCCCGCGCACGACGCCTGCATCAAGAACGCCTTCCGGGTCGACCCCACCCTGGGCCAGGACGACGTCGACTGCCTGGTCGGCGGCAAGGAGATCCCGGACCCGCTCTTCGAAGGAGGCACGGTCACTTGGGTCGTCAACAACCTGTGCGACCCCGCCTGACCGCGCGCCGCCTGGCCGGGCGGCCGGCGCCCGTCGGCAGCGAGGCGCCGTCGCGAGCGCTGAAGGTGTTCAGCTCCATCCTCGCGCCGACCACCGTGCTGACCGCCCTGCTCTTCTACTTCGGGACGCAGCACGCCAACGCCTTCTGCCGGTGGTTCGGCGTCCACTACTCGGTGCTCGGCCTGTCGGTGTCCGACTACCTGATCCGCGCCACCGACGGGATGACCGTGCCCATCACCGCGGTCGCCGCCGTCGGGCTCGCCGCGCTCTGGACGCACCGGTTCCTGGAAGCGCGGCTGTCCCCGAAGGCCTGGCAGACGCTGCTGCGCCGGGCCGTGCCGGTGCTCGCCGTGGCCGGCGTCGCGCTGGTGGGGCTGGGCCTGACCGGCCTCGCCGCGCCGTCCCTGCTGTACCGGTTCCCCGGCCTGCCCGGCCTCTGCATCGCCGTCGGGTTCACGTTCTTCCCGCTGGCCGACCGCCTGCACCAGGCCCGCACCGGCCGCCGCGGCTCCCCGACGGCGGCCGTCGTGCAGTGGACGTTCACCTTCGTGCTCGTCACCGTCGGCTCGTTCTGGGCGGTCACGGACTACTCCGTGGCGGTCGGGGAGCTGCGGGCCTACGAGTACGAGGTGGCGCTGCCGAAGATGGCCGAAACCGCGGTGTTCAGCGGCAAGGACCTCGGCGTCCGGACGCGCGGGGTGCGGATCACCCTGTGCGCGCCGGACGCCCAGTACCGCTTCCGCTACGACGGCCTCGTGCTGGTCCTGCAGGCGGGCGGGACGTCGCTGCTGCTGCCCCGCGAGTGGAACCGCGCCGACGGCACGGCGATCCTGCTCCCGTCCTCGGCCGACGTCCGCCTGGAGTTCGCGCCGAACGGCACGACTCGCGACCACCTCTGCTAGTTCGTCACTTGAACGCCGCCGCGGTGCGCGCCGCCCAGTCGGCGAACGGGCGCGGTGGGCGGCCCAGCACCGCTTCGACGTCGGGACTCACCCGCTGCTCCGCCGCCGTCGGGGTGCCGAGGATGTCCAGCGTCGCGTCCGCGACCTCGGGCGGCATGAAGCCCAGCATGCCCGCACGCGCTTCGTCCCGGGTCAGCGGAACGAACTCGACCGGCTCTCCCACCGCTTCGCCGATGGCCGCCGCTTGCTCGCGCGGAGTCACCGGGGCCGGGCCCGTCAGCTCGTACGTCCGGCCCGCGTGCGAGGCGTCGAGCAACGCCGCGGCCGCCACCGCCGCGATGTCCGCCGGGTCGATCACCGGCAGGGCCACGTCGCCGAACGGAGCGGCGAGCGTCCGGGAGGTCCGCACGCTTTCCGCCCACTGCAACGCGTTCGACGCGAACCCGCCCGGACGCAGGATCGTCCACTGTAGACCCGAGGCGCGCACGGCGTGTTCGAAGAACGCCGGATGCCGTCCGGTTCCGACTCCCTGCGACGACAACAACACGACTCGCGCCCCGGCGGCCTGCTCCAGCACCGGTTCCAAGGGACCTCGGAAGTCGCCCGGCAGCAACAAGAACACCGCCGACGCCCCTTCGAAAGCCGGACGCAACGTCGACGCGTCCGACAGATCCCCCGGCACCGGCCCCCGGCGGGACACGGCCCGCACTTCTTCCCTCGCCGCCGTCAAAGCTTCGACCAGCGGTCGTCCGACGTTTCCCGTCGCTCCAGTCACTACGATCATGCGGACGACGCTACATTCCGACGTATAGTAGGTACCTAGAGGAAAGTATTGGCTGGAGGCCCCGAACGTGACCGGAACCACACCCGAGCTGGCCTGTCCGATCGCCCCGGTGGTCGACATCGTCTTCAGCCGCTGGACCACCCCGATCCTGTGGACGCTCAAGGAGTACGGGCGGCAGCGGTTCGTGGAGCTGGAGCGCCGCATCGCGACGATCAGCCCGAAGGTGCTCACCCAGCGGCTGCGGCAGCTGGAGCGCGACGGCCTCGTCGTGCGCACCTACCACCCCGAGGTCCCGCCGCGGGTCGAGTACGAGATCAGCGAGCTGGGCCGCAGCCTCGGCCCGCTGTTCGCGTCGTTGTCCGAGTGGTCGGGCAACCTCGAGCACGTCGAAGCGGCGCGGCAGGCCTACGACGCACGCAGTTCGCCGAGGCCGGCCGCCGCCCGCCACTAGGGCGAAACGACCAGGTAGTCCAGGTTCGCCGGGCCGTCGGCCGTGGTCGCGGTGACGCGGATCGTGTGGGGACCCGCGCCGAGGCCGAGCGTGCGTGTCACCGTGCTCCACGTCGTCCACGCGCCGGTCGGCGGGAACGGCACCGCCGCGGCGACCACCGTGCCGTCGACCGCGATGTCCACCGGGCGCGCCGCCGCCGTGCCGTTCGCGTAGCCGAACGTCACCGCCGACGCCGGTCCCGGCACCTGCCACTCGACGTAGCTGCCGGAAGCGTTGGCGCCGTTCGCGAAGCCCGTCCCGGAGAAGCCCGCGTGGTTCGAGTCGATCGTGCCGCCGACCGAGAGCGTCGCGGACTCGGCCTCGTACCGCGTCGAGGAGCCGGCTCCGCGGGACACGCGGTACAGCACGGTCGCGTGCGACGGCACCGAAGCGCTGATCGAACCCGAAGTCGTCCGGGTTGCCTTGCTCCACAGGTCTTTCAGCGAGTACGACGACGCGCTGCCGATGCCGGTCGCGGCCGCCGTGGTGCCGATCGTCGCCGTCGAGCCGGTTTCGTTGGACAGCGCCACCGCGCGGTCGCCGTCGGCCAGCACCTTGCTGTAGACGACCACGCCGCCGCTGGAGCTCAGCACGGTCGCCTGCTTGCCCAACGCGTCCTGGTCGAGTGCGATCACGTCGGTGTCCTTCAGGATCGAGAAGCTGTCGTCGGACACCTTCCGCAGGTCACTGCCGATCAGCAGCGGCGCCGCCATCATCGCCCAGAGGCTGAAGTGCGTGCGGTACTCCGCCGCCGTCATGCCGCCGTTGCCGACCTCCAGCATGTCCGGGTCGTTCCAGTGGCCGGGGCCGGCGTACTGCGCGAGACCGCGGTTCGTCTGCGCCTTGCCGATCATGCTCGACCACTTGTCGGAGATGTCCCCGGTGGTGCGCCACAGGTTCCCGACCGGCGCGGCCCACGTCCACGGCTTGTTCTGGCCCCACTCGCAGATCGAGTACGCGATCGGCCGGCCGGACTTCGCGAGCGCGTCCCGCATCGCCTTGTACCGCTGCTGCGCGTCGACACCCTGGTTGTTGCAGTTGTCGTACTTCAGGTAGTCGACGCCCCAGCTCGCGAAGAGGTTCGCGTCGGCCTGCTCGTGGCCGAGCCCGCCGGGAAAGCCCGCGGTGTTGCAGGTCTTCGTGCCGGCGCTGGTGTAGATGCCGAACTTCAGGCCCTTTCCGTGGACGTAGTCGGCGAGCGCCTTGATGCCGTGCGGGAAGCGCGCCGGGTCGGGGACGAGGTTGCCCTTCGAGTCCCGGCTCGGCAGCGCCCAGCAGTCGTCGATGTTGACGTAGGTGTATCCGACGTCTTTGAGCCCCTTGCTCACGAAGATGTCCGCGATGCCTTTGATCATCGCTTCGGTGAAGTCGGCCTTGCACTGCGTGGAGTTCCAGTTGTTGAACCCCATCGGCGGGGTGCGCAGCAGCCCGTTTTCCAGGGCGGACGCGGGGGTCTGGGTCAGGATGGTGCGGCCGGCCGCGAGCGCGAGCGCGGCGGCCGCGACCGCCGTTCGCCGGAGAAAGGACATGCTGGCTCCCTGGTGAAGACATCAGAGGTCTACACCAGTTAGTAAAGAGACCTGCCTAACCCGGAGTCAAGAGATCATGTATCAGATATGAGATTGGGTTGCCGCTGGCCGGGATGTACCGGAGGGCTCCCCCGGTGGGGGGGGGGGGGGGGGGGGGGGGGGGGGGGGGGGGGGGGGGGGGGGGGGGATAGGCAGGCTGGCAGGGGGGGGAGGGGGGAGAGGGAGGAGGGGGAGAGG
>NZ_JBVJON010000034.1:0-19432 GCF_055583145.1 Amycolatopsis sp. NPDC104819 | reverse complement strand
GACGACGGTTTCCGGTCATGGCAACACCTCTCACCTCAGGTGTTGCAACGGCCACTAGAACCCAAGCGGTTCTAACCGCCCTAAACACTCACGACGGGGTCAGCGGGTCGTGAGGCGCGGGGCGTCGACCGCCCAGTACCAGTTGTTGCCGGCCGCATACAGGCGCCACGTGAAGCGGGCCGTCGTCGCGCCCGCCGGGATCGCCACCGAGGTTGCCGTCGGCTGGGACAGGACGTCTCCACCCCGGTTGGCCGACGACGACTCCGGGCCGTAGGCCAGCAGCGTCTTCTCCGTGCCGCCGTCGAAGGACACCGTCAGGGCGCCGCGCTGGGTGCCGTCCTGGCGGTAGTGCGACACGAACCCTACGTCCACAGTGGACTTACCCGACACCGGCAAGGAAGGCGACACCAGGGAAGAGTCGAACGTCCCCCGCGACGACGGCGAGCCCTTGTCGTCCCACTCGTCCGGGTCCGCCACCGCGAAGACACCGCGCGACCGGACGTTCGCCTCACGCTCCTGACCCGGCGCGGTGCGCGTCCAGAAGTCGTCGTTCGTGAACGCCCAGCCCTGCCACTCCGTGACCCCCGCGGGCATGGCCGACGCGTTCCGCACACTCCACCCGGAAGGCGCGTCGTGCGTCCAGCCCGGCACCGAGGCGGGCACGCCCGTTTCGTCCACACGCGACTTCAACACCGCGGAATCGAAGGGATCCACGGGAAGCGAGCCCAGCGCATAACCGTCCAAAGAAGACGCAAGACCCAAGTGACGCAACACCGTCGGCGCGATGTCGACGATCTTCGGCGCCACCGCCGGAATGCCGACAGGCACCGAGCCACCCGACGCGATCACGAACGTCATGCGCTCCTCGGGACTGTCCCCGCCGTGGCCGCCCGGGCCCGTGTGACCGTGGTCCGTCGTCAGCATGACCAGCCAGTCCTCCGACGCAGACGAAGCACGCGCGTTGATCGCCGCCAGCAACCGTCCGATGTAGGCATCGTCCGAACGCAAAGTCGCCGCGTACTCCGGCGAGTCGGCGCCGTGGGCGTGCCCCGCCTCGTCCGTCTCTCCGAAGTAGACGAACGACGCGTCGGCCTTGTCCTGCTTGAGGTGCTTCTCCGCGTCGGCCGCGAGCTGCGGGTCCGTGTTCTCGTAGCCGGCGCTGTCCCCGTCCAGGACGTACTTGCGGTCCTGACCCGTGCGCAGGATCTTGTCGCCGATCGGCTTCCAGTCGACCGCCGCGTACGTGTCGAGCGCCGGGTTGGCCGTCTCCGCCCGCGCGAGCCAGCTCGGGTACGCCGCGAGGTTGTTGCCGGTGAACGCGTTGTCCTTCACCAGGTGCTTGTCGAGCCAGACGCCGGTGAGGATCGACGACCAGCCGGGCCCGCTGAGCGTCGGCGCCATCCCGCTGCCGTACAGCGAGCTGCGCGACGAATACCCGCGCCGGACCAGCGCGTGCACGTTCGGCGTGTCCGCCGCGAGGAGCTTGTCGAACCGCGTGCCGTCGAGCCCGATCACGAGCACTTTGGGCGTTTTCGCCGCCGCCGAAGCGACGCCGGTGGTCAGCCCGGCGGCCGCCACCAACGCCGTGACCAGGCAGAACAGTCTCCGCATGAACCCTCCAGATAATTGGTTCGGATGAGTTATCCGGAGGTTAGGGAGCGGCGACGACGGTGAGGTGAACGCGCGGCGAAACCCCGCCGGCCATCAGCGGACGGGCAGCAGCTCCCGGCCGTCGTAGGTCTCGCGCGCCGCGCGGATGCGGCCGAAGTTCGCCTGCGACCACGCACTCAGCGCCACCAGGTGCGCCCCGACCTCCGCGCCCATGTCCGTGAGCGCGTACTCCACCGTCGGCGGGGTCGTCGGATAGACCGTGCGCGTCAGGAAGCCGTCGCGCTCCAACTGGCGCAGGTTCTGGGTCAGCATCTTCTGGCTGATGCCGTCGACGGCCCGGCGCAGCTCGCCGAACCGGTGCGGCCTGCGGGCCAGAGCGCCGAGCACCAGCGCCGTCCACTTGTTGGCCAGCAGGTCCAGCACGTCCCGGCACGGGCAGCTGCGGAGGTAAACGTCCCAGGGTCCGTCCTGGTCACAGGTGGTTTCCATCGGGTACCTACTTTACGGATAAGTGCCTTCTGGCGAAAAGTGCCTACCCGTCCGAGTATAGGAGACGACCCCCTCAGCACGAAGGAGACAAGCATGCGCATCCTGACCCAGGAGACCCTCGGCGGGCCGGAGGTGCTCCACGTCGTCGAAGCACCGCGGCCGGAACCCGGGCCCACGGAGGTCCTGGTGCGAGTGCACGCGGCCGGGATCAACCCGGTCGACTGGAAGGTCCGCGCGGGCGGCGGGTTCCTCGGCGAGCCGCCCTTCACCGTCGGCTGGGACGTCGCCGGCGTGGTCGAGGAAGCCGGGTTCGGCGCCACCGGCGTCCGCGAAGGCGACGAAGTCCTCGGTATGCCGTGGTTCCCGCGCCCGGGCAACGCCTACGCGGAGTACGTCACCGCGCCGTCACGCCACTTCGTCCGCAAGCCGGCCGGGCTCTCGTTCGCCGAGGCCGCGGCACTGCCGCTGGCCGGACTGACCGCGTGGCAAGGGCTCGTCGACGTCGGGAACGTCCGGAGTGGACAGCGGGTGTTCGTCGACGCCGCCGCGGGCGGGGTCGGCCACCTCGCCGTGCAGATCGCCAAGGCGCGCGGCGCGCACGTCATCGGCACGGCCAGCGCGGGCAAGCACGAGTTCCTGCGCGAGCTGGGCGTCGACGAGCCGATCGACTACCACGAACGGAACGCCACGACGTCCGATGTGGACGTCTACTTCGGACTCGTCGGCGAAGAGAGCGACCTGCGGTGGCTCCCCGCGATCAAGGAGGGCGGCCTGCTGATCGGCGTGCCCAGCGGTGTCGCGGACCGTGTCGAAAAGGCCGCCGCGGAACGGAAAGTCCGCACGGAACGGATTCTCGTGGAGCCGGACCGCGGTGGGCTGACCGGCCTCGTCGAGCTGGTCGAGGCCGGTCAGCTGAAGGTCCGCGTCGAGCAGACCTTCCCGCTGGAGGACGCCGCGAAGGCGCACGAGCTGGGTGAGTCCGGCCGGGTGACCGGGAAGCTCGTGCTGACCGTCTAGCCCCGGGCGAGCACCTGCGGGAGGACCGTGGTGAGCCCGGTCCAGTCCGAGGTGATCACCGACGCGTGCTGCTTCGCCAGGTCGGCCACGCGCTGGTTGGCCTGGTCGACCGTCGGGTTGTGGGCGTCGATGGCGGGCGCGACGTTCTGCCCGTCGGTCATCACGACGTAGTAGTGGTTGGCGTCGTACCACCACGGCCCGGTCTGCGTCACCCACGCGTTGGCGTCGCCGTCGAACACGACGAACCACGGCTTGAGGTCGGCGGTGTACTTGTCCCGCGGGTCACCGCCGGCCGCGCCGTGCACGGTCGGGAAGATGTTCGCGTCGCCGAGCTTCCCGGCGTTCTTGAGCCCGACGAGGTAGCGCGCGTACTCGACGTCCGTGTGCAGCGTGTCGGTCGGGTTCCCCTCCTCGACGGTGCCCGGGATGATCTCGGTGATCACCCGGCCCCGCAAGGCGTCCACGGACGGCCAGTTGTCCGCCTTCGAGGCTTCGTCGAGGGTGCTGTACCCGCCGAGCAGCTCACTCGGCCGGAAGGCGACGCTGCCGAGGTGCGAGCGGAACGTCGCGTCCAGCTCGTCCGGGCCCATGCCGGTGTTGTCCGAGAAGCCGGTCTTCATCTCGAGCTTCAGCGTGATCGGCGTGTGCCCCGGGTGGGCGGCCAGCCAGATCCGGATGTCGTCGAGGCAGTACTCGAGGTTCTTGTTCTTCCCGCCGCTGTACAGCTGCGACGCCGAGGTGGCCGCGACGCAGTTGTTGCTGTTCCCCAACGGGTTCGAGTGGCTGACCTTCCACTCGTGGGTGAAGAAGTCCGGCCAGACGTCGAGCTCGATCAGCGACGACCCGGCGTCGAGCGCCCGCGCCAGGTAGTCGTAGGCCGCGGGGTCGTACGTGTTGTGCACGCCGACCGTCGTGACGTGGGAGAGCTTCGGGCTGTCCGCTTGGGCCGCGGTCGCCCCGGAGAGCACGAGCGCCGCCGTGAGGGCTGCCACCGAGAAGAGCTTCATCCAGGCTCCTTCGAACGTGAGTAACGTTCACAATGTCTCACCGTGGTTGACTGCTCATGAAGGAAAAGCGGCCGATTGGCCTAGACCAGAAGTCGGGAAACCACCATGACCCCTCGCACCGCGTTGACGATCGCCGGTTCGGACTCCGGCGGCGCCGCCGGTCTGCAAGCCGACCTGCGCACGTTCCTGACCTGCGGGGTCCACGGCCTGGTCGCGGTCACCGCCGTCACGGTGCAGAACACCCTCGGCGTGCACGACCGGTCCGACCTGCCGCCGCACATCGTGGCCGGGCAGATCGAGGCCGTCGCGGCGGACATGGGCGTCAACGCGGCCAAGACGGGCATGCTGGCGTCGGCGGAGATCATCGAGGCCGTCGCGGCCGCGTGTGACAAGGCGGGGATCGGCCACGACGAGAAGATCCCGTTCGTCGTCGACCCGGTCGCGGCGTCGATGCACGGCCACCCGCTGTTCGACGACGCCGGCCTGCACGCCCTGCGCGACGAGCTGCTGCCGCGCGCCACGGTGCTCACCCCGAACCTCGACGAGGTGCGGCTGCTGACCGGGATGACCGTGAACGACCGCGAAGGCATGCACACCGCGGCCGTGGTGCTCCAGCGGATGGGCCCGCGCTACGTCCTGGTCAAGAGCGGCCACCTGCAGGCCGACCCGGAGTGCGTCGACCTCCTCTTCGACGGCTCGACGTTCGTGGAGCTCCCCGGCCAGCGCTACGCAACGCCGCACACGCACGGCGCGGGCGACACGATGGCATCGGCGCTCACCGCGGGCCTGGCCAAGGGGATGTCCGTGGTCGAGGCGGCGCGGTACGGCAAGTGGTTCGTGTCCCACGCCGTCGAGCACGCCTACCCGATGGGCGCCAAGGTCGGCCCGGTCTCGGCCTTCTGGCGGCTGGCACCCGAGGAGCGCTGAGCGACCGCCCGGTTACCATCCCTGCGTTTACTGATCCTTGAACTCAGCAGGGGGCGGCCTTGACCGGACGCGAGCGGGTGGCGAAGGTCCTCGACGACCGCCGCTTCCAGAACTTCATCATCGCCGTGATCGTGTTCAACGCGGTCACCCTCGGCATGGAGACGTCGAAGTCGCTGATCGACGGCTACGGCACCCTCCTGCACACGCTCGACCACATCGCGCTGGGCATCTTTGTCGCCGAGCTGCTGGCGAAGTTCTACGCCTACCGCGGCGCGTTCTTCCGCGACAACTGGAACGTCTTCGACCTGCTGGTCGTCGGCATCGCGGTGATCCCGGCGACCGGGCCGTTCGCCGTCCTGCGGTCGCTGCGCGTGCTCCGGGTGCTGCGGCTGATCTCGGTGGTGCCGTCGATGCGGAAGGTCGTCTCCGGACTGCTCGCCGCGATCCCCGGCATGGCCTCGATCGCCGCGCTGCTCGCGCTGATCATCTTCGTGGCCGGGGTGATGGCGACGAAGCTGTTCGGCGTCATCTCGCCGGAGAACTTCGGTGACCTCGGCACGTCGCTGTTCACGCTGTTCCAGGTGATGACCGGCGAGGCGTGGCCGGACATCGCGAAGGAGATCATGGTCCAGGCACCGATGGCCTGGATCTTCTTCGTCGTGTACATCCTGGTGTCGAGCTTCGCGGTGCTGAACCTTTTCATCGCCGTCGTCGTCAGCGGCATGGAGGACGAGCTGCGCCAGGACATCCGCGAGGAAGAGGCGAAGCAGGCCGAGACACAGGCCGCGGCGAACCAGGAGATCCTCGACGAGCTCCGCGCCGTCCGCGCGGAGCTCGCCGAGCTGCGGCGCGAACAGGTGGCTTAGCGGAACGCGGCGAGGTTGCGGGCGACCCAGGCGGCGAACGACCGCGGCGGCCGGCCGAGAACCTGCTCGACGTCCGGGCTGACCCGCAGCTCGGCCGCGCTCGGGGCGCCGAGGATGTCCAGGGTGTCGTCGGCGAGCTCACCCGGCATGGTCTGGGTCATCCCGGCCTTGGCCTCTTCGCGGGTGAGCTCGTGGAACCGCACGGGCGTGCCGAGCGCGGCTTCGATGGCCGACGTCTGCCCGCGCGGCGTGATCACCTCGGGGCCGGTCAGCTCGTAGGTGCCGCCGGTGTGCCGGTCGTCCAGCAGGCAGGCCGCGGCGACCTCCGCGATGTCCGCCGGGTCGATGATCGGCACGCCGACGTCCCCGAACGGCGCGGCGACGACCTGCCGCGTGCGGACGGATTCGGCCCACCACAGGGCGTTGGACGCGAACCCGCCCGGCCGCAGGATCGCCCAGTCCAGGCCCGACTCCCGCACCCGGTCCTCCAGCGCGCGCATCGCGACCCGCGTCGTGCCGAAGGGCCTGGTCACCACCCCCAGGGTGGAGAGCAGGACCACCCGGCGGACCTCGGCGGCCGCGGCCGCGTCGAGGGCACGGGCGGGGTCGGCGCCGGTGGCGTGCAGGTCGCCGGACAGCAGCAGGAACACCGCCTTCGCTCCGGCCAGCGCCGGCTCCAGCCCGGCCGGCTCGGCGAGGTCGGCCACCACGTGCCGGACGCCGTCCGGCACCGCCGCGGCGTGCCGCGACACCGCCGTCACCTGCTGCCCCGCCTCGGCCAGCGCCCGCACCAGCGGCCGGCCCACGTTCCCGGTAGCCCCGGTCACCACGATCATGAAAGCTCCTTCGTCCGATGTCGTCACCGACGCTAGGAGCCGAGCTAACTTCTGGTAAGGACATACCTTTGGGTAAGCTCATGACATGACCGGAGGCTCACAGCTCACCCCGACCGCCGCCGCGGCCCGGTATGACGTGTTTCACACCGACTGCCCCGCGCGCGACGTCGTCGACCACGTGACGAGCCGGTGGGGCATCTGGGTCCTGATCTCGTTGCAGAGCAACGACCTCAGGTTCTTCGAGCTGCGCGAGAGCATCGAGGGCATCAGCGAGAAGATGCTCGCCCAGTCCCTGCGCGCCCTGGTCGAGGACGGCCTGATCTGGCGGCAGGTCGAGCCCACGACACCGCCCCGGGTCACCTACGGGCTGACGGAGTTCGGCCGGGACGTGGGCGAGCCGCTGGCGGAGCTGTTCGGCCGGATCACCCGGCGGCTCATGCCGGACGGGCAGCCGGCTTAGCGGTCTTCGTCGGCGATCAGCGCTTCAAGCGCCGGAATCGCCGCCGTCAGGGCTTCACGGTGCTCAGGCGACAGCCGGTCCAACCGCCGGTTCAGCTCCTGCACGCGCGTCGAGCGGACACCCGACACCAGCCGCTCACCCTCTTCCGTCGCTTTCGCCAGCCACGCGCGGCGGTCGACCGGATCCGGCTCGCGGCTCACGTACCCCGCCTCGACGAGGGACGCGATGATCCGCGACATGGTCGCCGCGGCGACACCCTCCTTCGCGGCGAGGTCGCCGAGGCGCAGCTGACCGGAGATCACCAGCGTCGCCAGCGCCGAGATCGCGCCGTGGCCGGGGCCCGGCACGCCGGCCTGCCGCAGTGACCGGGACAGCCTCCCGACGGCGAGGTACAGCCTGCCCGAGACGTCCTGGACCGAGGTGCTGGTCACGGCTGGCTCCTTCTGCCCTGCCCCGCCGCGGGTGCGCCGGAAAGTGCCGTCCACCTTACGGGTTCGCGGTGCACGTTCGGCGTTAAGGCACCAGGTTCACCGGGGTGGGCTCGACGCGTGCGCCCAGAAACGCTGCGGCACCCGGCCGGCCTCGCGGGCCAGCCGGCCGGCGACGACACCCGCCCGCATCGCCGCCGCCATCCGCTCGGGGTCCGCCGCGCGGGTGACCGCCGTGGACAGCAGGACGGCGTCACAGCCGAGCTCCATCGCCAGCGTCGCGTCCGACGCGGTGCCGATTCCGGCGTCCAGGATCACCGGCACGCCCGCCCGCGAGACGATCAGCTCGATGTTGTGCGGATTCCGGATGCCGAGGCCGGTCCCGATCGGCGCGCCCAGCGGCATCACGGCGGCGCAGCCGGCCTCCTCCAGGCGCAGCGCGAGCACCGGGTCGTCGTTCGTGTAGGCGAACACGGTGAAGCCGTCGGCGGCCAGCCGCTCGGCGGCGTCGAGGGTTTCGATCGGGTCCGGCAGCAGCGTCCGGTCGTCGGCGTGCACCTCGAGCTTGATGAGATCGGTATCCAGCGCCTCGCGCGCCAGCTGCGCGGTGAGCACGGCTTCGGCGGCCGTGCGGCAGCCCGCGGTGTTCGGCAGCAGCTCGATGCCCAGCCTTTTCAAGAGTTCGAGGACGCCGGAGCCGCCTTCGGCGTCGGCTCGGCGCATGGCGACAGTCGTCAGCTCGGTGCCGGAGGCGACCAGCGCGCGTTCGAGCACGGCGAGGTTCGCCGCGCCGCCGGTGCCGATGATCAGCCGCGACCGGAGCTTGGCAGTGCCGATGACCAGCGGTTCGACGTCCACTTCAGCCTCCCTGGACCGCGGTGAGCACGTCGACGCCGGCGCCCTTGGGCACGGCGGTGGCCGCCCAGTCGCTCCGGCGGACGACGACGCCGTCGACCGCGACGGCGATCCCGGGCCGCTGCCCGCCGGACGCCTCGAGGATGTCGGCGACCGTGGCGCCGTCCGGGAACTCCGTCCACTTCCCGTTGAGCTTGATCTCCATCACACGTGCTCCTTCTGGTGCAGGCGGTCGGGCGAAGCCGCTTCGGTGCCTTCAGGCGGCTTCTCACCCTCGAGCCAGGCGACCACGGCGTCCGCGGTCACCGGGGCCATCAGCAGGCCGTTGCGGTGGTGCCCGGTCGCGGCGAAGACGCCGTCGTCCAGGACACCGAGGTACGGCAGCGCGTCGCGGCTGGCGGCCCGCAGGCCCGCGGCGACCTCGGCCAGCTCGTACTCGGTGATCGCGGGGAAGACCCGTTCGGCGCCTTCGATCAGCTCACGCACCCCGCGCGCGGTGACGGCCCGGTCGAAGCCCGCTTCGTACTGGGTGGCGCCGAGGACGAGCTCCTGGTCGCCGCGCGGGACGAGGTAGATCGGCCGGCCCTCGACGACGGCCCGCACGGTGTGCGACGGCGGCGGCAGGCAGCCACGCCGGGGTTTGAGCCGGAGGATCTCCCCCTTGAGCGGGCGGACGGCGTCGGCGAGCTGCGGGTGCAGCCGCCCGGTCCACGCTCCCGCGGCGAGCACGACGGCGTCGGCGTCCGGGATGGCCGTGACGCGTTCACGGACGAACCGGACATCCCGCTTCTGGCAGGCCGCGTACAGGGCGTTGAGGAGTTTTCGGTTGTCCACGGCCAGGTCGCCGGGCACGTGGAGTCCACTTCGGACGGACCCGACGCCGGGTTCGAGACGTTTGGTCTCGCGGCCGGTGAGGCGGTCCGCCGCGCGGCCGATCGAGTGCAGGTAGCCCGCGAGGATGTCGAGGTGACCGGCGTCGGCGCTGTCGAACGCGACCACGAGCGTCCCGTGCCCGGCCAGGCCGGGGTCGACGCCGTCGGCCGCGAGGTCGCTCGCGAAGCCGGGCCAGCGTCTCAACGACTCTTCGCCGAGGCTGAGGACGTCTTCCTCGCCAGGCCAGGCCTCGGTGACCGGGGCGAGCATGCCGCCGGCCAGCCAGGACGCGCCACCTCGGACGGGCTCGGGGTCGTACAGGGTGACCTGGTGCTTCCGGCCGGCGGCACGCCAAGCCGTGGACAGGCCGATCACTCCGCCGCCCACCACTGCCAGGTTCGTCATGGGATCACGCTCCCTGCGCCGGCATGACCCGGATCAGGTTCCACGGTCGGAGCGGCAGCTCCCTCTCAGCCCGTGCCTCGGGCTCCCGTGCGGACTCGTTCACCCTAGCTCGCGAGGTACGGTCGCCGCTATGCCCGCCCTTTCCGGTGACAAGATCCGCGCCCGCCTCGACGCGGCGCGCCTGTACCTGTGCACGGACGCCCGCACGTCCCGCGGCGACCTGGCCGCCTTCGCCGACGCGGCCCTGGCCGGCGGCGTCGACATCATCCAGCTGCGCGACAAGACCGGCGCCTTGGAAGCCGCGGGAGAGATCGCGGCGCTGGAGGTGCTGGCCGAGGCGTGCGAGCGGCACGGCGCGCTGCTGTCGGTGAACGACCGCGCGGACGTCGCCCTGGCGGTCGGCGCGGACGTGCTTCACCTCGGCCAGGACGACATCCCGGTCCCGCTGGCCCGGCGGATCCTGGGTGACGACGTGGTGATCGGCCGCTCGACGCACTCCGTCGGCCAGGCCTCGGCGGCCGCGTCGGAGCCGGGCGTGGACTACTTCTGCACGGGCCCGTGCTGGCCGACGCCGACCAAGCCCGGCCGGTCCGCGCCGGGCCTCGACCTGGTGCGCTCGACGGCGGCGGCCACTCCGGCGCGGCCCTGGTTCGCGATCGGCGGCATCGACGTGCCGCGGCTCCCGGAGGTGCTGGAGGCGGGCGCGTCCCGGATCGTGGTGGTCCGGGCCATCACCGAAGCCGAGGACCCCGAAGCCGCGGCCCGGGAACTGCGCGCCCGCCTGCCCTGACGTCGCCGGTCAGGGCGTCGGCGTGCTCGCCGCGCCCTGGCTGGTGGGCGGCGCCGCCGAGGTCGACGGCGGCTGGGCCGTCGTGCTCGGGGTGGTCGGCGTGGTGGTCGGGGACTGCGACGATGTGGTCGGCGGGGCCGAGGTCTCCGTGGTCGTCTCGGTGCTGGGCGTCGGCGAGTTCTGGGTGTCCTCGGGCGACGTCGAAGGGGTGGTCGACGGGGTTTTGTCCGGCTGGCCGCCACCGCCGCCGAAGATCTTGCCGATGCCCGCGCCGGTGCCGCCCGCCACGCGACCGCCCGTGGCCGCGTCGACCCCCACTATCGCCAGGATCGCCACGGCGAACGCCACCACGCTCGTGCCGATCACCAACGGCCAGCGCAGTTTGCGCAGCCGGGACGGCTCCTCCTCAGGAGGTGAGTCCGGCCGGGGCAGCTGGACCGTCGGCTGGTCGGTCAGCGCCACTTCGGAACCGGTTCCACCTCGCCGCCGGATGCCCGACGTCGCCAGCTGCCGGGCCTTCAGCGCGGCCGCGCGCGTGCGCTGCAGCGAGCGGAGGTAGATCTCGCCGCCGACCGTCGTGATCACGCTCGCCACACCCGCGCCGACCACCGTGCCCGCCACGCCGAGCGTCGAGCCCAGCAGCGCCGCGGTCACCGCCGCGAGCGCCGCCGCCATCACCTGCGCGATGCGCAGACCGGACTTTTCTTCCTTCGCCGTGTCCAACTCGGAAGCCGCTGCTTTCTCCTTGCTCATGATCCCGATCCGGTAGTAAGTCTTCTCCCCTGTCCAACGTGTAAGGCGCGCGGGAAACTCCCCGCGTTGCCGCGACGTGAGAAGCACCACTCCGACTGTCCATAATGGACGCTTATGGCCGAACACTTTCTTGACATAATCGGCACATGGAACTGGTGACGATCTCTGACATCGAGGCGGCCGCGAAGCGCGTCGAAGGTGTCGCCGTGCGCACGCCGCTGTTGCTCCAAACGTGGGATCCGCGTGGGTCCCTGTGGCTCAAACCCGAGTCGCTGCAACCGATCGGCGCGTTCAAGGTGCGTGGTGCGTTCAACGCGATCGCCACGCTCGACGATGAGCGGCGCGCCCGCGGAGTCATCGCGTACTCGAGCGGCAACCACGCGCAGGCGGTCGCGTACGCCGCGCGCGAGTTCGACGTGCCCGCGGTGATCGTCGTGCCGGACATCGCGCCGCGGATCAAGGTGGAGGCCACCCGCTCGTACGGCGCGGAGGTGATCGAAGTGCCGATCGGCGAGCACGAGGCCAAAGCGCACGAACTGGCCGCCGAACGCGGGCTGACCCTCGTGCCGCCCTACGACGACGCGGCCATCATCGCCGGGCAGGGCACCGCGGGCCTGGAGATCGCCGAGGAGCTGCCGGACGTCGAGGTGGTGCTGGTGCCGGTGAGCGGCGGCGGGCTGGCCTCCGGTGTCGGCGTCGCGATCAAGGCGCGCTGCCCCGGCGCGAAGGTCGTCGGCGTCGAACCCGCGCTCGCCGGCGACACGGCCGAGGGGCTGCGGCTCGGCCGCCAGGTCGACTGGCCGATGGCCGACCGCGCCCGCACGATCGCCGACGGCCTGCGCGCGCAGCCGTCCGAGCTGACCTTCGCGCACCTGAAGGAGGTCGTCGGCACGATGGTCACGGTCACCGAGGACGAGATCCGCGACGCCATGCGCGTCCTGGCCGGCAAGGCCCGCCTGGTGGCCGAGCCGAGCGGCGCGGTGACCACGGCGGCGTACCTCCACCACGCGGCCGAGCTGCCGGAAGGCCGCACGGTCGCGATCGTCTCGGGCGGCAACGCGGACCCGGCCCTCTTCGCGGAGGTCCTCGCGGGTTAGCCCGGCGTTACGACCCGGCGACCGGGCTGCCGCGGCGGACGTGCGTCGGCGGGCCCTCGACACCGCAGTGGTAACACTCGCCCAGGTGCGGGGACTCGTCGGCGGCCGGAGCCGTCGGCTCGGACGGTGGAGCCAGGACGCCATTGTGGATGCCCAGCGCGATCAGCCCGCCGGCGATCGCCAGCACCGCGCAGATCACCAGGGCCATCCGCCAGCCCGCGGTGAGCGCGACAGGGTCGGCGTACGCGGACCCGGTCAGCCCGGCCGCCGCCGGCAGCACCGCGACGGCCAGCAGCCCGCCGGAGCGCGCGATGGCGTTGTTGACCCCGGACGCGACACCGGCGTAGCGGTCCGGGGCCGCGGCGAGCACCGTCGCGGTCACCGGGGCGACGACGGTCGCCAGGCCGAGCCCGAACACCACCACCGCGGGCAGCACCGTGCCGAGGTAGGACGCGCCGGGCGCGATGCGCAGCATCAGCAGCATCCCGATGCCGACGACGATCGGTCCGACGACCAGCTGCAGGCGCGGGCCGATCCGCTGGGCGAGCGCGCCCGAGCGGCCGGAGAGCAGCAGCATGATCACCGTCAGCGGCAGCCCGGCCAGCCCGGACGCCGTCGGCGAGTAACCGAGCGACACCTGCAGCTGCATGACCAGCAGCATCATCACGCCGCCGAGCGCCGCGTACATCGCGAAGGTCAGCGCGTTCGACAGGGTGAACGTCCGGTCGCGGAACAGCGACGGCGGCACCAGCGGCTCCCGCGAGCGGTGCTGGACGAAGACGAACGCGGCGAGCCCGACGATCCCCAGCACGCCCGCGACCAGCACGATCGGGTCGCCGATGCCGCGTCCCGGCGCCTCGACCAGCGCGCCGGTCACCCCGGCGAGGCCGATCGCGCCGAGCGCCGCGGCGCCGAAGTCCGGGTGGCCGGTCGCTTGCTCGTCGCGGGACTCCGGGACGAACCGGCGCGCCATCAGGACCACGGCGATCGCGATCGGCACGTTGATCAGGAACGCCAGCCGCCACGACCAGACCTGCACCAGGAAGCCGCCGAGCAGCGGCCCGGCGGCGGCCGCGATGCCGCCGAGGCCGGACCACGCGCCGATCGCGCGGGCGCGCGCGTCGTGCGCGAAGGACGACTGGAGGATCGCGAGCGACCCGGGGGTCAGCAGGGCGCCGCCGATGCCCTGCAGGATGCGCGTCACGACGAGCACCTCGGTGGACGTCGCCGCCGCGCACAGCCCGGAGGCGACGCCGAACCAGACGACGCCGATCAGGTACATGCGGCGCCGGCCGTAGCGGTCGCCGAGCGAGCCGGCGACCAGGATCAGCGCCGCGAGGGCCAGCATGTAACCGTCGAGGATCCACTGGAGACCGGCGACGGAGGCGTGCAGCTCCTCGCCGATGCGGGGCAGGGCGACGTTGACGATCGTGCCGTCGAGCATCGCCATGCCGGACCCGAGGATGGTGGTCGCGAGCACGCCCCGGGCCGCCCCGGTGCCCCACCGGATCCCGGTGTCTTCAGTGGCTGTCACGTGCCCACTCCACCGTGCGCGGAGACGCCCGTCAACCGCGTGGTTACGGCAGCAGCGTCGTCACGAACTTGTAGCGGTCGCCGCGGTAGACCGAGCGGGCGAACTCGACCGGCTTGCCGTCGGTCGCGAACGAGTGCCGGGTCAGCATCAGCACCGGCATGCCGACGTCCGCGCCGAGCATCTCGGCCTCCTGCGGCCCGGCGAGCGAGGTCTCGATCGTCTCCTCCGCGCGTTCGAGCTCGACGCCGTACTGCTCGCGTAGAACGGCGTACAACGATCCCCCCGCGGAAATGTGCTTGCGCAGCCCGCGGAACCGGCCGGCCGGGAGGTGCGACGTCTCGAGCGCCATCGGCTGCGAGTCCGCCAGTCGAAGCCGTCGAAGGCGAAGAATTTTCGCACCGGTGCGGATTCCGAGGAGCTTCGCGAGGTCACCCTCGGCCGGCAGCTCGTCGAGCTCGAGCAGCTTCGACGACGGCTTCAGGCCCTGCTTGCGCATGTCTTCGGTGTAGGAGGACAACTGCAGCCGCTGGGCGAGCTTCGGCTCGGCCGCGAAGGTGCCTTTTCCCTGCACACGGTGCAGGCGGCCCTCGGCGGTGAGGTCGGCCAGCGCCTGGCGCACGGTGGTGCGGGAGACCGTGAACTCCCCGGCGAGCGCGCGTTCGGTCGGGATCGGCGAGCCGGGCGGCAGCACGTCCAGGAGGTCGAGGAGGTGCTGTTTCAGTGCCCAGTACTTGGGCTCGCGCTGCCCGCGCATCCCGGCGACGGCGCCCGCCTCGCCCGTGGTGGTGGTTTCCAACATGCCCGACTCCCTATGTCTTCCCTCATACGCGCCACGTCCCCGTAAGAAACGTACCCTTTTCCCCAAACGCGCCGCCCCACTAACATTGGTCTAGACCTGACCGACGCCGCCTGAGTCCGGTACATAATGCCGGAGGTGGAGAGGAAAATGATGACCGAACAACGGCCCGGCGAGCACATGGCCGCGGAGATCGCCCAGCAACCGGACGTCCTGGCCGGACTGGTCGAGCGTCAGGCGGAAATCGCCGGGGTGGCGGAAAAGATCTCACAACGGCCCCCGCGCTTCGCTTTGCTCGCCGCGCGTGGATCAAGTGACCACGCAGCGTTGTATGCGAAGTACCTGATCGAGGTACTGCTCGGCCTTCCGGCTGGTCTTGTTTCCCCGTCGACGGCGACGCTGTACGGCGCGCGCCCCGATCTGCGGGACGTGCTGTTCGTCACGGTCAGCCAGAGCGGTGGTTCTCCCGACCTGATCGAGGTCACCGAAACGGCGCGGCGCCAGGGCGCGCTGACGGTGTCCGTCACCAACACGCCCGACTCGCCGCTGCGGGCGGCGTCCGAGCTCGGGATCGACATCGGCGCGGGCGTCGAGAAGGCCGTCGCGGCGACCAAGACGTACTCCGCGACGCTGATGGCGCTCTACCTCCTGATCGACGCGGTGCGCGGCGGCAAGGCGGCGGACGCCGAGAAGATCGGCGAGCTGGCGCAGCAGACCCTCGACGGCGCCGCCGAGGGCGTGCAGCGCGCGGTCGACCGGTACCGATTCGTGGACCGCGTCCTCACCACCGGCCGCGGTTACTCCTACGCTTCGGCGCTCGAAGGCGCGCTGAAGCTGGCCGAGACCAGCTACCTCGCCGCCCGCGCGTACAGCGGCGCGGACCTGCTGCACGGCCCGGTCGCGGCGGTCAACGGCGAAACCGCGGTCCTGGCCGTGACCAGCAAGGGGCACGGCGGCCAGGCGATGCACGAGGTCCTCGAGGCCGTCGGCAAGCGCGGCGCGGACGTCCTCGCGGTCGGTTCGGCCGCCTCGGAGGTGCCCGCGGCGCTGCGCATCGACGTCGCGCCGTCGGCCGAGGAGCTCGCGCCGATCCTGGAGATCCTGCCGCTCCAGCGGATCGCGCTCGGGCTTTCCCTCGCCCGCGGCGGTGACCCGGACAGCCCGCGCGGCCTGCTGAAGGTGACCAAGACGAGGTGAGCTTCGCGATCGGCGTCGACGCCGGCGGAACGTCGACCAGGGCCGCACTGGTCGACGCCGCCGGCGTCGTGCTCGGCACCGGGCGCGGCGACGGCGCCAACCCCAACGCGCACACCCCCGAGGTCGCCGCGGGCCGGATCGCCGAGACGATCACCGCGGCGCTGGGCGCGCACGACCCGCGCGACGTGCGCGCGTGCGTCGTCGGCATGGCCGGGGTCAGCAAGCTCAGCGACGTGCGCGTGGCGGCGGTGTTCGACGCGGCGTGGGCGCGCGCCGGACTCACCGCCGTGCGGGTCGTGGCCGACGCCGAAGTGGCTTACGCGTCCGCGACATCGGCCCCGGACGGGACCGTGCTCGTCGCCGGCACCGGTTCCATCGCAGGCCGGATCCGGAAACGCCGGCTCGCCGGCACCGCGGGCGGGTACGGCTGGCTCCTCGGTGACGAGGGGTCGGCGTTCTGGCTCGGCCGCGAAGCCGTTCGTTCCACTTTGGAGGCTCTGGGGCGTGGCCTCCCCCTCGACGGCTTGCCGACCGCGGTGCTCGGCGCCGCGCTGGGTCCGTCCGGTTTGGACGTCCGGACCGACGCGCAGCGGCTGGCGGCGTCCCGCGCGGTGATCACGGCGGCCAACGCCGAAGCGCCGGTCCGGCTCGCCCGGTTCGCCCCGCTGGTGAGCGCGGCGCACGACGCCGGCGAGCCCGCGGCGACCGGGATCGTCACCCGCGCGGCGGCGCTGCTCGTCGAAAACGCCCTCGCCGCGCGCGAACCCGGCGAGTCGACCCCGGTTGTCCTGGTCGGTTCGGTGCTCACCGGCGACAGTCCGGTGGGTGCGCTGGTGCGCCGCGGATTGTCCGGCCTCGAGGTGCTGACCAGCTCCGATGGGGTGCTGGGCGCGGCGTGGCTCGCCGCCGTCGACGCGTTCGGCGAGAGGGCGCCCCGACCCGGGCCGGGAGAAAATTGAGCAAAACGCGGCGCGAAGACGTCAAAACGTCGACTGAACCCGGGTAGGCCGGGTACCGTAGGCGTTGGCCCCCGGACCCTCCCCCCTCGCCGGGGGCCGCCTTATGTCCTGGGTACGTCGTCCGGGGCGGGTTCGGGAGCGAGGCGCAGCCCCGGGTGCTCCGGCGGCAACGCCCGGTAGAGCACCCAGCCGCTCACCGCGACGGTCAAGGCGACCAGGGGCCACGAGAGCACCGTGCGGGCGACCCCGAGCGCGAGCACCTGGCCGGACCACCACAGCAGGCCGTAAACGACCACGCGCAGCGTGTACTGGCCGAACACCCACACCCAGCTGGCCCGCGAATACGCCTTCAGCAGCACCGGGTCGCGGCGCCAGCGCGCCTTCTGGCCGAGCACCAGGCCGACGACCACGCCGAGCAGCGGCCAGCGGACGACGATGCTGGCCGCCCAGAGCAGCGCGCTGGCCACATTGGACATCAGCTGCAACAGGAAGAAGTCCTGGGCGCGGCCGGTGTGCAGGGCGATCAGCGCGGCCGCGACGACGGCGGCGAGGCTGACGACCAGCGCCCGGACCTTCCCGCCGCGCGCGATCCGGTAGATCCCGAGCACGACGGCCACGGCGATGGCCGCCCCGGCGCCCCACGCGGTGGACTGACCGGCGATGAGCCAGCCGGCGACAAAACCGACGGGCGGGATGCTGGCGTCGAGCGCGCCCCGGCGGCCGCCGAGGATCTGCGCGAGCGACTCACGGGGTTCTCCGGACACGTGTCCAGCGTGCCGGATCGGCCCCGCCCGGCCGCACGCAGGGAGATTTTCGCCACATCAGGTGCCGGTTTTACCTCCGAGTGTGCTTTTTCACGGCATAGCGAAGGTGAAGACTGCGTAATACAGAAGCGCAGAAGGCCGACAAGATAAGACACTGTTACCGCAGGCTGAACCCGAGGGGCCGTGGGGGTGCGGCGAGATGGTTAGTTGTGGTGTACAACTACATGTCGGGGTGTCGGTCGCTGGATGGGAAGGGGACCCAACGTGTACGGAATCGACAGTTACGTGGCGCTCGGTGACAGCTTCACCGAGGGGCTCAACGACGCGCTGCCGGACGGCTCCTTCCGAGGCTGGGCCGACCGGCTGGCGGAGATCCTGGCGGCCGGGCGGCCCGACTTCCAGTACGCGAACCTGTCCCTGCGGGGCAAGATGCTCGACGAGATCCTCGACGAGCAGCTGCCGATCGCCCTGGAGCTGAAGCCCGACCTGGTCACGCTCTGCGCCGGCGGCAACGACATCATCGTCCCGGGCGCGGACGTCGACGCGGTGGCGGAGCGCCTGGAGGAGGGCGTCGCGAAGCTGCGCGAGGCGGGCATCCCGGTGCTGATGTTCAACGGCCCGGACACCAAGGTCCTGTCGGTGATGTCGGTCCTGCGCGGCAAGGTGGCGATCTACAACACCCACTTGTGGGCAATCGCCGAGCGCTACGGCGCGCGCATGGTCGACCTGTGGGCAATGGGCCCCCTGCACGACCGCCGCGCCTGGAGCGACGACCGGCTGCACTTTTCCCCGGAGGCGCACCGTCGCATCGCGTTGAAGTCGGCGGAGGTCCTGGGGATCCCGGTGGAGAGCGACTGGCGGGAGCCGTGGCCGTCGGAGGCGCCGCCGTCCCGCTGGATCGACTCGCGGCGGTCGGATCTGACGTGGACAAAGGTGCACCTGCTGCCGTGGATCCGTCGGCAGCTGAGGGGCGAGTCGATGGGTGACGGGCTTTCGCCGAAGCGGCCGGAGTTGGCGCCGTTGCTGCCGTTGGATGTGCTTGAAGTGCCGGACAACGCTCGGCAGCAGGCCAGCTGAGGTTCGGCTTTTTGTCCGTGGATGTCGCTTTGAGGGACGGGGAAGTCCTTCGGCTGAGGCGTTCACGATCTTCCGACGGTGATGTCGCGAATGACCCATTGGGGACGCCAGACGTCCCGAATGACCCACTCGCGACGCTCGCCCCGGCCGCAGACATCGCCCGCCGCTCCTGGGCAGGGTTCCGGCAAAGTCGGAGCGAACGTGACCGGCGAGCCGCTGCGATGTCGTGAATGACTCATTCACCTCGTCAGAGGTCATGAATGAGTCATTCACGACCCTCCCGGGCCACTACCGCGACCTCCGGCGTGTGCACCTGGCCGTCCGCGCTACGAGCCGACCGGCGAAATCCGACTTCGCCGGAACCCCCGCCGCTCCTCGGGGGCCGGGTTCGGCGCAGCGAAGGTCGCCGCGCTCGGCACGAGCCTGGACGGCACGCACCAGATACGGGAACCGAACGCTGGGACTCGCCGGATATCCCTCAACCGCTCCGTAACACGCCCCCGCACGCTCGGGCCCAGAAGCACTGTCGCGAATGGGTCATTGGGGACGCCAGACGTCCCGAATGGGCAAGGCCGGGCAGTTAAGGCTGTGGGTGTGATGTCAACCCGGTGACATAAGGCAACGGAGCTTCCGCTAGAACATCGTCGACCAAGATCAACGTTCGGCGGGAGCTCCGTTGTCCGCGCAGTCT
>NZ_JBVJON010000033.1:0-22141 GCF_055583145.1 Amycolatopsis sp. NPDC104819 | reverse complement strand
ACAGGTAGTCGAGCACCCCGCGGACCTGGTCGGGCGGCACCGGCGGCCGGTTGACCACCGGGCGCTCGCCCTCGGTGTGCGAGTCGGCGGCCCGCCGGACGACGGGACGGGGATACACCGAAGACACCCGCGCGGGGGCGCGGGCAAGGCCGCACAACCGGGTCGGGACCGGGAGCGGCGAAGCACGGAGAACGGCCCGGACGCCAGGGGACGTCCGGGCCGTTCGGCGTAGCCGGCTGCGCTGACCGGCCGAAATGCCCTCCGCGAACCACAGACAAGGGGTTAGGGTTCGCGCTCGTGGATCAAGGGAGCAGGACGGCGGCGAAGATCGTCGTCGGGATCTTGGGTGGGCTCTACCTGGTCGCCGGGCTGGGGCTGACCGCCTTGGCCGCGTTCACGGCGCTCGCCTTCAACGACACCGGCAGCCCGAGCGTCACCAGAACCGTGCTCTACACCGCCGCCGCGCTGGCGATCTGGGTCCTGCTCACCGGGATCGGCGCGATCGTCGTCGCGCTGGAAGCGGAAGAAGCGAGCACCGCCTGGCTCGGGGGCCTCGGGGTGCTCGCCCTCGGCGTTGTCATCGCCGGCGCCTTCGCCGTCTGGTTCTTCACCAAACCATAAAAAAAGCCCGGCCCGCCGAAGCGGACCGGGCTTTCCCTGCGTGGATCAGAAGTCCATGCCACCCATGCCACCGGACGGGTCGGCGGGAGCGGCCGAAGCCTTCTCCGGCTTGTCCGCCACGACGGCCTCGGTGGTCAGGAACAGCGCCGCGATGGAAGCGGCGTTCTGCAGCGCGGAGCGGGTGACCTTCGTCGGGTCCGGCACGCCGGCGGCGAGCAGGTCCTCGTAGACACCCGTGGCGGCGTTGAGGCCGTGACCCTGCG
Source organism: Amycolatopsis sp. NPDC104819 (assembly GCF_055583145.1). Taxonomy (NCBI): domain Bacteria; kingdom Bacillati; phylum Actinomycetota; class Actinomycetes; order Pseudonocardiales; family Pseudonocardiaceae; genus Amycolatopsis; species Amycolatopsis sp. NPDC104819. The sequence continues at coordinate 21,257 of NZ_JBVJON010000033.1, read as the reverse complement.
GCAGGCCCTTGACCTTCTCCACCACGACGCCGCCTTCGAGGCCGGCGTTGATCGCGATCTGCTTGAGCGGGGCCTCGACGGCCACCTTGACGATGTTGGCGCCAGTGGCCTCGTCGCCCTCGAGCTTCAGGCCCGCGAAGGCAGCCTCGGCAGCCTGGATGAGAGCGACGCCACCACCGGCGACGATGCCCTCTTCGACGGCGGCCTTGGCGTTGCGCACCGCGTCCTCGATGCGGTGCTTGCGCTCCTTGAGCTCGACCTCGGTCGCGGCGCCGGCCTTGATGACGGCCACGCCGCCGGCCAGCTTCGCCAGACGCTCCTGGAGCTTCTCGCGGTCGTAGTCCGAGTCCGAGTTGTCGATCTCGGCGCGGATCTGGTTGACGCGACCCTGGATCTGGTCGGCGTCGCCCGCACCCTCGACGATGGTCGTCTCGTCCTTGGTGATGACGGCCTTGCGGGCCTTGCCCAGCAGGGACAGGTCCGCGTTCTCCAGCTTGAGGCCGACGTCCTCGGAGATGACCTGGCCACCGGTCAGGATCGCGATGTCCTGCAGGATCGCCTTGCGGCGGTCACCGAAGCCCGGGGCCTTGACGGCGACGGACTTGAAGGTGCCGCGCATCTTGTTGACGATGAGGGTGGCCAGGGCCTCGCCCTCGACGTCCTCGGCGATGATCAGCAGCGGCTTGCCGGACTGGATGACCTTCTCCAGCAGCGGCAGGACGTCCTTGACGGTGGAGATCTTGGAGCCGAAGAGGAGGATGTAGGGGTCCTCCAGCTCGGCTTCCTGACGCTCCGGGTCGGTCACGAAGTAACCGGAGATGTAGCCCTTGTCGAAGCGCATGCCCTCGGTGAGCTCGAGCTCGAGGCCGAAGGTGTTGCTCTCCTCGACGGTGACGACGCCTTCCTTGCCGACCTTGTCCAGCGCCTCGGCGATCAGCTCGCCGATCGTGCGGTCAGCGGCCGAGATCGAGGCGGTAGCAGCGATCTGCTCCTTGGTCTCGATCTGGACGGCGGCCTTGTGCAGCTGCTCGGTGACGGCCTCGACGGCCGCCTCGATGCCACGCTTCAGGGAGATGGGGTCGGCGCCGGCGGCGACGTTGCGCAGCCCCTCGCGGACGAGGGCCTGGGCGAGCACGGTGGCGGTGGTGGTGCCGTCACCCGCGACGTCGTCGGTCTTCTTGGCGACCTCCTTGACGAGCTCCGCCCCGATCTTCTCCCACGGGTCCTCGAGCTCGATCTCCTTGGCGATGGAGACACCGTCGTTGGTGATGGTCGGCGCGCCCCACTTCTTCTCGAGCACGACGTTCCGGCCCCGCGGGCCGAGGGTCACCTTGACGGCTTCGGCGAGGGTGTTCAAGCCGCGCTCAAGACCGCGGCGGGCGTCCTCGTCGAACGCGATCAGTTTGGCCATTGCGGTGTGGTCCTCCGGTATTGGGCGCCACCGCCACGTGTCTACAGCGGCGGCGGCAGGACTCTTCCTCGGCCAGGCTCGGTGCCCGCGACGGACGACTGGACCCGAGTGGGGGTCAGCCTCACCGTCCCGACCTTTGGCACTCGACGGCGTCGAGTGCCAACACCGTGTCTAGCACTCTCGGGTGGAGAGTGCAAGAAGACCTGCTCAGCGCGGCCCGGACTCAGGAGCTCGGCTTGATGGAGATCGACGTCGGCGGCGCCTTGAGCGAAGACGTCGGGTTGCTCTGCGAGTCGCCGGGGCCGACCGGGATGTTCGGCGCCGTCGTAGTGCCGTCACTCCCGCCGCTGCCGCTGTCGGAGAACAGGAAGATCGCGCCGACGATCAGGCCGGCCAGCACGAGCAGGCCGAGGGCGATGAAGATCCACTTCTTGCCACCGCCGCTCTTCGGCTGGTGGAACGCGCCCGCGCCGCCCGCGGGCATCGGGGGCCGCAACCGCATCGGGTCCTGGCCGTAGCCGGGCGGCGGGCCCTGCGGGGGCATGCCCGGCTGCTGCGGGTAGCCGTACCCCGGGGGCGGTCCTTGGGGCGGCATACCCTGCGGCGGCATGCCCTGCGGCATGCCTTGCTGGGGGTAGCCGTAGCCGGGCGGCGGGCCCTGCGGCGGCCCACTGGGGCCACCGGGACCGCCGGGGCCCTGCGGCCCGGGCTGCTGCCCGTAACCGGGCTGCTGCTGTCCTCCGTACGGGTGCACGGGGGCCCCCTCTCCCTGCGGTGCCGTGGCCTGGTGCGGTCCTTGTTGTACCTGACCAGGCCGTGGCGGCGCGGGAATTCCGCCCGAATTCGTCCCCGGGGGACCCGGTGGGGTGTCCGAGGCGGCGAGGGCGCCGAGCGCGCGGCGCGCGGCCGCGACCATCTCGACGCAGCTGGGATAACGGTCGGCGGGGTTCTTCGCCATGCCCTTGCGGACGACCTCGTCGATCGCCGGCGGCAGCGCGACCGCCCGGGAGATCGCCGGCGGGTCGCCGTTGAGGTGGCCCTTGATCACCGTCGGCACGTCACCCTTGAAGGGCGGGCTGCCGGTGAGGCACGCGTAGAGGACGCACGTGAGCGCGTACTGGTCGGTGCGCCCGTCCAGCGGCTCGCCGCGCAGGTGCTCGGGCGCCGCGTACGTCGGCGAGCCGAGGAAGTCGCCGCCGCGCGTGCGGTGACCGGTCGCGCCGCGGCGCGTCAGCCCGAAGTCGGCGACGTACACGTGTTCGCGCGAGGTCTCCTTCTTCGTCACGAGCACGTTGGCCGGCTTGACGTCCAGGTGGACCAGACCACGGTTGTGCAGCGTGTCGAGGGCGTCCGCGACCTGGTCGAGCATGGTCAGGGCGCGCGCCGGCGCGATCGGGCCGCCCGAGATCAGCCCGGCGAGATCACCGCCGTCGACCATGCGCATGGCGATGTAGAGCATCCCGTCGAGCTCGCCGAAGTCGTACAGCGGCACGACGTTGGCGTGGTCGATCGCGGAGGTGTTGCGGGCCTCGTCGACGAAGCGCTCGCGGAACTCGGCGTCCGCACCGAGGTGGTCGCCGATGACCTTCAGCGCCACCTTCCGGCCCAGACGCACGTCCGTGGCCTTGTAGGTCACGCTCATGCCGCCCTTGCCGAGCACTCCGTCGATGCGGTAGTTGCCCAGCCGGCGACCGGTGAGGTCCCCCGACACATCGCCTGTCACGCCCGGCAGCCTAACGTCCCAGGTTCGGCGGCTGCCGGGGGTTCGCCAATCGGGTGATCCGTGTCGTTACGACACCTTCCGCACGTCGGCTGCCTGGCTCCGTCCGTCCCGGCCGGACTGGACTTCGAACTCGACGCGGTCGCCTTCGTCCAAAGTGCGGAATCCGTCGGCCTGAATGGCCGAATAGTGGACGAACACGTCCGGCCCCTCGGTGGATTCGATGAACCCGTAGCCCTTTTCCGAGTTGAACCATTTGACGGTGCCGACAGCCACGGCGCCCTCCCTCAGCACAAAGGATCCGCTGGCCCGAGCGGACGCCAGCGGCGGAAGTGTCAATCACGCTACCGGAATTATTCCCCTCGGCAATGGGCAATTCGTCTGAAGATCACGTTGAAGAAAGGCGCCGGTTCCGCGCTTGCACGAGCACCGTCCCGGGACCCGCGAAGTCGACGGCGAGCCCTTCCCCGGTGCGCAGCGACTGCGCGCCGCCCGGGTCGAGCGCCCGCAGCCGGCACTGCACGGTGTCCGGGTAGGCCAGCAAGTAGTCCGGCCGCACGGTGACCAGCTCGCCCTTGCCGAGCTCGAAGGCGTCGACCGGGCCGGGCGCGGCCAGCACCAGCGGGCCGGTTCCGCTGTAGTGCTCCAGGAATCCCGAGTCCGCGCCGAAGAGCTGCTGCAACGGGGCCCAGCCGGGGTCGTGCCGGACGGACGCGGGCCGCACCAGCACGGCGTCGCGGTGGACCGCCCAGCCGGTCCCGCCGCCGAGCTCCAGCGGGTAGACGTCGCCGGGGCGCAGCGGCGCGAAGTCGATCCAGCCGCCGTCGGACGGTGCCGTGTAGACGGCGAACGTCGTCTTGCCCGCGCGAGCCCCGCCGCGGCCTGGCGCCGTCTCGGTGACGCCGAACCGGCTGGCGAGCAACGTCTCGGGCGCGGCCTGCACCGCCTCGCCCGGGTCGAGGAGGACGCGGGCGACGCCGAAGCCGGGGGTGTGCCGGGTCTGGACGCGCATCAGCGGGACGGGACGTGGGAGACGATCCAGCTGATCAGCGCGGACGGGTTGCGCGTCTGCGTCATGACCTGGCCGGGACCGACGAAGTCGAACACGAGGCCTTCGCCGCTCTTCATGGACTGGATGACGCCCGTCGCGACCTTCCGGATCTGGTACTGCACGGTGTCGGCGTACGCGACGACGTGCCCGGTGTCGACGGTGACCATCTCGCCCTGCTGCAGGGTGATCGTCTCGACGGCGCCGTAACAGCTGACGAGCAGCTGGCCCTGGCCGGTGGCGTGGGTCAGGAAGCCGCCTTCGCCGCCCACCAGGTTCTTCATCCCGCCCCACTTGGTCTCGGTCTGCACGCCGTGCGACGACGCGAGCCAGCAACCGCGGGTGACCGCCCAGCCGGTGCGGCCGTCGAGGGGGATCACCTGGATGTCGCCGGGGAGGTTGGCGGCGACGTCGACCCAGCCGCCGTTCTGCGGCGCGGTGAAGGTGGAGATGAAGAAGGACTCGCCGGAGAGGAACGCGCGCCCGAGGCCCTTCATGATCCCGCCCTGGGCCTGCGACTGCACCTGGACGCCGTAGCTGGTCGCCATCATCGCGCCGGACTCGACCTGGCACGGCTCGCCGGGCGCCAGCATCAGCCGGGCGACGGCGAACGAGGGCTGTTGACGGACTCCGACCTGCATGCTGCTCCCCTTCGGCGCGCTCTCGAACGACGCAGAGTCTTGCATGCCCCGCACGGGGGTGGAGGATGGTCCGGTGATCTCCGTCGACGACTACCGCGACCGCGTTGCCGCGCTCCTGGGCAGCTCCCCCGCGACCGCCCTGCCCCTCGCCGAAGCCGCCGGTCTGGTGCTGGCCGAGGACGTCCGGGCCGGGGTGTCCCTGCCGCCCTTCGACAACTCCGCGATGGACGGGTACGCGGTCCGCGCGGCGGACGTCGCCGAAGCGCCGATGACCTTGCCGGTGGCGGACGACATCCCGGCGGGCCGCGTCGACGTCCAGCCGCTGAAGCCGGGCACCGTGCACCGGATCATGACCGGCGCGCCGCTGCCGCCCGGCGCGGACGCCGTCGTGATGGTCGAAGACACCGACGGCGGCACCGAGACCGTCACGATCTCCGCCGTGGCGGGCGAAGGCGCGCACATCCGGCGGTCGGGCGAAGACGTCCTCAAAGACACTGTCGCGCTGCACGCCGGCACCGTGCTCGGTCACTCCCAGCTGGGCCTGGCGGCCGCGGTCGGGCTCGCCGAGGTGCGGGTGCACCGGCCGCTGCGGGTGCTCGTCGCCTCGACCGGCACCGAGCTGATCGACGCGCCGGCTCCGCTGCGCCACGGCCAGATCTACGAGTCCAACAGCGTGATGCTCGCGGCGGCGATCCGCGGCCTCGGCTGCGAGGTCGACGTCGTCCGCAGTGTGGTCGACGACGTCGAGGAGTTCCGCAAGGTCATCGAGCCGAGGCTGCCCGACGTCGACCTGCTGGTCACCTCCGGCGGCGTCAGCGCGGGCGCGTACGAAGTGGTGAAGGACGCGCTCACCGGGCAGGGCGTCGAGTTCGCGAAGGTCGCGATGCAGCCGGGCGGCCCGCAGGGCAACGGCCGCTGGCACGGCGTGCCGGTGGTGACGCTGCCCGGCAACCCGGTCAGTGTGCTGGTGTCGTTCGAGGCGTTCCTGCGCCCGGCGATCCTGACGGCGCTCGGCCACACCGACGTCTCACGACGGCGGGTGCGGGCCCGGCTGACCGAAGCGATGTCCTCGCCCGCCGGGCGCCGCCAGTTCCGCCGGGGTGTGTTCACCTCCTCCGACGGCGAAGTGACCGGGATCGTCGGGCCGCGCGGCGGGCCGGGCTCGCACCTGCTGGCCGCGTTCACCCAGGCCAACTGCCTGATCGTGCTGCCGGAGGACGTCACGTCGGCAGCGGTTGGCGAGGAAGTGGACGTGCTGCTGCTCTGACCGGGAAGTCGCGCTCCTTCACCAGCGGCACGAGCATTCCGAGCGCGACGACCAGCACGCCGGACATCACCCAGAGCGTCTCGCGGACGCCGATCGCCTCGCCCAGCACGCCGCCGAGCACCCCGGCCAGCGGGATCGTGCCGTAGTTGACGAGCGAGGCGCTGGAGTTGATCCGGCTGAACAGCTCAGGCGGGCAGTACTGCTGCCGGAACGTCGTGGTCAGCACGTTGGAGGCGACCACACCGGCACAGACGCCGAACTCCGCGACCACGAACAGCACCAGGCCCCGGCCGGGGCCGCTCAGCGGGCCGAGCAGCAGCATCGGCGCCGCGAAGACCTCGCACAGCAGGAACGCGCGTGTGGTGCCGAAGCGCGCGCCGAGCCGCCCGGCCAGAACCGCGCCGAGCACCCCGCCGGAGGCGGCCACCGCCAGGACCAGGCCGACCAGGCCGGGTGCGGCGCCGAGCGTCCGGGAAAGGAACACGATCTGGATGGCCTGGTACCCGGTGAGGGCGAGGTTCGAGACCGCGCCGAAGGTCATCAGCGTCCGCAGGTAGCGGTCGGTCAGCACGAACCGCAGCCCCTCCGCGATCTGGCTGCGCAACGGCGTCCGCGCCACCGGGACGACGACTTCGCGCACCCGGATCGCCCGGACGCACAGCACGGAAACGCCGAAGCTGACGGCGTCCGCGAGGACCCCGCTGACCGGGCCGAACGCCTGCGCCAGCAGCCCGGCCAGACCCGGCCCGGCGACCTGCGTCGCGGACTCGCTGCCCTGCAGCTTGGCGTTGGCCTCCAAGAGCTCGTCCGGCTGGGCCAGAACCGGCAGGTAAGCGCGGTAGGCGAGGGTGAAGAAGACCTTGGCGATCCCGCCGAGCAGAGCCGCGACCAGCAGGTACGGCATGGTCAGCACGCCGAACGCGGCCGCGAGCGGGACGCTGCCGAACACCGCCATCGACACCGTGTTGCAGACCAGCATCACCGGCCGCTTCGGCAGCCGGTCGACCCAGGCGCCGGCGGGCAGCCCGACGACCAGCCACGGCAGCCACGCGACGGCGGTCAGCACGCCGACCTGGAACGTGCTCGCCCGCAGGGTGAGCACCGCGACCAGCGGCAACGCCGTGCTCGCGACCATGCTGCCGAGCATGCTCGTGGTCTCGCCGGTCCAGAGCAGCCGGAAGTCCCTGTTCCCCCAGAGCCCCTTCACGGCTTGCCCAGCGAGGCCCGCGCGGCGAAGAAGACGGGACGGCGCTCGACGCCGTCACCGGGCTTGGTGCGGTCTTCGAACTCGCTGATCAGCAGGAAGATCCGCTCGTTGAGCTCGTCGAGCTCGGCCTTGGACAGCCGCACCCACGTGTCGATGCTGAACGGGGCGCCGCGCCACTCCTCGGGATAGCTCTCCCGGTGGGCGATCCAGTCGCGGGCGATCGCGGTCTGGTGGTCGAGCACGAGCACCTCGGCGGCTTCGGCGACCGGGTCGCCGGGGAAGTCGCCGGCGGCCCACCGGAGGGTCTTCGCGCTCCGCTTCCACCAGCGTTCTCGCTGGTCACGCGCCAGTTCCGGGGCGACCTCGACGAGCTTCGCGGCGGCCAGCACCTTCATGTGGTGGCTGACGTTGCCCACCGCCTGCCCGGTCTTCTCGGCCAGCATCGAGGCCGTGGCGGGGCCGTCGAGGTGGAGCAGCTCGAGGAGCCGGCGGCGCAGCTGGTGCGACATGGCCGCCAGCACCTTCGAGTCGTGGATCTCCCGGATGTCGTCGCTCATGACGCACAAGAGTAGTTGTACAAGAGTTCTTGCGCAATGACTCTTGTGCACCTGCTCGCGTAAGCTCGCGCCATGGGTTTCGTCGCATGGGTGATCTTCGGGGCGATCGTCGGCTGGGCCGCGAACCTCGTGGTCGGCGGCCGGGACCGCCGCCGCCAGGGTTGCCTGGTCAGCGTGCTGGTCGGGGTGGTCGGCGCGGCGCTCGGCGGGCTGCTCTACCGGCTCGCGACCGGGCAGTCGAAGGCGTTCGAATTCGACTTCCCGAGCTTCGGCGTGGCCATCCTCGGGGCGGTCGTGCTGCTGGCGATCCTGCGGCTCGTCACCGGTCTCGGCCGTCGCCCGAGCGACCGTTTGTAACTTTTGCCGGATGAACGCTGATCAACGGCGTCCCAGCCGTTAAAATTCGTCGTCACGCGCACCACCCGGTGGCCGGGTGCCTGCGCCGTCGGGGGGCGCATGCACCCGGCCTCCGTTCTTCGCTTCGATGACCACGTCGACGGCGCGCACCGGATCCACCAAGGACGGGATCGGCACTTCGTCGATCTCCGTCCGCCACGCGCCGAACAGCTCCTCGAGGCGAGCTTCGGCGGCATCGCGGTGGTCGGTCATCGTTGCCCTCCCCAGGCCCGGCGGCAGCGCCCCGAACGGGGTCAACTACTGAGAGTTGTCGGTGAATTCGACTTTGTGTTACCGGGATGTGGTCGTTCCCACCCGCTGTGGGGACACCCTCGCGGAGGAGCCACCCAGGGGCGCGCGGACACGTTCACCTGGGGCAGCGGTAGCGTGGTGGCGCCCGTACGCGGCGGCCGGACCCGGCGCCGACCCGATCTTCCGACACGAAACCAGGGGACCCGACCATGAGCGGCACCCGGCCGGAGCCCGCCGGCAACCCAGTCGCGCACGCCCTCCAGCTCGCCCGCGAAACGCTGCCGCCGATGCACCCCGCCGGTCGCCCGTTCGTGGCGGGCGGGGTCGCGGCGACGCTGCTGGCCCGCCGGTTCTCCAAGCGCTTGGGCGTCCTCGGCGCGCTCACGACCGTCGCGATGGCCGCGTTCTTCCGCGAGCCGAAACGGGTCCCGCCGCCGCGTGACGGCGTCGCGCTCGCGTCGGCCGATGGGCTCGTGTCGCTGATCGAGGAAGCCGTCCCGCCCGCCGAGCTCGGCCTGCCCGCCGAGCCGCGGATGCGCGTGTCGGTGTTCCTCTCGGTGTTCGACGTGCACGTCCAGCGCGTGCCGGCGAACGGCGTGATCGAGCGTGTCGCCTACCGGCCGGGCAAGTTCCTCTCCGCCGACCTGGACAAGGCCAGCGAGGACAACGAACGCAACTCCGTGCTGCTGCGCACCGAAGACGGCCACGAGCTCGTCGTCGTGCAGATCGCCGGGCTGGTCGCGCGCCGCATCCTCTGCGAGATCCGCGAGGGTGACAAGGTCGGCGCGGCCGCGACCTACGGCATCATCCGCTTCGGCTCCCGGGTCGACCTCTACCTCCCGCCGGGTTCCCGCGTGCTGGTCGCCAAGGGCCAGCGCACGGTCGGCGGCGAGACCGTGATCGCGGAACTCCCTGACTCGCCTGCGAAGGGCTGATCGATGGTCCGCGTGACCACCCCCGGCGTCCGGCTGCTGCCGAACGCCATCACCGTCCTCGCGTTGTGCGCGGGCCTGTCGGCCGTGCAGTTCGCGCTGACGAAGAACTTCTCGATGGCGATCGCGTCGATCGGCATCGCGGCGGTGCTCGACAGCCTCGACGGCCGGATCGCCCGGCTCCTCGACGCGACGTCGAAGATGGGCGCGGAGCTGGACTCCCTGTCCGACGGCATCTCCTTCGGCGTCGCGCCGGCGCTCGTCATCTACGTGTGGCAAACGGGCGCCGACCGGATCGGCTGGGTGGCGTCGCTGATCTTCGCCGTCTGCATGATCCTGCGGCTGGCGCGCTTCAACACGCTGCTGGACGACACCGAGCAGCCGCCGTACGCGAGCGAGTTCTTCGTCGGCGTCCCGGCGCCCGCGGGCGGTCTGCTCGGGATGCTGCCGCTCGTGGCGTACCTGCAGTGGGGCGACGGCTGGTGGTCTTCGCAGTACGTCGTGTGGGCGTGGACGATCGCCATCGCGGCCCTGCTGATCAGCCGCATCCCGACGCTCTCGCTGAAGACGGTCAAGGCCCCGGCGAAGGCGATCGCGCCCCTGCTGCTCGGCGTCGCGCTGCTGGCCGCGGCGATCATCCAGTTCCCGCTGGTCGCGCTGCTCGTGGCGATGGTGCTGTACCTGGCGCACATCCCGTACTCGGTCTACCGGCACCGCTGGCTGGCCGCGCACCCGGAGGCCTGGACGGTCCCGCCGCGCGAGCGCCGCGCGATCCGCCGGGCCCGCTCCCCGCGCCGCCTGGGCCTGCGCCCGCCGCTGCGCCGCCGGGTCGCGGGCGCGGCGATGCGCGCGGTCCGCCTGCCGCGCACCGGCGAACCGGTCCGCACCCCCCGCGGCACCTCGGAAAACGGCAACGGCCAGCGCCGCCGCTCCTGGCGCCAGATCGGCCTCCGCCGCAAGTAACCGTGTCGACCCCCCAGACACACGTGTCGACCCCCCAATCACGCGTGATGCCCCTTCAATCACGCGAGATGCCCGCCCAATCACGCGAGATCGCCCGCTGATCACGCGAGTCACGCGCCCAATCACGCGAGTTACGTCCCCAATCACGCGAGATCGGTCCCCGATCACGCGAACCGACCGGGCCGACACAGCGTCCCCCCGTGATCCGCGGGGCATCACGCGTGATCCAGGAGGCATCACGCGTGATTGGCGGGGCATCACGCGTGATCGGAGGGTCGACACGGGTTCCGCCCGTCCATCACCTCCTGCGCGGCCGCCGGATCGCTAGGGTGAACGGCGTGAGCCACCCGCAGATCACGCTGACCGTCCGGCACACGCCGTCCGCGCTGGACACGCGCCGCGGCGTCGTCCGGCTGCACCCCGAAGTCCTCGACGCGCTGGGCCTGCGGGCCTGGGACGCCGTCCACCTCACCGGCGCCCGCGTCAGCGCCGCCCTCGCCGCGCCCACCGACGAGGCCGACGTGCCGGGGGTGCTGCTCACCGACGACGTCACCATGTCGAACCTCGGCGTCACCGAAGGCGCCGAGGTCGTGGTCGCGCCGGCCGAGGTCGCGGCGGCGAAGACGGTGACCGTCGCGGGGTCGCGGCTGGCCAGCGTCTCGGTCAGCCCGCACATGCTGCGGCTCGCCCTGATCGGCAAGGTCCTGACCGTCGGTGACGCCGTTTCGCTGCTGCCGCAGGACCTCGCGCCGTCACCGGGGTCCGACGCGGCCGGCCTGCGCGGCCAGCTCTCTCGCGCGATCGGCGCGACCTGGACCAACGAGCTGCTCACCGTCACCGCGACCGAGCCGGCCGGCGCGGTCGCCGTCGGGCCGTCCACTGTGGTCGTCTGGCGGGACGGCGCGCGCCCCGCCCCCGAGCCCGCCACGCCCCGCACGGCGACCGCGCTCGTCCGCACCTCCGCCGTCACCGCGGCCGAGGAGTGGATCGACGCGGAGATCGTCGAGGACGAAATCACCGTCCAAGAGACCGCCGAGCCGGCCGTGCCGCTGGCCGACCTGATCGGCGCCGAAGCCGCCGCGCGCAAGCTCGCCGAGTGGTTCGACCTGGCCTTCCACCGGCCCGAGCTGCTCGCGCGGCTGGGCGCGCCCGCCCACCTCGGCGTCCTGCTGTCCGGGCCCGAAGGGGTCGGCAAGGCGACGCTGGTCCGCTCGGTCGCGAGTGACGCCGACATCCGCGTGGTCCCGGTGGCCGCGCCGAACCTCGCCGTGCTCGACCCGAACGTCGCCGTCGCGCGCCTGCGCGAAGCCATCCGCGCGGCCGAGGAGCCCGCGGTGCTGCTGCTCACCGACGTCGACGCGCTGCTGCCCGCGGCCACCCCGCCGCCGGTGGCCACCGTCGTGCTGGAGGAGCTGCGGACGGCCCTGCGGCGCGAGCGGTTCGCCGTCGTCGCGACGACGGCCCGCGCGGAGTCCGCCGACCCGCGGCTGCGCGCCGCCGACCTGCTTGACCGCGAGCTCGGCCTGGCGCTGCCGGACGCGAAGATCCGCCGTGAGCTGCTGAACGTGCTGCTGCGCGACGTCCCGCTCGACTCGGGCATCGACTGCGGTGTCCTCGCCGAGAAGACGCCGGGGTTCGTCGCGGCGGACCTGATCGCGCTGCGGCGGGACGCGGCGCTGCGGGCCGCGCTGCGCCAGCGTGAGACGGCCGAGCCGCGGATCTCCCAGCAGGACCTGCTGGACGCGCTGGCGACCGTCCGCCCGGTGTCGCTGTCCACTTCGGACAACCTGGCGACCGGCGGGCTGACCCTGGACGACGTCGGCAACATGGTCGACGTCAAGCAGTCGCTCACCGAGACGGTGCTGTGGCCGCTGCGGTACCCGGACTCGTTCGCGCGGCTCGGTGTCGAACCGCCGCGCGGCGTGCTGCTCTACGGGCCGCCCGGCGGCGGCAAGACGTTCCTGGTGCGGGCGCTGGCCGGCACCGGCGCGCTGAACGTCTTCGCGGTCAAGGGCGCCGAGCTGATGGACAAGTGGGTCGGCGAGTCCGAGCGCGCGGTGCGGGAGCTGTTCCGCCGCGCCGCCGAGGCCGCGCCCGCGCTGATCTTCCTGGACGAGATCGACGCGCTCGCCCCGCGCCGCGGCCAGTCGTCGGACTCCGGCGTCGCCGACCGCGTGGTCGCGGCGCTGTTGACCGAGCTCGACGGCGTCGAGCCGATGCGCGAGGTCGTCGTGCTGGGCGCGACGAACCGGCCGGAGCTCGTCGACCCGGCGCTGCTGCGGCCGGGACGGCTCGAGCGGCGCGTCTACGTCCCGCCGCCGGACGCCGAGGCCCGCGCCGCAATCCTGGTGGCCAGCTCGAAGAACACGCCGCTGGCCTCCGATGTGGACCTGGCGGAGATCGCGTCCACTCTGGACGGTTATTCGGCCGCCGACTGCGCGGCCCTGATCCGCGAAGCGGCCCTGACGGCGATGCGCGAGTCCCTGGAGGCCCGCGAAGTCACGGCGGCGCACCTGGACGCGGCGAGGAAGGCGGTCCGGCCGAGCCTCGACCCGGCCCAGCTCGCGACCCTCGAGGCGTACGCGAAAACCCAGGCCGGAGAGTGAAAAAGGGGCGTCACCCGCGGGTGACGCCCCTTCGGGGGAAGATCGTCAGCTGCCCTTGTGGCCGGACTGGTATTCCTTCGTCACGATGATGATCAAGCCCGGCGTCGCGCTCTCTATCCCGGGGAACCGCGGCTCGGCCTTGATCCCGAACTCCTGCGCGAGCTGCTTCGCCGCCGCTTCCTCGTCGGTGCCCGGCCGGTAGAACGCCGTGGTCGTCGGGATGGTGCCCTGCGAGTAGTTGCCGACCTCGTTGACCGTCCAGCCGCCGCCACGGAAGTCGTCCGCCGCGCGGTCCGCCAGGCCCTTGATCGTCGAGTTGTTGAACACCCGGACGGTCACCCACTTGTTGCCCGCCTGCTGGTCGCCACCCGGCTGCCCGGGCTGACCCGGCCGGCCGGACGTCGGCTGCCCCGGGGGCGGGGTGGTCGGCGACGGCGGAGTGGGCGACGTCGGACTGGGGGTCGTCGACGGCGGCGTCGACGGTGAAGTCGGCGGCGCCGACGTCCCGCCGGACGTGCCCGGCTGCGTGGCCGTGCCGCTCGGCCCGGCCTCGTTCGACCCGTCACCCCCGCTCAGCGCGGAGATCCCGCCGATCACGGCGGCCACGATCGCCACACCGACCAGAACGACGCCCGCGGCCTTCATCGGCCGGGACATCCCCGAAAACACGCTCATTTCAGCTCGATCCCCAGTCGCCGGGCGCCACGCTTGCGCTGCCGGGCGGCGCGCGTCTTGCGCAGCCGCTTCACCAGCATCGGGTCGGCTTCGATCGCCTCCGGCTTCTCCAGCAGCTTGTTGAGCAGCTGGTAGTAGCGCGTTGCCGACAGATCGAAGCGCTCGCGGATGGCGTTCTCCTTCGCCCCGGCGTGTCGCCACCACTGACGCTCGAACGCGAGGATCTCGACCTCGCGTTCGGTCAGGCCGGGCACGGGCTTCGGCGGCGACGGCTGCGGCTCAGCCATCGACTCCGCGGCGTCCATCCGAGTCCCTCTCAATCGGGCGTCATGGCGAATCAGACCTAGCTCCTCCGCGGGCGCCATTCAACCACGGAAGCGGCCGCCGACGTGGGCATCCGCGTCGGCGCGTCACGGTCTGGTGCAGGTCTACCAGAAGGGTCCGACTAAACTGCGTGGTCGTGACCATCCACCCCATCGTGATCGCCGGCGAACCCGTGCTGCACCAGCCGACCCGGGAGATCACCGAGTTCGACGAGAAGCTGAGCACCCTCGTCGACGACATGTTCGAGACGATGTACGCCGCCGAGGGCGTCGGCCTCGCGGCCAACCAGATCGGCCTCGACCTGCGGGTGTTCGTCTACGACTGCCCGGACGACGAGGGCGTGCGGCACAAGGGCGTCGTCGTCAACCCGAAGCTCGAGACCTCGGAGATCCCGGAGACCATGCCGGACCCGGACGACGACTGGGAGGGCTGCCTCTCGGCGCCCGGGGAGTCGTACCCGACGGGCCGCGCGAAGTGGGCGAAGGTGACCGGCGCCGACATCGAGGGCAACCCGATCGAGGTCGAGGGCACCGGCTACTTCGCCCGCTGCCTGCAGCACGAGACCGACCACCTGGACGGGTTCATCTACCTGGACCGCCTGGTCGGCCGGCACGCGCGCGCGGCGAAGAAGATGCTGAAGGCGAACAAGTGGGGCGTCCCGGGCCTGTCGTGGCTGCCGCCGCGCACCCCGGAAGACGACGGCGCCGTCATCTGACCCGGCCGGTCGTGAGTGGTAATTAGGGTTAGAACCCGAATTACCACTCACGACATCTTCAGCAGCCGAGGAAGTGGCAGCGGACCACCTTCGGCGTCTCCAGGGTCGAGCCCGCCTTGACGTCCCAGGCCAGCCGGACGTACTGCGCGTGCGTCCAAGCCAGCGGGGTCGCCGACGCGTTCGGCGTGCCCACCGGGAAGCCGGTCTGACCGGACGGCGGGTTCTCGTCCCACACCTGTTCCGGCATGGTCTCCGCCGAGCTGCTCACCCGGCCGAGGTCACGCAGCCGCCGCGCGGCCGACGCCGGGTCGCCGAGCGTCAGCTCGTACTCTCCGCGCTCCCCCGCCAGCAGCGGCCAGAGCCGGCCGAACGTCGTGCGGCTCTCGGCCGGGAACGTGTAGTCCCACGGTGAGCCGTCGGCCTGCTCGCCGTAACCGTCCTTCGTGTACCGGTGCCAGAACTGCCCGGTCGGCGTGGTGAACGCGATCTCCTTGTCAGTGACGCGGACGCTGTTGCGGATCACCGGGTCGTCGGCGCGGTAGATGCCGAGCCGCACCAGGTCGAGGAACCCGGCGTCGGTGACCGCCCGCTGGTCCATCGTGACGCTCGAGTTGCCGAGGTTGTACGTCGTCCCGGCGTTCGCGTTGCCGTCCTTGGTCAGCCGGACGAAGTACGGGTCCTTCGACAGCGGCCCGTTCGTGGTGATCGTCTGCTTCGGCAGGTCGGCCTTGAACTGGTCGGCCGCGGCGAGGTAGCGGGCGGCGTCCGCCGAAGCGCCGTTGTGCGTGGCGAGGTCCGCCGCGCAGACGAGCCCGGCGATCACGGAGGCGATCGTCGACGGCGACCACCCGTCCTGTTCCTCCCAGCGCTCCTGCTGGGTCCACGGCGACGCCTGACCGTTGGGTCCCTTGTAGGACAACAGGAACTCGGCCGCCTTGCGCACGCCGGGCCAGACGTCGGCGCGTCCGAGCTGCTGGGCCAGCACGATCGGGAAAGCGGTTTCGTCGAGCTGGACCGACGTCCAGTACGGCACGCCGTCCACCCGGCTGTTCTGCGGCAGGTGCCCGTCGGCCTGCTGCTGCGTGCCGAACATGTAGGTCACCGCACGGTTCGCGGCCGCGGTGTCGCCGCCGGCGGCCAGCCCGGTCGCGATCTGGTAGAGGTCCCGCGGCCAGACCAGGTGGTAGGTGCCGGACGGCGACCACTCGGGGTCGTTGTTGCCGAAGCGCCACGGCATGCTCGGCGACGCGATGAACGCGCCCGGGTGGTGCTTGTCCTCGCTCGCGGCGAGCGTCAGCATCGACGCCTTGTAGAGGTCACGCTCGCTGTCGGTCTTCAGCGACGACGGCGGTTTGCTGATTCCGCGCAGGTACTGCTCCCAGCCGCGGTCGTAGGCGCGCGTGATGTCGCGGACGCCGCGTCGCTGCGACGCCTGCGCGCTGCCGAGCGCGTCGGACGCCTTCGCGCCCATGCCGAGCGCGAGGGTGACGTGCCGGTTCCGGACGCCGTCGGCGCTCGTCTGCCCGGTCAGCACGACGTTGCCCTTCGCGGCGGTGTCGTAGGTCTTCAGCTTGAACGTCGTCATGAGCTGCGCGGTGCCGTCGGAGTTGCCCGCGTAACCGACGCTGGTCCGCACGAAGGCGGGTTTCGCGGTGAGCGCGGCGGCGTTCGTGGCGTCCGCCGCGGTGACGGCGTCACCCTTGCGCGCGGCCGAGTCGTCGGAGCCGTCGTTGGTCAGGTCCGGGTCGGCGACCGCGTAGAGCTGGTACGGCCGCCCGGTGAGCGACTGGAAGTCGACGTCCACCAGCACGGTCGTGGCGGCCGGGTCGGTGACGTAGGTCTTGCGCAGCCGCCAGCGGTGCTGGTCGTCGGTGATGGTCTGCTCGTAGGTCAGGCTGTCGTCGTCGGTCCGGCGGACCTGCTGCGACTTCTCCGCGTAGTCGAGGTCGGCGAAGCTGCGGCCGTCCGTGACGACGAAGTTCATCGACCGGACGCTCGGCGTCGACAGGTCCGGGTAGTAGACCTCGGACAGCTGCCCGCCCTGGAGCGTGAACCAGACGTTGCTCGACCGGTTGTGGGCGGTGCCGAAGCCGGTCTTGTTCGCGGGCAGCCAGCTCGGATGGGTGCCCGGGGCGCCGGGCGCCTCTCCCTGGGCCGCCGCGATCCCCGGGACCAGCCCGGTGACCAGCAGCCCGGCGAGGGCGCCGAACATGAGTTTGCGCATATCAACCCCACAGAAAGTCACTTCTGCACCGTTACAGAAGCGCCTGGAAGTGTCTCGCCGATCCTTCACGGGCGCATGGTCCGATCCGGTGAACCACTGACCGTCACTGGTCCGGTCGGCGGTTCACGGACAGCGAACTCCCTCCGGCCGGTTTCGAGCGCAGACTTGTAGTACCTGCAACGGTGTAATCGAGGTGCCCATGGAAGACGCGATGGACGCGTACTCGCGCGCGGTGAGCACGGTCGCCCGGACCGTCACCCCGCACGTCGCCGGGGTGCAGCTCGCGCGCGGCAGCGGCTCGGCCGTCGTCTTCGCCGAGGACGGCCACCTGCTCACCAACGCCCACGTCGTCGACGACCACCGGCGTGGTGTCGCGACCTTCGCCGACGGCAGCGAAGTGCCGTTCGACGTCGTCGGCGCCGATCCGCTGTCCGATCTCGCCGTGCTGCGGGCGCGCGGCGAGACGCCGTCGGCCGCCGAGCTCGGGGACGCCGACCAGCTCGTCGTCGGGCAGCTCGTGGTGGCCATCGGCAGCCCGCTCGGCTTCTCCGGCACGGTCACCGTCGGGGTCGTGAGCGCGCTCGGCCGGGCCCTCCCGGTGCGCCACGGCCGCGCCGGGCGCGTGATCGAAGACGTCATCCAGACCGACGCCGCGCTCAACCCGGGCAACTCCGGTGGCGCGCTCGCCGACTCCACCGGCCGGGTCGTCGGGATCAACACCGCGGTCGCCGGCGTCGGGCTCGGGCTCGCCGTGCCGATCAACACGACCACTCGCCGGATCATCGACACGCTCGTGGTCGAAGGCCGGGTGCGGCGGGCGTACCTCGGCGTCGTCGGCGTGCCCGCGCCGCTGCCGGACGACATCGCCGAGCGCACCGGCCAGACCGCCGGGCTGCGGGTGCGCGAAGTCGTCGCGGGCGGGCCCGCCGCGCTGGCCGGGCTACGCGCCGGCGACCTCGTGCTGACCGTCGGGCGCACCCGCGTCTCGGACGCGCAGGGCATCCAGCGGCAGCTGTTCGCGGAAGTGATCGGCACCGCACTGCCGATCACCGTGCTGCGCAACGGAGCCATGGTCGACGTCTACGCCACTCCGGCCGAGTTGGTCGGGTGACTTGAGTATCGCGCCCCGGCGTGGCATGGTCGGTGGCACAACACCAACGCGGGAGCTCGCGCCATGGCGGGCTGAGAGGGTGACTGGGGTTCTCCCGGCGTCACCGACCGCATGAACCTGACCGGGTAATGCCGGCGTAGGGAGTGAAAGTCGTTGACGACGCTCGAAAACAATGCTGCCCTCAATGTCACGACCGGCCCGATCACGGGCTCGCACAAGGTGTACCACCAGACCGAATCCGGGCTCCGTGTCCCGGCCCGCCGCATCGACCTCTCGAACGGCGAACATTTCGACGTCTACGACACTTCCGGCCCCTACACGGATCCGGAAGTGTCGATCGACGTCCACAGTGGACTCCACCGGCTGCGCGCCGGGTGGGCCGACGGGCGTGAGCACAACACCCAGCTCGGCTGGGCCAAACAGGGCGTGGTCACGCGGGAGATGGAGTACATCGCCGCCCGCGAACGGGTTTCGCCGGAGTTCGTGCGGGACGAGGTCGCGCGCGGCCGGGCGGTGATCCCGGTCAACCGGCGCCACCCCGAGTCCGAGCCGATGATCATCGGCAAGAACTTCCTGGTGAAGATCAACGCCAACATGGGCAACTCGGCCGTCTGGTCGTCGGTCGAGGAGGAGGTCGACAAGATGGTGTGGGCGACCCGCTGGGGCGCCGACACGATCATGGACCTCTCCACCGGCAAGCGGATCCACGAGACGCGCGAGTGGATCATCCGCAACTCGCCGGTCCCGGTCGGCACCGTGCCGATCTACCAGGCGCTCGAAAAGGTCAACGGCGAACCGGAAAAGCTGTCGTGGGAGGTCTACCGCGACACGATCGTCGAGCAGTGCGAGCAGGGTGTGGACTACGTCACGGTGCACGCCGGCGTGCTGCTGCGCTACATCCCGCTGACCGCGCGGCGCGTCACCGGGATCGTCAGCCGCGGCGGCTCGATCATGGCCGCCTGGTGCCTCGCGCACCACCAGGAGTCCTTTTTGTACACGCACTTCGAGGAGCTCTGCGAGCTGCTGCGGCAGTACGACGTCACGTTCTCCCTGGGCGACGGCCTGCGTCCGGGCTCGATCGCCGACGCCAACGACCGCGCCCAGTTCGCCGAGCTGGAAACCCTCGGCGAGCTGACGCACCTCGCGCGCTCGCACGACGTCCAGGTGATGATCGAGGGGCCCGGCCACGTGCCGATGCACAAGATCAAGGAGAACGTCGAGCTGGAGGAAAAGCTCTGCGGTGAAGCTCCGTTCTACACTCTCGGTCCACTCGCGACGGACATCGCGCCGGCGTACGACCACATCACCTCGGCCATCGGCGCGGCCCAGATCGGCTGGTACGGCACGGCGATGCTGTGTTACGTCACGCCGAAGGAGCACCTGGGCCTGCCGAACCGCGACGACGTCAAGACCGGCGTGATCACGTACAAGATCGCCGCGCACGCCGCCGACCTGGCCAAGGGGCACCAGTACGCGCAGGAGTGGGACGACGAGCTGTCCAAGGCGCGGTTCGAGTTCCGCTGGAACGACCAGTTCAACCTCTCGCTCGACCCGGACACCGCGCGCGCGTTCCACGACGAGACGCTGCCCGCCGAGCCGGCCAAGACGGCCCACTTCTGCTCGATGTGCGGCCCGAAGTTCTGCTCGATGCGGATCACGCAGGACGTCCGCAAGTACGCCGAGGAGCACGGTCTGTCCACTGTGGAGGCCATCGAGGCCGGGATGGCGTCGAAGTCGGCGGAGTTCACCGAGTCCGGCGGCCAGGTCTACCTGCCCGTGGTGCAGCCGTGACACCGCCCACCGCCCTCACCATCGCCGGATCGGACTCCGGCGGTGGTGCGGGCATCCAGGCGGACCTGCGCACATTCTTCGCCCATGGCGTCCATGGCCTGGTCGCGCTGACGGCGGTCACGGTCCAGAACTCTTTGGGCGTGCAGGGTTTCACCGAGATCCCGGCGGACGTCGTGGCCGCGCAGATCAAGGCGGTGGCGTCCGACATGGGCGTCGGCGCGGCGAAGACGGGCATGCTGGCCACGGCCGAGATCATCCGCGCGGTGGCCAAAACCCTCGACGAGGTCGGCGGTGAGATCCCGCTGGTGGTCGACCCGGTGGCGGCGTCGATGACCGGGCATTCGTTGCTGCGCGAGGACGCACTCGAGGCGATCCGCACGGAGCTGTTCCCGCGGGCGGTCCTGATCACCCCGAACCTGGACGAGGTCCGCCTGCTGACGGGAGTGTCCGTTGTGGACACGGCGTCCCAGCGCGCGGCGGCGGAGGCGTTGCTGGAGTTCGGTTCCCGCTGGGTGCTCGTCAAGGGCGGCCACATGACGGGTTCGGCGGAGTGCGTGGACCTGCTGTCGGACGGCAGTTCGTTCATCTCCCTGAGCGGTCCCCGGTATGCGACGGAGAACACCCACGGCGGCGGCGACACACTGGCGTCGGCGATCACTTCGGGCCTGGCGAAGGGCGTATCGGTGCCGGACGCGGTGGCGGCGGGGAAGAAGTTCATCGAACGCTGCGTGGCGGAGGCCTATCCGCTCGGTGCGGGGGTCGGACCGGTGTCGCCGTTCTGGGTGCTGCCAGACTGAGCAGGTGAGAGAACCCGACGAGCTGTGGGCGGCCCTGTCCGAGGAGCTGCGCGCCGAGATCGACGGCCTGCTCGCCGACGGCCACTTCGTGCACGCGATCCTCGCCCTGCGGGAGAAGTCGGGCCTCTACCCGGTGCCGGGGATCAACGAAGGCAAGGGGCTGGCGGGCTTCCGCACCGCTCTCCTGCACGAGCGCGGCCTGCTGAAACCGCCGCCGGAGCACACCGTGGACGGCATGCTCGCCGAGGTCTCGGCGCGGGGCCTGACCCCGCTCGCCATCGAGATAACCTGGGACGGCGATTCCCGGGGGTGGCACACCGAGCTGTGCGCGGTCGTCAAGGACCCGGACTTCGAACTGGCCTGTCTCGGCCGGTTCGTGCCGCACCTCGACCGCACCCGGTCGGTGCGGGACGAAGCGCGGGAGAAGGGTCAGGCGGTCGCGGACCGGCTCGGCGTGCCCTTCTACTTCCCGCTCCCCGACACTCCCGACCCCGAGCAACCGCACTGGTGGGACCTACCGCAGTCGTCGTGAGTGTTTAGGGCGGGGTGGATTCAAGCGGTCGTCGCAACAGGCTCCTGCGTGGACAGTAGCTGGTTGAGTCGCTCAGCTGGGGTGTCCC
>NZ_JBVJON010000032.1:0-22250 GCF_055583145.1 Amycolatopsis sp. NPDC104819 | reverse complement strand
ACGTTGATCTTGGTCGACGATGTTCTAGCGGAAGCTCCGTTGCCTTATGTCACCGGGTTGACATCGCACCCACAGCCTTAACTGCCCGGCCTTGCCCCAATGGGTCATTCGCGACACCACACCCGCGCCGGGCGAGGCTGGAGTCACTCCAGGATCGTTAGCAAAGCAAACGATTACCGCCTACGCTTACCCCATGGAGTTTCGTCGTCTCGGCCGTAGCGGCCTCAACGTCAGTGAGATCTCGTACGGGAACTGGCTCACCCACGGTTCCCAGGTCGAGGAAGACCAGGCGCACGCCTGCATCAAGGCCGCCCTCGACGCCGGCATCACCACCTTCGACACCGCCGACGTCTACGCCAACACCGCCGCCGAATCCGTGCTCGGGCGGGGCCTCAAGGGGCAGCGGCGGGAGAGCCTGGAGATCTTCACCAAGGTCTTCTGGCCCACCGGTCCCAAGGGCCCCAACGACAAGGGTCTCTCGCGCAAGCACATCATGGAGTCGGCGAACGCCAGCCTCACCCGGCTCGGCACCGACTACCTCGACCTCTACCAGGCGCACCGGTTCGACCGGAGCGTCCCGCTCGAAGAGACCATGCTCGCCTTCGCCGACCTCGTGCGCCAGGGCAAGGTGCTCTACGTCGGCGTCTCGGAGTGGACCGCCGAGCAGATCAGCCGCGGCGCCGCCCTCGCCCGCGAACTGAAGATCCCCTTCGTCTCCAACCAGCCGCAGTACAACATGCTCTGGCGGGTCATCGAGGACCAGGTCATCCCGGCTTCCGAGCGCGAAGGCCTCAGCCAGATCGTCTGGTCGCCGATCGCGCAGGGCGTGCTGACCGGCAAGTACAAGCCCGGCCAGGACTACCCCGCCGGCTCGCGGGCCACCGACGAGAAGGGCGGCGCCAACATGGTCGCCCGCTTCCTCGGCGAGGACGTCCTCAAGCGGGTCGCCGAGCTCGAGCCGCTGGCCGAGCAGGCCGATCTGAGCCTGGCCCAGCTGGCCGTCGCCTGGGTGCTGCAGAACCCGAACGTCGCCTCGGCGATCATCGGGGCCTCGCGGCCGGAGCAGGTGCACGAGAACGTCAAGGCCGCCGGCAAGAAGCTCGACGCTGACTTGCTCCAGGCCATCGACGACGCTCTGGGTGACGTTGTCGAGCGCGACGCGAGCCTGACCAAGAGCCCCTGACCCGAAGCCGTGGATGCCGCCGCGCGGCGGCATCCACGGTGGTCAGGACCGCGGCCAGGTGTTCCCGGTGATCCGCTCGTACACCTCGGTGTAGCGCTGCCGGGTCTGCTCGACGACGTCGGCCGGGATCTCGGGCCCGGGCGGGGTCTTGTCCCAGCCGGTCGTGAGCGACCAGTCGCGGACGTACTGCTTGTCGAACGCGTGCTGTGGGCGGCCCGGCTCCCACTGGTCGGCGGGCCAGAACCGCGACGAATCGGACGTCAGGACCTCGTCGCCCAGGGTCAGCGTGCCGTCGGCGTCGAAGCCGAACTCCAGCTTGGTGTCCGCGATGATGACGCCCTGGGCGGCTGCGTGTTCGGCGCCCTTCGTGTAGATCTCCAGCGTCAGCTCGCGAAGCCGCTTCGCGGTGTCCTCGCCGATCTCGTTCATCACCTCGTCGAAGGTCATGAACTCGTCGTGGCCGGTGTCGGAGA
Organism: Amycolatopsis sp. NPDC104819; assembly: GCF_055583145.1. NCBI lineage: Bacteria > Bacillati > Actinomycetota > Actinomycetes > Pseudonocardiales > Pseudonocardiaceae > Amycolatopsis > Amycolatopsis sp. NPDC104819. The sequence continues at coordinate 20,594 of NZ_JBVJON010000032.1, read as the reverse complement.
TCTTCGTGGTCGGCGTGAAGATCGGCTCCGGCAGCTTGTCGCCCTCCAGCAGCCCCGGCGGCAGCGCGACGCCCGAAATCTTGCCGTCACGCTGGTACTCGCGCAGGCCCAGGCCGGCGAGGTGGCCGCGCGCGATGCACTCGACCTGGACCATCTTCAGCGGCTTGCAGCGCATCGCCCGGCCGGCGAACTCAGCGGGCACGTCGGTGGTCGACACGACGTGGTTCGGCACGACGTCGGCCATCCGGTCGAACCACCACGCGGACAGCTGGTTGAGCAGCGCGCCCTTGTCCGGGACCGGCGTCGGCAGCGACACGTCGTAGACCGAGACGCGGTCGGACGCGACGAGCAGGATGTCCCCGCCGTCGAGCTCGTACAGGTCACGGACCTTGCCCGCGTGGATGTGCTTCATTCGCCGTCCTCAGTCGTGTACTCGTAGAAAACCCAGTGGTCGGGCAAGGCGGCGGACTCACCGTACTCGACGACCGTGCCGTCGGCCGCCAGGAAGGTGCTCCGGCCGAGCAGCACCGGCGACCCGGGTGGCAGCTCGAGCTCCGCGGCCTCCGCCTCGCTCGCCCGGCCCGCCGCGTGCCGTTCCTGCGTGGTCACGATCGTCGTGCCGAGCCGGGCGGCCGCGTGGGCCGGCGTGCCCTCGACGATCCGCTCCGCCACCAGCAGCGACGGCGCCTTGGCCGACAGCGCGCCGTCGAACCACGAGATCGACGTCGACAGCGGGCGCGAATCCGGGCCGTAGGTGGTACGACGGCGGCGGATCGCCGGGGCGCCTTCCTCCAGGCCCAGCGCGGCCGCGGCGCGCTCGGACGCCGGCTCCAGCCCGGCCGAGCGGATCACGGCGTAGTGGCCGGGCGGGTAGATCCGCCCGGTCCGCGCCGAAGCGGCGCTGCGGTCGCGGGCCGTGCGGTGCAGGCCACCGCGGTCGACGACCGTGCCGACCCCGCGCACCGGCCGGACCAGCCCCTGCGAACGCAGCGTGGCCAGCACCTTGGTCGCCGTCGCCATGGCGACGGCCCACGTGCGCGCGATCTCGCGGGCCGACGGCACCGCGTCGCCCTCCTGCAGCCGGCCGGACAGGATGTCGTCACGGATCCGGCCCGCGATCTGCAGGTACGGCGGCTCAGGACGGTCGAGGGTGGGCAAGGCGGCTCCTCACGGGGACGTGTCGCACGCACAAGTGTTCTAGCACGCCGGAGTGTCTCCCACAAAGCCCTGTTCAGAACCACCCAGGTGTACTAGTACACAGACTGGACCGCGCACTAGTGCGCGAGTTACCCTCGAAAGTGTGTCCCCGCCCACACCGCACATCGGTTCGAGCGGCCCGGGCCTCGAGGAACTCCTCGAGGAGCTCCGGCGCCGCAAATGGGTGCTGCACCTGTTCGGCGGCCGGGAGGCGCCGGAGCTCTACGCGGCGGTGCATCGGTGGCCGACCTGCGCGGACGTCATCGTCCTGCGGGACGAGCACCGGGCCAGCGCCTACCGGGTCCCGACGTTCCCGGGCACCGACGTGTTCAGCCCGCGGGTGGTCACCTGGCAGTACCACGCCACCCCGGTCTGGACGCTGCGGGCGGTGCTCACCCTGGCGGAGCCCGGCACCCCGGGCGCGCCGCTGCAGGCGCTCCGGCCACAGCCGGAGTGCCACATCCCGCTCGAGCTGCGGCAGGACGTGACCATCCGGCCGACCGGCACGGGCCTCGACATCGACCTCACGGAAACCGACGACGACGGCGGCCCGCCGGCGTGCGCCTAGCGGGCGAGCAACCGCTCCGCGACCACCAGGTCGTGGGGGTAGGTGATCTTCAGGTTCTCGGGAGCCCCCGGGACCCAGCGGATCGGCAGGGAGGAGAACCGCTCCATGCAGGACGAGGTGTCCGTTCCCAAAAAGCCTTCTCGCTCGGCCTTCTCGTAGGCCTCGAGCAGCGGTCCCGCCCGGAAGCCCTGAGGCGTCTGGACGCGGATCGCGCCGGGCACCTGGGCGACCAGGTGCCCGGCATCCACCCCGACGACGTCGTCCGCGGCCAGGCCCGGCACAGCCCCCCCGTCCTCGCGTGTCCGGGCCAGCACCGCGCCGACCAGATCGGAGTGGACCAGCGGCCGGGCCGCGTCGTGCAGCAGCACGGCGTCGACCCGGCCGCCGGCAATTCTGGGGGCGAGGTGGCGCAGCGCGTTGAGCTCGGACGCCTGGCGTGTGTCCCCGCCGGGCACGATCTCGACGTCCCCGTCGGCCACCTCTTCGGCGAGCTCGCGGTCCTGCGGCCGGATCACCAGCACCAGCACCCCGATCCCGGGCACGCGCTTGAACGCGTCGAGCGACCACGCCACGACCCGCCGCCCGGCCAGGGGCAGGTAGACCTTGTTCAGCTTCGCGCCGACGCGGGTGCCCGCGCCGCTGGCCAGCACCACCGCGGCCGCCGTCGTCTCCACGAGCCGCGAGACTACCCGGACCGCCCGCCCGGTAGGTTGGCCACAGCGTTGCCGTGCAAGAGAAAGGGCCTGGTGTGGAGCCGGAAGACATCGAGTTCCCCGAGATCACCCCGCCCGACGACCACGCCCGGTCCGCGGCGATCGCCCTGCACGACAAGCTGGTGAAGCCGGCCGGGTCGCTGGGCCGGCTCGAGGAGCTGGGTGTCTGGATCGCGGCCTGCCAGGGCCAGTCGCCGCCGCGGCCGTTCACCCGCCCGCGCGTGATCGTGTTCGCCGGGGACCACGGCATCGCCGCGAAGGGCGTTTCCGCCTATCCCGCCGAGGTGACCGGGCAGCTGCTGGGCACGATGCTCACCGGCGGCGCCGCGATCAACGTGCTGGCCGCGGCCGCGGGCGCGAGTGTCCGCGTGGTCGACATGGCCGTGGACACCGAGGCGCCGGCGACCCGCTCGATCGGCGAGTTCAAGGTCCGCCGCGGCTCCGGCTCGATCGACGTCGAGGACGCGCTGAGCGACGCCGAGGTGAAGGCCGCGGTCCGCGCCGGGATCACGATCGCCGACGCCGAGGTCGACGGCGGCGCGGACCTGCTCATCCCGGGTGACCTGGGGATCGGCAACAGCACGCCGGCGTCGGTGCTCGTCGCGGCCCTGACCGGCAGCGAGCCGGTGGCCGTGGTCGGGCGCGGCTCCGGCATCAACGACGACGCCTGGATGCGCAAGGCCACCGCGGTGCGCGACGCCCTGCGCCGGGCCCGCGGGGTGCTCGCCGACCCGCTCGACCTGCTGCGCACCACGGCGGGCGCGGACATCGCGGCGATGGCGGGGTTCCTCGCCCAGGCCGCGGTCCGGCGGACGCCGGTGGTGCTCGACGGGCTCGTCGCGTGCGCCGCGGCGCTCGTCGCCGAAGACCTCGCCCCGGGCGCGCGCCGCTGGTGGGTGGCCGGGCAGCGCACGGCCGAGCCGGCGCACGCACTGGCGCTGGAGCACCTGGACCTGGGCCCGCTGCTGGAGCTGGACGTCCGGCTCGGCGAAGGCACCGGCGCGGTGACGGCGTTGCCGCTGCTGATGATGGCCGCGCGTGTCCTCGCCGAAACGGCGACGCACGAGCAGGCCGGGGTCTCCGGCCCGCTCATCCCGGCCACCGCCACCTGACCCCGGACGCGGTGAAGGCCACCTCGGGGTCCTCGAGGTGGCCTTCACGTACGTCAGGCGAGCGGGACCATCCAGTGGTCGGTGTCGGGGCGGGTGCCCTCCTGGATGCCGGTCAGCTCTTCGCGCAGCTTCATCGTGAGCGCGCCCGGCTGCCCGTCGGCGATGGTGAACTCGCCGCCGGCGTGCTTGACGTGCCCGACCGGCGTGATCACCGCCGCGGTGCCGCAGGCGAACGTCTCGGTCAGCTCCCCGGAGGCCGACGCCTTCTCCCACTCCTCGGTGGAGATGCGGCGTTCCTCGACCTTGTGTCCGAGCCGCTGCGCGAGCTGCAGCAGCGACTTGCGGGTGACGCCGGGCAGCAGTGAGCCGGACAGCTCGGGCGTGACGACCCGGGCGTTCTCGCCGGAGCCGAAGACGAAGAACAGGTTCATCCCGCCCATCTCCTCGACCCAGCGCCGCTCCACCGCGTCGAGCCAGACCACCTGGTCACAACCCTTTTCGACGGCCTGCGCCTGCGCCACGAACGACGCCGCGTAGTTGCCGGCGCACTTCGCGGCCCCGGTGCCGCCCGGCGCCGCGCGCACGTACTCGGTCGACAGCCAGACGCTCACCGGCTTCACGCCGCCGGCGAAGTACGACCCGGCGGGCGAGGCGATGACCGTGTACACGTAGTCGGCGGCCGGGCTGTTGACCCCGAGCCCGGTCGACGTCGAGATCATGAACGGCCGCAGGTAGAGGGAATCACCCTGCCGGGTGGGCACCCACCGGCCGTCGACGGCGACGAGCTCGCGCAGCGACTCGATGAACACGTCTTCGGGCAGCTGCGGCATGGCGAGCCGCTCGGCCGACTGCCGGAACCGCCGCGCGTTGGCGTCCGGGCGGAACGACGCGATCGAGCCGTCCGGCTGGCGGTAGGCCTTCAGACCCTCGAAGATGGCCTGGCCGTAGTGCAGCACCGAGGTCGCGGGGTCGAGCGTGAACGGGGCGTACGGGCCGACCTGGGCTTCGTGCCAGCCCTCGGCCTTCGACCACTTCACGGTGACCATGTGGTCGGTGAAGTACGTGCCGAAACCAGGAGCGCCGAGTACCTCCGCGACACGGTCCGCGCTCGCAGGACTCGGGTGCGGGACGTGGGCGAACTGCGTCGTGGTCGTCATGGCTAGACGATACCGCTTGGTCGGAGGCGCGTTAGTCGGATGTCCCACTGTTCCGGGCGCCCCGCGCCCGCGTCGTGATGACCCTAAGATGAAGGCGTGACCTACTCCACGGAGCCGGTGCCCCGGCCCAAGACCGGCGGGACCGACGTCAAGACGTTCGTCACCGCGGTGCTGCTGACCTTCGGCGTCGGCCTGCTCGGCATGGTCGGCTGGGCCGTGCTCAGCAGCGGCTTCGGCGGCTTCCTCGGCCTCGTCGCGGGTGTCTTCGGCATCGTGTGGTGGCGCAGCATCCACGACAAGACGGTGTTCCCGAAGGTGATCCCGACGAAGTCGGTGGTCATCCTCGCGGTGGTCAACGCCGTGCTGGCGCTGATCCTGCTGCTCACCGCGGGCTGAGCTCGGCCAGCAGTCCCGCGGGCAGCTCCGGCGCCGGCCAGCCCGGGTCCGGGCGGAAGTCGGTGTCGGTGCCGTCGAACGGGTAGGCGCCGCGCTCGGCCAGCGCGCCGATCCGCTCGCCTTCCGCGCGCAGCCGGTCCAGCTGGTCCCGCGTCAGGCGGCCGACCTCCAGAGCGGCCTCGGCTTCGTCTTCGTCGTCCCAGCGCCAGGCGCCGTCCCGTTCGACGACGACGTCCAGCACCCCGTCGATCCGGTCGAGGGCGCCCGGCGAGCGGCCGAGCGGGATCTCGAGGTTGACGTACCAGTTCTTGAACCGGCCTTCGAGGTCGAAGAACCACCAGACCGACGACCACTCGTCGTCGGCGATCCGGCGCAGGGTCGACGTGCCGTGCCAGGAGTCCGCGACCGCCACCCGCGGGATCCGGAACCGCTGGTCCAGCGGGGCGTCGCGCATCAGGCGGCCGTCGGCGAGCCGGCTGCCGACGATCGGGGTGCCCGCCGGGATCCAGCCCCGCAGGACCCGGCCGTCGTCATCGAGCACCCGCAGCGGGTGCACCTGGCCGATCGAGCCGTCCGGGCGGTGGAAGCGTTCGAGCACGGTCTCCCCCGGCCGCCCGCGTCGATCACTCACGCGACTCACTGTACCGGCGCGCGCGCACGCCCAGTAGCAGCTCGATCACGGTCGCCAGCCCCGCGAGCACGAGAACGGGCAGCACGGGCAGGAAGTACGCGGCCACCGCGGCGACGACGAGCCCGGCCGGCCCCGGCGTCCCGGCCCGCTCGCGGACCTCGGCGCCGGCGGCGAGCGCGGGCACCACGGTCGCGACCACGGCCACGACGGTGAGCAGCGGCTGCAGCGCGTCCGCGTCGGCGGCCGAGAGCAGATCGCGCAACGACGTCAGCGACAACCCGAGCCGGACGGCGCCGAGCTGGTAGAGCGCGGCGAAGGCGGTCAGCACGGCGACCGCGCCGAGCAGCAGCACGCGCAGGCCGGCGTTCTCGCGTTTCGCGGGCCGCAGGAACGGCAGCGCCAGCACGGCGGCGACGAGCACCCCCGCGAAGTCCGGCGGCTGGAGACCACCCCCGGCCGTCGCCACCGGCGGCACCACGACGCACAACGCGACCAGCACGAGCCCCGCCGCGAGCAGCACCCCGGCCGCGACGCGCCCGACGATCGTCGGGATCTTCAGCCCGGCGAACCCCGCGCCGGCGACCACGACGACGAACCCCGCGGCGGCGAGCTCGCGGTGCGCGGGGAAGACGTAGGCGCCGAACGCGATGGCGTAGACCGTCACCTCCGCCGGCCGCGCGACGGCCACCACGACCCGGTCGACCAGGGCGTCCCCCGGTTCCGGCACCCGCGCCGACACCCCGGCGGCGACCGCCGCGAGCACCAGCCCGGCGAGCAGGAACCAGCCCGCGCCCGCCGCCCCGGCGGCCAGCGCCACCAGCAGCCCACCGCCCAGCCGCACGCGGCCCTCCCTCTCCCTGTGTTCACCCGTGGTCCGGTCGTCATTAGCATGGCTCACGATCCTGTCCGGGCCGGCGCCCGGTACCACCGAGAACGCGCGAGGAGCCAGAAGTGACCGTGCCTAAGCTCGCCCTGTCCGACAACACCGGGGAGGCACTGGCCAAGACGCGCGCCGACGTGGTCGTCATCGGCACCCTGCAGGGCGACGACGGCCCGGTGCTCGCGGCCGGCGCCGCCGCCGTGGACGCCGCCTTCGACGGCCGCCTCGCCGGCCTGCTCGCCACCCTCGGCGCCAGTGGCAAGGCCGAAGAGGTCGTCAAGATCCCGACGCTGGGCAAGCTCCCGGCCGGGGTCGTGCTCGCCGTCGGCCTCGGCAAGGAGGGTGACGGCGTCACCCCCGAGCAGGTCCGCCGCGCCGCCGGCGCCGCCGGTCGCGCGCTGGCCGGCACCGACCGCGCGTTCGTGACGCTGTCGGAGATCGACCTGCAGGCCGCGGTCGAGGGCTCGGTCCTCGGCTCGTACGTCTTCACCGCGTACCGCTCGGAGAAGGGCGACGCCCCGGTCGCGAAGGTCGACTTCGCGAGCCCGTCGGACGGCACCGCACGGGAGCACAAGGCGACGCTGAAGGCGGCGACCGCGATCGCCGAGGCCGTCCTCACCGCCCGCGACCTGATCAACACCCCGCCGAACGACCTCTTCCCGGCCTCCTTCGCCGACCGCGCGAAGAAGCTGGCCGAGGACAACGGCCTCGAGTTCGAGGTCCTCGACGAGAAGGCCCTCAAGCGCAAGGGCTTCGGCGGCATCCTCGGGGTCGGCGGCGGCTCGGCCCGCCAGCCGCGGCTCGTCCGGCTGGCCTACAAGCCGGCCAAGGCCGCCAAGAAGGTCGCGCTGGTCGGCAAGGGCATCACGTTCGACTCGGGTGGCATCTCGCTCAAGCCCGCCGCCAACATGGACCACATGACCTCCGACATGTCCGGCGCCGCCGGCGTGCTCGCGTCGGTCGTCCTGGCCGCGAAGCTGAAGTACCCGCTGGAGGTCGTCGCGCACATCCCGCTGGCGGAGAACCTGCCGTCCGGGACGTCGTACCGCCCGGGTGACGTGCTCACGATGTACGGCGGCAAGACCGTCGAGGTCCTCAACACCGACGCCGAAGGCCGGCTCGTCCTGGTCGACGCCATGGTGCGCGCGGCCGAGGAGAACCCGGACTACCTGATCGAGACCTCGACGCTGACCGGCGCCCAGGTCGTCGCGCTCGGCAACCGCACCGCCGGGGTGATGGGCTCGGAGGACTTCCGCGACCGCGTCGCCGGGATCATGCGGGCCACCGGCGAGAACGGCTGGGCGATGCCGCTGCCGGAGGAGCTGCGCGCCGACCTCGACTCGCGCCTGGCCGACCTGGCCAACGTGACCGGCCACCGCTGGGGCGGCATGCTCGCGGCCGGGATCTTCCTGCGCGAGTTCGTCGCCGACGGCCTCGACTGGGTCCACATCGACATCGCGGGCCCGTCGTTCAACACCGGCTCGCCGTGGGGCTACACCGGCAAGGGCGGCACCGGCGTCCCGGTCCGCACGATCGCCGCGGTGCTCGCGGACATCGCCGCGAACGGCTGACCCGGCAGCGCCCCAATGTGGCCTTGGTTGCGTTGAGCGCACCCAAGGGGCCCTTCGGTGCGTTGAGCGCACCGAAGGCCACATTGGGGCGCTAAGCGCTTTGCCGGAGCAGCCGCAGGTGCTGCGCCAGCACCGCTCGGAACGATTCGTGCACGGACGTCCCGAGCACGGGGTCGACCTCCACGACGTGCCCGCCGGCGAACAGCAGCACCGCGGGGTCGGACAGCACGACCACACCGTCGACCGCCCGCAGCTCGGCGGTGCCCAGCAGCCGCGGGAAGACGACGTCCGCGGGCAGGCCGTCGCAGGTCAGCAGGAACTCGCGGTGCGGCAGCCGGGTGCCGAGGCGCGCCTCGACCGCGTCGACCGCCCGGGGTGACGCCGGTGGCGGCGCCAAGCGGCTCCCCCGCAGCCGCAGGATTTCGCCGACCAGGTCGGACCACGACCCCGTCTCGGGTGGGTACCGCTCGTAGAGCGCGGCCACCAGCGCCTCCGCGCACACGCCGGTCCACTCGCCCAGGCCGAGCGGGTCGGCGCCGACGGCCAGCTGTCGCGCCAGGGGTCGTGACGCGGCGAGCGCGGCTATGTCCGGACGCGCCTGGTCCGCCGCGAGGGACGCCCATTCGCCCAGGTCACCGGCGGCGATCGCGGCCCGCAGCCGGTGCGGCCGCGACGGCGAGAGGTGCGTGACGACCGGCGCCAGCGGCGTCCCGTCGAGGAGGTCGGCGGCCGGCCGGGCGAGGTGGGTCTCGTGGGCGCGCTCCTCGGCGTCGAGGTCGAGGGGCGGCAGCGCCGCGGCCCACGCCGGCCGCGCGCCGCGGGCTTCGAAGAGCATCTCCCAGGCCCGGGCCACCACGGCGGACGGCACGAGCGCGGTCACCGGCCGTTCGGCGCGGGCCGCCCACTGGGTGACCAGGTGGTCGGCGTCGCCGAACGCCCCGGCCGAAGCGAGCAGCAGGGCGGCGTGCCCGACCCGGTCGTCGACGTCACCGACCAGGACGTCGCGGACCGCGGCTTCCAGGTACCGATCCGGGCAAAAGCAGGCCGATGCGTCGCGGTCCACCTAGACCTGGCCGCGCTTCTTCCGTTCGGTGTACTCGCGCATGCGCTTCGGGTAGCCGACGCGCGCGACCTCATAGACCGGGATCGACCGGCGGTGGCCGAACTGCTGCGCGGACTCCAGGCTGCCGATGCGGCGGCGGGTCCACTCACCGTCGTGGGCGATCAACACCACAGTGGTCTCGGTGACGTTCGTCCTGGGCTCGACGAACGCCTCCACACCCCGGCGCGTGGCCGCCCACTCCTCGAGGTGCCGGGTGTCCTCGGAACTGGCTTTCCGCAGCGTGCCGGCCTTCTGCCCGCCCTTGGCGCGCCTGCGCAGCGAGTCGAACAGCCCCACCGCGACCACCTTCCCTCCCGAGACTTCTGCCCCTCATTATCCCGATGTCCGCGTGTGGTCGGTGTCGCACACCCGGCTAGGTCGCAGCCCCGTCCGGCGTAGTGACAAGATGGCGGGTGTCGCGCGCGCGGTTATACCGGGCACAGGCGACGACAGAGCACCACCCCACTGCTTGCCGAGGAGTTATTGAAGTGACCGACACCTCCGCCGACCTCGTGATCCTGGGAGGCGGATCGGGCGGCTACGCCGCGGCGTTCCGCGCGGCCGAGCTGGGCCTTTCCGTCACGTTGATCGAGAAGGACAAGCTCGGCGGGACGTGCCTCCACCGGGGCTGCATCCCGACCAAGGCCCTGCTGCACGCAGCCGAGGTCGCCGACGAAACCCGCGAAGCCGAGGCGGTCGGCGTCAAGGCCGTCTTCGAGGGCATCGACATCGCCGGGGTCAACAAGTACAAGGACGGGATCGTCTCCCGCCTGTACAAGGGCCTGCAGGGCCTGGCCAAGGCGCACAAGGTGAACCTCGTCGAGGGCAGCGGCACGTTCGTCGGCGGCACGACCGTCGAGGTGGACGGCACCCGCTACACCGGCAAGAACGTCATCCTCGCGACCGGCTCGTACTCGCGCACGCTGCCCGGGCTGGAGCTCGGCGGCCGCGTCATCGCCAGCGAGCAGGCCCTCGCCCTCGACTACGTCCCCAAGAAGGTCGTCGTCCTCGGTGGTGGCGTGATCGGCGTCGAGTTCGCCAGCGTCTGGGCCTCCTTCGGCGTGGACGTCACCATCGTCGAGGCGCTGCCCCGGCTGGTCCCGAACGAGGACGAGTTCGCCTCCAAGCAGCTCGAGCGCGCCTTCCGCCGCCGCAAGATCGCCTTCAAGACCGGCGTGCGGTTCACCGGCGCGAAGCAGGACGACAACGGCGTGAGCGTTTCGCTGGAGTCCGGCGAAACCCTCGAAGCCGACCTGCTGCTGGTCGCCGTCGGCCGCGGCCCGAACTCGGCCGGCCACGGTTACGAGGAGGCCGGCGTCAAGATCGACCGCGGGTTCGTCCTCACCGACGAGCGGCTGCGCACCAACCTGCCGAACGTCTACGCCGTCGGCGACATCGTCCCCGGCCTGCAGCTCGCGCACCGCGGCTTCCAGCAGGGCATCTTCGTCGCCGAGGAGATCGCCGGGCTCGCCCCGCGCGAGATCGACGAGAGCGGCATCCCGCGGGTGACCTACTCGCACCCGGAGGTCGCGTCGGTCGGGCTGACCGAGTCGCAGGCCAAGGAGAAGTACGGCGCGGACGTCACGACGTTCACCTACGACCTCGGCGGCAACGGCAAGAGCCAGATCCTCAAGACCTCCGGCGGGGTCAAGCTCGTCAAGGCTCCGGACGGGCCCGTCGTGGGTGTACACATGGTGGGCGACCGCGTCGGCGAGCTGATCGGCGAAGCGCAGCTCATCTACAGCTGGGAGGCCTTCCCCGAGGACGTCGCCCCGCTCATCCACGCGCACCCCACCCAGACCGAGGCCCTCGGTGAAGCGTTCCTTGCCCTGGCCGGCAAGCCGCTGCACGTGCACAGCTGACGTCTCACCAGCAGAATCCAGACCACGCAGAATCTTGAAAGAGGAGTCAGCGAACGATGGCCTACTCCGTCACACTGCCGGAGCTCGGGGAGAGCGTCACCGAAGGCACCGTCACCCGGTGGCTTAAGCAGGAGGGCGACACCGTCGAGGTCGACGAGCCGTTGCTCGAGATCTCGACCGACAAGGTCGACACCGAGGTTCCGTCCCCGGTGGCGGGCACGGTCGTGAAGATCAGCGCCGCCGAGGACGAGACCGTCGAGGTCGGCGCCGAGCTCGCCGTCATCGACGACGGTTCGGGCGGCGCGCCCGAGTCGTCCGCCCCGGCGCAGGAGGAGCCCGCGCAGGAGGAGTCCGCGCCCGAGCCGTCGTCCGAGCCCGAGCCGCAGGCCCGGGACAGCGCCCCGGAGAGCGCGCCGAGCAAGCCGGACACCGCGCCGGCCGCCGGTGGTGAAGGCACCGAGGTGAAGCTGCCCGAGCTGGGCGAGAGCGTCACCGAGGGCACCGTCACCCGGTGGCTGAAGCAGGTCGGCGACTCGGTCGAGGTCGACGAGCCGCTGCTCGAGATCTCCACCGACAAGGTCGACACCGAGGTGCCGTCGCCGGTCGCCGGCACGGTGCTGGAGATCCGCGCGGGTGAGGACGAGACCGTCGAGGTCGGCGGGGTCCTGGCCGTGATCGGGGACGCGAACGCCGCGCCCAAGGCCGAGTCGAAGCCGGAGCCGGTCCAGGAATCCAAGCCCGAGCCGAAGCCGGAACCCAAGCCGGAGCCGAAGCCCGAGCAGGTCCAGGAGGCCAAGCCGGAACCGAAGCCCGAGCCCAAGCCGGAGCCCAAGGCCGAGCCGGCCGCGGCGAAGGAGAGCTCGGCGGACGGCCCGTACGTCACGCCGCTGGTCCGCAAGCTGGCCACCGAGCACGGCATCGACCTCGCGTCGCTGACCGGCAGCGGTGTCGGCGGCCGGATCCGCAAGCAGGACGTCCTGGCCGCGGCCGAGGAGAAGCAGAAGGCGGCGGCCCCGGCCCCCGCTGCTGCTGCCCCGGCGGCGTCGGCTCCCGCGGCTGCCGCCCCGGCCCAGCGCCCGACGGCCGTCTCGGTCTCCCCGGAGGTCCAGGCCCTGCGCGGCACCGTGCAGAAGGCCAGCCGGATCCGGCAGATCACGGCCACCAAGACCCGCGAGTCGCTGCAGGTCGCCGCGCAGCTCACGCAGGTCCAGGAAGTGGACGTGACCAAGATCGCCAAGCTGCGCCAGCGGGCGAAGGCGGCCTTCAAGGAGCGCGAGGGCGTCAACCTGACGTTCCTGCCGTTCTTCGCGAAGGCCACGGTCGAAGCGCTGAAGCAGCACGCGAACGTCAACGCGTCCTACAATGAGGACACGAAGGAGATCACCTACCACGGCGCCGTGCACCTGGGCATCGCGGTGGACACCGAGCGCGGCCTGCTCTCGGTCGTGATCCACGACGCCGGCGAGCTGAGCCTGGCCGGTCTCGCGCACCGCATCGCCGACCTGGCGGGCCGGGCGCGGGCCAACCAGATCAAGCCCGACGAGCTGTCCGGTGGCACGTTCTCCATCACCAACATCGGCAGCGTCGGCGCCCTGTTCGACACGCCGATCATCGTGCAGCCGCAGTCCGGCATCCTCGGCACGGGCGCGGTCGTCAAGCGCCCGATCGTCGCGACGGACGCCGACGGCAACGACACCATCGCCATCCGGTCGATGGCGTACCTCCCGCTGACCTACGACCACCGCCTGGTGGACGGGGCCGACGCGGGCCGCTTCCTGATGACGATCAAGCAGCGGCTGGAAGAGGGCAACTTCGAGGACGAGCTCGGTCTCTGACTCACCCCGGTGATGGCCGCCACGGAAACTCCTGTGGCGGCCATCGCCGTTCCCGGACCCGGAGTGCGGGCCGGACTCCGATGGGCCACGATCGACTCATGCGAGTACTGATCGCCGGAGCGAGCGGCTTGATCGGGTCGGCGCTGGGCGAGCGCCTGCGGCGCGACGGCCACGAGGTGCGCGCGCTGGTGCGCCGCGAGCCGCGCGGTGGTGAGTTCCGCTGGGATCCGCCGTCGGGCACCATCTCGAGCGGCGCTTTCGAGGGCGTCGACGCCCTCGTCAACCTCGGTGGCAAGCCGCTGTTCCCCGGCCGGTGGAGCGCGATGCGCAAGCAGGAGCTCATCGACAGCCGGGTCGAGCCGACCGAGGTGCTCGCCGAAGCCGTCGCCGAACACGGCGTCGGCGTCCTGGTCAACGCCTCCGCCGTGGGGTACTACGGCAACCCCGGACCGTCCACTGTGGACGAGAACTCCCCGCGTGGGCAAGGGTTCCTGGCCGAGCTCTGCGAAAGCTGGGAAGCGGCGACGGCGGCGGCACGCGACGCGCGCGTGGTGAACATCCGGACCGGGCTGGTCCTGTCGTCGAAGGGCGGCCTGTACGGCCTGCTGCGCCCGCTCTTCCAGTTCTGCCTGGGCGCGCGGCTCGGCGACGGCCGCCAGTACATGCCGTGGATCGCCCTCGAGGACGAAGTCGGCGCGATCGTCCACGCCCTCACGCACGACGACCTGTCCGGCCCGGTGAACCTGACCGGGCCCGCGCCGGTGACCAACGCCGAGTTCACCCGCGTGGTCGGCCGAGCGGTGCACCGGCCCGCGCCGTGGTTCGTGCCCGGGTTCGCGCTCAAGGCGGTGCTCGGCCAGGCGGGCGAGGAGATGGCGTTGTTCGGGCAGCGGGCCGTCCCGGCCGCGCTGGACCGCTCCGGGTACTCCTTCCGGCACCCGACGCTGGACAGCGCGCTCGCGGCCGCATGACCGTTCCGCGGGTGCGCTGGCTGGTCGTCGGCGGGGTGCTCGCCGCCGCGTTCGTCCTGCTCGGGCTGAGTGTCGCGCGGCAGCCGCTGACCCTCGACGTCGAAGTCGCGAACGCGCTGCACGGCGTCTACGCGCGGCCGCTCGGCCGGGTCGCGCAGGCGGTGAGCGACGTCCTCGGCCCGGTCCTCCCCTTCGTCCTCGGCGCGGCCCTGCTCGCGCTGGCGCTGCGCCGGCGCGAACACCTCGGGCTGTGCGTGCGGCTGGCCGTCGTGCTCGTGCTGTGCCGGCTGACCAGCCTGGTGTTCAAGCCGGTCTTCCTGCGCGAACGCCCGCGCGACTACCCGGACCTGAGCTATCCGAGCGGGCACGTCGTGTCGGTGGCGAGCACCGGGTTCGTCGTGCTGCTGCTGTGCGCGTGGCTGTGGCCGCGGCTGGTCCGCCGGGTGGCGGTGGCGGTCGTCGTGGCGGTCGTGCTGATCGCCGTCTGCCGCGTGGTGCTGGGGGTGCACTGGGTCACCGACACGATCGGCGCGGTGCTGGCCGTGACCGGTGTCGGGCTGCTCTCAGCCGGTGCCTTGCGCCTGCTTCCGGCGGGTGACGGGCGTAGCCTCGACGGGTGAGTTCTTCCCGTACCACCTGCCGCGCCAGCACCGAGCCCGTCGACGTCCGGGAGCTCGGCACGATCGACTACACCGAGGCCTGGGAGCTCCAGCGGAGCAGTCTCACCGCCCGCGCCGACGGCACTTCGGCGGACACGATGCTCCTGCTGCAGCACCCGTCGGTGTACACCGCGGGCAAGCGCACCGAGCCGGCCGACCGCCCGACCGACGGCACGCCGGTGATCGACGTCGACCGCGGCGGCAAGATCACCTGGCACGGGCCCGGCCAGCTGGTCGGCTACCCGATCGTGAAGCTCGCCGACCCGATCGACGTCGTGCACTACGTGCGGCGGCTGGAAGAGGCGCTGATCCACGTGTGCGACCAGCTCGGGGTGCACAGCGGCCGCGTCGAGGGCCGCAGCGGCGTGTGGATCCCCGCCGACGACCGCGGCATCGAGCGCAAGATCGCCGCGATCGGCATCCGCGTCCAGCGCGGCGTGACGATGCACGGCTTCGAGCTCAACTGCAACGCCGACCTGGCCGCGTTCGACAGCATCGTCCCGTGCGGCATCCGCGACGCGGGCGTGACGTCGCTGTCCTACGAGCTGCAGCGGGACGTCAGCGTGGAAGCGGTGCTGCCGCTGGCCCGCGACGCCGTCCTCGCGGCCCTCGAAGGCGAGCTCCCGGTGAGCGAGGACCGCTGGCTCCCGCGGCCGGAAGCGCCGCAGGCCCCCGGCGTCACCTTCGCGCTGCAGAACTGAGCGGATTCACCATGGGACAACACCTTCGTCGTCGAAGAAGCCGCCGCGCGGGCCGTCGTCCGGGAGGGTGGCGAGCCGCAGCACGACCGCGGCTCCCTGCTCGGGCGTCCGGGGTGCGTTGAAGCCGGTGAAGTCGGTCGCGACGAACCCGGGGCAGGCGGCGTTCACGATGACCTTCGTGTCGGCGAGCCGCCGGGCGTACTGGGTCGTGACGCTGTTGAGCATCGCCTTCGAAGGCGCGTAGGCGGCCAGGACCGGGCCGGGCTGCAGCGTGAGCGAGCCCATGCTGCTCGAGAGGTTCACGACGCGGGGCGCGTCGGCGCGCAGGAGCAGCGGCAGCAGCGCGTTCGTCACGCGGACGACGCCGAACACGTTGGTGTCGAGGACGGTCCGGACGACGTCGAGGTCGAGCGTGGCCGGGTCCTGCGCGCCGTCGTCGGTGCGGCCGGCGATCCCGGCGTTGTTGACCAGGACGTCGAGCCGGCCCGCCTGTTCTTCGACGGCCGCCGCGGCCGCGGTGACGCTCTCGTCGGAGGTGACGTCGAGGGCGACGCCGAACGCGTCGACGCCGGTGGCCTGGAGCTTCTCGACGGCTTCGTCGCGGCGGCCGGCGTCCCGCGTGCCCACCGCGACGGTGAAGCCGAGCGTGCCGAGGCCCTGCGCGATGGCAAAGCCGATTCCCTTGTTCGCGCCGGTGACCAGCGCGGTCTTCGTGGTGTTCACGTCGTCCATCGTCGGCGCGACGGCGGACGGCGTCCAAGATCGCTTCAGTACGTTGTGATACTTGCCGGGTATCAGTGATGGGTACGCTGGAACGCGTGCGAGACCTGGAGACGCGTGAGCTTCGGTATTTCGTCGCCGTCGCCGAGGAGCTCCACTTCGGCCGCGCCGCCGACCGGCTCGGGATCGCGCAGCCGCCGCTCTCCCGCGCGATCCGGCTCCTGGAGCAGCGGCTCGACGTCCGGCTCTTCGACCGCGACCGCCGCGGGGTGACGCTGACCGACGCCGGCAGCGTGCTGCTACGCGAGGCCGGCGTCGCCCTCGACGCGGTCACCGCCGCCGCGCGCCGCACGCGCCGGGCCGCGGACCCGAAGCGGCCGCTGGTGCTCGCGACGAAGGCCGGCGCGTCCCACGAACTCCTGCAGCGGCTGCTCGACACGGTCGCGGGTGACCCCGGCGCGGCGCCGGTGGAGGTCCTGCTGTGCGAGGTCAGCGAGCAGGCCGGGCTGCTGCGCGACGGGCAGGCCGACGTGGCGCTGATGCACCGCCCGTACGACGACCTCGCCGGGTTCGACACCGAGGACCTGCAGGTCGAGGGCCAGGTCGCGATCCTGCCCGCGAAGCACCCGCTCGCGGCCCGCGAGCACCTCACGCTCGCGGACGTCCAGAACGTGCCGGACCTGCCGATCGCGCGGTGGCCGCGGCTCGACGGCTCCTACCCGGACGGGCCCGGGCCCGAGGTGCGGACCCAGTCGAAGCTCGCCCAGCTGGTGGCCCTGGGCCGGACACTGCTCGTCATCCCCGCGTCCAGCCGGGCCTGGCAGTGGCCGGAGCACGTCGCGGTGCCGGTCGTCGACGCCCCCGACGTCACCACGGTGCTCGCCTGGCCGGCGAGCACCCGCTCGCCGGCCGTCGCGGCGCTGGTGCGCGCGGCGGCCGGCGCCGGGGGTCAGTCCAGCTGAGGCGCGACTTCGGCCGCGATGAGCTCGAGCTGGTCGAGGTCCGAGAGGTCCAGCAGCTGCAGGTAGACGCGGGTGACCCCGGTCTTCTCCCGCCACTGCCCGAGCCGGTCGACGACCTCGGCGGGCGACCCGGCCAGGCCGCTGGCGCGCAGCTCGGTGACGTCCCGCCCGATCGCGGCCGCCCGCCGCTCGACCTCGGCGTCGTCGCGGCCGACCCCGGCGACCAGCGCCACCGAGCGCAGGATCTCCTTCGGGTCGCGGCCGATCTCGCGGGCCGCCGCCTCGACGCGGGCGAACTGCGCGGCCGCGACGTCCTGGTCGGCGAACGGGAGGTTGAACTCGTCGGCGAAGCGCGCGGCCAGCGCCGGGGTGCGCTTCTTGCCCCCGCCGCCGATGATCACCGGCGGCGCCGGGTGTTGCGCGGGCTTCGGCAGCGCCGGCGAGTCGCTCAGCGTGTAGTAGTCACCCTTGAACGAGTACGTCTCGCCCGCCGGCGTCTTCCACAGGCCGGTGACGATCTCGAGCTGCTCGGCGTAGCGGTCGAAGCGCTCCTTCAGCGGTGGCAGCGTGAGGCCGTACGCCTCGTGTTCGGCGTCGTACCAGCCGGCGCCGAGGCCGAACTCGACCCGGCCGCCGGACATCTGGTCGACCTGCGCGACCGAGATCGCGAGCGGGCCGGGGTGCCGGAACGTCGCCGCGGTGACGAGCGTGCCGAGCCGGATCCGGCTGGTCTCGCGGGCCAGGCCGGCCAGGGTGATCCAGGCGTCGGTCGGGCCGGGCAGGCCGTCGGCCGAGCCCATCTTCAGGTAGTGGTCGCTGCGGAAGAAGGCGTCGTACCCGGCGTCTTCGGTCGCCTTGGCCACGCGCAGCAGGTCGTCGTAGCTGGCCCCTTGCTGGGGCTCGGTGAAGATCCTCAAGTCCACGGCGTCAGCCTATAGAGACGTCGGGCTCCGTGCGGCGCAGGCGGACCAGCATGCGGACGATCACGTCTTCGATCTCGGCGCCGACCTTCTTCGGGTCCGGTGAGCTGGCGATCTCGGTGGCCGCGCTCGACAGCGCGCCGAACAGCAGCCGCGCGGTGACCTCCACCGGCACCGGCTCGACCTCACCGGCGTCGATCAGCGACTGCAGGCCCGAGCGCACGAGCCCGAAGCTGCAGCGCTCCTCGGCTTCGCGCCAGCGCTCCCAGCCCATGACGACCGGGGCCTCGTGGATGGCGATCCGCTGGTACGCCGGGTCGAGGCAGGCGCGGATGAACGCGTTGAGCCCGCCGAGGGCCCGCTCCCACGGGGAACCGTCCCCGGACATGATCTTCTCGAGGCGGTCGTAGACGAGGCTTTCGACCTGGTCGAACGCGGCCTCGAACAGCGCCTGCTTGCCGCTGAAGTGGTGGTACAGCGCACCTTTGGTGACCCGCGCGCGTTTGGCGATCTCGTCGAGCGAGGTCCCCGCGTAACCCCGTTTGGTGAACAGTTCCACCGCGCTGTCGACCAGCGCCGACCGCGTCGACTCCGAATAGTCGAGCCGTCTGGACCTCATTGTCGCCACCTTCACAACATTACGCCCGGAAGATCTCTCCATACCCATGGTATGTTCACCGGGTCAGGTCCGTACCGGGAGTATGCCGCAGACCCGCGGTATGACGCCCGCCACGGAAGGGGAGCCCCACGATGAGCTGGACCGACTTCTACCGACGTCAGGAAATCCTCGACGCGATCGTCCGCCTCGCCGCCCGGAACCCGGGCGCGCCGCTGCCGCTCGACGAGGTCCCGGGTGCCGAAGAGCACTTCGGCACCGAGGAAAACGTCCTGGCCGCCCTGCAGTACAAGTGGACGCAGGTGCTGAGCGGACGGCTGCGCGCCGAGGTCACCGACCCGGACGACGCCGACGGCCTCGGTGACCACGTCGACGCCGTCACGCGCGCCTGGCGTGCCACCGTCGAAGAGCACGAGACGCTGCGCGCGGTGCTCGACGGCGCCTTCGAGCGGCACGTGTCGCTGCGGCGGATGCACGAAGGCGAGCTGCGGATGCTCGCCGTCACGGCCGGGCTGGCCGACGCGCGTGAGCCGGGCGACGAGATCGTCCGGGTGGGTCACGCGCTCGAGGCGCTGCTGCGCACGAGCCACGACGAGCCCGTCCGCCGCCGTCCCGTCATGGGACACCTGCGGCGCCTGCTCGCGCCCAGTGCGTGACAGGAGTTAAGTAAGCGCATGACGGAGCGCTGGACCGACGCCGACATCCCCGACCAGACCGGCCGGACCGCCCTGGTCACCGGGGCGAACTCGGGGCTCGGGCTGCGCACCGCCGAGGTGCTCGCGGGCAAGGGGGCCCGCGTGCTCCTCGCCTGCCGCTCCGCCGAACGCGGGGCGAAGGCACTCGACCTCGTCAAGGCGGCCGCCGCGGGCGCCGGGCCCGAGCTCATCCCACTGGACCTGAGCGAGCTCGCCTCGGTGCGCGCGGCCGCCGCGTCGGCCCGGGAGCTGACCGGCGACCGGCTGGACATCCTGGTGAACAACGCGGGCGTGATGGCGACCGCCCGCGGTCGCACCGCCGACGGCTTCGAGCTGCAGTTCGGCACCAACTACCTCGGCCACGCGGCGCTGACCTGGCTGCTGATGCCCGCCCTGCGCGGCGGACGGCACGCCCGCGTCGTCACGCTGTCGAGCCTCGCCGCCACCGGCGCCCGCATCCACCTCGACGACCCGAACGGCGACCACCGGCGTTACAACCCGGCCACCGCGTACGGCCAGTCGAAGCTCGCCGACCAGGTGTTCGCGGTCGAGCTGGACCGGCGCCTGCGCGCGTCGGGCTCGGACATCCTGAGCGTCGCCGCGCACCCCGGGTACACCGCGACCGGGCTCGGCAGCGGCATGGCGCGCTCGTACTCGAACCCGGTGGTCCGGTCCGTGATCGCCGGCGGCCACCGCCTCGGCGAGGTCCTGTTCGCCCAAGGCCCCCGTCTCGGCGCCCTCCCCCAGCTCTACGCGGCCACCGCGGACGGCGTCGAAGGCGGGTCGTACTTCGCCCCGCGTGGTCTCGGAAACCTCCGTGGTTACCCGGTCCGCGTGCCCACGCTGGCCACCGCCCGCATCGAGCCGCTGGGGTCCGCATTGTGGGAGCTCACGGCGAAGTTGACCGACGTCACCCCCGATCCCGCGTAGCCCGGACGGGCGTACGGTTGAGGGCGTGAGTGCTGCGCCTGAAGGCCGGAAGCTGCTGCGCCTGGAAGTCCGCAACAGCGAGACGCCGATCGAGAAGAAGCCGCCGTGGATCAAGACGCGGGTGCGGATGGGGCCGGAGTTCACCGAACTCAAGGGTCTGGTGCGCCGCGAAGGTCTCCACACTGTGTGTGAAGAAGCGGGTTGTCCCAACATCTACGAATGCTGGGAAGACCGGGAAGCCACGTTCCTGATCGGCGGTGACCAGTGCACCCGCCGTTGTGACTTCTGTCAGATCGACACGGGCAAGCCTGCTGCTTTGGACCGCACTGAGCCGCGCAAGGTCGCGGAGTCCGTGCAGGCCATGGGTCTCCGGTACTCGACGGTGACTGGTGTTGC
>NZ_JBVJON010000031.1:0-26432 GCF_055583145.1 Amycolatopsis sp. NPDC104819 | reverse complement strand
CTGCAGGAGTGGGTACCGAATCTCACCGCGAGGCGACCCCCCCCCCCCCCCCCCCCCCCCCCCCCCCCCCTCCCCCCCCCCCCCCCCCCCGCGGGGATGTCTTCGCGATGGCTCAGCGAGACATGATGACCCACCACAAGGGCATGATTGCATGCACGATGGTCCCTCTCCTTCGGATATCCGGGACCGGCATCCCCCGCAACGGATAAGGTCTAACCTTATCGAACCGGTGTCAAAGGGGGCTCCATGGGAGAGCCTTGCCGCCGATCATTCTTTGGTGTCGGCGGGAACCATAACAGGCTGGATGGTGGGCCATCTTTTGCCCCCATCACTCCTCGGGGAAACACGTTCGAGGGAGTGTCACTCCATGGCCTGACCAGGCAACTTCGCTGCGGAGTCAGGACATCTCGCCGTCCCCGATGCTCCACTGTGGAGCGTCCACCGCGGACCGCGTGAACCGAACAGAGCAGCGCGGCCACCCGTCGGAGTGATGCCATTTCTCCGACGGGCCCGGCCGCGCCCAGGAATGCGAATACTTTTCACTCGATCGAGGACATCAAGCTGGTTCCGGTGATACCGACGGTGACTACCAGTTCCGCACCGCGGGGGCGTACCCCGCCGGTTTGTCGCCGATCTTCAGGTCCGGGCTGACGATCCAGTTCTGGTACCCCGGCGTGAACATCCGGTACACCGACGCCGGCGGCGCCGCGCTCGCCTCGTCCAGCCGGGTCCGCAGCTCGGCCGGGATTTCGAAGTCCAGCGCGGCCATGCTCTTGCCGAGCTGCTCGGCGCTGCTCGCGCCGACGATCGCCGACGCGATGCCCGGCTGGGTGGCCACCCAGTTGAGCGCCACCTGGGCCATCGTCACACCCAGCTTGCCCGCCACCTCCTCCAGCGGCTTCAGCAGCTGCCAGTCGCGCTCCGACCACGTCTGGGACTCCGCCGAGCTGAAGCGGCCCGACGCGCCGTCGCGGTACTTGCCCGTCAGGAAGCCGCCCGCCAGGGGGCTCCACGCCGTGATGCCGAGGCCGAGGCTCTGGCCCATCGGGACGTGCTCGGTCTCGATTTCGCGCTGCACCAGGGAATACGGCAGCTGCAGGTTGATCATCGGCGTGAGCGAGTGCGCCTCGGCGTACGTCTGCGCCCGCGACGCGTACCAGCTCGGGACGTCGGACAGGCCGGCGTAGCGGATCTTGCCCGCGCGGACGAGGTCGTCGAGCGTGCGCACGACCTCCTCGACCGGGGTGAGCCGGTCCCACGTGTGCAGCAGGAACAGGTCGACGTAGTCGGTGCCCAGCCGCCGCAGGGACGCCTCGAGCGCGCGGATCAGGTGCTTGCGCCCGTTGCCGCCCGCGTTCGGGTCGCCCGGGTCGACGCTGTTGGTGAACTTGGTGGTGAGCACGACGCGCTCGCGCACACCGGCTTCGGCGATCAGCCTGCCGAGGATGGTCTCGCTCTCGCCCGCGGTGTAGAAGTCGGCGGTGTCGACGAAGTTGCCGCCCTCGTCGAGGTACTTGTGGAAGATCGGGCGGACCTCGTCCTCGGTCTTCCCGTACGCGGCGTGGAACCCGCCGGTGCCGAAGTTCATGGTGCCGAGCGCGAGCCGGCTGACGCGCAGGCCGGAGCGGCCGAGCAGGTAGTACTGGTCAAGAGGCATGGAAAGTGCTCCTGGGGCGAAGAAATCCGTGGACCGGTTCAGCGTGCTCCCGGAATTTTGGACCCGCAAGTCCAGTCCGGGTGGGCCGGAACCGGCTCCGGCCCACCCGGGCTCACCTCAGCGGCAGCGGTAGCTCGACGCCACCGCCGGGTCGCCGTGACCGGTGTAGCGCGACACCTTCGGGTACGCGCACAGGTCGCGCGTCGCCTTCCCGTCGAGGGTCGCCGCCGCCAGCGTGGCCGGCGCCTTGCCGTGCTCGACCCAGTCGACCAGCGCGCCCAGCGCGTCGGTCGGCTGCGCGCCGGCGCCACCGCCGCAGTGCTCGACCCCCGGGGCGAGGAACAGCCGGTAGAAGTCGTTCACCCGCTGCGAACCGCCCATCGTGCGCTCCACCCGCTGGCGGTACTGGAGTGTGCCGCCGGGCGGGATCAGCTGGTCGTCCGCGCCCACGAACGTGAGCAGCTTGCCGCCGGCCCGCCGGAACGCCGACAGGTCGGGGTCGGCCGTGCCGATGACGTCGTCGTACTCACGGACCGACTGCCGGAACAGGTCCGTGAACTGGGCGTACGTGAGTTTCGAGGTGTCGAAGCCGGGCTGCTTCGCCAGGAACGACTGCACCCAGAGGACGGCCACCTGGAACCCCGGCGCGGTCAGCTCGCCGGTGACCGGGTCCGGCGCGGTCCCGGCCAGGTAGGTGAAGTCCGCGCCCTTCGGGAGGCCGTCCCAGAGCTTGCGGCCGCGCTCGTCGGTGGGGCCGGCCCAGATCTTGCGCATGACCTCGGCGTCCGTCGCCGTGACGGTGACTTCCTTGCCGTCGCAGAGCAGCTTCGTGCCGACCAGGCTGCGCGGGTCGTAGCTGCACTCGTCCGGCCGGTCGACGATGCCGTTGGTGACGCCGTCGCGGGCGTCACAGGCCTGGATCGCGGCCTGCCGGAACGCCGTGAGCACGCAGGTGCTGAGGATGTCATGATCCTGGTTCATCACGATCTGCGGCCAGAGCGTCGCGACCGCGAACTGCGTCCACTGGACGGCGGGCGCGTTGGCGAGGACGCCGTCGAAGTCGCCGGGGAAGCGCTGCGCCTCGGAGTACCCCTGACGGCCGCCGGTCGAGCAGCCGTTCCAGTAGGAGTAGGTGATCGGCCGGTGGTAGTGCCGCTGCGTGACGTCCTTGCCGATCAGGGCTTCTTCGTGCGCCGAGCGGGTGGCGAAGTTGGTCAGGAGCGTCTTGTCGACCTTCCCGCCGGGCGTCACCGCCCACGACGTGTCGAGGCCGTCCGTGGACACGCCGGCGTCGGTCGTCACGCCGCTGTAGCCGTCCTTGACCGCCTGGACGAGTGGGGCGTCGAAGTTGCCCGCGGCGTAGGCGCTGCCGCCGACCGCCTGGAGCCGTCCGGTCCAGCCGGTCTCGGGCAGCGCGACGGCGACCTTGACGTGGTCCTGGCCGGAGTGGGTCAGCGTCACGGTGATCTGGCAGTAGCCGGTCTTGCGCTCCGCGGTCACCGACTCGATCTTCGCGCCGGGCGGCGCGGGCACCGAGACGGCGGCGCAGGCCGGCGTTGCGGCCGCCGCCGGCGGGGCGAGCGGGACCAGGCCGGTCAGCAGGAGCGGCATGGCGGCCGCCAGGAACTGGGGGAAACGTCTCATCGCTTTCCTCTGTGTGGGTTCCGTCCGATGTGGACGTGTGAGCACGCTAGGGCGGCGGCCCGGGCGCCCGCGCCCGTCGGATGACGCTGTCGCCGTACGTCACTCCGCTCTGAGCTGGGGAAACGTGCCTTGGGTAAGGTCGTTTCCATGGTGCTGCACGGGCGGGATACCGAGCTGAAGGAGCTGACCGAGCTCGTCGACGGCGCGGGAGACCGCAGCGGCGTCCTCATCCGCGGCGAAGCCGGCATCGGGAAGTCCGCCCTCGTGGCGGAGACGGCGGCCGCGGCGTCGGTCGCGGGGCTGCGGGTGCTGCGGACGACGGGGGCCGAGGCCGAGCAGCACTTCGCGTACGCGGGGCTGCACCAGTTGCTCCACCCGGTCCGCGCGGGCGTCGCGGACCTGCCGGCCCCGCAGCGCGACGCCCTGCGCACGGCGCTGGGCCTGGCCGAAGGCCCGGAGCCGAGCGCCTACCTGGTCGGCCTCGCGGCGCTGACGCTCCTGTCCGACGCGGCGGCGGCCAAGCCGGTGCTGCTGGTGGCCGAGGACGTGCACTGGCTCGACCGCGCGAGCGCGGATGTTCTGGCGTTCGTCGCGCGCCGCATCGAGACCGAGCCGATGGTCCTGGTGGCGACGTTGAGGGACGACGCGGAGACGCCGCTGCGCGACGGGGGTCTGGCGCCGATGCCCCTGGACCGGTTGCCGCCTGACGCGTCGGCTGATCTGTTGGACGCGATCGCGCCCGGGCTGGCCCCGGCGGTCCGCACCCGGTTGCTGACCGAGGCGGCGGGCCATCCGCTGGCGCTGACGGAGCTGCCTTCGGCGGTGGCCGAGTTGGATGGGCTGAATCTGGAGCTGCCGTTGACGGAGCGGCTCGAGCGGACGTTCACGGCCCGGGTCGTGGGGCTTCCGGCGGCGGTCCGGACGGTGTTGTTGGTCGCGGCGTTGAACGAGACGACTTCGCTGGCGGAGACGCTGGCCGCGGCTGGTGCGCTGCTCTCGGACGACGCCATTCCCGCCGGAACCCCTCTCAGCACCCCCGCCGCGCCGGGGCCCGACATCCTCGCCCCCGCCGTCGAGGCTCGGCTGGTCGATCTCTCCGCCGGGGCCGTCACTTTCCGCCACCCCCTCATGCGCGCCGCCATTCCCGCCGCCGCTTCACCCGCCGATCGGCGCCGCGCTCACCTCGCGCTCGTCGAAGCCCTTCACGACCAGCCCGACCGCAGGGCCTGGCACCAGGCCGCCGCCACCGCCGGGCCCGACGAAACCGTCGCCGCCGAACTCGAACGGACCGCCGAGCGCGCCCGCTACCGAGGTGGGGCCGCCGCCGCGATCGCTGCTCTCGAACAGGCCGCCCGGCTGAGCTGTGAGCCGGACTGCCGGGCCGATCGGCTACTGCGGGCCGCCGAGCTCGCCGTGGAGTCCGGCCGGCGGGAGACCGCCGAACGGCTGGTCGTCGCGGCCAAGCCGGCCGGGCCGCGGCGGAACGCCACCGCCGCCCGGCTGCTCAGTGAGTTCGAAGACGGCGTCCGGGAAGATCCCGCCCGCGTCGCCGAACTGGCCGCCCTCGCCACGGCCGTCGCGCGGGACGGCGAGACCGACGACGCCGCCCGGATCCTCTGGAGCGCCGCCATGCGGTGCTTCTGGATCGAGCCCGGCGCGCCCGCCCGGCAGGCCCTCCTCGACGTCGCCGACCGGCTCCCGCTGCCCGGCGACGACCCGCGCATGGTGGCCATCATCGCCTACGTCGCGCCCTTCGAACGGGGTGACGTCGTGCTGGAACGGCTGCGGGAGCTGGTGGGCGCCACCGGCGCCGACCCCGAAGTCGACCGGTACCTGGCCAGCGCCGCCCTGCAGGTCGGCGCCTTCGACCTGGCCGCGCGGTTCTCCGCGGCCGCCGCGCCGGGCCTGCGGGCCCAGGGCCGGCTCGGGCTGCTGCCGCGGGCGCTCGCCGTGCAGGCCTGGAGCCGGGTGCGGCTCGGCGACCTCGCCGGTGCAGTGCCCGCCGCGGCCGAAGCCGCCCGCTTCGCGCAGGAGACCGGGCAGCCCTTCATGTTCGGCCTCGCCGTCGCGGTCCAGGCCGAGATCGCGGCCCTGCGCGGTGACCACAAGCAGGCGAAAACCCTCGCCGACGAGGCCGAACGCGCCGGGCTCGCGGCCGGCGCCCGGCCCGTGCTCGCCACCGTGCAGCTCACCCGTGGGCTCACCCACCTGAGCGAGGGCCGCTTCGAGGACGCGTTCGCCGACCTGTGTCGCCTCCACGACCCGGCCGACCCGGCCTACCAGCTGGCCCTGCGCGCGTACTGCGTCCCGGAGCTGACCGAGGCCGCGGTGCGCGCCGGGCGGACCGAGGCGGTGCGCGACATCCTCGCCGAGCTCGAGCCGCTCGCCGCGCGCACGCCGTCACCCGCCCTGCACATCGGCCTGCGCTACGCACGAGCGGTGCTCGACCCCGGCGACGCGCTGTTCACCGCGGCCCTCGGCGCGGACCTGACCGGCTGGCCCGCCGAACGCGGCCGCGTCCACCTGGCGTTCGGCGAGTGGCTGCGACGGCAGCGGCGGGTCGTCGAATCCCGGACGCACCTGCGCACCGCCCGCGAGACCTTCGACGCGCTGGGCATGACGGCGTGGGCCGAGCGGGCGCGCCGCGAGCTGCGCAGCGCGGGTGAGTCGAGCCCGAACCGGGGCCCGGACGCGCGCGAGAAGCTGACCCCGCACGAGCTGAGCATCGCCCAGCTCGCGGCGGCGGGCCTGACCAACCGCGAGATCGGCCAGCGGCTGTACCTTTCGCACCGGACCGTCGGCACCCACCTGCACCGGATCTTCCCCAAGCTGGGCGTGAGCTCCCGCGCCGACCTCGCCGGAGTCGTGAAGCCCCTGGACGGGTGACTTACACCGGCTGCGTCGTCCGACGGGCGCGAGGGTCACCTGAAGCTCCTTAACGTCGTGAAAGTCCCACGGTCTTTCGCACAGGAGCTTCCAGATGATCAGCAGGAGAAGGTTCGGGCAGGCGTTCGCGGCGGGACTGGCGGCGACGTCCTTGGCGGCCTGCTCGTCGGCCACACCCGCCACCGCGCCCGACCCTCGCGCCGGTTCGGGTGAGCACACCTCGCTCGGCGAGCTCAAGCACGTCGACGCCGGGGTGCTGACCATGGCCTACGCCGAAGCCGGCCCGGCGACCGGGCAGCCGGTGATCCTGCTGCACGGCTGGCCGTACGATCCGCACAGCTACGTCGACGTCGCGCCGATCCTGGCCGCCGCCGGGTACCGGGTGATCATCCCGTTCCTGCGCGGGTACGGGCCGACGACGTTCAAGTCTGCCCAGACCGTCCGCAATGGACAGCAGGCGGCGGTGGCGCTGGACGTCGTCGCCCTGATGGACGCGCTCAAGATCGGCAAGGCCGTGCTCGGCGGCTACGACTGGGGCGCGCGGACCGTCGACATCATCGCCGCGCTGTTCCCGGAGCGCTGCAAGGCGGTCGTCGTGGTGAGCGGGTACATCGTGACGAACCTGGTGGCGAACCAGCAGCCGCTGACGCCGGTCGCCGAGCTCGGCTGGTGGTACCAGTACTACTTCGCGACCGAGCGCGGCCGCGCCGGGTACACCGCGAACCGCCACGACTTCAACAAGCTCATCTGGCGCAACGCCTCCCCGGCGTGGGACTTCGACGACGCGACGTACAACCGCAGCGCGGCGGCGTTCGACAACCCCGACCACGTCGCCATCGTCGTCCACAACTACCGCTGGCGGCTGAGCCTCGCCCCGGGCGAGCCGCAGTACGAGGCGTACGAACGGAAACTGGCCACCGGACCGGCGATCACGGTGCCGGCCATCACGATCGGCAGCGACTTCGACGCCGCGGCGAAGGACGGCAAGCCGTACCGCGCGAAGTTCACCGGCAAGTACGAGCACCGGATCTTCGACGGCATCGGCCACAACGTGCCGCAGGAGGCGCCGCGGCCGTTCGCCCAGGCGATCGTGGACGCCGACCGGATGTGAGTCTGCCGCGGCCTGTCGTGAGTGGTAATTAGGGTTCTAACCCGAATTACCACTCACGACAACTTGCGCCGAGCGTGACTTCCGCTCCTTACGTCACCGCAGCCGCCCGTCTTCCAGGCGGAGCCGGCGTTCGATCCCGATCTCCGCGAGGAAACGCTCGTCGTGGCTGACCACGACGAACGCGCCGCGGAACGCCGTCAGCGCGCTCTCCAGCTGCCCGGTGCTGACCAGGTCGAGGTTGTTCGTGGGCTCGTCGAGCAGGAGCAGCTGCGGCGCCGGCTCGGCGAACAGGACACACGCGAGCGTGGCGCGCAGCCGTTCGCCGCCGGAGAGCACCCCGACCGGCAGGTGCACCCGCGAGCCGCGGAACAGGAAGCGCGCCAACAGGTTCATCCGCTGCGCCGGGAGCATCGCCGGGGCCGCCGCCGTCAGGTTCTCGGCGACGGTCCGGTCGTCGTCGAGCAGATCCAGGCGCTGGGACAGGAAGGCGATCCGGCCGTCGGCGCGGGACACGGAACCGCTGTCGGGCGCGAGATCGCCGGTCAGGAGCCGCAGCAGGGTGGACTTCCCGGCGCCGTTCGGGCCGGTGAGCGCGATCCGCTCGGGCCCGCGGATCGCGAGGTCGACCCCGTCGGGGAACAGGTCCCGCACCTTCAGCCGCTCGCCGGTGAAGAGCGTGCGGCCGGCCGGGACCTCGGTCTGCGGCAGCTCGAGGCTGATCTTCTGCTCCGTGCGCAACGCGCGTTCGGCCTGGTCGAGCTTGGTCTTCGCCGCGCCGACGCGCGCCGCGTGCGTGCCGTCCGCCTTCCCGGCCGACTCCTGCGCGTTGCGTTTCATGGTCCCGGCGAAGATCTTGGGCAGCCCGGCGTTGCCGAGGTTGCGCGACGCCGTGCTCGCGCGGCGGGCGGCCCGTTCGCGGGCCTGCTGCAGCTCCCGCTTCTCGCGCTTGACCTCCTGTTCGGCGCTGCGGACGTTCTTCTCGGCGACCTCGCGAGCAGCCTCGACGGCGTGCTCGTAGTCGGTGAAGTTCCCGCCGTAGAACCGGATTTCGCCGCTTTCGAGCTCGGCGATCCGGTCCATCCGGTCGAGCAGCGCGCGGTCGTGGCTGACCACGAGCAGGCAGCCGGACCAGTCGTCCAGCACGCCGTAGAGCCGTTCTCGGGCTTCGAGGTCGAGGTTGTTGGTGGGCTCGTCGAGCAACAGCACGTCCGGCCGCTTGAGCAGCTGCGCGGCGAGGCCCAGCGACACGATCCGGCCGCCGCTGAGGGTGCTCAACGACCGATCGAGCCCGACGTCGGCGAGGCCGAGCCGGTCGAGCTGGGCGCGGGTGCGTTCCTCGACGTCCCAGTCGGTTCCGATGGTGGTGAAGTAGTTTTCGTCGACGTCACCGGATTCGACGGCCTCGATGGCGCGCAGGACCGGGGCGACCCCGAGGACTTCGGCGACGGACAGCTCGCCGCTGAGGGGCAGGTCCTGCGGGAGGTAGCCGAGCATCCCGTCGACGGTGACGCTGCCCGCGGACGGGGTCAACACGCCGGCGACGAGCTTCAGCAGCGTCGTCTTGCCGGAGCCGTTGGGCGCGACAAAACCGGTGCGGCCACTGGGAAAGGTGGTGGAGAGGTGGTCGAAGACGGGGGTGTCGTCCGGCCAGGAGAAGGACAGGCCGGACAGGACGACGCAGTTTTCGGGCACGGAGAAGACCTCGGAGGGTGAGGAGGAAAAGGTGGTCGACAAAAGGCGGCCACACCGGTGCTTCACCGGGGGCCCGCACACTCCGGAACTATCCGGAGATGTCGACGTCACCTGCCACGACCGCGCTCCTCCTCGAAAGGATCTTCTCTACGACGATAACACCCGCGCCGTGCCGAACTCCGGCTACGGCTCAGGCGAGTTCGGACGAGACGACGGCGGGCAGCTCGCGCAGCCGCTCGAGCAGGGGCTCGATCTCCTCGGTGCTCAGCAGCAGGGCGCAGACGAGGCTGCTTTCCCGGACGCCGTCACGGATGTCGACCGACAGTTCGTGCGCCAGGCGGCCGTCCTGGGCGAGAGCGGTGATGAGGGCCGGAACCGCCTGGGCGCCGCCGACGAAGTACGTCGCGATGCGGCGGCGCAGGAGCATGGGGGCGAAGGAAGCGGGGCTGGACATGGCTGGTCTCCACGGGGAAGTGCGGAAAGGGAGCGGGGCCAGGTCCGCCGAAGAGAGGTGCCGCGAATCCACGGGTCGCCAACGCTGCGCGCCGGCAACCTGGTTCAGCCGGCGCGCCGGGTTACGAGTCGCGAGGACTTGATCAGACGCTGCACGGCGACAGGCTAACACGGGTCCGGGTGGGCGGGGCAAGACGTGGAGTCGGCCTGGGTGGGTGATGCGGGGCGCGGACTCGGCTCGGGCGGGCGGGTGCGGGGTGGGGAACTCAGCTCGGCGGGCGCTGCGGGGTGCGGGACTTGGCGTGGTGGGGGTGCGGGCTCGGGCTCGGTGGGCGGTGCAAGGCGCGGGAATCGGCCTGGGCGGGGTGGGTGATGCGGGGCGTGGACTCGGCTCCGGCGGTCGGCGCGGGGTGCAGGAGTTGGCCTGGGTGGGAGGTGCGGCTCGGGTGGGCGGCGCAAGCCGCGAACCTCAGCCCGCTCGGGCCGCGCAAGCCCCGAACCTCAGTCCGGCCCGGCCGTGCAAGCCGCGAACCTCAGCCCGCCCGGGCCGCGCAAGCCTCGAACCTCAACCCGCCCGGATGACCGCCAAACCCAACGGCGTGCTCTCGTGGATCTGCGACTTGCCCGCCCGCGTGCTCGTGATCAGCCCGCTCGCCCGCAGGATCGACGCGTGCTGGCTCGCCGTCGCCAGGGAGATTCCGGTCAGCGCCGCCAGCTCGCTCGTGTTGCACGGCGTTGTCGCCAGCGTCACCAGCACCCGGGCCCGCGTGGCGCCCAGCAGCGCGGACAGCGACGCCCCGGGCTCGGCGTCGCGGTCGAAGCGGGGTTGGCTGATCGAATAGACGAGGACCGGGGGCAGGTCCGGGTCCTTGTACGTCGTCGGCATGCCGTGTGCGAAGAACGCCGGGATCAGGCGGAGGCCTCGGCCGTCGAGGTGCAGCTCCTGCTCGACCGGGAAACGCACTCGCAGCACCGGTGGTGACCACGTGATGTCCGGGTGCAGCGTCGACAGCAGGAGCTGCGGGCCGCCGCGGTCCAGGGCCGAGCGCAGCCGGAGCCGGTCGCGGGCGACCGCCGCTCGCACCGCCGGCCAGTCCGGCGCCAGGCAGTTCCGGTAGTAGTCGTGCAGCGACGTGCCGAGTCGCCGCAGTTCTCGCGATTCGCCGCCGGCGAGGCGGCGCAGCCACGGCTGGACGCGGGTGCCCTGCGCGACTAGCTCCGCGACGTCCGCGGCCAGCTTCGGCGACGGCGTCCCGAGCACCGCCGACACCCCGTCGGTGATCGTGCGGGCCCCCGCCGGGGTGAGGAAGTCCGGGCAGTAGCCGTACGGCGGGACCGCCGACAGCAGCAGCCGGCCCGAGTCGGGGACCGCGGAGCGTGACCCCTTGCGCCACCGGCCGAAGAACGGCTCGCCTTCCGGCCGCCGGATCCGGTAGCTGCTCATCAGCAGCTCCCACATCGGGTCGGCGTCCTCGGCGATGGTCAGCTTCGCCAGGTCCGCGTCCGTGAAGTGAACTCTCAACATCGCCGCTGTGCCCCTTTCCGCGCCGAGGGTAGCCGGGGGAGGAATTCACCGGATCCCCGGGCGGTTCCGTGCGTTCTTGAGGATTTCTTCACCCTCCGCGAAGGTAAAAAGCCGCGCTGTCGAAGATTACCCTGCGTAGCTGATGCGTACGGGGGAAACGGCTCGCATTCCTTGACAACACCACGGCTCGCAGAGTTACGTCGGCGGTCTGAATTCTGCGAGAAAAGGACCCGGAAATCGTTCTCGGGCACCGGTACGAATCGAGCCAAGCCACCGATGAAAGAAGAAGAACCCGCGTCCCGTCGTGCGGCCGCCCGCTGGAAACCCGGCACCTGGCGGCTGCGCACCAAGATCTCCGTCGTGTTGCTGCTGCCCGTGCTGGTCGCGCTCCTGCTGGCCGGCGGGCGGGTGCAGGCCGAGCTCGCCCGGGCGGGCGACCTGAGCGCCGTCCGGGACCAAATGCCGGTCGTGCAAGGGATCGCCGAGCTCGGCGGGCTGGCCGACGACGAGATGAGCCACGGCGGCGGCGCCGCGCAGACCGCGGCCGTCGACGAGAAAGCCGCCGCCGTCCGGCACGACGCCGCATTTTCGCAGCTCAACCCGGATTTGTCGCGAACGCTGGAAGATCAGCTGGAGAAATTGGCCGGACTGCGTCAGCAGACCGGTTCTTCCGCGGCCAGGACCGCCGCTTACCACGACTTCGTCGTCGCGCTCAGCGAAGTGATCCCCGGCATCGTCGGGCAGGCCGGGAATACCGATCTCGACGACGCCGCCGACGTCACGAAAGCGTTGGTGCAGCTGAGGACGAGCCTCGCCGGCCGCGCGGACGCCGCGGCGGGTGAGGGCGTCGCCGCCGCCGAGGAGACCGTGCTCACCGGGCAGCTCCGCCGCGCCCTGCCCGCCGGTGCGGCGGCCGCCCGGTTCGCCGCGGCGACCAGCCCCGGCGCCGGGGGGCCTGCGGCCCGGCGCGCGTTGCTCGGCACGATCCTGGCCGAGCAGGTGAAAGCGCTTTCGGACGCGGTCGGCGTACAGACCAACGCCGCCCGCTCCGACGCGCTGCGCGACACCGCGCTGGTGCTCGCGTCCCTGCTCGGCGCGCTCGCCATCGCGCTCGGCGTGGCGCGGTCGGTGGTCGCCCCGATCCGGCGGCCGCGCTCGACACCGCGCGCCGTCGGCTGCCCGGGACGATCGAGCGGATCCGCGACGGCGAAGAGATCGACTGGCAGGCGACCCCGCCGCTGCCGGTCGACACCGAGGAGGAGATCGGCCAGCTCGCCCGCGCCTTCGACGACATGCACCGGCAGGCGGTGCGGCTGGCCGTCGGCGAGCAGGCCGAGATGCGCATCCAGGTCAGCGAGATGTTCATGACGCTCTCGCGGCGCAGCCAGTCCCTGGTCGAGCTGCAGCTGTCGGTGATCGAAGACCTCGAAGCCGACGAGCAGGACCCGCAGCGGCTGGCCGAGCTGTTCCAGATCGACCACATCGCCACCCGGCTGCGGCGCAACGGCGAGAACCTGCAGGTCCTGGCGGGCGGACGGCCGGTGCGCCGCGACGTCGGGCCGGTCGCGACGGTCGAGCTGCTGCGGGCCGCGACCTCGGAGGTCAAGGATTACCAGCGGGTCGCGCTCGGCAACGCGCCGCGTGGGTCGGTGCAGTCCGAGGCCGCCGCCGACGTCGTGCACATCCTCGCGGAGCTGCTGGAGAACGCGATCCGGTCGTCGCCGCCGGACGACCAGGTGGTGCTCACCGCCGACCGCGGCTTCGACGGCGGCGTGCTGATCGAGGTCGTCGACGTCGGGCTCGGCATGAGCCGCGAGGACATCGAGGCGGCCAACGCGCGGCTCGCCGCCGGGGCCGCGGTCAGCCCGGAGACCACCCGGCGGATGGGCCTGTTCGTGGTGAGCAGGCTGGCCGCGTCGCACGGGATCACCGTCCGGCTGCGGCCGACGACCACCCGCACCGCGAGCGCCGGCATCACCGCCAGCGTGCACGTCCCCGGGGTGCTGATCCAGGTCGACCTGCCCCCGCGCTCCGGCCCGCCCGCGCTGCTCCCGGCGACCAACGGCGTCCACGGCGTCAACGGCGTCCGGTCCAACCCCGAACCCCGCTGGCCCGCCGAAGACCCCGGTCCCGCCGTCCTCGAGCCGCTGCCGACGCCGATCTTCGACCACATGCTGTCGCACTGGTTCGCGGACCCTCCGGCGGAACCGGCGGCGCCCGGCGCCTGGGCGACCCCGGCTGACGACGTCCGGCAGGCCGCGGAAGCCGCGGTCGGCACGCTTGACGACGTCGAGCTCACCGAGTCGGGACTGCCGACGCGGCAGCCCGGCGCGCAGCTCGCTCCGGGCTCGGTCGCCGAGCGCCGGCCCCAGCAGGCGGACACCTCGTTCCGCGATCCGGCCGCGGTGCGGAACAACCTTTCGCGGCACTACAGCGGTATGCGCGCGGCCCGGCACCGGGTCACGGCCGATCCGAAGGCGGAGCAGTGAGCACGCGGCGGGAAGGAGCGGATGTGGCCGAGAGGTCCCGGAACTGGCTGGTGTCGGCGTTCACGCAGGAGGTGCCCGGCGTCGCGCACGCCGCGCTCGTCTCGGCGGACGGCCTGCTCGTGGCGGCGAACGAAACCCTGCCGCGCGACCGGGCCGACCAGCTCTCGGCGATCGCGTCCGGCCTCTCGAGCCTCGCGCTCGGCACGGCCGACCTGTTCACCGCGGGCCGGGTCGTGCAGTCGGTGATCGAGATGGAGCAGGGCTTCCTGCTGCTGATGAACGTCGGCGACGGCTCGAACCTGGTCGTGCTGGCCAACCCCGGCTGCGACATCGGGCTGGTGGGCTACGAGATGACGCTGCTGGTGGACCGGGTCGGGAAGCAGGTCGACACCCCGGCGCGGCCCACGGCGGCGGCGCCGGGAGCGAGCCGGTGACCCCAGGCCGGCGACGTGCGGGCGGCCGGCACGCGGCTTCGCTGGCCCGCCCCTACGCGTGGACCGCCGGGCGCACCCGGCCGACGGTCGACCTGGCGGTGGAAGCCCTCGTGGAGACGACCGCGCAGGGGCGCACCGCCCCGTACAGCCCGACCGACCCCCTGGGCGTGGTGACGCAGCTGTGCCTGCACCAGCGTTCGGTGGCCGAGGTCGGGCTCCACCTGGGCGTGCCGCTCGGCGTGGCCCGGGTGCTCATCGGCGATCTGCTGATCGCCGGCCAGGTGTCGATCCGCGACACGCTCACCGCGGACGCCTCCTTCGACGAACGGAACGACCTGCTCGAAAGGGTCCTCAGTGGACTACGCGCACTCTGAACGACGGATCACCTCGGCCAAGATCGTCGTGGCCGGCGGGTTCGGGGCCGGCAAGACGACCTTCGTCGGCGCCGTCTCGGAAATCAACCCGCTGCGGACCGAAGCCCTGATGACGGCGGCGGCCGTCGGCGTCGACCGGACCGAGGCGGTGCCGGGGAAGTTCGCGACCACCGTCGCGATGGACTTCGGCCGGCTCACCCTGGCCGAGGACCTGGTGCTCTACGTGTTCGGCACGCCGGGGCAGCACCGGTTCTGGTTCATGTGGGACGACCTGGTCTGCGGCGCGGTCGCGGCGATCGTCCTGGTCGACACGCGCCGGCTGGCGGACTGCTTCGCCTCGATCGACTTCTTCGAGTCGCGCGGCCTGCCGTTCCTCGTGGCCATCAACCAGTTCCAGGACACCCGCCCGCACGCGCCCGACCAGGTGCGCGAAGCCCTCAAGATCCCGGCGGCGGTGCAGGTCGTGACCTGCGACGCGCGGTCGCCGGAGTCGACCAAGCACACGCTCATCGCCGCGGCCGAGCACGCGCTCGCCGAGCTGCACGAGCCGAAAGCCTGACAGGAGCCCGGAAAATGCACATGGACCACGACGACTTCGCGATGGGGCACTGGCTCGTCGTCCTCGCCTACCTGACCTCGGTGGTGGGCTGCGCGCTCGGCCTCGCTTGCACGTTGCAGGCGCGGTCGACCGACCAGCCGCGGACCCGGCTGATCTGGCTGGCGCTGGCGGCGGTGTCGATCGGCGGTGTCGGCATCTGGGTCATGCACTTCATCGCAATGCTCGGGTTTTCCACGCCCGGGCTGCCCGTGCGTTACGACATCTTCCGCACGGCGCTTTCGGCGGTCCTGTCGGTGGTGGCGGTGTTCTGCGGGCTGCTGGTGTTCGGCGTCCGCAACCGGTTCGCCTGGAAGCGGCTGCTGCTCGGCGGGCTGCTGACCGGGCTGGCGGTCAACGTCATGCACTACACGGGGATGTGGGCGGTCCGGATCAAGGGCACGATCGGCTACGACCCGACGCTGGTGACGCTCTCGGTGGTCATCGCGGTGGTGGCGGCGACGGCGGCGCTGTGGTGCACGGTCGCGCTGGACAAGCTCCTGCCCCGGCTGGCGGCGGGCCTGGTGATGGCCGCGGCGGTCACCGGCATGCACTACACGGGCATGGCGGCGGTCCGGCTGCACCTGGACCCGGCGGCGCCGGACCCGTCGGGCACGGAGGTGTTCTCGTTCCTGTTCCCGGTCTTCGTGCTGGCGGCGCTGGCGATGGCGGTGCCGATCTGCGCGGTGCTGATGGCGTCGGCCGGCTCGGAGTCGCGCCACACCGCTACCGCGGCTTCGGGAAGCGGTCTGCGCTGAAGTGCACGAGGATCGCGGTGGCCGACGCGCACACGACGTCACCCGCGCGCAGGGTTCCGGTGGCGTGCAGCTTGCGTCCGTCGCGCCGCACGAGCCGCCCTTCCGCGGTGAGCGGCACGGCGTACGGCGTGCCGTGGTGGTAGTCGACCGTGAGGGACGCCGTCATGCCGGGGAAGCCGGCCGCGGCGGTCGCGCGGCCCAGGACGTGGTCCAGGACCGCCGCGACCCAGCCACCGTGGACCCGCCCCGGCGGCCCCTCGTGCGCGGCGCCGAGGAGGACGTCGGCGCGGACGGACTCCGGGCCGACGTCCACCCAGGACAGCGGCGGCGCGAGCGGGTTGCCGGGGCCTTCGAGGGGGTTGTTGACACTGAGGTGACCACCACCCTCGAGGGCGGCGAGCAGCAACGGAGCGGAGCCGCCCGCCGCGCGCAGGGCCGCCGTCACCGCTTCGACCCGGCCGGCCGCGGCGACGAGGTCGGCGGAGTCGCCGACACACACGGACGCCTCGATCAGCTCGCGGATCCGGTCGCCGAGCAGCGCCCGCTCGGCCGGGACACCGTCGACGACCGGGAAAGGGCTGGCCATCACACCCCCAGAACTAGAACACGTTTCAGTGCAGTCTAGCTCCGGGGGAGCGGCTCGCCCAGGGACACCGGGGCCGGGCCAGGTCACCTTCTTCGGCCGCTTGTGCAGCCGCGCGCCGATCCGCGCGGGAAAGGTCCCGGCGGACGTCGCTTTCGTCGGGTCGAGGAGCAGGCTCGAGCCGAGCTGTTCCTGCAGCGCCGAGTAGTAGAGCAGCCGCGCCGGCGCGGCCAAGGCGCCGCTCGACACGTGCGAGCGGACCGGGGGCCACGCCGCCGCGGAGCGGCATGGCCCCGGTGCTCACTCGCAGTGGCCGCCGCGCCGGCCGCGGCCCGCGTGCTGGACGAGCACCTCACGGCCGTCCTCGGCGACCTGGTGCCGGCCGAGTTCGCCCGGGCCGGCGAGTTCGGCCCGATGCCGGGGCTGGCCCGCCCGCGGCGCCTGCCGTGGCTGCGCGCCACGCGGTTCCTCGGCACCAACACCCCGGTGCTGACCGACCCGACCCTGCGCGCCGAGCACAAGTCGGCGTACGTCCGGAGCACCTTGCCGGACGCCCAGCTGCGCACGGCGTACGAGTTCCTGACCCGGCCGGACGTGACGAACCCGGAGACGATGCTGGTGGCGTTCTCCTACGGCGGCGCGATCTCGGCGGCGACGGCGGTGGCCCAGCGCGACAGCACGTTCAAGCTGCTGTACCAGGCATTCTGGTCCACAGTGGACGCGGACGCGGCGAACATCGGGTGGGTGCGGGACTTCTACGGCACGATGTACGCGGGTACGGGCGGGGTGCCGGTGCCCGGCGAGGTGGTCGACGGCTGTTACGTCAATTATCCGGACGCGGACCTGTCCGACCCGGCTTGGAACACGTCCGGCGTCCCGTGGCACGACCTGTACTTCAAGGGCAATTACCGGCGGTTGCAGCGGGCGAAGACGGCGTGGGATCCGGGTGAGGTGTTCCGGCACCGCCAGTCGATCCGCCCGGCGGCCGCGGGCGGCGTCAGCGAGGACCGAACCAGTCGGTGAGCGCCTCCGCAAGCCCGTCCGAGCCCGCCCAGGCGACATACCCGTCCGGCCGCAGCAGGATCGCGGGCGCACCCAGGTCTTCCCCGTGCTCGACCACGTCGACGGCGTCCTTCCACGGTGCCGGGCTGTCCGGGCCCCCAGGCCCAAGCAACACCACCGGACGACCGGCGTGCAGCACTTCGGCCACCGTCCGATCACCCAACGGGAGATTCGGCAAGAACTCGCCGGACAAACCGCGGCCGTCGCCGTAGCGGATGCCCTGGGCGCTGACGCGGTCGCTGAGCAACCGGTTGCCGTCCGAAGTGGACAGAAGGTCGGCGACCAGGTCGCGCAGCGGCTCGAACTGCGGGCCCGGCCGCATCAGCGCCGCCTGGGCCCGGGTGTTCGCGATCACCGCTTCGGCGATCGGGCGTCGCTCGTCGTGGTAAGTGTCGAGCAGCCTCTCCGGCGCCGTGCCCGCGACCACCATCGCGAGCTTCCAGCCGAGGTTGACCGCGTCCTGCAGGCCGAGGTTGAGGCCCTGCCCGCCGAGGGGTGCGTGCACGTGGGCGGCGTCGCCGGCGAGCAGGAGCCGGCCGGTGCGGTAGTGGCCGGCCAGCCGGGTGAAGTCGCTGAACCGGCCGAGGAACGCCGGGTCGGTCATCGGCACGTCGTGGCCGAGGATCCGCGACGCCGCCCCGCGCAGGTCGTCCAGCGTGGCCGGGGCGCCGCGCTCGGGCAGGGGCTCGGTGAACTCGTGCGCGAGGATCCGGCTGTGCCCGGCCGGGTTGACGTTGACCAGCGTCCAGCCGGTCGGCCCCTGCGTCCAGCCGCCGGGCACGCGCGCCGGGTCGCCGAGGCGGGCCAGGCCGAGGAGGCCGGCGAACGTGGCCGGGTGGGTGGTCCCGGTGATCCCGGCGGCCGCCCGGACCGTGCTGCGGGCGCCGTCACAGCCGACGACGTAGGCCGCGGTCAGCTCGCCCCCGTCGGTGGTGACGGTGACGCTCCCGCCGTCGTCCCGCACCCCGGTGATCGTTCGCCCCCGCAGGATTTCGACGCCGAGCGAGCGGGCCTTCGCCTCGAAGAACCGCTCGATGTCGGACTGCGCCTGGCCGATCATCGGCGCGCCTTCGAGTGCGGGTGACTCCAGGGGGCAGCACCGGGCGCCCGCCGAAGTGGAACGGGACTTCGACCATCGCGTGCGGGTTCCGCGGCGGCTGCGGCGCCGGGAGATAGCCGCGGCGCAGGAACGTCTGCGCGGTGCGCGCGTGCAGCGTGCCCGCGCGCGGTTCGTCGTGGGTTTCGGTCAGCTTCTCGACGACGGTCGTGCGCACGCCGTGCCGGCCGAGCTCGGTGGCCAGCAGCATGCCGACCGGTCCGCCGCCGGCGACGATCACTCCGGGCATCGTTCCCTCCCTCGTCACGAGGTCGAAAGGTACGAGGTCGTAATGTCCGTCATTGTAGAGTACGGGGATGGAGCGTGATTTCGTCGACGACGTGCTGGACCAGTGGCGCGGCCAGCGCCCGGACCTCGACCCGGCCCCCCTGGCCGTGCTGGCCCGGCTGACCCGGATCGCGCGGCGGGTGACCCGGCGCCTCGACGACACGCTGAAGGACTACGGCCTGCTCCACGCGGACCTGGACATCCTCGGCACGCTGCGGCGCGCGGGAAAGCCGTACGAGCTGTCGCTGGCGGAGATCGCCCGCTGGATGCTGGCCGGCAACAGCACGATGACCAGCCGGCTCGACCGCCTGGTGGCGGCCGGGCTGGTCGACCGGCAGCAGAACCCGGCCAACCGCCGCACCGCGCTCGTGCGCCTCACGCCGGCGGGCCTGACGCTGGCCGACGAGGCGTTCACCGCGGAGCTGGCGACCCAGGAGGAGCTGGTCAGCGGCCTGAGCGGCCCGGACCGCCGGGAGCTGGCCGACCTGCTGCGCCGCCTCTGCCGCTCGATGGGCGAGGTCCCGGACTGAGCCTCACCAGGTCGGGCGCGCGGTGACCCCGCCGTCCACCACGAGGTCGTGGCCGGTGATCCAGGACGCCAGCGGTGAAGCGAGGAAGAGACACGCGTTGCCGACGTCTTCGGGCGTGCCCAGCCGCCCGAGCGGCGCCGCGCGGTGCCAGCGTTCGACACCTTCAGGCCAGTCCCGGTCGAGCCCGGGGCGGCCGATCAGCCCGGGGGACACCGTGTTCACGCGGATCCCGCGCGGCCCGTACTCCAGCGCCGCGCCCCGGGCGTGCATCACCAGCGCCGCTTTCGCCGCGCTGTAGTGGACGTGCCCGGCCGCGGGCTGCCGGGCTTCGATCGAGGCGACGTGCGTGACGCTCCCGCCGTCGCGCATCAGCCGGGCCGCCGCCTGGGTGCAGGAGAAAGCGCTTGTCAGGGACGCGTCGAGCATCGCCTGCCAGCGTTCGGCGGTAAGGTCCGCGAGGGCTTCGACCGGCTGGACGCCGGCGTTGTTGACCAGCGCGTCCAACCGGCCGCCCCACGTCGCGACGGCGTCGAGCAGCGCGTGGCAGGCACGGTCGTCGGTGAGCTCCGCGGTGAACGCCTTCGCCCGGCCGCCCGTGGCTTCGATCGCCGCGACGACGTCGTCACCGGCCCCGGGACGGCGGTGGTGCACGGCGACGGCGCTCCCGGCCGCGGCGAACCGGAGCGCGATGCCACGGCCGATCGTGCCGGCCGCGCCGGTGACGCAGGTGGTCGTGCCGGACAGGTCGGGCGCGGTGGTCATCCCGGGATCGTTTCACCGCAACGCGTGTCGCGCGCATCCGGCACGTCGTAGGTTGGGGCCATGGCCAAAAAGTTCGCCGGGCTCCTGCAGGAGCAGATCCGGCACGAGTTCACCGCCGCCCAGCAGTACATCGCCCTCGCCGTCTGGTTCGACGCGCGCGACCTGCCGCGACTGGCCAAGCGCTTCTACCGGCAGGCGATCGAAGAGCGCAACCACGCGCTGGCGATGGTGCGGTACCTGCTCGACCGCGACCAGCCGGTGGTGATCCCGGGCAGCGGTGAGGTCCGCAACGACTTCTCGAGCGTGCACGAGGCCATCGAGCTGGCGCTGACCCAGGAGCGCACGGTCACCGCGGACATCGAGGCGATGGCGAAGGCCGCGCGCGCCGAGGAGGACTACCTAGGGGAGCAGTTCGTGGCGTGGTTCCTCACCGAGCAGGTGGAGGAGATCGCGCAGATGTCGACGCTGCTCACCGTGGTCGAGCGCGCCGGGGGCAACCTGTTCGAGGTCGAGAACCACCTGTACCGCGAGGCGGCGACGGCGGTCGAGGACGCGCCCGACATGCCGCCGGTCGCGGGCGGGAAGCTGTAGCGGTCACCTCAGCGTGGTGAGCCGGATCGCGAGCCACAGCGTCCGGCTCGGCGGCGGTGAGCAGGGTGAGCGTTCGATCTACGCCTTTTGCCCGGAAACGGCGGAAGCGGCACACCCCCACGAGTGCCGCTTCCGCCGTCTTTTCAGTGGCAGAACGAGACTTCCGGATCACCCGGCCGGTCGAGCACCGGCCGCGGCTTCCCCCGGAGGTGCTGGTCGAAGAACGCGTTCACGTACGTCCGCGTGATCTCCTGCGTCCGGAGCGCCCCGGTCTTCGCCCCGAAGTCGGCGCCGAGCTCGTCACCGACCAGCCCGACGTCGGTGAACGACGCGTGCTGCGTGCCCGCCACTTCGGCCCAGCGCTTCCAGCCGCTCAGCTGGGCCCAGTCCCGTTCCCACGGCTTGTTCCCCGGCGCGCAGGCCGTGGGCGCCGGCTGGTGGCTCACGAACATGAACGGCCGCGAAAGGGGCGCCGTGAGCCCCACCTCGGTGGTGCCGTCGATGTCCATCCCGGCCTTGATCCGCGGGTCGGCGACCATGGTGGGCAGGGTGCTCGCCCCGCCGACGGAGTGCCCGGCCATGCCGATCCGGGACGCGTCGACCAGCCCGGCCCACGCCGAGTGGGTCAACGAGTCCAGCACGAACGCCACGTCGGCCGCGCGGCCGTGCTCCAGCTTCTGCCAGAACGCGCTGTCGTGCGGCACTTCGCACGACGCGCAGCCGGCGAACCGGCCGTCGGGGAAGCTCGTCCCGGCGTTCTCGTAGGTGTGGCCGACCACCGCGACGGCGTACCCGTGGCTGGCCAGGTCCTCGGCCAGCGCGGTGAGCGTCGCGCGGGGTTTGGTGTAGCCGGGCGAAAGCACGACCAGGGGCAGCCGGTGCCCGGCCGGCCGGGCGTCGGCCACGGAGTTCGTCACCATCGTCGTGAGCCAGTCCGGTGGTACGGCCAGGCCGCTGTCGGTCAGCAGGGCCGCGGACTCGGCGGCGGTCAGGTACGGCGTCTTCGGGCCCTTGGCCGACGCCGCCGGGTAGAACAGCGACACCATCAGCTCGCGGTAGGGCACCGACGGCACCCACGGGTCGGGCCGCGAGGTGTCCTTCAGGTACACCGCCGTGCTGCCGACCGGCTGGTCCCCGGTCGGCGCGGGCAGGTACGGCGTCGACGTCCGGGCGAAGCTGACCTCCGGGTACCGCGAAGACGGCTGGTCCAGCAGCGGCTGGGCCCGGCCGCGCAGGTGCTGGTCGAAGAACGCCCGGACGTACGCCGCCGTGATCACCTGCCCCCGCGCCGCCGGCGTCGTCGCGCCGAAGTCGAGGCCGAGCTGCTCACCCACCAAACCGATGTCGGTGAACGACGGGTGCGCCATGCCCGCGACGACGAGCCACCGCTTCCACCCTGTCAGCTGCGCCCAGTCCCGTTGCCAGGTACCGGATTCCTGGCCGGTCCCGGGCGTGTATGTGTTCGCGCGGCCCAGGAACAGGAACGGCCGGTCGAGGCCCGGCGAGAGCAGCGGGACGTCCGTCGTGCCGTCGATGTCGATCCCCGCCTTGATCCGCGGGTCGGCCACCATCGCGCCGAGCGCGCTCGCCCCGCCGACCGAGTGCCCGGCCATGCCGATCCGGGACGCGTCGATCAGCGACGCCCACTTCGAGTGCGTCAGCGAGTCCAGCACGAACGACACGTCCGTGGCGCGCCCGCGTTGCAGCTTCGTCCAGAACGCGTCGTCGTAGTTGCCGCAGGCCGCGCAGCCGGTGACCCGGCCGCCGGGGAACGTCGTGGCGACGTTCTCGTAGGTGTGGTCGACCACGACGACCGCGGTGCCGTGGCTCGCCAGGTCCTCGGCGAGCGACGTCAGCTCGGCGCGGGGCCGCTTGCACCCGGGCGACAGCACGACCAGCGGCAGGTGGCGCCCGGCCGGCCGGGCGTCGACCACGGCGTCGGTGCGGACCGTCGTCAGCACCGCCGGGGGGATGCCGGTGATCCCGGCCTCCTCGAAGACGGCCGCCGCCTCGGTTTCGGTCATGAACTGCTTCTTCGGCCCTTGCGCCGAAACCGCCGGGTAGAAGAGGGACACCATCAGCTCGCGGTAGGGCACGGTCGCGACCCACGGGTCCGGCCGCGAAGTGTCCTTGAGGTACAGGGAGGTCGTGCCCACCGGCTGGTCGCCGGTGGGTTTCGCCAGCGTGAGCGCCGGGGACGCCGAGGCGGTCGGCGCCGGCAGTGTGAAGGCCAGCGCCGTGACGCTCAGGAGGATCGTCTTCTTCATCCGATGAACGTCACTTCCGGGTAGGCGGGTGAGAGCGCGGCGAGCAGCGGTTGCGGCCGGCCGCGCAGGTTCCGGTGGAAGAAAGCGCTTACGTAGTGCCGCGTGATCGTCAGCGCGCGTTCTCCCGGGATCGACGCGCCGAGGTCGACACCCAGCTGGTCGGCGAGCACACCGAGGTCGGTGAACGACGCGTGCGCGGTGCCGGACACCATGAGCCAGCGCTTCCACCCGGTGAGGTGCGTCCAGTCCGTTTCCCAGTCGTCGTAGGGACCTTCCTGGCCTGGGACGTAGTTGTCCATGCTGCCCAGGAACAAGAACGGCCGCGCCAGCCCGGACGCCGGGAGCGGGACGTGGATGCTGCCGTCGATGTCGGCCCCGGCCCGGATGCGCGGGTCGGCCAGCATCGCCTGCGTCGTGATCGCGCCGCCCGCGGAGTGCCCGGTCATGCCGATCCGCCGCGGGTCGATCAGGGCGCCCCACTTCTTCGAGCGCAGCAGCGAGTCGAGCACGAACGACGTGTCCTTCGACCGCACCTGCGCGACCTTCTCCCAGATCTCGGGCCGGTCGTCGACCTCGCAGGCGGCGCAGCCGGTGACGTGGCCGTCGGGGAAGGTCGTGGCGCGGTTTTCGTAGGTGTGGTCGATCGCCGCGACGGCGTATCCGCGGCTGGCGAGGTCTTCGGCCAGCGCGGTGAGCGTCGCCGGCGGTTGGGTCCAGCCCGGCGAGAGGACGACCAGCGGCAGGTCGTGCCACCGCCCGGCCGGTCTCGCGTCGACGACCGCGTTCGTCCGGACGGTGCTCAGGACGTCGAGCGGCAGCCCCGGGATGTCCTCCCGTTCGAGGTTGCGCTCGGACTCGAGCGGGGTCATGTACTGCTTCTTGGGCCCGTTCGCCGAGGTCGCCGGGTAGAAGACGGAGACCATCAGCTCCCGGTAGGGCACCGTCGGCACCCACGGGTCGGGGCGTGAAGTGTCCTTAAGGGACAGTGAAGTGACACCGACGGGTTCGTGGCCGGTCGGCCGGGGCAGGTAGGGCGTCGTGGCCGCCGAAGCGGGTGACGCGGAGAGCGCGAGCGTCAAGGCGGTGGCTACCGCGAGAGTGCGCATGATTCCCCCAGGAGTCGGGTCAGGACAGGTGACGGATGCGACGGAAGCAGAACCAGGTGAGCAGGGCGGTCATCGCGAGGAAGAGTGCGAGCTCGAGCCATTGCAACGGCCAGAACCGCGAGCCGGGCTGGTAGGTCAGGCGCTGCTGGTAGCCGTGCGCGCCCAGCTGCGCCAGGCACCGTTCGGCGGTGCCGCGCTCCGGCACGGGGCCGCCCGGTCCCGGCACGCAGCTCCGCACGAAGTCCGGCAGCGGGTCGGCCACGTTCCCGGCGGGGTCGACGGTTTCGTTCGCCAGCACCCACGCGCCGGCCGGGTTGCGCACGCCGATCTCCTGCACGCCGGAGGGGTCGCCGCTGATGTTCGTGATGTTGTCGCCGATCGCCACCGTCATCTGCTCGGGCGGCAGCAGGTACGGCCGCACGAAGTTCGGCACCAGGAGCAGCACGG
Source organism: Amycolatopsis sp. NPDC104819 (assembly GCF_055583145.1). Classification (NCBI taxonomy): domain Bacteria; kingdom Bacillati; phylum Actinomycetota; class Actinomycetes; order Pseudonocardiales; family Pseudonocardiaceae; genus Amycolatopsis; species Amycolatopsis sp. NPDC104819. Next base: position 2,082 of record NZ_JBVJON010000031.1, on the reverse strand, counting down.
CGGCGAGCGCGACGAGCGTCACGGCCATGGCGGCCACCGTCCGCTTCAGCAGCATCCCGACCGCGACGCCGAGCGCGAGCGCGAAGGCCGCGTAGCCGATCGGGACGATGCCCCGCGCGCCGAACACCACCGGCGCGATGCGCGAGAGCATCCCGCGATCGGTCTGCTGCGCCGCGAGCGCGTCGATCGGGCTGGCCCACCACGACACCGCGACGCTCAGCAGCGCGCCCGCGGCCATCGCGACGAGGAGCCCGAACCCGAGCTTCGTGGTGAGCCACCGCTTGCGCGTGACGGTCTGGTTCCACACCAGGCTGTGCGTGCCGCTCTCCAGCTCGCGTGTGATCATCGGGACGCCCCAGAAGACGCCGATCACCGCGGGCAGCAGGTAGAGCGCCAGGATCGTCCCGCCGAACAGCGTGTCCTGGTCGGAGAAGTTCGTGCGCCCGACCAGCTCCGGCCCGGTGATCGCGAGCACGACACCGATCACGACCAGCGCGGCGAACACGGACAACGCGGGCGTGCGGAACTGACGCCAGGTCAGCCAGGTCATCGGAGGACCTCCAGGGCGGGGCGGGCGGCGGTGGGGTTGCTCATGTACTCGAGGACGAGGTCCTCCAGGCCGATCTGCCCGACGGTCCACGCGGGGTCGAGGATCGGCGCCTCGGTGCGGACGAGCACGGTGGTCTGGCGGTCGGTGTGCTTCGCCGAGATGACGTGCTGGTCCGCCGGCAGCGTCTCGACGTCGCGGCGCGCCCCGGTCAGGCGGTGGTGGGTGGCGAGCAGCTCGTCGACGTCGCCGATCACCCGGACCTGGGAGGCCACCAGCACCACGAGGTGGTCGCAGACGCGTTCGAGGTCGTTGACCAGGTGCGAGGACATCACCACGGACAGCCCGTGCTCGGCGACCGACTCCATGAGGTCCTGCAGGAACTCCCGGCGCGCCAGCGGGTCCAGCGCCGCGACCGGCTCGTCGAGCAGCAGCAGCTCGGGGCGTTTGGCGATGCCGAGGGTGAGCGCGAGCTGGGCGCGCTGGCCGCCGGACAGCTTCCCGGCGGCCTGCTTCGGGTCCAGGCCCAGCCGCTCGACCCGCTTGGTGGCGAGCGAGTCGTCCCAGCGCGGGTTGAGGTGCGCGCCGAACCGCAGGTGCTCCTCGATGGTCAGTCCACTGTAGACAGGTGTGCTCTGGGCGACGTAACCGACTTTCGCCAGCTGCTCCGGCCCGCTGCCCGGCACCCCGCCGCACACCTCGATCGTGCCGGTCGTCGGCTCGAGCATGCCGGCGGCGATGTTCAGCAGGGTGGACTTGCCGGCGCCGTTGGGGCCGACGAGCCCGGTGACGTGCCCGGCCTCGATCTCGAGCGTGCAGCCGGTCAGCGCCTGCTTGCGCTTGTACTTCTTGCCCAGTCCCTGGGCGCGCAGGACGGTCACGCTATGTCCTCTCTGGCGGAGTCGCGAAACGTGGACATCAGCAGGGCCTCGATGCTCTCTTCGTCGAGACCGGCCTTGCGGGCCTTCGCCAGCCAGCGGCTCAGGTCCTGCCGCAACGGCCCGAGCGTCGCGAACGAGGCGCCCCCGTTCAGCGTCGCGGTCACGAACGTGCCGACCCCCGGCCGGGCCGACACGAGCCCGTCGTGTTCGAGCTCGCGGTAGGCCTTCAGCACGGTGTTGGGGTTGATCGCCAGGCCGGCGACCACGTCCTTGACCTTCGGGAGCTGGTCTCCCTCGCTCAGCAGGCCCAGTCGCAGCGCGTGCCGCACCTGCTGGACCAGCTGCTGGTACGGCGACAGGCCCGACCGGGCGTCGAGGTGGAACTCGATCATCGACAACTCCATTTAACTAGGTGACTAGCACTATAGCTAAAGAGGGGAAGTCGGCGCCAGGGGTTCTTCCGGGCGGAGCCTCCGGACCTGCGCGGCTCGCCGGGGGTGGCAGATCCTCCGCGGGCAACGTCGCGAATGACCCATTGGGGGCGTGAGATGTCTGCAATGGGCAAGGCCGGGTAGTTAGGGCGGGGTGGGGCGTGTCAACGGGCTTGCCGCGGCGTCGGTGACGGTCACATCGATGGTGATCGTGAGGCAGGCG
>NZ_JBVJON010000030.1:24689-34359 GCF_055583145.1 Amycolatopsis sp. NPDC104819 | reverse complement strand
TCTACCGCTTCTGCAACACACGACCCCACCTCCCGCCCACCCCTCTCTGTCCACCTCGCCTCCCCCCCCCCCCCCGCGGCCCCGCCCCCCCCCCCCCCCCCCCCCCCCCCCCCAGGTCAGCGTCGGTCCGGCGGCATCTGCCGAGCGACCCCGCGCCGGGCGCTGCCGCCCCTGACGGACGGGTCGCCGTCACGGACGGCCGACACGCTCCCCGAAGTGGGTGAAGCGCGCGGAGTTCACTCCAACGGCCGCATCCGGTTCGGGGCGTCATCCGGTTATCCCGCGCGCAACGCCGAATCATGCGCGATCGCGTGCTGGACGACCGAGATCAGCACCTGCTTGGCGGAGTCGCGCTCGCGCGCGTCACACGCCATGATCGGGACCGACGGCGCGATGGTGAGCGCGTGCCGGACGTCCTCGATCTGGTGGTGCAGCAACCGGTCGAAGCAGTTGATGGCCACGACGTAGGGCAGCTTCCGGTTCTCGAAGAAGTCGATCGAGGGGAACGCGTCGGCGAGCCGCCGCGTGTCCACCAGCACGACCGCCCCGATGGCGCCGACCGCGAGGTCGTCCCACATGAACCAGAACCGGTGCTGACCGGGGGTGCCGAACACGTACAGCACCAGGTCCGAGTCCAGCGAGATGCGCCCGAAGTCCATCGCCACGGTAGTGGTGGTCTTGTTGGGCGTGGCCGAGGTGTCGTCGTGTCCGACGCTCGCCTCGGTCATCATGGCCTCGGTGGTCAGCGGGTCGATCTCGGAGATCGCCCCGACCAGCGTTGTCTTCCCCGAACCGAACCCGCCGGCGACCACGATCTTGGCCGACGAGGTCGGACCCGTCACCTGCGGCGCGTTCGCGTCGGAGTCAAATTCTCCGAAGCCCACTGAGCACCCTTTCCATGAACTCGATACTCGGGCGGTCACCCACGGTCTGGTTGCTGGAGTGCACCAGCACCAGGCCGAGGCCCGCCACGTCACCAATCAACACCCGCACCACACCGAGCGGCAGGCGCAGCAGCGCCGCCACTTCGGCCACCGACCGGGTGTCGAGGCACAGGTCGCAGATCGACCGGTGCTCGGGCACCCGGACCCGGTCGAGCATCCGGCCCTGTTCGCTCGTCGAAATCAGCGCCTCGATCGCGAGATCGAGGGTCGCCTTCGTCCGGCCCCGGGTCCGGAAGTACGGCCGGACCAGGCCGGACGTCTCCATTTCGGTCGGCGCGGGCTCGTCGACGTACTCCTGGTGGGCCTGCCGCGGCAGCGCCGCGGCCAGCTCACCGGAGTCCGGTCCCGACGAGAAGTCCCGCTCGGTGCTGTACGCGGCGAAGTCGTGCGCGTCGTACAGCGGCCCGCTCGACCCGCCGAACAGCTCCGCACCGGGACCGCCCAGGAGGCGGTCGCGGTACTCGCCGTTGTTACCGGCCTGGATGGGCCGGATCGGTTCCTGCCCGGCGTTGCTGTCGGTCAGCCAGTTCGGTGGTTCCCGCACGGGGTCGCTGTCGGAGGCCTGGACGCGCCGTTGCCGCCATTCGCGGTCGACGCGTTCCCGGAACGACTGCCAGTCCTCCCGGCCTTCGTCCGGTTGCTCGGACCACCCGCCGGAGAAGTCGTCACCGAGCCGGCCATCACCCCTCAAGCGCCCGTCGTCCACGGCTCTCTCCTCGGTTCCCAGGTCCTCAGCGGCGGATCGCCGAGCCCTGCAGCTGCGCCCGCATCTCCGGGGTCAGCTGCTGGCCGACCCGCTCCACCAGCAGGGTCATCTCGTAGACGACCAGGCCGATGTCACTTTCCGGCGATCCGAGGACCGCCAGGCACGAACCGTCGGATACCGACATGAGGAAGAGAAAGCCGTTGGCCATCTCGACCACGGTCTGCGCCACCGTGCCGCCTTCGAACACCTTGGCCGCGCCGCGCGCGAGGCTGGTGAGCCCCGACGCCACCGCGGCCAGCTGGTCCGCCCGGTCCTTCGGCAGGCCACGCGAGGCCGCCAGGAGCAGGCCGTCGGCCGACACCACGACCGCGTGGGCCGCGCCGGGCACCCGGTGCACAAAATCCGTGATCAGCCATGCGAAGCTGCCGGCATTGCTCGCCTTGGCATGCGCCTGGCCGTTCGGCTGCGCGGAGCCACCCGGCTGCATTGCACCCGCCCGTGTCACTTTCACTCCTCACTGCTGTCTGTGGTGTTGCCACGCCCCGGAACCCCGCTGCCTTCCAGCCTCTCTTCGGCCGGGAGCTCCTTCAACGCATGTCGTCCCGAGGTGTACCCCCGCTGGAAGCTTGCCATCCGGTTCCGCGCCGCGGACGCCGAGCGGGTGATCGCACCCGTTCCGGGCATGCCCGCGGTGTTGTCCGCGAAGTTGTTCTGCGCCGGTTCGCCGGCCGAGGGACTGCTGATCGACCCCGGGACCAGGTACTGGTTCGGCACGCGCTTGGGCAGCCCGGCCGGGGTGATCTCCTCGTTCTTGGCTTCCAGCAGCGACTGCGCCGCGTTCCAGCCGTCGTCGGAGGCACTGTGCCAGCCGTCGTCGGGCGGGAGCAGGGGGTGCCGGGTCGCCGCGGTCGGCTGCAGCTCGTCCACCTGTTCGACGCGGTCCGGGACGTGCTGCCCCGGGACCCGCTCCGGCAGACGCTCGCCGGCGGGTTCCGCGGCGGGCTCGTCGTAACCGGTGAGCGGCGGCAGGTTGGGGTCCTCCCGCTCGCTCTGCGGCGGCACCGGGTCGGCAGCCGCGTCGTCGCCCTCACTGAACCAGCGTGACAGCACCGACTGGTAGATGGGCAGCCGCCGGGTGGGTACATCGTCCTCGAGGGCCGACGGTCCGGCGTCCTCCACCCGCGGTGGCGGCGGTGGCGGCTCCTCCGGCGGGACGTACTTCGGCTCCCGCTTCGGCAGCACCAGCGGCGCGAACTGCGTGTCGCTGGCGTGCGAGGCGCCGTCGCCGTTCGAAGACGGCGTCAGCGGCGCCAGGTCCTCGGCGGTCGGCCAGGCCGGGGTGTCCTGCTTCGGCAGCTCCGGCGACAGGAACGGGCCCGCCGCGCGGCCGCCGCTGACCAGGTCGTCCAGGCTGATCGGCTGGTCGAGCGGGACCAGCCCACCCTGGTTCGCCACCGGCTCGTGCACCGGCGGGGCCGGTGGGGGCGGTGGCGCGGACGGCGGCACCGGGGTGTGCGACCGCGTCTGCTCGAAGTCGGACGGCGCCGACGGCAGCGGGATGCTGGGCAGCGACATCGACGTCTCGGACCGGTTCGCCGGCGGCGGCGTCTGCCGCTGCATGCCCGGGCGGAGGTGGGTGAGCAGCTCCGCCGGGACGACGACGCGGGCGATGACGCCGCCTTCGATGTCCTCGTTCTCGCGCAGCCGGACCTCGATGCCGTGCCGCTTGGCCAGGCGCGAGACCACGTACAGACCCATCCGCCGGGTCACCGACACGTCCAGGTCCGGCGGCTCGGCGAGCCGGCCGTTGACCTCGGCCAGCCGCTCTTCGCTCATGCCGACACCGTGGTCGGTGACCTGGATGGCGAGCGCCTTGCGGCGGGTAACGACGGCCCGCACGATGACCTTCGTCTCCGGCTCGGAGAAGTAGGTCGCGTTGTCGAGCAGCTCGGCGAGGACGTGCACGAGGTCGTGGATCGCGAGGCCCTGGACCGCGACGTCGGGGACGACCCCGACCTCGATCCGGGCGTACTGCTCGATCTCGGACACCGCGGCGCCGATGACGTCGGCGGCGGGCACCGGCTTGGGCACGGACTTCGCCAGGCCGGCGCCGGAAAGCACCAGCAGGGACTCACCGTTGCGCCGCAGCCGGGTGGCCAGGTGGTCGAGCTCGAACAGGCTGGCCAAGTGGTCCGGGTCCTGCTCGTCGGCCTCGAGGCGGTCGATGACGCCGAGCTGGCGTTCCACCAGCCGCTGCGACCGCCGCGAGAGGTTCACGAAGATGCCGTTGACGTTCTCCCGCAGGAGCGCCTGCTCGGCGGCCATCTTGACGGCCTGTTCGTGGACGATGTCGAACGACCGCGCGACCTCGCCGATCTCGTCGCGGGAGGTGACGGGCACCGGCGTGACGGCCTTCTTCGAGGCGCCGACCGGGTCCGGGTCGTCGAGGATCGCCTGCACGGTTTCGGGCAGCCGGGTGTAGGCCACGTCCAGCGCGCTCTTCCGCAGCACCCGCAGCGGGCGCAGCATCAGGCGGGCGACGACGAGCATCAGCGCGACCGCGAGCGCCAGCGCCGCGAGCACCACGGCGCCCCCGACCCAGGCCGAGTTGACCGCCGCCGTGGCGAGGTCGTCGGCGCGGGACTTGAGCTGGGCCAGCAGGTTCGACTCGACGGCGTGCAGCTTGTCGGCCGACACCGTGCTGTCCTTGCTGAGGGCGGTGGTGTCGACGCTCGGCGCCTCCCCCAGCTGGGCGAAGGCGAACGCCGCGGTCTGGATCCGGCGGCGGTCGTCGACCTCCGGGCCGGAGTAGGTGTCGTTGTAGAGCTGCCGCTGGTCGTCGTCGGCGTTCGCGAGGAAGGCCTGCACCGAGGCGTCCGCACTGGAGGCCGACGCGCGCGTCTGGTCCAGGAGGTCACCCGGGAAGCTCCCGCGGTACGCGGCGATCTGCAGTTCGGCGTCGGATCGGGTGGTGAACTCCTTGGCCTCGCTGACCGCCTGCGTGCTGGTGCCGAGCCGGAGGACGTCGCGGTCGGTGACCGCGGTGGTCACCTCGCGGCCGAGCTCGATCAGGGCGTCCAGGATGCCGGAGTACGCGGTCATGACCGTGATGTCCGGCAGGCCGTTCTGGGTGTTGTACGCCGCGCGCAGCGGGCGCAGCGCGTCGAGGCGCTGGATGCCGCGGGCGTAGCGGTCCTTGGTGGCCTGGTCGTCGTAGTTGAGGGCGGCCGCGCCGCTGCGCAGGTCGCCTATCTCGCGGTCGACCTTGCCGATCTGCGCGTCCAGCCCGGTCTGCAGCAGCGCGTTGCCGGACGAGAGCCGGGCCACGGCCAGCGAGCGCTCGTTCTGCAGCTCGTGCACCACCGTGGTGACCTTGACGGCGAACGCGACCTGGTCGGCGGTGCGCTGGAACTCCGCGGCCTGCCGGGCGTCGTCGACCACCTGCAGCGCACCCAGCGCCAGAGCGGTCAGGGTGGGAATGATCAGGACCGCCGCCAGCTTGGACCGCAGCCGCCAGTCACGCATGCCCGAGAAGAACCCGGCCTTCCGGCCCGGATCCGTTCCGGGCCGCTGCGCAGGGGCCCCTCCCACCCCCGCGGTGTCTTCGTTCGGCACCGCCGCACCACCATCGTCGTTCGTGCTCGGATATCCCTGTTCGGTCCAGCGCCCGCCGGGACGCGCGCCGTTCTGCTCAGCCACTCGTCTGCACACTCCCCGCATGCCGGCGCACCGGCCGTCCGGGTGGAGCCGAGCGCAAGACGCTACCCGCACGGGTGAAAAGATCGTCTTGGGCGGGCGTTCCTGAACCCCGTCCAGGTGGACGGAATCGGTTCAGCTCGAGCATCACGGTCGGGTCCCTGCGCTGGTCTCGCATCGGTCTCTGGTTCGGCCTAACCCACCGGCACGGCGGCAGTGCCCGGCCAGGAAGTCGTCGTCGCGGGGCAGAATCTCTCAGGAAAAGCACAGCGTGTGCTGGTACACCGACAGAAGTCGTCTTGATCGGCCATCCAGGCACTCTCTCTCACCACATCGGAGGTTGATACCTCCCCGCAGGTGCAGAGGGTAGCGAACGCCAGGGGAAGATGTAACCCTCCCGACAACACGGGCTGGATGTTGCACAGCGTTCGCTCATGTCGCACGCCGCCGATCATCCGCTTATTCGAATCTGGGTCTTACGCTGGGTAAACGACTACGGCGAGTGGAGCAGCGGGTCTAGACCAGAGGCCTAAAGAGTGACGCGTACCACGCTCCTGGGTATTGATCCCACCCGTTGTGAGCAGGCTGTCACGTTCTCTACAGTGGCCCGCGTGACTCCGGGCAATGAGTCACCCACATCCATTGGATTCGGTCCACCAACTTTTCACCAAGGAGCAGGCCTTGCTTGGAAACGCCATGAGCAGTGGCCGGGTTCGCACTCGCCGCGCCGCGCTCGGGCTCGCCCTCACCGTCGCAGCCGCCACAGCCCTCACCGGCTGCAGCGCGCTCGGCTCGGACGACTCGAACGCCTCGTCGAACGGAGGCGGCCCGGAGAAGTCGAAGATCAAGGTCTCGATCATCCCCACCACCGACCTCGCGCCGTTCTGGCTGGCCCAGGACGGCGGCTACTTCAAGGCCGAAGGCCTCGACGTCGAATCGGTGACCGCCGCCAGCGGCCAGGTGTCGATGACGAAGGCGATCTCGGGTGAGGTCGACATCACGCAGTCGACCTACGGTCCGTTCTTCACGGCGAAGAGCACCGGCGCGGCGGACATCCAGCTCGTGGCCGACGGCACGTCGATGAGCTCGAAGAGCAACGCGATCCTCACCGTCCCGAACTCGTCGGTGAAGACGGTCAACGACCTCGCCGGCAAGCGCATCGCCATCACCGCCAAGAACACGGCGACCGACCTGCTCACGCGGTCGGTGATGAAGGACCACGGCGTGGACTACAGCAAGGTCAACTGGGTCCTCATCCCGCTGCCGAACATGGCGGCCGCCCTGCAGCAGGGCCAGGTGGACGCCGCCTACCTGCCCGAGCCCTTCATCACCCAGGCCGCCAAGACCGTCGGCGCCATCCCCGTCATCGACATCAACAGTGGCGCCAGTGAGAGCTTCCCCCTCACCGGGTACGGCGCCACGAAGAAGTGGGTGCAGTCGAACCCGAAGACGCTCGCCGCGTTCCAGCGCGCGATGCAGAAGGCCACCCGCGACGTGATCAACGACCGTTCGAAGGTCGAGCCGCTGCTGGTGAAGTACGCGAAGATCGACGAGGACACGGCGAAGCTGCTGACCCTGCCCGGCTGGCAGTCGCTCCTCGACGCCCGGCGCATGCAGCGTGTTCCCGACCTGATGCTGCAGCTGGGCGCCATCACGACGCCCGTGGACGCTGCGTCGATGATCGCCCCGCAGGCGAGCACCAGCTGACGTCGTGGGGAAACTGCTCCGCAACCTGGCCGGTCTGGTCGGCTTCCTCCTGCTCTGGGAGGTCGTCGTCCAGGTCGGCCTGGTCAGCAAAACGTTCGTGCCGCCCCCCAGCGTCGTCCTCGTCACCGTCGGCGAGCTGCTGGGTGATCCTTCCTTCCTGCGCGACGTCGTCGCGACGATGCTGGCCTGGCTCATCGCCGTCCTGATCGCCGCGGCCATCGGGGTGCCCGCCGGGTTGCTGCTCGGCAGCATCCCGGTGCTGCGCACCGCCACCGCCGTGATCGTCGAGTTCCTCCGGCCGATCCCGGTCGCCGCGCTCATCCCGCTGGTGCTGCTCGTCATCGGCTCCGGCCCCGAAGCGAAGATCACGCTTGCCGTGTACGCCTCCCTGTGGCCCATCATGTTCAACACCGTTTACGGCATGGGCGAGATCGACCCGGTGCTGATGGAGACGGCCCGGGCCTGCGGGACCAGCCGGTTCCGCACCCTGTTCTCGGTCGCGCTGCCGAACACCGCGCCGTTCGTCTTCACCGGGCTCCGGCTCTCGGCCGCCATCGCGTTGATCGCCGTGGTCAGCACCGAGTTCCTCGCCGGTTCCGAGGTCGGCCTCGGCAACTTCATCCTGGTCGCCAGCACCGGTTCGACGCGGTTCGACCTCGTCCTGGCCGGTACGGTGGTCGCGGGCATGCTGGGGTTCGCGATCAACGAAGGGCTCGAACAGCTCGGCAAGCGGCTGTTCCGGTGGAGCACAGTGGATCGGGAGGCGATCGCGTGAGCACGGCGACTCTTTCCGGCCGGGTGGGCCGCCGGGCCGCCCGGGGAGCCACGGCCGTGCTTCGCAACTGGCTGCTGTTCGCGATCCTCGTCGTGCTTTGGGAGTTCGCCGCCCGGGCCGGCGGCAGCAAGTTCTTCCCACCGCCCACGGAGATCGCGGTCGCGGCGGGGAGGCTGTGGTTCACCGGCCCCGCGTCGCACCTCTTCCTCACCGATGCCGTTTTCGAAAACGTGTTCCCTAGCCTCGGCCGGACGCTCGGTGGCTGGGCGCTGGCCGCGGTCGCCGGCATCGCGCTCGGGGTGCTGGTCGGACGGTCCGAGAAGGGAATGGACTACCTCGGCCCGCTGTTCGCGTTCTTCCGTTCGATCCCGCCACCCACGCTGATCCCGGTGTTCGTGGTGTTGTTCGGGCTGAGCTCGGGTATGCAGACCGGCTCGATCATCTTCGGTGCGATCTGGCCGGTGCTGCTCAACACGGTGGACGGCGTGCGCTCGGTCGACCAGGTCAAGGTGGAGACGTCTCGATCGTTCCGCACACCGAAGCGCTACTGGATCGCGTTGGTGGTGCTGCCCGCGGCGGCGCCGAAGATCTTCGCCGGGCTGCGGGTGAGCTTGTCGATCTCCTTGCTGCTCATGGTCGTCTCCGAGCTGGTCGGTGCGTACAACGGCATCGGCCGCTCGCTGATCAACGCCCAGCAGGACTTCGACTTCCCGACCATGTGGTCGTGGCTGGTGCTGCTGGGCATCCTCGGCTACGTCTTCAACACGATCTTCCTGGCCGCGGAGCGGCGGGTGCTGGCTTGGCAGCCGACCCGCCTCGGCCGCGACTGACGCTGGAAAGGCCTCTCCCATGTCAACCATGCTCGAAGTGTCCGGCCTCAGTCACCGTTACGGCACGGGCGCGAAGGCGCACACCGCGGTGAACGACCTGTCGTTCACCGTCGAGGCCGGGCAGCTGGCCAGCATCGTCGGCCCGTCCGGCTGCGGGAAGTCGACGATGCTGCGCTGCATCGCCGGGCTGACCCCGCCGACCGAGGGCACGGTGAGCCTCCACGGCGACCGCGTTTCGGGGGTGCCGGACGACCTCGCCGTCGTGTTCCAGGACTACAGCCGTTCGCTGTTCCCGTGGCTGTCGGTGCAGAAGAACGTCGAGTTCCCGTTGCGCTGGCGGAAGCTCTCGAAGGCCGAGCGCCGCAAGCGGGCGGCCGAAGCACTGGAGCAGGTCGGGCTGTCGGGCGTCGGCGGCAAGTTCCCGTGGCAGCTGTCGGGTGGTATGCAGCAGCGGGTCTCGATCGCCCGCGCGCTGGCGAGCCGGCCGGCGCTGCTGCTGATGGACGAGCCGTTCGCGTCGGTCGACGCCCAGACGCGCTTCGAGCTGGAGGACCTGACCCGGCGGGTGCAGCGCGAGCAGGGCAGCACGATCCTGGTCGTCACCCACGACATCGACGAAAGCGTGTACCTGTCCGATCGGGTGCTGGTGCTGTCGAAGTCACCGGCGTCGATCGTGGCAGACCTGCCGGTCGGCCTGCCGGCCACGCGCGACCAGATCACGACGCGTGAGTCGGCGGAGTTCGTGGCCCTGCGCGGCGAGGTGGCCCGGCTGCTGCACGGCGGAAGGACCGCGGAGGCCGCCACCGCCGCTTCCGACGCCGCGGAGTGGGAGCTGGCGGAGCAGAACTCCGACGTCACCGAGCGCAGCAAGACCGGCAGCTGAGGAGTTTCGGAGGCGGGGGGGGGGGGGGGGGGGGGGGCACGGTTTCCCCCCTTTTCTTCCCCACCCCCGCTCGGAGAAGACACACACCCCCAACCCCACCTCCGCCAAGGGGCGGCGAGGCGGAAAACC
>NZ_JBVJON010000030.1:0-24679 GCF_055583145.1 Amycolatopsis sp. NPDC104819 | reverse complement strand
ATCCGGCGACGATGGAGGGGGGTGGTGGTGCGGTTGGGGGTTGTTTTTTTGTTTCCGTGGGGGGGGGGGGGGGTGGGGGGGGGGGGGGGCGGGTCCCCCCCCCCCCCCCCCCCCCCGCTTTCAGTACAACGTCCGGTCGGAAGCGACCACCTTGACGTGCACCAGCGTCGGACGCGGGTCGGCGAGCGCCGCCCGCAGGCCCGGGACCAGACCGGCCGGCTCGCTGATCGTCACGCCCTGGCACCCCATGCTCGACGCCAGCGCCGCGAAGTCGATGCCGCCCAGCTCGGTCCCGGGGAGCTTCGCGCCGCCGATCGCGTCGCCGAGGATGCGGACCGCGGCGTACTCGGTGTTGTCCAGGATCACGAAGGTCACCGGGACTTCTTGACGTGCGGCCGTCCACAGCGCCTGGATGCCGTACATGCTGGAGCCGTCACCGATCACCCCCACCACGCGGCGGTCCGGGCGGCCGAGCGCCACGCCGACCGCGGCCGGAAGGCCGTAGCCGAGTGCCCCGCTGGCGTTGGTCAGGAAACCCGAATCCGTGGCGGTGATCGGCAGGAAGTCGTGCAGGGCGCCGCGGTGGCTGGGCGTCTCCTCGACGACGATCGCGTTGTCCGGCAACAGGTCTGCGAGCGCCGAGTAGGCGAACTCGGCGGTGAGCTTGTCGGCGCCGGGCTTCGCGGGACGTGCCAGCGGGGCGGGTGCCGGGCGGCCACTGCGCTCGACGGCGTTCAGCAGGGCCCGCACGCCGAGCTTCGGCGTCGCGCGGATACCGGTGCCTTCGAAGGCGCGCGCGAGGATCTGCTCGTCGTCGCTGACGATGAACAGCGGCGGCAGCGGAGCTTCCCCGCGGCCGCGCTCAACGTGGTAGGTGAAGGCGGGCGCGCCCAGCACGAGAACGAGGTCGTGCGCCGCGAGCTTGTCCGAGACGGCGCCGCGCTCGGGGTCGAGGAACCCTTGGAACAGCGGGTGGTCCTCGGGGAACGAGCACCGGAACGACATCGGCGCGACCCACACACCGGCGTTGAGCCGTTCGGCGAGCGCGACGGTTTCCACGACGGCCGAGTCCTGGTCGACGGCTCCCCCGACGACGATCGCCGGCCGCTCGGCGCATTCGAGCGCGGCGGCGAGCTCGGTGACGGCCTCGGGGTCCGGCGCGAAGCCCCGGACGCGCGGCCGGGAGATGACGGGCCGTTCGGTCGTGACGGTCCAGTCGTCCGCCGGCACGGACACGAAGACCGGACCCGACGGCGCCTGCGTGGCGACGTGGTAGGCGCGCGCCAGCGCGGCCGGGACGTCCTCGGCCGTGGCGGGCTCGATCGACCACTTCACGTACGGCTTCGGGAACTCCGGCGCGTCCATCGCCCCGAGGAACGGATCGTGCGGGATGAGGGAACGGACTTGTTGACCGGCGACGATGATCAGCGGTGTCCGGTTGCGGTAGGCGTTGAAGAGGCTGCCGAGGCCGTGCCCGACCCCGCCTGCGGAGTGCAGGTTGACGAGGACGGCCTGCCGCGTGGCCTGCGAATAGGCGTCGGCCATCGCCACGACGGCGGACTCCTGCAGCCCCAGGACGTAGTCGAAGTCGTCCGGCCAGTCCGTCAGGAACGGGACCTCGGTGGTGCCGGGGTTGCCGAACACCGTGGTGAGGCCGAGTTCGCGGAGGAGTTCGCGGGTGGCGTCCAGCACCGTGCGCTTGATCATGCCCCTCAGACTAATGCTTAGTCTTGCGAAGGAAAGCCCCCCAAGCGGCCGCACTGACGGCGAGGGTGCCGCCCGCGCGGTCCTTGGTGTCGCGGACTTGCGACACCGGGCCGAGCGCCACCTCCACGCAGTTGGTCTCATCGGTGTGACTCGATGTGCGCCACTCGCGCATGTTCACTCCAGTCCGGCGATCACCCCCTGGATGAGCTCGAGCGATTCCCGCTCACTCAGCGCCAGGTCCGACAGGGTTTCCGCGGCGGCCCGGAAGGCGGCCACCTGTTCCCCATCGTAGACATGGGCGCTACCCCGGAGGTGCTCGATGTGAACCACCGAAGGCAGGTGGGCGAAGTCGAAGATCACGAAGTGGCCGAACAGGCCCGGGTGGTAACCCGCATCCGCGCGCACCACGCGAATGCTGCTGGTGCGCGGCTGCGCCGCGCGCACCAGCAGCCGCAACTGCTCGGCCATCACCGCCGGCTCGGCGATGGCTCGGCGGAGCGCTTCTTCGCCGAGAAAAAGCTTGAGCGCCAGCGGATCGGGGCGTGTGAGCACCTCGCGCCGCCGCTGGCGGACCGCCACCTGCTGCTCGATCATCCGCGCCGGGAGCCGGTGCGATTCGAGGATCGCCTCGGCATACCCCGGAACCTGGAGGAGGCCCGGCACCACGAACGGCTCCCAGTTGATCATCGCCGTCGCCGAGCGCTCGTACTCCACGTAGGTCGACAAGGCCGGGGAAACTCCGGGCACCGTCCGCTCGAGCCAGTTCGGCTCCTTCGCGTACTCCGCCAGCTCCAGCAGCCTCTCCCGCTCCACCGGCTCCACCTGCATCGCCCCGAGCAGCAGCCCCACCTGCGCCACGTTCGGCACCCTCGTCCCGCTCTCCCAGTGCGACAGCACCTGCGGCGCGACGTCCACCTGCCGCGCCAGCTGCCGCAGCCCCAGCCCGCGCGCCACCCTCGCCGCGCGGAGACCGAAGCCCAGTGCGCGGGACCTCGGGGTCGCCACTCGTGTTGACATGGGCACATTCTGTCACCGGGCGCCGACAAAAACGGGACGCCGGGGCCGTCGCGAATCCGCGACAGCCCCGGCGTCCCACCACGTCAGCCGATCAGGCCCGACAACCCACTGCCCTTGAACGAGCCCCAGCCGGTCACCTGGTCGTACCCCGTCCCGGCAGTGAAGCCGGTGGTGCCGTGGAGGGTGTTGTTGCCCGTCGTCACGTCGTGGAAACCCGTGCCGTACGAGGACCCGTTGCCGATCGAGTAGAACTTCGGGTTCAGGTTGCCCAGACCGCCGCCGTGCACCTGGTTCTGCAGCGTCGCGAACGCCGCCCACAGCGGGGCCGCACCCGACGTGCCCCACACCGTCTCCCACGAACCCGCCGTGTAGATGTAGTAACCCGAGCCGCTCGCCGCGTCGGCCGAGACGTCCGGGACCTTGCGGTTGGTCGTGCTCTGCGAGGACTGCCACGACGGCGCCGTGAACACCGTCGAGATGCCGCCGCCGGTGGACCCGTTCGTCGCGCCGTCGTTCCACGCCTTCTCGCTGCTGTAGGCGTTCGACGTCGTCACGGTCAGCTGCGTGCCGCCGACCCCGGTCACGTTCGGGCTGGACGCCGGGAAGTCCACGGCCTTCGCCGTCGAACCGGTCTGGCGGTAGCAGTCGGTCGTGCCGTCGTCGCCCGCGGCCGCGAAGTACGAGATGCCCTCCGCGGTGCCGGTCGCGATCGCGTTGCTGACGCTCTTCGCCGCGCTCGAACCCTCCGCGGATTCACAGGCGCCCCAAGAGATCGAGACGACGTTGACCGTGTGGTCGGACGCGATCTTCTGGTACATCGCCAGTTCGCCGGCGCTGGTGTTCGGGGCCTCGTACACGTAGTCGTTGGCCTTCGCCGCCAGCGCGTGCACGACCTCGATGTCGAGCTCGACCTCGATCTGGCCGTCCCCCGGCGAGGAGTCGTAGTTCGCGCCGCTGACCGGGACCGTCGTGACCGTGCCCGCCGAAAGGCCGTACGTGCTGTCGTACTTGGTGATGTTGGACTTCTGGTAACCGTCGAACTCGACGAAGCCGACCTTCACTCCGCTACCGGTGGCCGAGAGACCGCTTGTCCCGTAAGCGGTCTTGAGTACCGGCGGGGTCACCGCCTTGACGGCGTTGGGCTGGGCGGCCACCGAAGAGTGCGTCCGGACGGCGTGGTTGTCGAGGCCGACGACGTTCGCCACCACACCCGAGACGTCCGAGGGCACGGCCGGCGCGGCGTCGTTGGCGAAGAAGTCGCGGCCGGAAACCCGGTCGTGGTAGGTCCCGATCCGGGTGCGGAACGCCGATTCGAGCTGCGCCGCGGAGCCGGTGAACGTGATGGCCTGCCGGTTGCCGGAAACCTCGATCCCGGTCGCGCCCGCTTTCCCGAGGAATGAGACAGCCTTGTCGACGTCGGCCTGGGTCGGGCCGAACTCGGCGGAGAACTGCGCAGGCGTCAAGAAGTGGTGGTATTGCGGCGACGCGGGGTTCTGGACGTCGGCGAGGAACTTTTCCAGCGCCTGCTGGTTGTGCAGTTTCAGCGAGAGCGCGGCGGTGATCCGCTGCCCGCCCGCGACGTCGCCGGTGCGGGCGCTGTTGACCAACGGCGCAGCACTGTCGGCCAGCGTGACCAGGGGTTCCGTGGCCGCGGCGGCCGGGACGGCCACGGCGAGGCCGAGCAACGCAGGCAACGGCACAGCGGCCGCGACGAGCTTGCGCAAGCGCATGGGAAATTTCCTCTCGGCGAGGGGGACCGGACCTGCGCGGAATGCTCGCCGCAGGTTGCCGAGAAGCATAAGAAACCGCTCTCGCGCCGAGGAACCTACTTTTGTCTGCCGTTTCGCGGTTCCTTTTTTGCTTTCCGAAAGGTTTACCTCGGCATAGCGAACTGATTATTGTCCGGAATGCCCGAGAGCGTCGACGCGGTCGGCGATCTCCTGCGCGTCCGCATTGCCGGAAAACCGCCGCGCGGCCGCCGACAGCGACCGCAGCCGCTGCCGGGTCCGCGGGGACCGCAGCGCGGCCGCCAGCTCGATCGCCTCCTCGCCGACGGCGGAGGCGACGTCGAGGTCGCCGTCCAGCGCGTGCACGGTGGCGAGCCAGATCAGCGTGAGCGACCGGCTGCGCGTCATCCCGCGGCCGTACCCGGCGATCGCCTCGGTGAGGGCGGGGATGCCGTCACGGCCGTGCCGGATGTCGACGACCTGGGCCAGCTCGCCGTGCACCGTGCCGATCATCGCCGCCATGTCCGTCGCGCCGAAGAACGCGGCCCACGGCGACGGCTCGCGCCCCTCGGCCTCCGCGAACTCCTCGCGGGCCCGGCGCAGGTAGGTCAGAGCCTCCGTGACGTCGGCCTTCTTGGCGTGCGCCCACGCCTGGTTGGCCGACAGGATCGCCTGCGCCAGCTTGGAGTGCGCCAGCAACGCCGCCTCCCGGCCCCGCGCGAACTCCTCCAGCGCCGCGTCGACGGCGCCGTAGTGCAGGTGCAGCCGCCCGATGCGGTAGCGGACGTTGGCCTGGAGGTCGTCGTTGCCGGCTTCGACGGCCAGCTCCAGCGCCCGCCGGAACGCGGCGAGCGCGGCGGCCGGGCGGTCCTGGTCGAAGTTCGTCCAGCCGGCCAGGTTGTACAGGTCGGCGACGGCGGTGTACAGCCGGGCCTGGACGACGGTCTTGGTCACGCCGTCCAGCAGCGCCACGGCGGCGGGCAGCCGTTTCTCGACCGCCGCCCGGCAGGAACCACCGCCGTAGCGGTAGTCCAGCGTCCTGAGCTCGGCGACGACGTCCTCGAGCCGTCGCACGTCGGCGAGACCCACGCGTGCACCACGCTGGTTGTCCCGCCCTCCACTGCCGTCCATGGCAGCCCTCCGTCCGTAGAGAGCTGCCGGGCAGCTCCCGTTCATTCCCCGCCGGGCCAGGCCGGAGCCCGCTCCCGCGAGGGACTGGCGCCGGGCAGCACCCCGGCGGCGGTCAGCACCACACCCGTGGCGGTTTCCGCGATCTTGACGGCGGCCAGCAGGCCGGTGAGGGCGAGCGAGCCGCCGAGCCCCAGCTTCGCGAACTCGTCTTCGGAGGTTTCGGGTCCGCGTTGCCGCGGTAGCGCACCGGTCACGATTCGGCCTTCCGGGTTGCGCCGGACGCACTCGCGCGGCAATTGCGCGGAATGAGCCGCTCCCACGCGACAGAGATCCACCGCATGGTCATGCTCTTCGTTTCCTGTTGTCCTCGCAACGAGTTCGTCTCGAACTGAATACGCGCGCACACGGCGCCGCCTCCCGCACTGGGATCGATTCCTGGTGATCGGCCTGATCGCGAAATGCCGGACAAACGTAGCCAGCCCGACCAGGCGAAATCAGCCGCCAACCAGGTCATAGCCCCGAAGTGCCCGTGCGGCCGCACGTGCAGCGCCGGCTCGCCCGCTGCACGGGACGAATGCAAATTCGCCGGACGGGACGCGATTACCGCGCACGAAAGAACATCGGCGGAAAACGTTTTATCCCGCCGATGTTCCGATTAATTCCGGAAAACGATCAGGATTTGACGAGGTCGACCCAGGTGCGCACCGATCCGGCGTCCACCGGGAACTGCCAGCCGCCGGGCCGGACCGCGCTCCCGACATGGAACCCGCGCACCCCGCCCGCGCGCAAGAGGTGCACCTGCTGCGCGCGCAGGCCGCCGCCGACGAGCAGCTCCGGCCCGCCTTCGCGCTGCGCAAGCCGTTGCAGCACCGAAAGACCACTGGCTACCCCGTTCGGGTGGCCCGCCGCGAGCACCGTGTCACAGCCCAGCTCGGCGAGCTGGTCGTAGGCGCGCAACGGATCCCGCGTGCGGTCGATGGCGCGGTGGAACGTCCAGGACAGGCCGCCGATCTCCTTGACCAGCGTCTCACAGGCGTCCAGGTCGATCTCGCTGTCCACGGTGAGGAACCCGAAGACGAACTCGCGCGCGCCCGCGTCGATCAGCCGGGCGGTGTCGGCGCGCAGTCCTTCGAGGTCGCCCATGGCGAAGGAACCGTTGTCCCGCAGCATGACCCGCACCGGGAGGTCGGTCGCCGCAAGCACGTCACGCAGGGTTTCGACCGACGGCGTGAGGCCGTCCTGAGCCATGTCGGCAACCAGTTCGAGGCGGTCGGCTCCACCCGCTTGCGCGGCTACGGCGTCCGCCGCGTCCAGCGCGATCACTTCCAGCAGGGGCGTCTTCGAGCTCATGCCTCATCCATTTCACTGGTTCCGGGTGTCGTCTCCCCTCGCGTGCCGCCCTCGCCGGAAGCCGCCTTGAAGGCTTGTCATCCGCTCGCGCACCGCTTCCGGGGAAAGAGAGAGTATCGGCCGCTGCTCCGGCACCGCTCCGGGGCTCGCCGCCGCGTCGGCGGGCTGCAGGAACGGCCAGGTGTCCTCCGCGCCGTCCTCCTGCTCCAGCTCGGCCGGCGTCGGCCACTGGTAGTCGGGCTCGATCGCGGCGGGCGGCGCGACGGGCGGGAACTGCGGATCGGTGTCCTCGTCGTCCGGGTTCGGCTCCGAGCTTTCACGTGAAAGCTCGGGGAGCGGCGGGGGTGGCGGAGGCGGGGGCGCCGCGGCGAGCGCGTGCCGCGGCTCCAGCGGGGCGGGCCGCGGCTCCTCGGCCACCGGACGCGGCTCCACGGCCTTGCGCGGCGCCTCGGGGGCCGCGGACGCGTCGAACCAGCGCGACAGGACGTCGCGGTAGGCGGGCATCCGCTCGGTCGGGGCGTCGAAGTCCAGGTGCGAGTCGTCGTCCGCGCTCGGCCACTCCGGGGCCTGGTCGCGCGCCACCACCGGCGCGCGGCGCGGCGGACCGGCCTCGATCGACGGCGGGGTCAGCTCTTCCGGCTCGGCCGGCTCCGGCTCCGGCGGCGTGAGCGGGGCCAGCGGCGCGAGCAGCTCGGGTTCCGGGGCCGCGGCCGGCTCGGGCGGCGGAGGCGGCGCCGGCATCGGCGGCAGCTCGACGATCAGCGCGGACGGCACCAGCACGGTCGCGACCAGCCCGGTGTCCCGGCCCGCGCTGAGGCTGACGTCGATGTGGTGGCGCTTGGCCAGCGTCGCGACCACGAACAGGCCCATCCGGCGCGAGACCTCGACGTCGACGTCCGGCGGGTTCGCCAGCCGCAGGTTGGTGCGGTTGATCTCGGCCTGCGGCATGCCGGCGCCGTGGTCGATGATCTCGATCTGCCAGTCGCCGTCGTGGGTTTCGGCGCTCGCGACGGTGACCGTCGTGTCGCCGGAGTAGCGCGTCGCGTTCTCCAGCAGCTCCGAAACGACGTGCACGAGGTCGTTGACGGCCTCCCCGCGGACCGCGACCTGCGGCGCCGGGCCGAGCTCGATCCGCTGGTAGTGCTCGACCTCCGAGAGCGCGGCGCCGACGATCTCGTCGGCCGACACCGCGCCGGCGTCGTCCCGCGAGGAGTCCTGGCCGGACAGGACCAGCAGGTTCTCGCTGTTGCGCCGCATCCGCGTCGCGAGGTGGTCGAGCTCGAAGAGGCCGGCGAGGGTGTCCGGGTCCTGCTCGTCGGCCTCCATCCGGTCGAGCACCGACAGCTGCCGCTCGACGAGGTCCTGGCTGCGCTGCGAGAGGTTGACGAACATCGCGTTGACGTTCTCGCGCAGCATCGCCTGTTCGCCGGCGAGCCGGACCGCTTCGCCGTGCACCGCGTCGAACGCGCGGGCCACCTGCCCGACCTCTTCGCGGGTGAACACCGGGACCGGCGCGATGGCGAGCCGCTTGCGGAGGTTCTCCGGCGCCGGCTCGGGGTCGGTGAGCAGGCCCTGGACGGCCGCGGGCAGCCGGTGCTCGGCCACCTCCAGCGCCGTCCGGCGCAGGATTCGCAAGGGGCGCAACAGGGACCGCGCGATCACGACCGACAGCACGCCCGCGACGAGCAGGACGGCGAGCACGACACCGCCGTCCCAGATCGCCGCCGTGCGTGCTTGCGCCGCAAGGGCGTCGGTGCGTTCCTGCAACTGGACCAGCAGCGCTTCCTGCACCTGATGGGCGAGGTTCACCGTGTGGGTCGCCGAGGTGTCCCACTGGTTCGGGTCGAGGCCCGAGAGGTCCTGGTTGTTCTCGGTGCGGGTGAGCGCGGACTCGACCATGTCGTTGCCGATGTCGACGACCAGGCCGATCACCGTGTCGTCGAACATCCGCTGCTGGTCGGGGGTGGCGAAGGTGCGGTAGTCGTTGCGCGCGGCGGCCAGCTCGGCTTCCGCGCCGAGCAGCGCGCGCGTCCGGTCGCGGTCGAGCGTGCCCGCGGCGAGGGCCTCGGCCATCACCGCGCGCTTGACCGACATCTGGTCCTTGATCCGCGCCAGCGCGTTGCCCGCCAGGCGCAACCGCGCGAGTTCGGGGTCGGAGACGTCGGCGGCGGCCGAGTCGCTGATGTCGAGCAGGCCGGAGATCAGCTCGCTGTAGGAGCGCAGGACGGCGTCGGCGGGGAACGCCGAATGCTCCGCGGAGAACCGGAGGCCGCCGAGCACGCGCAGCCGGTCGTCGGTCTGCTGCAGGCTTTCCGCGGCCTTCGCGTCGAGGCGGGGCTTGCTGTCGGCGAGGGTCCGCTCGAACGTCCCGATGGCCTGGTCGACGCGTTTGCGCTGGCCGGCGAGGTCGCCGGTGTCGCCTTGGCGGTTCTGCGCGACGAACCGCACCGTGAGGTCGCGCTCGCGTTGCAGTTCGTGCAAGGCTTCGGCCACCGTGTTGTCGACCCGGCCGCGCGTGGCGAACTCCGCGAGCTGCCGGGCGTCGCGCAGGTCCGAGCTGATCCTCAGGCCGACGAGCGCGATCACCGCCAGCGCGGGAATCAGGAGGACGGCGAAGAGCTTGGTGCCGAGACGCCAGTTCCGCAGCCGCCAGCGGCCGCCGGCCGGACGTGGATCCGCCGCGTCGCCGCCCTTGCGGGGACGCTTGTCGCGACGGGTCACCTGGTTTCCTTTTCCACCGCGGGAGGAACCCGCGGACCTACGACACCTCGAACCTACTGAACGGTAGCCCGCCCCATGAAGATCCGAAAGCCGTGCTGGCGCGAGACGGCCCTGCCCGCGATCGTATGGGGCGCGGACCATACGATCCAGCACGAGAACCAGATTCTCGCGGTAGGTGAAGGTTCATGATCAGACGCGGACGGACGATTCCGCTGGTAGCGGCGCTGCTGGCGACCGCTGGGTGCAGCGTGTTCTCTTCCGGCTCGCCTGCCGCCCCGCCGCCATTGGAACGGACCACTCTGCGCGTGGGTGTGGGAAATGCCATCGACACGGCGCCGCTGCGCATCGCCGTGGCCGCGGGAAAGTTCGGCTCCGCGGGACTGAACGTCCAGCTGGTGGAACTCGGCGGCGACGACGGCCTGGCCAAGCTGACCAGCGGCGACCTCGACGTCACGTTCGCTTCCGACATCGCGATGTTCCGCGCCGCGGCCGGTGGTGCGGCGTTGCAGCTGCAGGGCGAGGCGTACACGTCCGGCCCCAACACCATGGCCCTGGTCACACTGCCCGGCTCCGACTACCCGGTCCCGACGGCGAAGAAGGCCCCCGAGATCGCGGTCAACATGCTCGACGACGTCGGCGCGCTCGCGGCGCGTTCGGTGCTGGGCACGGCGGGCGTGGACGTCGCGAAGATCAAGTTCAAGCCGGTCGGGTTCGACCAGATGCCGCAGGCGTTGCAGGCGGGCGACGCGGACGCGGCCCTGATGATCGAGCCGTACATCACCCGAGCCGAGAAGGACCTGGGCGCCCACATCCTGGCCGACGGCGCCCGCGGTGCGACGCTCGACTTCCCGTTGTCCGGGTATGCGTCGGCCAAGCCGTTCGCCCAGTCCAACCCCCGGACGCTGGCGGCGTTCCGGAAGGCGCTGGGGGCGGCCCAGCAGAGCGCGACGGACCCGGCGACGGTCCGGGACGCGCTGCCGAAGTTCTCCGACATCGACACGACGACGGCGTCGTTGATCTCGCTGGGTTCCTATCCGGTGTCGCTCAACGGCATCCGGCTGCAGCGGGTGGCTGATCTGATGCACAACTCGGGTCAGCTGGCGGATCGGCTGGATGTGCAGTCGCTGCTTCCGGACCAGAACAGCTACTAGCTTTCGCTTCCTGCCGCGGCCCTCGGACTGTGGTCACGGATCCGGGCCCGCGTCGCGAATGACCCATTCGCGACGTCTCGCGTCCCCAATGGGTCATTCGCGACGTTCCGGCCAGTAAAACCCCTTGCCGCGGCCCCGCCGTTATTCGCTTCCCTTTAAACTTACACCTGGTCTACTTTCGCACTCAGTCTACTCAAGGAGTGCGCCATGACCGACGTCCTGATCACCGGAGCCGGGCCCACCGGCCTGCTCCTCGCCGCCGAGCTCGCCCTCGCCGGCGTCGAAGTGACCGTCCTCGAACGCCGCGACGGCCCCGGCCTCCCGCGCCCCGTCGGGCTCCAGCCCCGCACCGCCGAACTCCTCGACCTGCGCGGACTCGACGTCACCACCCACGAGACCGACGGCCCGAGCGGGCACTTCGCCGGTCTTCCCGTCCCGCTCGACCACAGCGTCTGGCACACCCGCCACCCCCGCGTCGTCAACCGCACCCAGGACGACCTCGAGGCGATGCTGGCCGAGCACGCCCTCGAACACGGCGCCACCATCGAACGCGCCCACGAGGTGACCACCGTCAACACCGACCCGGACGGCGTCACAGTCGACGGACACCGGGCGCGCTGGCTCGTGGCCTGCGACGGCGCGCACAGCACCGTCCGGCGCCTGCTCGGCGTGCCCTTCCCCGGCCGCACCGAGACCTACGTCGCCACGCTCGCGCACGTCCGGCTCGCCGCCGTGTCCGAGCTCGTCCCCGCGCGCGCCGCGCACTTCAGCGAGGTCACCCGGCAGGCGAACGGCCACTGGTCGATGCTCACCCCGCTCGGCGACGGCGGCCACCGGTTCGTCTTCGGCGCCACGGCAAAACAGCCCGGCCGCGACGAACCGGTGTCTGACTCCGAGGTCACCGAAGCGCTGACAGCCCTCTACGGCCCCGAGACGCGCTTAGGCGAGGTGTACGGCGCTTCGCGCTTCAACGACGCCACACGGCAGCTGGAGCGCTACCGGCACGGCCGTGTGCTCTTCGCCGGCGACGCCGCGCACATCCACCCGCCGCTCGGCGGGCAGGGGCTGAACCTGGGCGTCCAGGACGCGATGAACCTCGGCTGGAAGCTGGCGGCGACCGTCCGCGGCACCGCGCCGGCCGGCCTGCTCGACAGCTACCACGACGAACGCCACCCGGCCGCCGCCCGGGTGCTGCGGCACACCGCGGCCCAACGCGTCTTCACGAGCCCGGACCGGAGCGAGAACGTCGAGGCGCTGCGCGAGATCGTCGTCGACCTGATGCGGCTGCCGGACGCCAACCGCTACTTCAGCGGCCTGCTGTCCGGGCTTGGCCTGAGCTACCCGGGCGCACACCGGATCCCGGACCTCGACCTGACGACGGCGGCCGGCCCGACGCGGCTTTCGGCGTTGCTCCACGGCGGCCGCGGGCTGCTCCTCGACCTCGGCGACCACGCGGTGCCCGCCGGCTTCACCGGGCAGGTCGACCACGTGCGCGCCGCGACCGGCGACGCCGAGCACCGCGGCCGGCTGCTGCTCGTCCGGCCGGACGGGTACGGCGTCGACCCCGCGGACCTGGGCCGGTGGTTCGGCTAGATGTTCTCGCCGGGCGGCGCCAGGCACACCAAGCGGAACGGCGGACCGGAGTAGACCCGGATGTCGTCCGCCCCTTCGCATTCCTTGCCGTCGCGAGAGCTGGTGAGGACCTCGGCGCGTTCCGTCGCCGCCGGGTCGGAACAGCTCACCTTGGCGATCGTGGCCTCGTCGTCGACGTCGCGGAGGCAGTCGCCGGTGCGGACGTTCAGGGCGAGACAGAGCGTCCGCCCCTCACCTGAGCCGGTCGTGGTCTTGAACCGCACGTAGCCGTTCGAGGAGCAGGCCGAGGACCCACGGAAGCTGTCGTCGACCTTGTAGGTCGCGCTGTCGCTCGCGCAGCCGACGCGGTGGTAGGCGAGCTTGCCGCCGCCTTCGCGCGTCAGGTAGAGGCAGCTGCCGTCGGACGGCGTGCCGCTGCTCCCGATCCAGTAGATCGCCATCGCGCCCAGCGCGCCCAGGCCCAGCGCGGCGACGACGCACGCGACGAGCGTGATCCGCACCTTCACCGTGAACCAGTGCGGGATCGGCGCCTGCCCCGGCGCGGGCGGCATCGGCGCGCCCGGCATCGGCGTCCCCGGCGCCGGCGTCGCGTAGTCCGGCGTCCGGAACGGGTTGTCGTCGGTCACATGCCCTCCAGTGATCCCCTCGGCACATCGCCGCGTCCCCGGACCCGCGACGGGTGCGGGCCGGAGCGAGGCACGTATAACAGTAGTTGTGACTGATGGCCCGCTGATCGTCCAGTCCGACAAGACCGTGCTCCTGGAGGTCGACCACCCCCAGGCCGATGACGCGCGGATCGCCATCGCGCCGTTCGCCGAGCTCGAACGGGCGCCGGAACACGTCCACACCTACCGCATCACCCCCCTGGCCTTGTGGAACGCGCGCGCCGCGGGCCACGACGCCGAGCAGGTCGTCGACGCGCTGACGACGTACTCGCGCTTCCCGGTGCCGCAGCCGCTGCTGATCGACGTCGTCGACGTCATGGGCCGGTTCGGCCGGCTGCAGATCGCCAACCACCCGGCGCACGGGCTGGTGATGTCGACGACCGACCGCGCGGTGCTCACCGAGGTCTCGCGGAACAAGAAGATCAGCCCGATGCTCGGCGCCCGGATCGACGAGGACACCGTCATCGTTCACCCGTCCGAGCGCGGGCGGCTGAAGCAGGCGCTGCTCAAGGTCGGCTGGCCGGCCGAGGACCTCGCCGGGTACGTCGACGGTGAGGCGCACCCGATCGCGCTCGACGAGAGCGACTGGCACCTGCGCGACTACCAGCGGATGGCCGCGGAGGCGTTCTGGGCGGGCGGCTCCGGCGTCGTCGTGCTGCCGTGTGGCGCGGGCAAGACGCTGGTCGGCGCGGCGGCGATGGCGAAGGCGCAGGCCACGACGCTGATCCTGGTGACGAACACCGTCGCCGGGCGGCAGTGGAAGCGCGAGCTCGTCGCGCGGACGTCGCTGACCGAAGAGGAGATCGGCGAGTACTCCGGCGAGAAGAAGGAGATCCGGCCGGTCACCATCGCGACGTACCAGGTCGTCACCCGCAAGACCAAGGGCGAGTACCGGCACCTGGAGCTGTTCGACTCGCGCGACTGGGGCCTGGTCGTCTACGACGAGGTCCACCTGCTGCCGGCGCCGGTCTTCCGGATGACGGCGGACCTGCAGTCGCGGCGGCGCCTCGGCCTGACCGCGACGCTCGTGCGCGAAGACGGCCGCGAGGGCGACGTCTTCTCGCTGATCGGGCCGAAGCGCTACGACGTGCCGTGGCGCGACATCGAGGCGCAGGGCTGGATCGCGCCGGCGAAGTGCACCGAGGTCCGCGTCACGCTGACCGACGCGGAACGGCTCGAGTACGCGACCGCCGAGGCCGACGAGCGCTACAAGCTGGCGGCGACGGCGCTCACGAAGACCCCGGTGATCAAGTCCATCGTGGCCAAGCACGCCGACGAGCCGACGCTGGTCATCGGCGCTTACCTCGACCAGCTGGAGATGCTCGGCGACGAGCTCGACGCGCCGGTGATCCAGGGCGCGACGAAGAACAAGGAGCGCGAGGAGCTCTTCGACAAGTTCCGCCGCGGCGAGATCAAGACGCTGGTGGTGTCGAAGGTCGCGAACTTCTCGATCGACCTGCCCGAGGCGTCGGTGGCGATCCAGATCTCCGGCACGTTCGGCTCGCGGCAGGAGGAGGCCCAGCGCCTCGGCCGCCTGCTGCGTCCCAAGGGTGACGGCCGCCAGGCGCACTTCTACTCGATCGTCTCGCGCGACACGGTCGACACGGAGTACGCGGCGCACCGGCAGCGGTTCCTGGCGGAGCAGGGGTACGCGTACCACATCGTGGACGCGGACGACCTGCTCCGGCCACTCTGACCGGTCAGGTGAGCGCGGGCGTGATCTCCCGGGCCACGCGGTGGCCCGACTCGGCGGCGCCGTCCATGTAGCCCGCCCAGCGCGTGGCGGTCTCGGTGCCGGCCCAGTGCAGCGGCCCGATCGGCGCGCGCAGGGCCGGGCCGAAGCGGGTGAGGGTGCCGGGAGCGGCGAACGCGCCGTAGCAGCCGCGGCTGAACTCCTCCTCGGCCCAGTCGCGCTCGAGGTACGCGATCGGGTTCCGGGCCCGGGGCCCGAAGTAGCCGGCGAGGTCGTCGAGCACCCGGGCGCGGCGGTCCGCCTCGGTCAGCCGCGCCCCGGCGTCGGCGTGCCGTCCTTCGAGGAAGCCGACGAGCACCGCGGGCGAGCCGTCGTGCGGGGTGTTGTCGAAGACCGTGCCCAGCGTGCGCCGGTCGCTGTTGGCCTGGCCGCTCAACCCGTCCGTGCGCCAGAACGGCTCGTCGTAGACCACGTTGACCTTGATCACCCGCCCCATCGGCAGCCGCTGGACGAGCTGGTCGCGGTCGCCGGGCAGCCCGGGCGTGAACCGCACGCGCGCGGCGAGGGGCGGCGGCACCGCGAAAACGGCGCGGCGAGCGCGGACGCTCGTGCCACCCGCCTTCACCCGGACTCCCGCGGTGTCCCATTCGACGTCGGTCACCGCGGCGCCGAGCACGACCCGGTCACCGAGCTCGTCGGCCAGTGCGAGCGCGATCCGCTGCGAACCGCCGACGACGCGGTCCTGCTGCGCACCGCCCGTGGTGGTGATCATCGGGTCGAGGCCGCCCGCCGAGTTGAGGTAGAAAGCCGTCCACAGCAGGGAAAGGTCCTCGGGTTCGACGGAGAACACGGCCTCGGTGATCACGCGGAAGAACGACCGGCCGCCGGAGGTGCGGGCCGTGCGCCGCAGCCAGGTCGCGAAGGTCTGGCCGTCCAGGTCCGCGGCCCCCTTCGCCAGCCAGGGCTCATCGGCCGGCACCCGGCGGGTCAGGCGGTCCAGCCGCAGCTGCGTCTGGGCGATGTCCGCCAGCGCCACGGGGTTCAGCCGCGGGATCCGGCCGGTGTACTCGGCGCGTCGCCCGGCGAACTCGGCGATGTGCCGGCCGGTGTCGTGCGTGGGGTAGGTGCGCAGGCCCAGCTCCTCGATGAGCGCGAGCACCTCGTGCTGGCCCGGCCCGACCCACTGACCCCCCACCTCGATGGCGCCGCCACCGGGCAGCTCGCCGTTGAGCAGCCGGCCGCCGACCCGGTCCCGGGCCTCCAGCACCAGCACGTCGGCCCCGGCCCGGACGAGGTCACGCGCGGCGACCAGTCCCGCGATCCCGGCCCCGACGACCACGACGTCCACGGACTTCTCCATCGGCCACCCGCTCTCATACATGCTGTATCTGAAATTCAGAGTGTATGTGATAGTCATGGCGAATGGAATCGGTGCGCGTGAAGTACGCGGAACACACCCGTCAGGCCCTGTTCGACGCCGGCCTGCGCCTGTTCACCGAGCGCGAGTACGCGAGCCTGTCGGCGGAGGAGCTCGTGCGCGCCGCGGGCCTGACGCGGGGCGCCCTCTACCACCACTTCGACGGCAAGCGCGGCCTGTTCGAAGCGGTCATGGACGAGCTGGAAGGCCAGGCCGCCCAGCGCATCCGGACGTCGATGGCCTCGACGGACGACCCCTTCGAGCGCGCCGGCCGCGGCGTCGCGGAGTTCCTGGCGGTCTGCGCCGAGCCGGGCTACCGCCACGTCGTGCTCCTGCAGGGCCCGATCGCCCTCGGCTGGCACCGCTGGCGCGAACTGGACCAGCAGCACCTCGGCGGCTTGCTCACCGAGGCGGTCCAGACGCTGCTCGCGACGGGCGCGTTCCGGCCGCACCCCGCCGGCCTGCTCACCGCAGCTTTCTACGGCGCCCTCACCGAGCTCGCCCTGGTGATCGCCGAGACGGACGACCCGGACCGGGCCCGGACCGAGGCCACGGACCTCGTCCGCGACCTGATCGCCGGCTTGACGACCCCGGGCTGACCACCCCTTCGGCCCAGCGAATCGTCACAGGAGCAACTTCCGCCACTTCCATCTCAAATCAGGCCCTGACCTGCGGTTTTCCCGATTCACTCGAACGGATGAGCGGCCAGATCACTGGAAATTGTCGGACCCTCGAACTACTGTTCGACATGCACCAGCCGAACACAAGTTCGAGGGGACGCTCCATGACGATCGCACCGCTCCGCCCCGGCACACCCGCGCCGCCGGTCCAGACCCTGCCACCGGGGTCCTGGCACGGCCGGCTGTGGGTGTCCGACCTGCCCTTGACCCGCCCCGAGCGTTACCTCGGCTGCGTGGCCGAGTTCGAGCGGTCGGGTCTGTGGCCGGTGCTGATCCCCCACGACCAGCGTTTCGCGGCGAACGGCGAGGACTGGATCGACGACCGCGGCCGCCTGGCCCCGGCGGGCCACCGGGTGGCCACAGCGGACCCGGCGGCAGTCCTGGATCGCTGGTGGGACGCGTCGTGTTGCGACGGCGCCTGCCTGCGCCCGTTCGGCGCCCGCTTCCCGGGCCTGGCGAAGAGGAGCCCGCGCCGCTCGGACCCGCTGGCGGAGGCGGGCAACACGGGCTCGATCCTGGCCAACCGCGCCCCGCACCGCCTGGGCCTGGTCCAGACAGAGCGTCCGGCGGACATCCCGGCGCTCCTGGGCTGGACAGGAATGATCAAGTGCACGGACCAGGTGGCCGAGCTGTCGGCAGTGCTGCGCAGCTGGGAGGACCGTTTCGGCGCAACGCTGGTGGTGCTGGGTTACGACACAGTGGAGCTGTCGGTGGCGGCCCCGCCAAGGAACCAGGCACGAGCGTTGACGGTGGCGGCCGAGCACCGAGCGTTCAGCCTGCCGACGTTCGCAGGCCAGCCCGGGAACTTGCGGGAGTACGCATCCGACCTGGTCCAGACCCGCCACTGGCGTTTCTCCTGGGCGTAAGGGTTCGACCCGGCCCCGGCGTGGCCCCGGCCGAGCGTCCGTCTGGGGAACCCAGAAAGGAGCGGCGTTGGTCATCCCGTCGCCTGAGGCCGTGAAATCACTTTGAGCCAGGCCCGCAACACACAGCCCAAAGCAAGCAGAGAGCGCAACCTTGCGGGCCTGGCTCAAAGTGATAGGCCTCAAGTCAGGCGACGGGATGACCACGAGCGGCCAACCGACGAAGGTGAGATGAAAGCAATCCCGAGGGTCATCCCAGAGCCTGCCCGTCCGGCGAGGACAGTCTTTCCCACAGCGAAGACCCCATGAGCAAACGCCTGAAGGGCCCAATAAGACGCCCGTCCCCAAAACTAGGCCACCTGTCCCACCCGACGGTCCACCGGTCCAACCACAGCCAAGTTTGCCCACCCCGCCAACCGGGAACCACCCACGGCGGAAAGGCGGTGAGCAGAATCGCCAAAATCCGCATAGGCACCTCAGGCTGGCGCTACCCACCCTGGCGAGGGGTGTTCTACCCGCACGACCTAGCCCAGCGACGCGAGCTGGAGTACTTGTCCCACCAGCTGACAACGGTAGAGATCAACGGCTCGTTCTACTCCCTGCAACGCCCAGCCCGCTACCAAGCCTGGTTCGCCGAAACCCCAGCCGACTTCCTCTTCGCAGTAAAGGGCGGCCGCTTCATCACGCACATGAAGCAGCTAAGAGACGTCGAGACGGCGCTGGCGAACTTCTACGCGTCAGGAGTCCTGGCACTGGGCGCAAAACTGGGCCCATTCCTCTGGCAGCTCCCCCCAAGACTGACGTTCGACCCGAACCGCCTGGCCGACTTCTTCACCCTCCTCCCACGCACGACAACGGAGGCGGCCGAGCTGGCAACAAAGCACGACGACAAGCTGAAGGACCCCCCGCACCTCGAAGCGGGCAAACGGCGCCCCCTCCGGCACGCACTCGAAGTCCGCCACCCGAGCTTCGCCGAACCCGCGGCAAAGGAACTACTGCGGAAACACGGAATCGCCCTGGTGGTAGCGGACACGGCAGGCAAGTGGCCATACCTCGAGGACCAGACGGCGGACTTCACCTACATCCGCCTCCACGGCGACGAAGAGCTGTACGTAAGCGGCTACTCGGACAAGGCCCTACGAACCTGGGCCGACAAGATCCGCACCTGGCACGAGGACGGCCACCGCGACGTGCACATCTACTTCGACAACGACGTGAAGGTGGAGGCCCCCCGCAACGCCGAAACGCTGGCCAACCTGCTGGGAGTGGCGCCGCAACCAAGCCAGTGAGCGAACAGTGAGCGCAATCAGCTTGGGTGATGAGGGCGGCCCGGACCGTCTCGCGCGCTGTCACTGGGGGTCGGCACGCGAACGGTCCGCCGCCACCAACTCCACCCCGCGCAATGCACCTGCGACGGCCTGCCGCCAGCCGCGCGACCGCCACCAGCGAACCAGCCGCCGCAGGCGACGGCTATCCGCGCCGACCTGGGCCACCAGCCACCCAACCCGCGCCGGCAGCCGCAGCACTCAGCGGTGCCGCAAGCCGCAGGCAGCCAGTCCACCGCACACCCACATCGCCGCGCTGCAGCCGCAGCAGTCATCCACGCCGCCCGCCGCCTGATCGCGAGCCCCAGCCAGCCACACCACCGCACGCCCGCATCGCCGCGCTGCAGTCGCAGTCATCCGCGCCGCCTGCCGCCTGATCGCGAGGCGCAGCCAGCCGTTCCACCGCAAGCCGCATCCCCGCGCTGGCAGCCGCAACAACCACCCTCGCCGCAAGCCGCCTGCTGCCGAAGCCAGATCGCGCGCCGAAGTCAGCCACACCACCGCGAGCCGCCATCCCCGGGCCGCCGGCCGCGCGCCCAACCCTCGCCTTCAGCCGCCGCGCCACTGGCCACCGCAGCCTGATCGCGAGCCGCAGCCAGCCACTCCACCGCGGGCAGCGCCGCCAGGCGCGCGCCCCAACCCCGCCCTCAGCCGCCCGCACCCACCAGCGCCGCCAACTTCGCGCGCACGTCGTCCGCGTCCGGGTGCCCCAGCTCGGTCAACAACCGCACCGACCGCACCCAACACTCCCTCGCCGCCGCCGCATCCCCATGCCGCAAATGCACCGACCCCAGCTGCGCCAGCACATCCGCCCCCTCGTACTGCTCGCCCATCGCGAAAAACATCCCCACCGACTCCCGCATACACGCAACCCCCTCATCGAGCCGTCCCAGCCCGACCAGCGCCAACCCCCGCGTGTGCTGCGTGAACCGTGAATCCACCGGCTCCCCGTCCTCATCCACCACCGCCAGCGCCGCGTCGGCCAGCCGAAGCGCCTGCTCGTGATCACCCATCGACGTGCAGATGTCGCCCAGCGCCCGCAGCACGCTCGCCTCGAACCCGCCCAGCCGCAGCTCGCGGACGATCTCCAGCGCCTGCTTCCCGTGCTCGTACGCCCAGGCGTAGTCATCCAGATTGTGCGCCGCCAGCGCCAGGTTGTAGTGCGCCCGCGCCTCGCCCTCGCGCGCGCCGAGCTCGCGCTGGATCGTCAGGACCTGCTCCAGGTACCGCCGCGACTCGCCGTACTCGCGGGCGACGCCGTTGACCACCCCCAGCCCGCTGAGGATCCCCGCCTCGCCCGGCCGGTTGCCGCTCGCCCGCGCCGCGTCCAGGGCCACCGCGAACACCGAGCGCCAGTCATCCAGCCGTGAGCGCGTCACGAAGTAGCTCTGCAGCAGCCACGCCAGCTTCCAGCAGACGTCGTCACGGCGACCGCGCGCCAGGTGCACCGCCGCGATGAGGTTGCCGTGCTCCTCGTCGAACCAGGTCAGCGCGTCCTGGTGCCCGGCAAATACCAGACCGCCGCCGGGCTCCAGCTCCAGCAGCCGGTAGTAGCGCTCCGGGCGCATCCGCTGGGACGCGTTCAGCGCCGACGTCACGTACCACCCCAGCAGCCGATCCAAAGCGGCTTCACGCTGCGAAGCCGTGTCGACCTGCGAAGCGACTTCGCCCGCGTACGCGCGGATGAGGTCGTGGAACTGGTAGCGGCCCGGCCGAGGCTGGGCGAGCAGGTGCGCCGCGGCCAGGGTTTCCAGCATCGGCCGGGTCGTCGTGACGTCCAGGCCGGCGACCGCGGCCGCCGCCGGCGTGGTGAAGTCGACGCCGGTCGAAAGCCCCAGCAGCCGCAACAGCCGCGCCGTCGACGGCTCGAGTGCCTGGTAGGAGTACGAAAGCACCGAGCGGATGTTCGTCCCTTCACCATCAGCGAGGTCGAACGAGCCGAGCAGGTCCGTCTCCAGCGAGCGGGCGAACTCGTCGAGCGCCAGCCCGGGGAACTGCGCCGCCCGCACGGCGAGGATCCGGATCGCCAGCGGCAGCCCGCCGCAGTAGCGCACGAACCGCTCGGCCGCCGCCGGATCACTCGCGACGCGCTCGACGCCGATCGTGGACGCCAGCAGCTCCACGGCGTCCTCCTCACCGAGCTCCTCGAGCGCGATCCGCCGCGCGCCGTGTGTCGCGACCAGCGCGCGCAGCTGCCAGCGGCTGGTGATGACGACCAGGCAGCCCGGCCCGGGCAGCAGCGGCGCGACCTGCTCGGTGCGGTTGGCGTTGTCGAGCAGGACGAGCAGCCGCCGCCCCGCACTGTGCGTCCGCCAGCTCGCCGCACGGCCGTCGAGGTCACCCGGGATCGCCTCGCTCGGCACGCCCAGCGCGGTGAGCATCGCGTCGAGCGCCGCCGACGGCTCGACCGGTTCGCCGGGCCCGTAACCGCGCAGGTTGAGGTACACCTGGCCGCCGCGGAACCGGTCGACGACCCCGTGCGCGAAGTGCACGGCCAGGGTTGTCTTTCCGATGCCGCCCATGCCTTCGACGGACGCGATCGGCGTCGACGCGTCGGCGTCCAGGGCTTCCGGCAGCAGCGTGTGCAACGCCTTGAGGTCGGACTCGCGCCCGGAGAACGACGGCAGGTCGGCGGGCAGCTGGTGCGGCACCTGCGGTTCGGCGCCGAGCCGGTAGCGCGCCGGCACGGCGCCGTCGTCGGCGCCGGTGAGGATCGCCTGGCGGGTGCGCTGCAGCGACGGCCCGGGGTCGAGCCCGAGCTCGTCGGCGAGCACGTCGCTGATCCGGCGGTGGACGTCGAGCGCTTCGGCCTGCCGGCCCGACCGGTACAGCGCGATCATCAGCTGCTCGTGCAAGCGCTCCCGCAGCGGGTTTTCCCTGGTCAGGCGCACCAGTTCAAACACGACGGTGTCGTGGTCGCCGACTTCGAGCAGCGCGTCGGCCCACTGCTCGCGGACGCGCAGCCGTTCTTCGGCGAGCTGACCGCCTTCGTCGCGGTGCAGCGCGTCGGACTCGACGTTCAGCAGCGCCGGCCCCCGCCACTGCCCGAGGGCTTCGGCGAAGTGCGCGGCCGCCTGCCGGCTTTCGCCGCGGTCCATCGCCGCCTTGCCCCGCGTGGCGAGCGCGCGGAACCGGGTCAGGTCGAGCAGGTCGTCCGCGAGCTCGATCCGGTACCCGCCGCTCTCGGTGCGGATCGCGACCTGGTCACCGAGGGCGCGGCGCAGGCGCAGCACGTACGTCTGGAGCGCGCCCTTGGAGCGGCGGCGGTCGTCGTCCCACAGCCAGCGGCCCAGCTCGTCGACCGGCACGACCCGGTTCGCGCGCAGCAGCAGCCCGGCCAGCACGATCAACGGCCGGCTGCCCCCGAGGGGCACCGGGTGGCCGTCGGCCGTGACCTCGGCCGGACCCAGCACGCGGAAGTCGAGGACCACGTGGTCATTCTGGCCGGAAACGCGCTGTTCGGCACTTGTTCGCGAAACCCGCGGCGGTGGCATGATCGGCGACGATGAAGGTCTACGCGATCCCCCTGCGCAACCGGTTCCGCGGCATCACGGTCCGGGAAGGCGTCCTGCTCCACGGCCCGGCGGGCTGGGGTGAGTTCTGCCCGTTCGCCGACTATTCGGACGCCGAGAGCGTGCCGTGGCTGCACGCGGCGCTGGAGGCGAGCGAGCGGGGCTGGCCGGCGCCGGTCCGCGACCGGGTCGAGGTGAACACGACCGTGCCGGTGGTCGGGCCGGACCAGGCGTACGAGCTGGTCCGCGCGTCCGGCTGCCGCACGGCGAAGGTGAAGGTCGCGGACACCCGCGCGTCCCTGGCCGACGACTGCGACCGGGTGGCGGCGGTCCGCGACGCGCTCGGCCCGGACGGCGCGATCCGCGTCGACGCCAACATGGCGTGGGACGTCGACACGGCGGTGCGCGCGATCGCCGACCTCGACAAGGCGGCGGGCGGGCTGGAGTACGCCGAGCAGCCGTGCCCGACGATCGACGACCTCGCCGCGGTGCGCCGCCGGGTGTCGGTCCGGATCGCGGCCGACGAGTCGATCCGCCGCGCGGAGGACCCGCTGAAGGTGGCGGTCGCGGGAGCGGCGGACATCGCGGTCCTGAAGGTGGCGCCGCTGGGCGGCGTGCGGCGCGCGCTGGAGGTCGCCGAAGCGTGCGGGCTGCCGTGCGTGGTGTCGTCGGCGGTGGAGACGAGCGTCGGCCTGGCCGCGGGGCTCGCACTGGCGGGCGCGCTGCCGGAGCTGGAGTTCGCTTGTGGACTCGGGACGATTTCGTTGCTGGAAGGCGACGTCTGCGCTTCACCACTGTCCCCTGTGGACGGTTACCTGCCGGTCCCGCGCCAGGCCCCGGAGCCGACGAGCGCCTACCCGGCTTCGGCCGAAGTCGAAGCCGGGTGGGCGGCGCGGCTGGCGCGGGTCCGGGGTCAGGCGGCCTGCCAGGCCGAGTCGTAGGCGTGCACCAGCCACCGGTCGGCCCAGGCGTGGTCGGGCTGCTCCGGCAGCGGCGAGCCGCCCCGGACCAGCCGGTCGAGCCGGTCTTCCAGCTCGGCCGCGGCGGCGATCGCCTCGTCCTGGGAGTGCTTGCCCCGCCGCAGATCCCGTAGCCAGGTCAGCCACGGCTCCGCGATCGGCAGCGTCATCCGGCCCGTCTCGAGCAGTTCGACACCCTGGACGCCGAGCCGCACCATGTGCATGGCGTACTTCGTGTCGAAGCCGTACTTCTCGACGAGCTCGGGCCGGTTGACCTTGGTCGCGCCTTCGAGCAGCCGCGTGCGCTGCGTCCGCAGGTAGCCGGCGAACCGCAGCCCCGCCTGACGCGACAGGATCCGGTCCGCGTTCGCGCGCAGCTCGTGGCCGAGGCCGGTGATCCGCACGATCTCGGCGTCGGGCACGAACAGCGGGAGCAGGATCGTGGGATTCCCGGTGAGGGCCAGGCGCATCCACTTGCGCAGCGAGTAGACGATCAGGTCGAGATCACCGGGCCCGGACCGCACGCCTTCCGGCCGGCTGCGGAAGACGTACTGCTCGAAGCTCCGAAGCCCGCTGACGTACTCGGCCGGCTCCACGCACAGCCCCATTTCGTCCCGGTCGTCCTGACCGTCGACGGCGGTGCCGTGCAGGCCGGACCCGACCTGGCAGCGCAGGATCGTGCCCTGCTCGGCGATCGCGGCGAACTCGGGGTTGTCGTGTTTCATGGTCGGAAGTTGTACCGGCCAAGCGCCGGGGGCAGCACCTGGTTTTCCCCGAGGCAGAGTTCAGGGTCCGGCTCCGGGCCCTTCCCGATGTGCCCTGGCGGGCCCGAAAGCCACTATTGAGCCATGACGAACAGCGTGTACACCCCGGAAACCAAGAAGCTCCGCCGCAGCAGCACCGACAAGATGCTCACCGGCGTCTGCGGTGGCTGGGCCACCTACCTCGGCATCGATGCCAACGTCCTGCGGATCGGCATGGTCGCCGCCGTGTTCCTGTCGGTCGGGATCGCCATTCCGGTCTACGTCGCCGCCGCGATTCTGACTCCCGAAGAGAGCTCCTGACCCGGGCGGGGGGGGGGGGGGGGGGGGGGGGGGGGGGGGGGGGGGGGGGGAGGGAGGGGGGGGAGGGGGGGAGGGGGAGGGGGGGAGGGGGGGGGGGGAGGAGG
>NZ_JBVJON010000029.1:0-36150 GCF_055583145.1 Amycolatopsis sp. NPDC104819 | reverse complement strand
CCGCCCCCCCCCCACCCCCCCTCCCCCCCCCCCCCCCCCCCCCCCCCCCCCCCCCCCCCCCCCCCCCCCCCCCCCCCGAGCCCGTCTCCGTGCATCAGTTGCCGGCCACGAGGTCCAGTTTGGACACCGCGCGGCGGCCGGTGATCGAGCCGTCGGGCGACGGCGCGCCGTACTTGACGTCGACACCGCGGGACTGCAGCTCCCGGACGATGCCCGGGATCGACCGCTCGGCGAGCGCGGCGACGGTCATCGCCGGGTTCACCGTGAGCGCCCCCGGCACCGACGCGCTGTCGGTGACGAAGATGCCCGGGTGGTTGCGCAGCTCGTGGTTCGGGTGCAGCGCGGACGTCGCCGCGTCGTCCCCGATCCGGCACGACGCCAGCGGGTGCACGGTGTACGCGCCGACGACGTCGTTGGTCCACGGCGCGACCTTCGCGAGGCCGTCCTTCTCGATGATCGCCTTGCAGTCGGCGTCCGCGAGCGCCCAGCCGTGCCGAGTGTTCTCGGTCGGGTCGTAGCGCAGCGGGCCGCGGCCGAGCATCTGCTGCGAGATGCGGTAGGCGTTGCCGGTCGGCGGCGGGGTGCCGAAGACGCCTTCGTTGTCGTCCTCGGTCATCAGGAAGATCGTGAGCCAGTTGGCCCACTGCTTCAGCAGCTCCTTCTTCTCCGCCCCGTACCAGCGCGGCTCCTCGCCGCCGGGCACCTGGGCGAGGATGGTGCCCAGGCCCGGCGGGAAGTACAGCTGCTCCAGCGAGTAGCGCTCGTACTCCGGCAGCGACCCGTCGAGCTTGTCCCAGTTCGCGACGGTCGGGCCCTTGCCGATGTGGTTGGCCGAGTACACCGGAC
This sequence comes from Amycolatopsis sp. NPDC104819, assembly GCF_055583145.1. Classification (NCBI taxonomy): domain Bacteria; kingdom Bacillati; phylum Actinomycetota; class Actinomycetes; order Pseudonocardiales; family Pseudonocardiaceae; genus Amycolatopsis; species Amycolatopsis sp. NPDC104819. Next base: position 35,304 of record NZ_JBVJON010000029.1, on the reverse strand, counting down.
CGTCCTCACGGGACAGTCCGAGCACCTCGCGGACGCGGTCCTCGTCGATGATCGCGGTGTTGAGCCGCTCGCCGTTGCCGGAGAAGTACCGGCCGACGCCGTGCGGCATCTCGCCGAGCGCCGCCTCCGAGCGCTGCAGGATCACCGGGGTCGCGCCGGCGCCCGCGGCGATGATGACGACCTTCGCCTCGATGACGCCGGTGCCGGTGTGCACCCGGTAGTCCTCTTCGTCGACGATGTCGAAGTAGACCCGGTAGCCGCCGTCCTCGGTGCGCTCCAGCCGCTGGACCTCGTGCAGCGGGCGGATCTGCGCGCCGTGCGCGAGCGCGGCCGGCAGGTAGTTCGTCAGCATCGAGCGCTTCGCGTCGAACTTGCAGCCCGCCATCATGAAGTTGCAGTTGACGCAGGTGTCGTTGTCGACGGCGACCGGCGCCGGGTTGGCCGTGCGGCCGGAGTGGTTGCACGCCGCCGCCCACAGCCCGCCGGCATAGGAGACGTCGTTCCAGTCCTGTTTGGACACCGGGAGCGACTCGTCGACGCGGTCGTACCACGGCTCGAGCGAGTCGCGGGAGATGACCGACGGCCACATGCGACGGCCGATGCTGCCGTGCCGCTCGAAGACGAACCGCGGCGCGCGGGGCATCGCGGCGAAGTAAACCACGCTGCCGCCGCCGACGCAGTTGCCACCGAGCACGCTCATGCCGTCGCCGACGACGAAGTCGAACGCCCGGGTGTAGGACGAGCCGAGCAGGTAGTCGTGCTCGAAGTCGTCCGCGGCGAGCCAGGGCCCGCGCTCCAGGACGGTGACCTTGGCCCCGCCCGCGGCGAGGTGGTAGGCGGGAATCGATCCGCCGAAGCCGCTGCCGACGATGACGACGTCGGTCTTGTCGATGGCACTCATGCGGGGCTCCCCGAGGGCGTCGTGTCCGGGTGGAGGTCGGCCAGCTTGCGGCCGTAGCCGTACTTCGGGAACCGCCAGAACCCGTCGGCGTCCGGGGCTTGGTACCCCAGCGCCAGCAGGCCGGGGTGCCCGTCGCGGATCGCGTCGGCGGTGTGCAGGTGCGCGGCGCTGTCGAAGGCCATGTTGCAGAACAGCGCGAGGCTCACCCAGCCGTCCTTCTCCGGGTGCCCGGGGGTGGTCAGCCGGTGCACCAGCTCGCGGCGGTGCTCGTAGGACAGCGCCACGAACGGCGGCACGTCGTCGTCGAGCGCCAGCTCGACCTCACCCGCGTAGGACTTCGCGTGGTCGTTGAGCGACTGCGCGAGGTAGGGCAGGCCGGCCGTGACGCCGGTCGCGTCGAAGTTCAGCAGGTCGAGCGCCCCCGCCGCCACCGACCCCGGGCCGGGCGCGGCCCCGGCGATCGCGCGGTCCTCCGGGAACCGCTTCTCCCCGGGCACGATCGTGTCCGCGTAGGCCTCGAGGGTCAGGTTCATGACGCGTTCTTCTTCGGTGGCCTCGGGTTGCACCGGCCTACCTCCTCGTCGAATGTCCACAGTAGACTTCTGCTCAAGCGGCTTCGGCTCGCCGCGTCCGATCCCGGCGGCGCACGGTCATCGGCAGGCCGCCCTTCACCCGCAGCGAAAGCATCGCCTCGGGTTCGACGACCTTGCCCGCCACCTTGCTCAGCTGAAGGTCCCGTGAGGCCATCGCCAGCACGAAGACCGCCTCCATCACGCCGAGGCTGTTGCCGATGCAGAACCGCGGCCCGGCGCCGAAGGGCACGTAGGCGTAGCGCGGCGGCCGCCCGGCCGGGTTGGCCGGGTCGAACCGGCCCGGGTCGAAGCGTTCGGCGTCGGCCCAGAAGTCCGGGTGCCGGTGCAGCGTGTAGGGCACCACGACGACGTCGGAGCCGGCCGGCACGTGGTACCCGCCGATCTCGTCGTCGGCCTGGGCGATCCGCGGCAGCAGCCACACCGGCGGGTACAGCCGCATGACCTCTTCGACGACGGCCACGGTGTAGCTCAGCCGCCGCAGGTCCTCGTACTCGGGCAGCCGGTCGCCGAGCACCTCGACGGCTTCGGCGTGCAGCCGCTCGCCGACCTCCGGGTGCTCGTCGATCAGGTGGAACGCCCAGCCGAGCGTGCTCGCCGTCGTCTCGTGCCCGGCCAGCAGCAGGGTGATCAGCTCGTCGCGCATGCGTTCCCGCGAAGCGCCGTCCGTGGAACCGGACGCGATCAGCCGCGACAGCACGTCTTCGCCGCCTTCGACGGGGTTCGCGAGCCGCTGGTCCACCAGCTCCTCGGCGATCCGCCGCAGCTCGTCACGCGCGGTCCGGAACTCCACCTGCTTCTTCAGCGGCACCCACTGCGGCACCATGCTCAGCGTGACCGCCTCGAACATGGCCTGGTCCTGCACGGCCTCGAACGAGTGGCCCAGCGTCTCGTACCCGCCGAGCTCGGCGTCGAGCAGCGTCTTGCCGAGCACCCCGAGGGTCAGCCCGGTCATCTCGTGCAGGATCTCGACCGGCCCGTCGTACTCGGCCAGGCGCTTGACCAGAGCGTCCACTTCGGACGCCACGACCGCGGCCTGCCGGGAGATCCGCTTGGGCTGGAACACCGGCTGGATGGTCCGGCGCTGCTTCTTCCAGATCTCGCCGTCACTGGTGAGCAGGCCGTCGCCGAGGGCCCGGCGGGCCTCCTGCAGGCCGATGCCCTTGTGGTAGTTCGCGGCGTTGTCCGCGAGCACGTGCTTGGCGAGGTCGGGGTGGTTGACCAGGTACATCGCCTTCGGTCCGATGGCGATGCGGACGACGTCGCCGTAGGTCTCGGCGTTGTCGCCCATGAGCGCCAGCCGGTCGGTGAAGAGCTGCTTCAACAACCGGAAGGTCGCCCGGCGCGGCGGCCCGGGCGGCGCGGTGTGCGCCGCCCGGACTTCGTGCTGCGATCCGGTCATGCCGCGATCGCTCCCGGCTTTTCGTCGTCGCCTTCGGACTTCGCCGGCGGGGCGAGCTCGAGCTTGGCCTTCTGCTCGGCCTGCTCGGCCTCGAACTTGATCCGCGCCTTGTTCGAGAAGTGCAGGCCCCACAGGAAGGCCCCGCGGATCAGGCACACGGTCGCGGTGGCCAGGAACAGCCCGTACGCGACGTGCACCGCGGTGAAGAAGCCGTACGCCAAGGCCACGCCGGCGCCGAAGGCGAACTGCGAGCCCTTCTTCGACGGCGAGGTGCCCGGGTCGGTCACCATGTAGTTCGTGTAGAGCACGAACGCGATCCCGGTGCCCATCGCCAGCGCGCCCGGGATGGACGTGCCGAACAGCCAGCCACGGACGAAGGCCTGGATCACGAAGAAGCTCAGCCAGCCCGCGATCAGGAACATCCGGTTGGTCAGCAGCGCGTTGAGCACGGTGCCCGAGATCAGGATGATCGCGACGATCAGCCAGCCGCCCCAGGTCGCGATCTGCTCGCTGAAGTGGTACGGCGGGGCGATGCTGGCCCACGGGAAGAACAGCAGGATGATCGTGATGCCGAAGTTCGACGGGTTCATGTAGTGGCGCATGCGGCCGTACACCGGCGCCTGCAGGACCCACTTCGCGCCGACCGCCACGACCACGCCGAAGATCATCACGAGGATGCGGTCGTTGACGTAGGTCAGCATGTTCAGCGCGAGACCGGTGATGTGCGCCGGCAGCAGGAACTCCACGAGCCCCTTGAACCCGTTGCCCTTGAACCGGACCTCACGGTCGGTCACCCGGGCGTTGATGATCTCCAGGACGATCTCCGTGGTGTACGCGGTCGCCAGCGCGACGAACGGGTACAGCCACGGCTGCTCGAACCCGAGGATCGTGTAGCCGATGATGTTGAAGATCGTGATCGAGATCGCGAACCGGCGAAGCGCGGTGACGACCTTGTTCGTCCGCTTCGGTGGCGCGGTGTCCACTTTGGTCAGAGTCGGGGTGGTCATGCCGTCACATCTCTTCCATCGCCGTGGTGCCGAGCTGGTACATGTGGCAACCGGGTTCGAGCTTCAGGTTCTGCGTCCGCAGCTGCCCGGTCCGGTCCCGCCACTGCAGGTGCACGTCGAGCGGGCCCTGCACGGCGTGGCCGAGGCCGATCTGGACGTCGAAGCTGCGCCGGCCGGCCTCCCCGCTGCTGCCGTCGACCCGGCCGAGGTACTTCTTGCCGTCCGAGGTCGTCACGGTGACCTGCGCGCCGATCGCCGGGCTGCCGGCCGCGGGCAGCGCACCGGGCGCCACCGGGGCGTCGGTGGTCAGCTTCAGCTGCAGGTACTTGCCCGGGTTCGGGCTGTCGTTGTGGTAGAAGATCGGCGCTTCCCACTGCCGCGCGACCGCGAACTCGGGCAGGCCGTCGCCGTTGGTGTCACCGACCCCGATGCCGCGGGTGGGCACCGGAACCGCCAGGCCCAGCTGCGGGCCGAGGTCGGTGTAGCGGCCGTCCGGGCTCTTCACGAAGAAGTGGAACGTCTGGTCCCCGCCGATGTCGTCCCCGGCGCGGGCGTTCGGCCACCAGAACGGGTTGGACAGCAGGCCGTCGTTGGCCGTGGCCAGCTCCTGCAGGTTCGGCCAGCGGTTGACCTGGCCCTTGACGAACCCGGTCGCCTGGGCGATCTGGTTCTCACCGCTGTTGTTGAAGTCCTGGATCTTGACGTCCCAGCCCCAGCCGGACCAGGCCGTGCCGGTCGAGCCGCTGGTGTCCTCGAACGGCGCGACGCCGTTCTTGAACTGCGAGGTCAGGTCCTGGTTGTTCTTCGACTTGTTCATGAACTGGAAGTTCGACTCTTCGATGCCCCACGACGTCGTGATGTTGCTGACGAACAGGTCGTAGAGGCCGTCGTGGTTCAGGTCGCCGAAGTCGACGCCCATGCCCTTGAAGGAGTCGTGGCCCAGCACCTTCGACTTGGGGTCGGTGATCCCGCGGACCCCGGTGACCTCGCCGAACTCGACGTGCCCCGGTGTCGACTTGTTGTACAGGAAGTGGTCGTGCCCGAAGTCGTTGGCGATGTAGAGCTCGGGCAGGTTGTCCCCGTCGACGTCGGTCGCGCTGGAGGCCAGCGTCCAGCCGAGGCGCGCGCTCTCCGGGATGCCCTGGGACGCGTCCACGAACTGCGCGCTCGGGTTGGCCCCGGTCGAGGCGCCCGTCCAGCGGTAGATGTACTTGGCGCCCGAGTTCGTCGCGTGCGACATCGACTGGTTCAGCGTGATGCCGCCGTCGGCGTTCGGGTCGAGGACCTTGCTGTCGGGGAAGTAGTTCCCGACGAAGATGTCGACGTGCCCGTCGCCGTCGAAGTCGCCGATGGTGACGGAGTCGGTGTTCCACAGCGGGCCGTTGTACTTGCCGTCGGCGCCGCGGTGGTTGCCCGGCACCAGCTCGGTCGGCACGAACGCCGAGGCGTCGAACTTCGTCGCGCCCGGCTTCTGCATGAACAGCACCGGCGTGCGGCCCCAGTAGTAGGCGAGGATGTCGGTGCGGCCGTCTTCGTTGAAGTCACCGGGGACGCAGCCCATCGGCGCCATGTAGTCCCACGTCGCCAGCGTCGGCGAGGGGTCGAGCGCGAACGGCGCGTACCGCGGGCCGGAGTCCGGCGTCGGCGTGATGACGACCTGGTCGCTGCGCGGGTCGACCAGGCAGATGTCGTTGGCCTTGCCGCTGCCGCTGATGTCGTTGATCGCGATCGCGGCGCCGACCGAAGAGATCCACGCGGCGATGTGCTCGTACTCCTTGTTCACCGTCCGGATCGACTGCGCCTTCTTCGCCGGCGGCAGCGCGATGCTCATCGGGGTGAAGGCGAACTTGCTCGCCATCTGGTCCTGTTCGGCGGCCGAGACGCGAGGCAGCTGGGCGACCGTGAAGAGGCCGAGGATCAGCACCAGCGCCACGATGCCCGCCAGCTGCTTGCGCAGCCAGCCCAAGGTCGCGGTCATTTCGTCTTCCCTCCGTGCTTGAGGACTTCTTCGGCGATCCGCTGCCGCCAGGTTTCGAACGCCGGGACGTCGTCACCGTCGACGACGACGGCCGGGCGGACCTCCTGGGTGATCTCCGCCGCGCGTTCGGCGGACACCCCGCAGATCGCCCGGGCCGCCATCTCGGTCTCCGGGATCATCAGGCCCGCACGCACCCGGCACTCGGCCGCGAAAGCGCTGCCCTGGGCCAGCTGCCCGTGGTGGATGCCGGCGCGGTCGACCAGCTCCCCCAGTTCCTCGGCCGTGACACCGCACGCGTAGGTCGAGGCGAGCCCCACCCCGGCGTACAGGTCGCCGTGGCGCGACTCGGGGAACGCTTCGATCGCCTTGGCCACCAAGGAGACGTCGGTGCCGTTGATGAACCACAGCGCCCGGCCGATGCCCTGGTCGATGGCCCGCAGCGCGTACCCGTCGTACCGCCGGTCCGGCCAGGAGAAGCCGAGCTCCTGGTGCTGTTCGCCGATGTACTTGGCGGTCTTGAAGTACGCCTGGTGGAAGCCGTAGCCGTCGAGCACCAGCCAGCGCAGCAGCGGGTCGAACGCCGAAGCCTTCGGCCACGCGAAGCGCGGGAGCCGGCACATGGCCCAGCCGACCCCGACGTAGATGATGTAGTCGTGCTTCTCGCCGGGGCCCGCCAGGAACTCCGCGATGTTCGTGCTCTTGCCGAACGGCAGCCCGTCGAGGACGCCGTACCCCATTCCCGCGCCCTCGTAGGCGAACCCGCGAAACTGCGTGGGGATGCGCTCGAGCCACTCCTCGGCCTGCTCCACCGAGCGCGCCTCGACCGCGTGCGCGTACCCGAGGAGGAACTTCTCCCCGACCGTCTCGAGTCGTTCTTGAGCGGCTGGGCTCTTGCGGTGGAAACCCCGCTTCTCCAGCGAAGTCTCCGAGACGTCCGGTGTCAGGATGCGTCGCCTGAGCGCGCGCCAACCATTGCCCAACGCACTCTCCCCCTTACGGGTCGAATTGGATGAGGTGCAGCTCTTTCCGTTCTACGGTCACAGATCCGCTGGTCAGCGGTCTACTCCACGGTTGCGTGCGATCACCGGGCTCAGCCGGCGAGACGCTGCGCACCGCTGGAGAACTCCGCGCGGATCCGGGCGCGCCACAGCTCGTAGGGCGGTTCCGGCCCGTCGTCGCCGTCCGCCCGCTCGGTGCGGTCGCCGACGTTCTGCGCCGCCTGCACGGAAAGGTCGAGCAGCACCCCGGCGGCGAGGTGGGTGTGGGCGGGCACGTACTCGGAGTACGTCCGCGCCTTGACCGCGAACACCACGCCGAGGGCGAGCTCGTCGTAGTACTCCCCGGACAGCCGGCGCAGCTCGGCCAGGCCGCTTTGGTCGGCGCCACCGGCGAACGTCGCGGCGAGACCGACCCCGCTCCAGAGGTCCGCCTGGCGCGCTTCGGGGAACCGCCCGACCGCTTCGGCCACCGCGGGCGGGTTCCCGCCGTTGATGAACCACAGCGCCCGCCCGACCCCCTGGTCGAACGCGCGGGCGAAGTACTCCGGGCGCCCGGCCCACGGGTAGGGCTCCGGCTCGGCCTGCTCGTCGACCCACTTCTTCGTGTCGAAGTAGGCGCGGTCGAACCCGAACCCGTCGACGGCGAGCCAGCTCATCACCGGGTGGTAGGCCACCCCGGACAGCTCGGGCAGGATGTTCTTCCACAGTGGACGCGGCAGCCGCGCCATCGCGAAGCCGATCCCGATGTAGGTCAGGAAGATGTGCGGCTGGGCCGGACCCTCCAGCAGCTCACGCGTCTTGTTCCGGCCACCGCCGGGCATGGCGTCGAGGATGGAGTAGCCCATCGTCGCGCCTTCGTAGGCGAAGCCGCGCTGCTCCGGCTCGATCAGCGCGAGGCGCCGCTCGAGCTCCCACAGCGACGCGCCTTCGATCGCCCACTCGAACCCGACCACCACCGCTTGCGGCACCGCCTCCAGCCGGGCCGTCGCGGCGGTGGGAGTGACCGGGAACCCGCGCTCGGCGAACCCGACCGACGCGAGCGAAGGGGCCAGGAAGCGCTTGCGCAGCACTCCGATGAAAGTAGACATCATCCGTCCTTTTGTCCGTCGGGTCAGGCAACAGAACGCAGGTGCGACCGCTGCGCCGCGGCGAGCATCCGCTGGTCGGCGGGCGACTGCCGGGAGGCGAGGGTGATCGCGATCGGCGGGTCGGTCAGCGCCGGCGGCCGCATCCGCATGGTCACCTCGGCGGGTTCGAACCCCGTCACCGTCGTCAGCTCGCTGGCGATCGTGAACGCCGGGCCGGCCGGCGTGCCGCGGAAGGTGCCGTGGTCGGCGACCGCGATCACCGTCCAGGTGCCTTCGGGCACGCCGTCGATCGTCAGCTCCGAGGACTGAACGTCCGCGAGGCCGCCGAAGGCGACCGGCCCGCTCTGCGGCACCGCGTCGGCGAACACCCCGACGAGCACGTTGGCCGAGGTCGCTTCCGCGGGCATGTTCAGCCGCACGGTGAGCCGGGAGGACCCGGGCTTCAGCGCCGCGCACGAGCTGCCGGCCTCCCGCAGGGACCGCAGCGACGGCAGCCGCTGGAAGTGCGCCGAATGCGCCACCAGCAGTTCACCGACCTCGGGTTCGCGGTACTCGGTCGGGGTCATCCCGACCGTCCGGAGGAACCGGCTCGTGAAGGTGCCCACGCTGCTGTAGCCGACGCTGCAGACGATGTCCGACACCGTCAGCGAAGTCGTCAGCAGCAGCCGCTTCGCTTCGAACAGCCGCACGGCGGTCAGGAACCGCCCCGGCGTCACCCCGGTCGCCTTGGCGAAGATGCGTGAGAAGTGGAACGGGCTCACGTACACCTCGGACGCCAGGGCCGACAGGGTGATCGGCTCGAAGTAGCGGTCCAGTATCATCTTGATCGCGCGCAGGACCGCGGGCTGGACAACTCTTTCCGAGTCCTGGTCCGCCGCCCAGCCGGGTCGCTCCACGACCGCCGACGGCTCGGTCTCGTCGGCGCCCCCGGACGTTACCGATCGCAAGATCATCAGTCCAACCTCGAATCCTTACCGACGTCATTTCCCTCCTCGTCAGGTAAGACGGCGGAACTCGCGGACCGATGGAGGCTCGGAAGAAGCCGCCGCGGCCTCGGAAACGGACCAGTGCGCAGGTCCCCGTTCCCCGGGTGCGAAACGCACGGGGGCGGCGTGCGAAACGCACGGGCTCGTTTTGAAATACGCCCGCGCACGGCGAGTGACAGAGGCGTGCCGCTCGGCCCGCCGCCGCCCGGGAAGATCAGACCCGCCAGGAACGCCCGGTCCGGCCTGGCCACACGCAGTGTTCGGCGCCCGGCGCGGACGTGACCGATGCACGGGGCCGCCGGGCGAAACGCATCTCGAGTCTGATGGACGGCTCACTGGCTGCGGTCCCCCGGCTCTGTCACATTCGACGTTGGACAGCCACGGGCTTGGTTTTCGGCCCGGCAGGGCTTCACTGGGGAGCTCGAGTCATCGCAGCGGGAACACTGGAGGCGCCCGGCATGTACTCCGCCAAAAAGGTAACGGACGGACTGGTCGGTGTGACCGAGCGGCCGGTGGAACCACTCGAAAGTGCGGTCAGCTTCACGGTGCTCGGCCCGCTCGGCGTGCACCGCGACGGGGTCGACCTCGCACCCACGACGCCCAAGCTGCTGCAGCTGCTGGCGTTGCTGGTGCTGCGGCCCGGGAAGATGGTGCAGGTCGACGCGATCGCCCAGGAGCTCTGGGCCAGCACGCCGCCCCGCACGATGCGGACCACGCTGCACACCTACGTGTACCACCTGCGCCGGTGCATCGAGGAGAACGGGCTGGGCGACGGCACCGAGTCGATGCTGCTCACCAAGGCGCCCGGGTACGTCTTCCGGATCGACCCGGCGCAGGTCGACGTCTTCCGCTTCGGCCGGCTGCAGCAGGAAGGCCAGGAGCTGCTGCGGGCGGGTGACCACCCGGCCGCGGTGGAGCGCTTCCGCGCGGCGCTGGATCTGTGGACCGGGCCGCCGCTGGCGAACGTGCCGTGCGGCCCGGTGCTCGCGCCGTACACGATGGAACTGCTGGAGCAGCAGCGGAACACGCTGCACATGCTCATCGAAGCCGAGATCCACAGCGGGAACCACCGCGAGCTGATCGGCGAGCTGCGTTCGCTGTCGGCGGGCAACCCGCTCGACGAAGCGCTGCACGGCCAGCTGATGCGGGCCCTGGGCCGCAGCGGCCGCCGGTCCGACGCGATGGCCGTGTACCGCAGCCTCCGCAAGCGGCTGAGCGAAGAGCTGGGCGTCGAGCCGTGCGACGAGCTGCAAGTGCTGCACCGCGACTTGATTTCCGAAGGCGACCACCACTGAAACCGCACCACCGCACGAAGTGAGGAACGATGACCGCACAAACCCGCACCTATGGTCAGTTCTGCGGCGTGGCTCGCGCGCTCGAGCTCATCGGCGAACGCTGGGCGTTGCTCGTGGTGCGTGACCTGGTGTTCGGCCCGAAGCGTTACACCGAGCTGCAGGCCGGGCTGCCGAAGATCCCGCCGAGCATCCTTTCCGCGCGGCTCAACGAGATGGAGTCGGCCGGCGTGATCCGCCGCCGCGTCCGCGCCGACCTCGACGCCGGCCTGGTGTACGAGCTCACCGAGTACGGCGCCGAGCTGGACCACATCCTGCTCGACCTCGGCCTGTGGGGCGCGCGCTCGCTCAGCCACCCCGGCCCGGACGACGTCTTCACCCTGGACGCGGCGATCCTTTCGCTGTACACGACGTTCCAGAGCGAGGCGGCGGGCGCGGTCCAGGTGACGTTCGAGATCCAGTACCACGACACGATGATCGTCCACGCGATGGTCGACGACGGCGCGCTCAAGGTCTCGGAAGGCCGCCACGCGGCGGCGGACCTGGTCATCCGCGCGGGTCAGGGCCCGGCCCTGCTCGACCTGATCGGCGGCCAGGTCACCCCGGCCGACGCGGTGGCGACGGGCCTGGTCTCGATCGAGGGCGACGTCCGCGACCTCGAGCTGTTCACCCGGCTGTTCCGCCTCACCGCGGCCCCGGCGGCCGAAGAGGGTGTCGTCCTCCGCTGAGCGTCCACTGAGGACAGATCGGGAAGGACCCGCCCGGCACTCGGCCCCGGGCGGGCCCTTCGCGCGCCTTCAGCCTTCCCGCGGGTGCGCGATGCCGCCAATGACCCATTCGCGGCACCAGACGTCCCCAATGGGTCATTCGCGACACTCGGCCCCGGGCGGGCCCTTCGCGCGCCTTCAGCCCAGCCGGGACGCCCGCTCCTCCAGATACCGTTGCTCCGGAACACTTTCCGTGCGCCCCGCCGCCCGCCGGTAGCACTCCCGGGCCGCCTCACGATCCCCCGCCAGCTCCAGCAGGTGCGCGCGGACCGCATCAAACCGGTGTCCCTGCTTCATCCGGCTGTCCCCGGAAATCGTGTCCAGCAGCGCCAGCCCGCGCTCCGGGCCGTCGACCATGGACACCGCGATCGCCTGGTTCAGCGTCACCACCGGGCTGGGCGTGAGCTCCTGCAGCACCTCGTAGAGCTGCGCGATCTGCACCCAGTCGGTCGTCTCCGCGCTCGGCGCCTCGTCGTGCAGGGCCGCGATCGCCGCCTGGACCTGGTACGGGCCGACCGGACCGCTCCCCAGCGTGCGGCCGATCAGCGCCGCGCCCTCCGCGATCATCCGCCGATCCCAGCCTTCGCGGTCCTGCTCGGCCAGCGGCACCAGCTCGCCGCCGGGGCCGGTGCGGGCTTCGCGGCGGGCGTCGGTGAGGAGCATGAGCGCGAGCAGCCCGGCCACCTCGCCGTCGCCGTCGCGGTGGGCGCGCACCGCCCGGGTCAGCCGGATCGCCTCCTGTGCGAGCCCGGGCACCTGCAGGTCGGTGCCGGACGTCGCCGTGTACCCCTCGTTGAAGATCAGGTACAGCACCTGCAGCACGACCCGCAGCCGCTCGGGGTACTCCGCCGCCGCGGGCTCGCCGAACGTCGACCCGGCGGCCGCGATGCTCTCCTTGGCGCGGGTGATGCGCCGGGTCATCGTCGCTTCCGGGACGAGGAACGCCTTCGCGATCTGCGCGGTCGTCAGGCCGCCCACCGCGCGCAGCGTCAACGCCACCTGGGACGGCGGCGAAACCGCCGGGTGGCAGCACAGGAACAGCAGCGTGAGGGTGTCGTCCTCCTCAGGCACCCGCTCTTCGCCCGGTCCCGCCACCACCGGCTCCGGCACCGCGACCGTCTCTTCGCGACGCCGGCGCGCGCTTTCGCTGCGCCAGAGGTCGGTCAGCCGCCGCGCGGCGACCGTGACGAGCCAGCTGTGCGGGTTCTCCGGCACCCCGTCGGCCGGCCACTGCACCGACGCGGCGATGAGCGCTTCCTGCACCGCGTCCTCGCACGCGTCGAACTGGCCGTAGCGGCGCACCAGGGCGCCGAGCACGCGCGGCACGAGCGGCCGGAGCACCGCGCCGACGTCGACCGGGCCGCTCACCCGCCGGTGTACTCGGATTCGGCCGCCGCGTCGGCAAAGAACACCACCGGCCGGACCTCGATGCCGAGCCCCTTGATCTTCGCGTCCGGGATCATCGCCGCCACCTCGCACGCCCGCTCCTGGCCGGCGCATTCGACGAGGTAGTACCCGGCGAGGAACTCCTTCGACTCGGCGAACGGGCCGTCGGTGACCGCCGGGACGCCGTCGGTCACCCGGACCACGACGCTCTTCGCCGGTGCGTCCAGCGCCTGGGTGCTGACCAGCTCGCCGGACTCCCGGATCCGGCGGATGAACTCGCCGTGCCCGGTCATCACGTCTTCCTTGTCCGCCTCCGGGAGGGCGTCCCAGATGTCGGGGTTCATGTGCATCACCAGCAGGAACTTCATCGTCGCCGTCTCCCCGCGATCGTGTCCGTCTGGTGGCGAACATAGCTGATCAGGCAAGGCAATCCACGAGTGGTCGCCGGTCGGTCACCACGGGCAGCATCGCGGGATGCAAGACGTTTTCACCGACCTCGCCACCGACGCGGACGCCCTCGTCGACCTCCTCCGCGAGCACGAAGGAAAAGTGATGCTGCCCGTCGGGCGGGCGATCACCGGACACCTCGCCGAGCTGACGGTCGTGGCCCGCCGGGTGGTGCTGAGCGTCGAAGGGGACGCGAGCGAGCACGCGCCCCGCATCACCGACTCCGGGATCCTCGGCGACGCCGTGGTCGGCTGGCGGTCGGAGCACCGGAAGGCCACCGAGCTGCTGGCCGCTGCGACCACCGACATCCACTGGCCGGGCGGGCCGCTGCGGCCGTCCCTGCTCGCCGCCGCCCTGCTGACCGCGCTGTTCGCCCGCGGCCAGGACATCGCCGACGCCCTCGGTGTCACCCCGGCCCGCGGCGACAGCGTCGGGCACGTCTCCTACTACGGCGTCCGCAGCCGCGACGACGCCTACTTCGCCCAGGACAGCGCCGTGCCCGGGCCGTTCCGGTTCGAGCTCACCGCGCCCTCGGGCGAGCAGTGGAACTTCGGCCCGGAGGACGCGGCGGGCCGGATCGCCGGGCCCGCCGAGGACTTCTGCCTGCTGTTCACCGGCCGCCGCGCGCCCGGCGAGCTGGCCCTCACCGCCGAGGGCGAGGCCGCCGCCTGGGCCGAGCTGCTGCGCCCGCCCCGGAATCCACTCTGGACGTCCGAAGTGGACTGACGCTCAGGCGAAGCGGTCCGGGTCGCCGGCCCCGCGGCGGATGATCTCGGCCTCGCCCGAGGAGAAGTCCACCACGGTCGTCGGCTCGACACCGCATTCGCCGGAGTCGACCACCGCGTCGAGGACGTGGTCGAGCTCTTCCTTGATCTCCCAGCCCTGGGTCAGCGGCTCGGGCACGTCCGGCAGCAGCAGCGTGCTCGACACGAGCGGTTCGCCGAGCTCCGCGAGCAGCGCCTGCGTGACGACGTGCTCCGGGATCCGCACGCCCACGGTCTTCTTCTTCTCGTGCATCAGCCGCCGCGGCACCTCCTTGGTGGCCGGCAGGATGAACGTGTAGCTGCCCGGGGTGGCCGCCTTGATCGCGCGGAACACCGAGTTGTCCACGATGACGAACTGGCCGAGCTGCGCGAAGTCCTGGCAGACCAGCGTGAAGTGGTGCCGCCGGTCGAGCTTGCGGATCGAGCGGATCCGCTCGAGACCGTCCTGGTTGTCCAGCCGGCAGCCCAGCGCGTAACACGAGTCGGTCGGGTACGCGATCAGGCCGTCCTGGCGCACGAGGTCCGCGATCTGGCCGACGGCGCGGCGCTGGGGGTTGTCCGGGTGAACGTCGAAGTACCTCGCCATGACCGCAAAGCCTAGGCTCCGGGCCCGGACCCGCCCGGCGGCGGGGGCGTCTCCCACCTTGCTGTAGTAGCCCCCGAACGGGTGACTGCGGGCAGGTCAGGCCGCACACTTCGAAGGCGAACAGTGCTGCCACCCGGAGGCGATGATGACCGAACTGGTGCTGCCCCAGCTGATCGAACCGAAACCACCCCGGCCTCGCGCCGTCGCCGCGAACGCCTACGAGTTCGTGGGCCCGGCGGGCCGGGTGACCCTCGCCGGGTTGTTCGGCGGCCGCCGCCGGCTCGCGGTGCACCACACGATGCCGTGCCGCACCCGCCACGGGGCGGCCCTGCCGGCCGCGCGGGTCGCTGCCGGCCTGCACACCGCGGGCACCCGGCTGGTGCTCGTCTCCCACGCGCCGTACGCGAAGGTCGAGCAGTACGGCCGCCACTTCGGCTGGGGCCTGCCGGGGTATTCGGCCGTCGGCGCCGGGTTCGGCGCGGACTTCCCGGCGACCCTGCACCTCGAGGGCGCCTGCTGCGGCGACCGCGGCGGGCGGGACGACCGCGACGAGACCCCGGGGTTGAGTTTTTTCGCACTGGACGGGGCAGTGGTGACCCACCTGGGGTCGATCGCCGTGCCGTACCTGGATTTCCTCGAGCTCGCCGACGTCACCGGTGACCGCCGTCTGGGCTGAGCGGCGGCCCGCGCTTCCGGCCCGCACGGCGGAAAGGGCTACGCACGGCCGCTCTTCGCCGTATTGGCGGACTGCCGACATGAGATAGGATGGCCCGGAAGCATGCACACCGAGCTCAGCCCGGACCACTCCTCCGCAGCTGTGCGTCGCCGACTTGCCGGAGGGTCGCCGCACATGTCTCCGGTAGCCGCACTCGACCCTGAGTCCAGCCGCTCCGCCGTCGCCGAGGCCAGGGGCACCAGCAGCGTCGACCGGCGCCCGAAGCTGGCGGCCTACCTCGCCGCCGCCATGATCACGGTGATCGTCGCGAGTTTCGGCTTCCAGCTGCTGGCCGCGATCCTGCCGTTGCCGTTCACCCGGCTCGAGACGGCCTACGCGGTCGCCGCGGTCGTCGTGCTCCTGGCCGTGCAGCTGCTCTACTACAGTCGGCCGTCGGTCCGGCTCGGCTCCACGACGAGCCGGCTGCTGCTGATCGTCCTGGCCGTGCTGGGCTACCTGCCGGTCCTGACGTTCGACGCCCTCTGGGTCGCGATGCCGGTGTTCTTCGGCGGCGCGGTCCTGCTGGTGCTGCCGCCGCGGTTCGCCTGGCCGCTGTTCGTCCTCAACATCGGCGCCCTGACCTGGGTCGAGCTGCTGTACGACCCCCCGCTGCTGGCGGTGTACACGGTCGCCGGCGCGATCTTCTACAGCCTGGCGTTCGCGCTGCTCACGCGGCTGGCCCGGTCGATCAGGGAACTGCACCGGGCCCGCGCCGAACTGGCCCAGCGGGCGGTCGCCGAACAGCGGCTCGTCTTCGCGCGGGACCTGCACGACCTGCTCGGCATCAGCCTGTCGGCCATCGCCCTCAAGGGTGAGCTGGTGCACCGCCTGCTGCGGAAGTCGAGCGACCAGGCCCAGGCCGCGCTCACCGAGATGACGGCCACGGCCCAGCGCACGCTCTCCGACGTCCGGGCCGTGTCCCACGGTTACCGCGAGCTGTCGCTGGAGAAGGAGTTCCGCACCGCCCAGTCCCTGCTGACCGCGTCCGACATCGCCGTGCGGATCCACCTGGACCAGGGCGAGCTGCCGGTCCAGGCCCGCACGCTGCTGGCGAAGGTGCTGCGGGAGGGCGTCACCAACGTCCTGCGGCTCGGCGAGGTGGAGCACTGCGAGATCGAGGTCCGGCGGCACCGCGGGCAGGTCAGCCTGGCGATCGTCAGCGACGGCGTCGACCCCGCCGAGCTGCCCGACGAGTCCGACCTGCTCGCCCGCCTCCCGGCCGAGGTCGCCGCGCTGGGTGGGTCGGTGACCACCGGGCTCGGCGACGACGGCCGGTTCCGCCTGCGGGTCGAGCTGCCCCTGCCGGAGACCGTGGAGCCGGTGGTGCCGGCCGGCGACCGCGACGAGCGGAACCAGGCCGAGTCGCGGCA
The DNA here is from genome assembly GCF_055583145.1 of Amycolatopsis sp. NPDC104819. Taxonomy (NCBI): domain Bacteria; kingdom Bacillati; phylum Actinomycetota; class Actinomycetes; order Pseudonocardiales; family Pseudonocardiaceae; genus Amycolatopsis; species Amycolatopsis sp. NPDC104819. The sequence goes on along the minus strand of NZ_JBVJON010000029.1, from coordinate 19,027 downwards.
GGTCCGGCGGCTGCTGCCGGTCGCCTTCACCCTCCTCGGCCTGGCGGCCGTGTTGCACGAACTGCTGCTGACGTCGAACCCGTGGCACATCGCGCTGGTCACGGGCTCCGTGGCGGCGTTGCTGACCCTGCAGTTCGCCTACTTCAACCGGCCGGCCACCCGGCTGCGCTCGGCGCAGAGCGTCGCGATGCTGTTCGTGCAGGCCTGCCTGATCTACCTGCCGCTGCTGCCACTGCAGCACGACTGGGCGAGCCTGCCGTCCCTGCTCATGGGCTGCGGGCTGCTGGTCCTGCCGCCGACCGCGGGCTGGCTGCTGTTCGCCGCCAACACCGGCGTCTACCTGTGGCTGCAGTACATCGCCGGCCAGGCCGGGCAAGGAGCCCTGTACGCGGTCAAGTTCTCGATCGGCACGGTGGTGGGCGGCCTGATCGTGTTCGCCATGCTCTGGCTGGTCCGCCTGGCCGCCGAGCTGGACCACAGCCGGCGCCGGCTGGCCGAGATGGCGGTCGCCGAGGAACGGCTGCGGTTCGCCCGCGACCTGCACGACCTGCTCGGGATGAGCCTCTCGGCGATCGCGCTGAAGAGCGAGCTCACCGCCCGGGTCCTGCCACTGGACCGCGACCGGGCGACCGAGGAGCTGGTCGAGATCCTGGGCCTGACCAGGCAGGCCCTGTCGGACGTACGCTCGGTGGCCAGCGGCTACCGCGAGCTGTCCCTGGACAGCGAGACCCGCTCGGCCCGCTCGGTGCTCGCGGCGGCCGACGTCCGGGTCCAGATGGAGATGATTCAAGACGAGCTCCCGGCCCCGGTGCGCACGGTGCTGGCCGTGGTGCTGCGCGAGGGTGTCACCAACGTGCTCCGGCACAGCCGGGTCGAGACCTGCGAGATCGCGATCCGCCGCACGGACGAGGGCGTCACGCTCGACATCGTCAACGACGGTGTGACCGAGGAGGACCAGGAGCCACCCGCCCGGCCTGCGAACCCGTCGTCCGGCAACGGCAACGGCAACGGCTCGGGTGGCGGCCCGTCGGGCAGTGGGATCGGCAACCTGTCCCACCGCGTGTCGGGTCTGGGGGGCGAGCTGACGGCGGGGGTCGAGTCGGGCGGACGGTTCCGCCTGCGCGCGGTCGTCCCGGTCTGACCGGGCCTCGGCGCGGTCGAGTCCGGCGGCCGGGTCCGACCAGCCCCAGCCCCAGCCAAATCCGGCGGCGGCCGCCACCGGCTGACCAAGCCCGCCCGACCAGGCCCAGCCCGAGTCAAACCCGCGGCCGCCCCCGCCCGGCCAGGCCCGGCCGATCCAACCGACCGGGCCTGAAAGCCGTCAGAGCCAGCCCGACTCCCGGGCAAGCCTGATCGCATCCACCCGGTTGCGCGCGCCCAGCTTGGCGACCACCGTCGTGAGGTAGTTGCGGACCGTGCCCGCGGACAGGTACAGCCGGGCGGCCACCTCGACCGTCCCGTACCCCTGCGAGGTCATGCGCAGCACGTCGAGCTCACGGGCGGTCAGCGGGCAGTCGGCGCTGTCCCACGCGGCCAGCGCGAGGTCGCCGTCCACCATGCGGCGGCCGGCCACCACTCCGCGCACGGCGTTGGCGAGCTTGTCCGGGGGCGCGTCCTTGAGCAGGAACCCGCCCACCTTGGCGTCCAGCGCCCGCCTGAGCGTCCCGGGCCGCCCCAGGCTGGTCAGGATCAGCGTGTGGCACTCGGGCAGCTGCTCGTGCAGCTCACCGGCCACGGTGATGCCATCCTTGCCCGGCAGGTCGATGTCGATGATCGCCACGTCGACGGCCGCGGAGCGCGCCGCGGGCAGGATCTCCGGCCCGGAGGCCACCTCGGCCACGACGTCTATGTCGGGCTCCAGGCGCAGCAGCGCGACGAGCGCGCCGCGGACGATGTGCATGTCTTCGGCTACGAGCACTTTGATCACGAAGCGCCTCCGCCTTCACGAACTCCCCAGTCCCCAGAAAACACAGTTAAACATTTGAAACGAGTTACTGGTTCACCCGATCGGGGGTCGCCAGGAAAAGCACAGCGAGAAGCCCGAAAACCACGCTGGGTGCGCCGACCGGCAGTCAGCCGACTACCCGACGTGAGGAAAGAGAACGTTTGCAAACAGACGGTAAAAACTTTTCCATGGGCACCGGCAGTGAGTGGCCGGAACGCGAACGAGCCGGCCACCGGGACGCCGGAGCGTCCTCGATGACCGGCTCACCACGGAGCGGACCAGCACGAATACTGGTCCATACCAGTCAGGCTGCCAGCTCCACCTCGTACGGCACGTCGGCGCCGGTGAAGCCGATCGTGTCGCGGACGGGGGCCGAACCCGCCGGCAGGTCGAAGCGGTCGATCACGAGGCCGGATTTGATCGCGACAACCTTTTCGGTCTCGATACCGAACTCGGCGAAAAGGGCGCGGACATCAGCGGAAAGCTGTGCGGACATTTATGGACTCCCAGTGGCGAAGAAGAATGCTTCACGTGACTTAAATAGTCCGCCACAGGGTGTTCCGGAGCCAGTGCCCGCGTCATCGGAGCACCGTGTTTTATGCCTACTCCGTGTGTCGCCGACCACAGGGCCGAACGGGCCAGCAGAGGGCACATTCCGGGCCCGAAAAGGGTAATTTCGTCACTTTGCGCGATCGAACGAGTGCGCAGCGCGTACGCCGCACCCCTCGCACATGACGAATGCATACCCGCTCACCCCCCGCCGAACACCCCGGGCCGGGGCATGTGCAAAACGCATGTCCGCACCCTGTGAAATCCATTCGCAACGGTGCACTGAGCACTTAAGAAGTAGACGCCTCCGGTTCTACAGTTCTGGCATACCAACATTTGCCACCGTCGATCGCGCTTCACTGGGGAACGCGTCCGGCAGGCACCGGCGAGCGGAGGGACGGCCACCATGGATGACATCGCGCGGCAGGCCGTGGCACGCGCCATCATGACCATGCGGGACAACCTGGGCGAACGCCTCACCATCGACGACCTCGCCCGGGCCGCGATGTTCAGCAAGTTCCACTTCACCCGCGTCTTCCTGCGGGTGACCGGGCTGTCGCCGGGGCGGTTCCTGTCCGCCCTGCGGCTGGCCGAAGCCAAGCGGCTGCTGGCGACCACGGGGACCTCCGTGGCCGATATCAGCCACCAGGTCGGTTACAACAGCGTGGGGACGTTCAGCGCCCGCTTCAGCGGCAGCGTGGGCCACTCCCCGCGGGGCTACCGGCAGCTTCGCGGCCGGCAGCCGGAGATTCCCGAGCGGGACGGCGTGACGGCGTCCGGCCGGACGGTGCGCGGGCACCTCTGGCACCCGCCCGCGGTACAGACGGGGCCGGTGTTCGTCGGCCTCTTCTCGGCCAAGATCGCCGAAGGCGCGCCCGCCGCGTACACGATCCTCATGGGAGCGGGCCAGTACACGCTGACCGACGTGCCCGTGGGCTCGTGGTACGTGATGGCGCACGCCTACGGCTCGTGCCCGCAGGACGAAACCGGCCCGCGGCCGATGACCGGGCTCTCCGGCCCGGTGACCGTGCACCGCGACGTCGCCGCGAGCCTGGTCGACGTCCGGCTGCGGCCGCGGCACGGGTTCGACCCGCCGGTCCTGCTGGCGCTGCCCGACCTGCGCCACGCCCCGGCCCGGCGTCCGGTCGCCGTCTAGGTTCCCCCACGCCCCGAAGGGCACTTTCCTCGCAGCACGGGCGGGAAGGTGCCCTTCGCCGCTGCCGGGGGACCGGACGGGCGACCACCCACCACAAGCGACACTGCGCGACGGTGGAATTGCCGTCGCGGAAGGCGCGGCGGTGCTACTCGCACCCGTCCGGCCGATCGGCGAAACCTCGGGCGACAACGTTGTATGGCGTACAATTCCGAACGGGAATTGACTCGGCTGGGGGATGCGAGGAACAACGTGATCAAGGTTCTGCTAGCCGAAGACATGGACATGGTCCGCGGAGCCCTGGTTGCCTTGCTGAGCCTGGAGTCCGACATCGAGGTCGTCGCCGAGGTGGACTCCGGGGACGAAATCCTGCCCGCCGCCAAGTCGACCCGCCCCGACGTCGCCGTCATCGACATCGACCTCCCGGGCAAGGACGGGCTGACCGCGGCCACCGAGATCCACGAGCACCTGCCCGAGTGCCACACCCTGATCCTGACCAGCCTGGGCCGCCCCGGCACGGTCCGCCGCGCGCTCGACGCGAAGGTGAACGGGTTCCTGCTCAAGGACGCCCCGTCGGACAAGCTCGCCAACGCCGTGCGCTCGGTCGCGATCGGCCGGCGCGTCATCGACAGCGAGCTCGCGCTGTCGGCGTGGGAGGCCGACGACTGCCCGCTGACCCCGCGGGAGCTGGAAATCCTCGCCCTCGCCGCACGCGGGCGCAACGTCGCCGACATCGCCGCGGACCTCTTCCTGTCCCCCGGCACCGTCCGCAACTACCTGGCGGCGTCGGTCACGAAGCTCAACGCGCGCAACCGCGTGCACGCGATCCGGATCGCCACCGACGCCGAATGGCTCTGAGCGGCACCCAGACCGGGTGATCCCGCCGGCGCCGCACGAACGGCTCCAGCGGCACGGCCGCGCGCAGCACGTGCCGGCCGCCGGGCTGCGCGCCCGCCACGAGCTCACCGCCGACGTGCCGGACGCGGTTGGCCAGGTTCCGCAGTCCCGCACCGTGTTCCCCACCGTCGTCGCCGGTTCCGCCCGGCACGACACCGTCGTTCGTGACGCCGTCGTTCGCCACGCGTAGCCACGCTTCACCCCTCGTGACCCCGAGCGTGACTTCGCACCACGTCGCTTTGCTGTGGCGCACCACGTTGGTAGCGCTTTCTCGCAGGACTGTGGCGAAGGTCGTGGCGACCGGCTCGGGGAGGTGTTCCGGCAGCTTCTGGCCGAGACGCACCTTCGCCCCGGCCGTCTCCAGCAGCGCGGCCGCCGCCCGGATCTCGTCCGCCAGACAGAGGTCCCGCTTCCCGGCCGCCACCGACCGCACGTCCGCGAGCGCCTCGCGGGACATGGTGACCAGCTCGGTGAGCTCGTGCTGTGCCAGCTCCGGCTTGGTCTCGACGAGCTTCCGGACCAGCTCGACCTTGAGGGTGATGGCGGACAGGCTCAGCCCGAGCAGGTCGTGCGTGTCCTGGGCGAACCGTTTCCGCTCCTCGGCGACCACCCGCGCGGTCAGCGCACGCCGGCTGGCCTCGCGTTCGGCGGCCAGCAGGGCCGACCACGAAAGGCCGAACAGGGCCGCCGCGGCGGCGGCCGTGAACGCCGTCGCGTGCAGGCCGTTCGCGACGGCCGCCTCCGATGTCCCCACCTCCGCGATGAGCACGCCGATCCCGCCCGGGACGACCACGAGCAGCGGCACCGAGACGAGCGGCTTGGCCACCAGCAGGACGCTGCCGAGGAAGAAGCAGCCGAGCACGCTCCACTCGGCGCCGAAGTACAGCACCGGCACTGAGCCCAGCACGGCCTGCAGCACCAGTGAGAGGCCACGCGCCCGGCCGCGCCCGTACCCGAACCAGGCCAGGTGCACCAGGATCAGCGCGACGGCGCAGACGCACGCCACGGCCGCCGCCGGCCACGACCGGGTCGCCCGCAGCGGGTCCAGCAGGCCGAGCAGGCCGACGCCGACGCAGACGGCCGTGTGCACCCCGCGCACGAACCGGACCGGGAAGTCGTCGTCGCGCGGCCGCCCGGCCGCGTCCGGCCGCGGACCGGAGCGAACTGCCTCTCGCGGCGGCACGAACGCAGGCCGGAGTCTTACCTCGTGCAGTCGCGCAGTTGTTGTCACGCAGCGCCTCCCCAGAAACGCGCCGAGCCCCAGTACTGCAATCTATCAGCCGGAGCGGGGTTTCTCAGATCGCCGCGATGGGGTATTTCGGGCGGCCGGACGTCAGCCGGGGAAGTCCAGCACGCACTCGCCGACGCTGACTTCGGCCGGCCACTCGAGCTTGAGCGCCCGGTCGACGCGGTCGCCGGCGTCCACCGGCACCGCGTGCGCGGCCAGTCCCATCGCCTTCGCCGACAGGTAGAACACCTGCTGGAGCGCGCCGAGGTGCAGCAACGTCGTCGCGTACGCGGCGCCGCCGAGCGCCCACGCGAGCCGGGACATCCGCGCGGTCATCGTCAGCAGCGCCGACGGGCGGCGGTGGCTGCCCGCCGCGATCATCGCCATGTCCAGCAGCGCGTCGAGGACACCCGAGTCGTCGTTGATGAGCGTGAGCGTGTGCCACTGCGGGTCGTAGTGGTAGATGCCGCGGGCGAGGTCGGCGCAGCGGTTGACCCCGACGTAGATCTCCAGCTCGTACAGGCAGGCCACGCTGAAGTAGGGCCGCTGGGACGCTTCGTGCGACGGCCCGCCGGGCAGATGCGCCGGCCCGATCGAGCGGACCCGCGCGGAGCGGAACAGGAACTCGCCGAGCTGCCGGGCCTCGAGGGTCCGGTCGCCGAACTCCGGGCAGCTGTGGTCGCCTTCCAGCAGCGTCGTCAGCGTCGGGTCCTCCGCCGCCAGGACGGCCGGGTCCGGCCGGTGCAGCGGGAACGTGGGCCCGCCGGTGCCGGGCTTGACCACCGGCTGCTGCTCGCCGGCCTCCTGGAGCGTGGTCCGCAACCAGGTCCGGCTGCGCGAGTGGAACATCAGGTCCGGGTGCGACCAGGTCGCGGTCTCCGGGTCGCCGAACTCGGCGAACCCGCCGTGGGCGTCGGCGAGCAGCACCACCCCGGCGGCGACGAGGAACTCGACCACCGCGGCCACCACCGGCGCGGCCAGCCCGCTGGTCTCGGTCAGCTGCTCGACGGTCTTCGGCGCGGCGAGCGCGGAGGCGACCAGCACCGCGGGCGGCCGCAGCAGCGCCACCTTGTACGGCGCTCCGGGCGACTCCGCCAGCAGCGCGCCGTCCTCGGCCCGCAACGCGGTGAGGCGGGACAGCCGGACCTGCCGCCCCGCCGGCAGCGGGCTCTCCTGGAACGCCGGGGACTGCGTCACGGGGATCGCCGACAGCAGCGGCCCGAGGCCGTCTTCGGAGGCGAGGGAGTGCACCACCGAGCCGGACAGCCGGGCGAGCACCTTCCGCAGCGACCAGTGCCACGCGTCGCCGCGCTCGCCACTGGAAACCGCCAGGTTGGCCATCGACACCGGGCCCAGGGCCAGCCGGCCAAGTGCCTCCCGGACGCCGTCGGCGGTGTCCGGGAACTCGTACTCACCCCACCAGGTGATCGCGACGAGTGACCCGTCGTCACCGGCCTCGAGCAGCGTGTCCTCGGTCAGCGACCACAGCCGGACCGTCTCGGCGTGCCCTCCCGGGCTCTCGGCAGTCAACACAACTCCTATGTTCACGACGGGTTCGTCGTTCGACGCACACAGTGTGCTAGAGGAACATCGGGAACGGGTTGAGCCGCTCGTACGGCGTCGGTTCCGCCAGCCGGCCCAGCCGCACCGGGACGTCGAACAGCCGGCCGGGCGCGTACCGGGCCCAGAACGGGCGCAACCCCGGCGCCAGCACCTTGACCACGGGCAGCCCGAGGTCGGGCCGGCTCTGGTCGAGCACGAGCAGCTCGGTGCCCGCGGCGGCCAGGACGCGCTCGAGCGCCAGGACGTCGTCGCGCACGTCCATGCGGTGCACAAAAGGGAAGTCCGCCATGGTCCGCATCCGCTGCCCGGCGGCCGGCCGCAGGTACGGCTGGTTGGCGACGGTCGCGTATTCCAGCCAGCGGGCCGCGTCCGGGTCGTCGAAGCCGTGCCCCTGCGAAAGCAGGGCGGGCAGCATCTGGTTCAGCTCGGTGACCGCGCGCCGCAGTGCGGTCCGCGGGTCGAGGTGGGCGCCGAAGCCGAACATGATGTGCTCGTGCGGGCCGTCGGTCCGGCGGGACAGCGCGACGAACACCGGCACCCCGAGGTCGGAGGTCACGTCCAGCACCCACAGCTGCCGGCCGATGGCGGCGTAGTGCCCCGCCGTCTCGTCCAGCCAGCTGTCGCCGAAGGAGCCGAGGTCCACCCCGGCCACCGGTGTGCGGTTGTACCACCACAGCGCGACGGCGTCGCGTTCGATCAGCTCGAGCGTGCCCTGCAGGATGGCGTCCTCGAGGCTGCTGCCGGCGGCCGCGCCGTTGGAGTCGGCGTAGATCCCGCGGAGACCGCACCGCGACGGCGTGCCGTAGTACAGGAAGCCGGTGGGCAGCAGCCGGCGGCGGCCGGCCAGCGACCAGACCGGGGTCCAGTCCACCGGAGCCGACGGGTCGAACCGGTCGCCGACGTGCTGGAACGTCCCGTGCGCGGCGTTCCAGGCGGCCCGCTCGCGGTACTGGCGCTCGGCGAAGAGCATGCAGTCGTTGGGGTGCACCGCCTCGGCGCCCAGCTCGTCCATCGACGCCCGGACGCGCAGCTCGTCACCCTGGAAGTTGCCGGAGAAGCGTTCCGCGGCCTCGCAGAGGGCGCCGACCTCGGCGTCGATCGGGCCGACCCCCTTGCCGCCGTTCTCGGTGCGCAGCCCGGCCTGCATGCCGGCCATCCCGGTCATCCCGCGCGCCACGTTGAACCCGGACCGGTAGGCGTTGACGAACGGCGGCGCACCCGGGTCGCGCCGGATCTCCTTGATGATGCCGGTGATCGGGCTGACCAGGTGCCCGTAACGCTCGAGCGTCTGCGCGGGGGTGGCGGTGCGGTGCCCGCCGCCGCTCGACGTCGTCTTGCGCGCCGGCTCCAGCCGGATCGGCCGGGCCGCCTGCGCGGCCATCAGCGACGTGTCGCCGCAGCCGGCGCACTGCGGCCGGCGCCGGAGCTCGTGCAGCTTGCCCTGCAGGTCGAGTGTGTCGAGCACCCAGACGCTGTCCTGGCCGCCGTGGCGGTAGCCGGCCAGCCACTTCCGCGCCTCGAGCGCGATCAGGTGCGCCGCCGCGGCGGTCAGCGACGGCAGGGCCACGGCGGGCCGGCGCGCCGGGCCTTCGTGGCCGAGCAGCTCCTGGGCGCACGCCTCCGCGTGCCGGTGCCCCCACAGGCGGCTGGTCAGGCAGTGCCAGCACGCCGACTCGCCGGGCCGCAGCACCGGCCCGATCCACACCTGCGCGGCGAACGGCCGGGCCAGCAGCCACGGCCGGCCGGTCCGCCGGTGCTCTGCGTCGAGTTCGCCCAGCCGCGGGTCGAGGTAGTCGGTGCACAGCACGATGCTCAGGTCCACCTCTTCGGGCGCCGACCCGGGCGGGGCGATCTCGAGGGCGGCGTCGGCCAGCGCGCGCTCGACCGGGCCCGTGTCGACGTCTTCGCCGACGGAGACCAGCCGGACCCCGGAGCCGGTGGCGCGCGTGGCGACCGAGGCCGCGTCGATGCCGCAGGCGTCCCAGTAGGCCAGCTCGCGCTCGTCGGCGGCCGGTTCGGGCGCCGGGCGGACGGACACCAGGCCCGCGTTCAGCAGCTCGGCCACGATCGCGGCGACCTCTTCCGGCGCCATGCCGTCGGGCCGGGCCCGCAGCACCTCCCGCAGCTCCCGGGTGCCGTCCAGCAGCGGCGCGAGCGACTCGATCCGCGCGCCGCGCATCGCGATGACCCCTTGCTCGGAAAAGAGGTACGCCCCCTTGCCGGCGGACACCTCGGCACGGAGGTGGCGCTTGAAGGCGAGTACCGGGGTCCCGGCGGGCGGGGCCTCGGCTCGCCGGGGAAGCGGGGCGGGCTGGACGGCTGATCCGCTCATCTGCACTCCAGTTTCCGGTGCGCGCGATCCGAGAACCTGGATTCTTCTCCGTGGCCCCGACCTGCGGCCAGTGCGCCGTCCACGGAAGCGGACGTGCAAAACGCACGACTTTTCGTGGGAAACACACGTTTGAACCGGGTGTAGCGCACTGGTCGCCGTCGCCGGTGCTTCGTCACTCTGGATCGCGAAGGGCAGTGCGCGGGCTCCCGCCCGGCCCGTACCCCGAGACCAAGTGAGGATCGAGTATGACGACCACTCGCACCTACGGCCAGTTCTGCGGTTTGGCCCGTGCTCTCGAGATCATCGGCGAGCGTTGGTCCATGCTCGTCATCCGCGACCTGATGCTCGGCCCGAAACGCTACACCGACCTGCAGCTCGGGCTCCCCCGGATCCCGGCGAGCATCCTGTCCTCGCGGCTGAACGAGCTGGAGCAGGCCGGGGTCGTCCGGCGCCGGGTGCTCCCGCAGCTCGACGCCGGCCTGGTCTACGAGCTCACCGAGTACGGCAGCGAGCTCGACCACATCATGCTGGACCTCGGCCTCTGGGGCGCGCGTTCGCTCGGCTACCCGACCGACGGCGACGTCTTCACCAACGACGCCGCGATCCTCTCGCTCTACGCGACGTTCCAGGAGGAGGCCGCGCGCGGCGTCCACGTGACCTACGTGCTGCGCCACAGCGACTCGCTGATCATCCACGCGATGGTGGAAGACGGCACGCTCAAGGTGAGCGGCGGCGACCACCCGGCCGCGGACCTGGTCATCGAGCCGCAGGGGCCGGAGCTGATCGACCTGGTCAACGGCAACCTGACCGCGGCCGAGGCGATGGCGACCGGCCGCGTCCGGATCGAGGGCGAGTTCGAGCACCTCGAGCTGTTCACCAAGCTGTTCCGGATCCCGCCGAAGCCGGAGATCGAAGACGGCCTGGCGATGCACTGACCCCTCGTCACCACGGAAACGGTCGCCACCCACCCCGGGTGACGACCGGTTCCGCGTAATTGGGCAATCTGGAGTAACCGGATCGGGGCCCCGGCCACCTATCTTCGAGGAAGCCGACTTTTCGGTCTTCGAGAAGGAGCAAGTACATGTCGACCTCCGAGTTCGTTCGGCCGGCCGGCTTCCTGGGGACGTTGAACGGGAAGTACCACAACCGGGCCCTCACGGTGTTCATGGTGATCGTGATCGGGCACTGGGCCGAGCACGTCGTGCAGGCGTTCCAGATCTACGTGCTGGGCTGGAAGACCCCGGACGCGCGCGGCGTCCTGGGCATGCCCTTCCCGTGGCTGATCTCCCAGGAGTGGCTGCACTACGGCTACGCGCTGGTGATGCTGGTGTTCCTGTGGGTGCTGCGGCACGGCTTCGCCGGGCGCTCGCGGCAATGGTGGAACCTCGCGCTGGGCATCCAGTTCTGGCACCACATCGAGCACCTGCTGCTGTTCATCCAGGCGCAGTCGGGCTGGCGCCTGGCCGGGCAGAAGGTGCCGACGAGCATCATCCAGCTGCTCGTGCCGCGGGTGGAGCTGCACCTGTTCTACAACACGATCGTCACCATCCCGATGATCGTGGCGATGATCCTGCACCGGCGGGCCTCGGTCGCCGAGCACGAGCTGACCGGCTGCACCTGCGGCCTGCCGAAGCACCAGCAGCCGGCGCTCGCCGCGTCGTGAAGCGCGCGCTGGCCCTGCTGGCCTTCCTCATCGGCTGGCTGGTGCTCGGCGCCACCCCGGCTTCGGCCCACGTCGAGATCATCTCGTCGACCCCCGGGGACGGCGCCCGCCTGAGCGCGGCGCCGCCCCTGGTGTCGGTCACCCTCTCGGAGAACATCGGCATCCAGCCCGGGTCGATCAAGGTCGTCGACCTGAGCGGCCGCGAGGTCGAGTCCGGGCCGGTGTTCCAGCCCGGCGACGTCGCCGAGCAGGTCGCCGTGCGGCTGGAGCCGAACCTGCCGGACGGCTCCTACCTCGTCGAATACGCGTTCGTCTCGGCCGACTCCCACCCGGTGCGCGGCACGTTCGCGTTTGTCCTCGGCACCGGGCCGCTGGTGACGTCGGCGGGCGCGGTGTCCGCGGCGACCGGCACCGACGCCGGCGTCAACACCGTGTCGACGGCGGTGCGCTGGCTGGCCTATCTCGGGGTCGTGCTGCTCGGCGGCCTCGCGTTCGTGGTGCTGTGCCGCCCGGCGGCCCGCACCGACCCCCGCGCGCGGCGGCTGCTGCACTGGGGCGCCGGCCTGGTCGTGGTGACCACGGTGGCGACCTTCCTGCTGCAAGGCCCGTACGCGGCCGGGCGCGGCCTCGGTGCCGTGACCGACCCCGGGCTGCTGGCGGACACGCTGCGCGTCGCCTACGGGAAGCTGCTGCTCCTGCGGCTGGCCGCGGTCGCGGCACTGACTGTGCTGCTGCCCCGCCTGCTGCGGCCCGGCCTGCCCGACCGCCTGCGCGCCCGCTACGAAAACCTCCTGATGGTGACCGGCTTCCTGGTGCTGCTGACGTTCTCGGCCACCGGCCACCCGGTCACCGACCCCATCATGTTCGTCTCGGTGACCGCGGACCTCGTGCACTTCGGCGCGATCGCGATCTGGGCGGGCGGCCTGGTCCAGCTCGCGCTCGGCCTGTACCGGCCGGCGCCCGGCGAGGACCTGGTGCCGGTCGCGGACAAGTTCTCGCGCCTCGCGGCCGGCTCGGTCACGGCGATCGCGATCAGCGGCGCGGTGCTCGCGCTGCGCATCATGCCGTCCCTGTCCACCCTCTGGACCAGCACGTTCGGCCTGCTGGTGCTGCTGAAGATCGCCGGCTTCGCGGCGCTGCTGGCGGTGGCGAGCCGGTCGCGTCGCGCGGTGCGCCGCGGGCTGACCGGGCCGGAAGAGGGCAGCACGAAGACCGTGACGACGAGCCTGCGCAAGCTTCGGCAGGCGGTCGCGGTGGAGGTCGTGCTCAGCGTCGTGGTCCTCGCGCTGGCCGCGCTGCTGACGGTGACCCCGCCCGGCGGCTGACGCCGTCCACTCCTGCGGCGGCGCGCGTCCCGCCCTGGCACGATCACCTCCTGTCGGCTCGATATCCCCAGGTGGCGGCCCTGCGCGCCGCCCGCCGGGGAAGGCAGGGAGGATGATCTTGCCCACACTGTGGTCCACCTCGGCGCAGTGGGAGCTGCTGCCGCCGGTCCTGCTCGCGCTGGTGCTGAGCGTCGCGATCGGGCTCGAGCGCGAGGCCGGCATGAAGGCCGCCGGCCTGCGGACGCACAGCCTGGTCGGCGTCGGCTCGGCCGTGTTCATGCTGGTGTCGAAGTACGGCTTCGCCGACCTGCTCGGCACCGACCACGTCGCGCTCGACCCGTCGCGCATCGCCGCGCAGATCGTGTCCGGCATCGGCTTCATCGGCGGCGGGCTGATCTTCGTCCGCCGCGACGCCGTGCGCGGCCTGACGACGGCGGCGACGATCTGGCTCACCGCCGCGGTCGGCACGGCGTGCGGCGCCGGGCTGCCGGTGCTCGCGGTCGCCACGACGATCGGGCACTTCGTGGTGACAAGGGGCTTTCCGCCGTTGCAGCGGTTCGTCGTCCGCCACCGCCGCGAGCCACCGGTGATCCAGCTGAGTTACCTCGACGGCCACGGTGTGCTGCGCGCCGCGCTCGCCGCCTGCACCGGGCGAGGCTGGAGCGTGCAGCACGTCGACGTCGACCACGAGTCTCTTTCCGAAGAGGGGCAACGGATCGCGGTCGTGACCATGCGCCTCGACGGCCGTGGTGATCTTTACGACCTGGCCGCCGAGCTCGCCGAACTGCCCGGCGTCCGGAGCACGTCCACCGGTCCCGGGGAACCGCTCGACGAATGATCACCCGCCCGGGCGGCGCGCGGGGCCGGGTTTGCGGCACACTGGGGTGCACACGGAAATCCCCGGCACCGCAAGGAAAACGTGCGGCCGAGGAGAAACCATCCAATTCGGAGGTGTGGCATGGCCCCCGGCGGTGGCGAGGACGTGGCGCGCACGCGGCCCGGATTCGACCTGGCGTGGCGCGGTTTTCATCGCGCGCAGGTCGTCGAATACGTCGAGTGGGCCGAAGCCGAGATCCAAAGACTCACCGCCGAACGCGACTCGGCGCGGCGGCGCGCGGAGTCGCTCACGGAGGGCAACCGTGAGCTCCGGGTGAAGATCGACCGGATCAGCCGGACCCCGATCGAGCCGGACGCGCTGCAGGAGCGCTCGCGCCGGATGATCGAGCTCACCCGCGAGGAAGCGACCGAAATCACCGCGCGCGCAACGGAAAACGCCGAACGGATCCGGCTCGAGGCCGAGCGCGAGGCGGTCCGGCTCACCGAGAAGGAACGCACGCTGGTCGCCGAGGCCGAGGCCGAGGGCGAGCGCCGCCGGGTGGAGCACGAGGAGTTCGTGCGGGCGGCCGAACAGCGTCGCCGTGAGCTGGACGAAGCCGCGGCGCATCGCCGCGCGCAGCAGGAAGAGGATCACACGCGCGCGATGACGATCCGCCGCGCGGACGCGATGCGTGAACTGGCCGAGCAGGAAGCGGCCGCCCGGGCGAAGGCGGACCGGCTGGTCGCGGACGCGACCAGCCGCGGCGAAACGCTGGTCGGCGCCGCGGAACGCGAGGTCGCGGCCCTCACCGAGGTCCGCGACAAGCTCCACGCGAGCCTCACCGGCTGCCGTGATCTGCTGGCCGAAGCGGCCGTCGCGCTCGACGAACAGCCGGCGCCGTTCGACCCCGAAGCCACGCTCCCGATGTCGAAGAGAGTCCCGGTCCAGCGACGATCACCGGCGGACGACCTGTCGGACGCCGTAGGCTGAGTGCTTGGCCAGAGTTTCGCAGTACTTCCGGGTGTTCGCCCTGCTCGCGGCGGTGGTGACGCTGGCCGCGTCGACCACGCTGGCCAACCGCGTGCTGCCCGGCTGGGCGTACCCGGTGTGCGGAGTGGTGGCCGCGCTGGTGCTGGTCGCCCTGGGCCGCGCGGCGGGCTGTTCGTGGCGCGACCTGGGCTTGGGTGAGTTCCGGCGGCCGTTGCTGGTGGGCCTGGCCGGAGCGGCGCTGGTGGCGGTGGTGTTCGGCATCGCGCTGGCGGTGCCGGCGCTGCGCACGGTGTACCAGGACGGCCGCGTCGGCACGCCCGACTTCGGCCAGCTGCTGTGGCTGACCTGCGGCCGGATCCTGTTCGGGACGGTCCTGATCGAGGAGATCGCGTTCCGCGGAGTCCTCCCGGCGCTGCTGGGAGCAAGCAACGACCGTTGGCGCTGGCCCCCGATCCTGGGAGCGGCGGCCCTGTTCGGCCTCTGGCATTTTCTCCCGGCACTGGCGATCGGCCGCAACGCGGCGGTGCACGCGGTGTTCGGCTCAACACCGGTGGTCGTGCTGCAGGTACTCGCGATGGCGGCGGCGGGGGTGGCGGGGATCTTCCTGCACTGGTGGCGCCACACGGGACGCGGGGTGCTGGCGTCGGTGGTCGTGCACTTCACGACCAACGCGGGCGGGCTGACCTTGGCGGTGCTGGTGCGTTAGACGCGGGCGGGGCCTTGAGGCTGGAACTGCTGGGCGGTCGGGGGTTGCCTGGCCCGCGAGCCAGGCGGCAGCCGAGCTACCGGGCTGCGGGACCAGGCTCGAACTCGCGGACTTTCCTCGCCTCAGCCACCAGCCGTCCGATCGCTTCTCGCGCCGCTGCACAGCCAGGCCGCTCCTAGGACCGCACCAACCGCGCGATCGCGTCCGAGGCTTCGCGGACCTTCAGATCCGCCTCTTCGCCGCCATTGGCCGCCGCCTGGACCACGCACGTTGCCAGGTGCTCGTCCAGCAGCTCCAGCGAGAACGACTGCAGCGCCTTCGTCGCCGCCGAGACCTGGGTCAGGATGTCGATGCAGTACTTGTCCTGCTCGACCATGCGCTGCAGCCCGCGGATCTGCCCCTCGATGCGGCGCAGGCGCTTGAGATAGGCCTCCCGCTCGGTGCCGTAACCCGTCATCGCCCACCTGTCCCGTTGTCGGCATCCCTCGACGTCGACTATACCCTCCCCACGTATCGGCGGGGGTCAGCGGAACCGGCGCAGCCGGAGGCTGTTGCTCACCACGAACGCCGACGAGCACGCCATCGCCGCGCCCGCGATCATCGGGTTGAGCAGGCCGAGCGCCGCCAGGGGCAGCGCCGCCACGTTGTACGCGAACGCCCAGAACAGGTTCCCCTTGATCGTCGCCAGCGTCCGGCGGGCCAGCCGGATCGCGTCGGGCGCCGCGCGCAGGTCGCCGCGGACCAGCGTCAGGTCGCCCGCCTCGATCGCCGCGTCGGTGCCGGTGCCCATCGCCAGGCCCAGGTCGGCCTGGGCGAGCGCGGCCGCGTCGTTGACGCCGTCGCCGACCATCGCCACCACGCGTCCCTCGGCCTGCAGCCGCCGGACGACGGCGACCTTCTCCTCGGGCAGCACCCCCGCGATCACCTCGTCGATCCCCGCTTCGGCGGCGATCGCCCGCGCCACTCCCTCGTTGTCGCCGGTCAGCAGCACCGGCGTCAGCCCGAGTTCGCGCAGCTCGGCGACCGCCCGGGCGGACGTCGGCTTGATCGTGTCGGCGACGGCCAGCGTGCCGCGGACCTCGCCGTCCCAGGTCACGGCGACCGTCGTCACTTCGCCGCCCGGCGCGCGCCCGACACTCACGGTGCGGCCTTCGACCAGGCCGGACACCCCGACCCCGGCGGTGCTGCGGAACTCCGTGACGGTGGGCAGCACACCGAACCGCTCCCGGGCGGCGTCGGTGATCGCGCGGCCGATCGGGTGTTCGGACGCGGCCTCGACGGCGCCCGCGAGCCGCAGCACCTCGCCGTCGCCCTCGACGAGCGTCATCCGGCCGGTGGTGACGGTGCCGGTCTTGTCGAGCACCACGGTGTCGACCCGGCGAGTGGACTCGAGCACCTCGGGCCCCTTGATCAGGATGCCCAGCTGGGCGCCACGGCCGGTGCCGACCAGCAATGCCGTCGGGGTCGCCAGGCCGAGCGCGCACGGGCACGCGATGATCAGCACGGCCACGGCCGCGGTGAACGCCGCCTCCTCCGGCCCGCCCGTCGCCAGCCAGACGACCAGCGTGGCGAGCGCGGCGAAGACGACGGCCGGCACGAACACCGCCGACACCCGGTCGGCGAGCCGCTGGACCTCCGCCTTGCCGTTCTGCGCCGCCTCGACAAGCCGGGCCATCTGCGCCAGCCGCGTGTCCGCGCCGACCCGGGTGGCCCGCACGAGCAGCCGCCCGCCGACGTTGACGGTGGCGCCGGTGACGCCGTCACCCGGCCCGACCTCGACCGGCACGGACTCACCGGTGAGCATCCCGGTGTCGACCGCGGAGCCGCCTTCGACGACCACGCCGTCGGTGGCGATCTTCTCACCGGGCCGCGCCACGAAGACGTCGTCGACCTTGAGCTCGGTGATCGGGACCAGGCGCTCTTCGCCGCCGCGAAGCACTGTGACGTCCTTCGCGCCGAGGTCCATCAGCGCCCGCAGCGCAGCGCCGGCGCGGCGCTTGGAGCGGGCCTCGAAGTACCTGCCGGCCAGGATGAACGTGGTCACGGCCGCCGCGACCTCGAAGTACAGGCTGTCGCCGGCCGCGCCGGAGCTGATCAGCTCGAAGCCGTGGCGCATGCCGATCTCGCCGGCCATGCCGAAGAAGAGCGCGTACAGCGACCACACGACCGAAGCGATGACACCGAGTGAGATCAGCGTGTCCATGGTGGCGGTGACGTGCCGCAGGTTCACCGCGGCGGCGCGGTGGAACGGCCACGCGCCCCACGTCACGACCGGGGCCGCGAGGACCAGCGAGACCCACTGCCAGTAGTCGAACTGCCAGGCGGGGACCATCGCGAGCGCCACCAACGGGACGGTGAGCACCGCGGAGAGCAGCAAACGTTTGCGCAGCGTGCTCGTCTCGTCGGGCGCTTCCGGCTCCGGGAGCCGCGCGGAGTACCCGGCGGCTTCGACCACGGCCTTGAGATCGTCGACCGACAGCTCGCTCGGGTAGCTGACCTGCGCTTTTTCGGTCGCGTAGTTGACCGTCGCGGTCACTCCGCCGACCTTGTTGAGCTTGCGCTCGACGCGGGCCGCGCAGGACGCGCACGTCATCCCGCCGATGGCGAGCTCGACGCGCTCCGCGGTGGTCACCTCGGCCGGGCTCACGCGACCAGGCGGTAGCCGGCCTCGGTGACCGCCGCGGCGACGGCGTCGGCCGCCAGCGGGACGTCGCTGGTCACGGTCACGCGGCCGCTCTCGACGTCGACCTCGACCTGCCGGACACCGTTGAGCTCGGAGACCTCTTCACGGACCGAGCTGGCGCAGTGCCCGCAGGTCATGCCTTCGACGGAGTAGGTCGTCTCGGTCATCGGCAACTCCCTTCGTGCTCTTTCCTTTATACCCCTTGGGGGTAGGGGTTCTCCATCGGGTCCCGTCAGACTCGCGGCATGCGCAAGCTCTACGCGATCGGGATCGGCGCCGGCGACCCGGACCACCTGACGGTGCAGGCGATCGACCGGCTCAACCGCGTCGACGTGTTCTTCGTGCTCGACAAGGGCACCGAGAAGGCCGATCTGGTGCGGCTGCGGCAGGAGATCCTCGACCGGTTCGTCACGCGGCCGGGGTACCGGGTGGTGCTGGCGGAGGACCCGCCGCGCGACCGCACACCGGCCGACTACCGGGCCGCGGTCGCCGACTGGCACGCGGCGCGGGCGGCGGTGTACGAGGAGCTGATCCTCGCGGAGCTGGGGCCGGCCGAGACCGGGGCGTTCCTGGTGTGGGGCGACCCGTCGCTCTACGACAGCACGATCGCGTTGATCGAGGCGGTGCTGGCGCGGGGGAAGGCCGAGTTCGAGTACGAGGTGATCCCGGGGATCAGCAGCATCTCGGCGCTGGTGGCCCGGCACCGGACGACGATGAACCAGATCGGCCGCGCGGTCCAGCTGACCACGGGCCGGCGACTGCAGTCGGGCTGGCCCGAGGACGTCGACGACGTCTTCGTCCTGCTGGACGCGCACACGACGTTCGACCGGTTCGCCGCAGACGGGTTGGAGATCTTCTGGGGCGCCTACGTGGGCACGCCCGACGAGATCCTCATCTCGGGTCCGCTGACCGCGGAGCTGGCTTCGGAGATCCGCGAGCGGCGGGCGAAGGCTCGTGAGGAGCACGGCTGGATCATGGACACCTACCTGCTGCGCCGGCGGGCCGGCTAGCCCGGCAGTTTCCGGGCATGCAGAAAGGCCCCGGGAGAACCATCACTGGTCCTCGACCGGGGCCTAACTGCTCGTTAAGTTCGGCGGTGTCCTACTCTCCCACAACCCTTCGGTTGCAGTACCATCGGCGCTGTCAAGCTTAGCTTCCGGGTTCGGAATGGGACCG
>NZ_JBVJON010000028.1:0-37388 GCF_055583145.1 Amycolatopsis sp. NPDC104819 | reverse complement strand
CCCCCCCCCCCCCCCCCCCCCCCCCCCCCCCCCCCCCCCCCCCCCCCCCCCCCCCCCCCCCCCCCCCCCCCCCCCCCCCCCCCCCCCCCCCCCACACCCCCCCCCCCCCCCCCCCCCCCCCCCCCCCCCCCCCCCCCCCCGACACTTGGCGCCGGGCTCAAGCGTGAACCGGCACCGGAACATCCCCGACCCACCGCCGGACAGCCTCGGCCAGTCCGGCATCCCCGGCCCCGGCCACCCCGACCCAAGCCACATGCCCGTCCGGCCGCAGCAAAACCGCATCGAAGTCCAAAGTGGACGAAGAAGCCGCCACCACCGGGACTCCCGGAGCCCAATCCTCGAACCTCCCGGCGAGATCCACCAGCACCGGCCGTCCCGAATGCAGCAGCGCCGCCAGGTGCGTCGGGCGGCCCGCGACCGTCAACGGCACGTCCGGCGCCATCCGCCCCAGCCAGGCGTGCCCGCCCGGCTCGTAACACGCGTCCAACCCGGTGACGATCTCCGCCAGCGCCCGGTTCCCCGCCGGGTGCGCGGCCACCCGCCGCAGGAGGTCGGCCCACGGCTCCTCCGGCGCCGCCTCCTCCACCGCCACCTGGGCCCGCGTGTTCGCCAGGATCCGTTCCCCCGCCGCGTGCCGCTCGGCGTGATACGTGTTCAAAAGCCCGGGAGGCGCCGTCCCGAGCACCGTCGCCGCCAGCTTCCACCCCAGGTTGAAACTGTCGTCGAACGCGACGTTGACCCCGATCGCCCCCGCCGGTGGGTGGATGTGCGCCGCGTCGCCCGCCAGCAGGACCCGGCCCTCCCGGTAGCGCGAAGCCAGCCGCGCCGCGTCGCCGAACCGGGTCAGCCACCGCGGTTCCCGCAGCTCGACGTGCCGGCCCAGCACCGCGTCGACCTGCGCCTGGAGCAGCGACAGCGGCACCGGCGCGTACTTGTCCGCCGGTGGCTCGTCCTCCCGGACGACGATCCGGACGTACCCCGGCCGCGGGATGACGAACACCGTCCGGCCGTCCGGACCGGCCGAAACCCCGTACGGCAGCTCGCATTCGACGTCGCCGAGCAGCGCGAACCACCGTGCGTCGACACCGGGGAAGCCGATCCCCGCCTGCTTGCGCACGGTGCTCCGCCCGCCGTCGCACCCCACGAGGTACCGGGCCCGGATCTCCCGTCCACAGTGGACCAGGACGTCGTCCGCCGACTGCGTGAACGACCGCAGCTCGTGGCCCCGCAGCAGCTCGGCACCGAGGTCGAGCGCCCGCGCCTCCAGCACCTCCTCGACGCGCGTCTGCGGGATGCCCAGCGAAAACGGGTGGTCGGTCGCCGTGCCGTCGAGCAGCAGGGGGCCGGGCAGTCCCGTGACCGGCGCGTGCGGCACCTGGTGGCCTTCGGCGACCAGGTCGCCGGCCAGCCCGCGCCGGGCGAGCAGGTCGAGCGAGCGCGCGTTGAGGTTGAACCCGCGGCAGTGCGGCGGCCGCTCGGGATGGCGTTCGACGACCGTCGTGCGCACGCCGGCCAGCGCGAGCTCCGCGGCGAGCAGCAGGCCGGCCGGGCCGGCGCCGGCGATCAGGACCTCGGTTTCGAGCACGGTCTTCCCCTCAGAAGTGTTCGGGCCACGGCAGGGAGCCGGACCGGATTTCGGCGACCGTGCGACGCGCCCACTCGAGCTCGGCCTGCCACGCGTGCCGGACGAACTCGACCTCGATCATGAACAGCCGCGGCGCCCCTTTGCCGACCGTCTCCTCGAGCGCGGTGTCCGCGCCTTCGATGCGTTCGGCGAGGTGACGCGCGCGTTCCTCCAGCGCGTCGGCGGCGCGCTCCGGGCCGAGCGCGCCGAGGTAGCTCACCGCCGCGACGAACTTCGGGTACTCCGCGACCGGCTCGCGGACCAGCTCGTCGAGCCACGCGACGAACTCCTGCCGGCCGAGCTCGGTGTGCGCGTAGACGGTCCGCTCCGGCCGGTTGCCGTCCCGGACCGTCTCGACGGGCTCGATCCAGCGGTGCTTCGCCAGCGCCTCCACGGTGTCGTAGAGCGAGCCGGGGTTGATCTTGAAGCTGCTGTCCTTGTAGCGCTCGCGCAGCGTGGACGCCATTTCGTACGGGTGCATCGGGCGTTCCAGCAGCAGGCCGAGCAGGGCCAGCGCGAGTGTGTTGCGGATCTTGCGTGGCACTGGTCGCTCCCTATTAGTCGGTTCCGACTATACGACGGCCGTCAAGCAGGTTGCCGACGCAGGTGCGCAACAGCCCGGCCAGGAAGCGCCGCTGGTCGCCCGACAGGTCGCCGAGCATCTCCTCCTCGGCCTCGGCCACCAGGTCGTCGGCCGTGTGCAGCTTCGTGCGGCCGGACGGCGTCAGCGCCACCGGCAGCGCCCGTCCGGTGGTCGCCCGTTCGGCCACGGTGACCAGGCCGGCCGTCCGCAGCCCGCCGAGGACGTCCCGCAGCGACTGCCGGGTGACGAACGTGACCCGCGCGAGTTCGGCCGACGACGCGCCGGGGTGGTCGTCGAGCGCGCGCAGCACGGCGTACTGCGCCATCGACAGCTCCAGCGGCCGCAGGCGGTCGGTGCAGGCCTGGTGCAGCGCCTGCTGGGCGCGTTTCAGCAGGTAGCCGGGCCGGTCGCCGGTCGGGGCTTGACTCATGACAGGAACCTTACACATACTGGACTTGTAAGGATCCTGACATCGAGGAGGAGTCATGGCGACCACGACCATCACCGCCGGGGCGGATCTGGCCACCCTGGTCAACGTCTTCACCGTCGAGCCCGAGCGGCAGCAGGAACTGGTCGACGTGCTGGTCAAGGCCACCGAGGACGTCATGCGGCACCGGCCGGGCTTCGTCGCGGCGAACATCCACGCCGGCGTCGAAGGCACGCGCGTGGTCAATTACGCGCAATGGGAGAGCGTGGACGCGTTCCGCGCGATGCTCGCCGACCCGGTGTGCCAGGAGCACATGCAGGCCGCGCTGGCGTTCGCGACGGCCGACCCGCAGCTCTACACCGTCGAGTCGGTGCACCACATTTGACGTCAGCGCACGTCGAGCGCCGTCACCCCGGAGACGTACCGGCCGCCCTTGACGTCCCCCAGCGGCACGAGCCGCGGCAGGGCCAGCGGGACACCGTCCTCCACCGTGGACAGCAGCAGCGGGCGGCCGCCGGTGCGCTCTTCGGCGAACGTGACGGCCGCGCCGTACCCGTCCTCGCCGACCGCGACCACCGCGGTGTCCGGCCGCGGGAGCACGCCGGCGACCAGCAGCACCAGGGCCAGCGACGGTCCGGTCTCGGTGTGCGTCTGCTGGCCGGTGCCCGAGCCGAAGGACGCGGTCACCGTGCGGGACGGCAGGTGAGCCAGCAACGCCGGCGGCAGCGTGACGGACCGGTGCGCGGTCGTGATCCGCACCGCGCGCTCGGCGGCCGTCGCGGCGGAAACGGCCACCTGCACCCGCCGGACGTCCCGGACGCTGCGGCTGCGGTCCCGGTCACCCGGCACGACGAGATTGATCCCATGATCGGTCGTCAGGACGGCGGGGTGGTTCCCGAACGCCGGGTCGAGCTCCGCGAGCGCGAAGGTGACTGCGCGGTGCGCCGAGCCGGTGACGGTCAGCGTCACGCGCAGCGCGGTGTTCTTCCCAGGCGGCAGCACCGGCGCCGATGCGGCGACGAGCTTGGCCAGGTCGCCGCCGGTGGCCTTCAGCTGCGAAGCGGTATACGACGCCGGAGTGGCGACCGCGCCGTCGATCGTCACCGTCCGGGCCGACGCGTCGGCCGGCGCGACGGTCCCCGCCAGCAACGCGGCGGAAAGGGCGAGCACACGGAGCAGCATCCGGCCTCCTCGGGTCCGCAGGTGCGGAACGAACGCCGAATTCTAGCCGAGGGAACGCCTCAGAACTTCGTGTTCTCCCGCCAGTGCCGGAACAGCCCGGCGTTGCCGGAAATCGACAACCGCGGGTCGTCGACGGCGATCCGGCCGGTCAGGGCCAGGAGCAGGTCGACGGCGCGGCCCTCGACGACGACGTCGGCCTCGGCGGTTTCCCGGCTCACCTCGACCGCCGACGGCGTCCGCCGCGCCAGCCACTCGACCGCCGGGGCGGTGGCGCGGAACAGCAGGGTCTCGCCCGTGCCCCGCAGCGCCGTCCGGTCCAGCGCCGGGTGGTGCTGTCGCGAAAAAACGGCCACGAGGTCGAGGCCCTCGGAGATGCCGTCGACGGCGAGGTCGGCGTCCACTTCGTAGTCCGCGCCGGTCGCGAGCGAGGCGTCCGCGCGGTGGACGACCGTCTCGTGGGTCAGCCGCCGCGTCCAGAACCCGGCGCGGCGGTCGGGGGTCCAGGTCGACGTCGGGGTCTCCGGGCCGACCTCGGCCACGACGGTGACCAGCTGCTCCGCGCCGTCGAGGAGCCAGTCGCCGAGGGCATCGAACCCGGGTGGGTCGTCGACGGTGACGGCGTCGAACGGCACGTAGCCGGTGGGCCGGCTCGCGATGATCGCGGCGGACTTGTGGTAGGCCAGCCCGACGTGGCGGGTCAGCTCGTGCAGCGTCCATTCGGGACACGTCGGGACGCGCAGCTCCGGCTCGGCGTCCGCGATCACCGTTCCGAACAGCTCCGCCTCGGTGACGAGGGCTTCGGCCAGCCGGTCGTGGCTCAGTGACTTCACCCGACCACCGTAGGGCCTCCGGCGGTGGCCGCGGGAGTCCTGATCGGCCGCCCCGAAGGGCACCCGTGGACCCGAAGATCAGGATAATCCGAGGGGTGACCGGGGAACTGAAACGCGCTCGCCTGGGGGTTTCCGTCGTCTTCGCGGTGTGCGGGGCGGCGTTCGCGACCTGGCTGGCCCGGGTGCCGGCGGTGCAGAACCAGCTGGGGCTGAGCACCGGACAGCTGGCGATCGGGCTGTTCGGCCTCGCGGCCGGGTCGGTGCTGACGCTGCTGGGCGCGGGAGCGCTGCTGACGCGCATCGGCAGCCGCGCGTCCGTCGTGCTCGGCGCGGTGGTGCTCTGCGGCGGGCTGCCGCTCGTCGCGTTCGCATGGTCGGCGCCGGTGTTCGTCTTCGCGCTCGTGGTGCTCGGTGTGGGCAACAGCCTGCTCGACGTCGCGATGAACGCGCACGCCGCCCGCGTCGAGGAAGGGTACGGGCGCCCGATCTTCGCCGGGTTCCACGCGTTCTGGAACATCGGCGGCCTCGCGGGCTCCGGGGCCGACGCGCTGATGGAGGCCCTGCACGTCCCGGTTTCGGTGCACTTCCCGGTGGCCGGCGCGGTGCTGCTCGCGCTGGCGCTGTGGGCCGCGCGCACCCGGTTCCTCACCGGCGCCGACCGCGGCCAGGGCGAGACGGCCTTCGCGTGGCCGAGCCGCGCGCTGGTGCCGCTGGGCGTGATCGCGTTCTGCGGGTTCGTCGCCGAAGGCGCGGTCAACAGCTGGAGCGCGGTGTACCTCGCCGACGTCACCGGCGCGACACCCGCGCTCGCTTCGCTGGGCTATTTCGCCTTCTCCGGGACGATGATCGCGGTCCGGCTGGTCGCCGACCGCGTGGTGGCGCGGACGGGCGCGGTGCGGTTCGTTCGTTTCGCGACCACGGTCGCGGTGCTGGGGTTCGCCGTGGTCCTCGCCGCGCCATGGCCGGCCGCGGTCGTGCTCGGCTTCGCCGTTGTCGGCCTGGGCGTGGCCGGGATCGTGCCGATCGCGTGGAGCGTCGCGAGCCGGAAGCAGGCGGACGCGCCGGGCCGCGCGGTCGCCGCCGTCGCGGCCTGCGGGTACCTGGGTTTCCTGGTGGAGCCGGTGCTGGTCGGGGCGCTCGCGACGCGCGTCGGGCTGCACTGGGCGTTGTCGTCGGCCGTCGTGGTCACCTTCGCGATCGTGTTCCTCGCTCCGTCGCTGCGGGTGCGGGAAGCGGCGCCTACACGGTGAGCAGCCGTCTCACGGCTTTGCGATCGCCTTCGACCTCGACGCGGCCGTCGGCGATCGCGGCGTCGAGGTCCGACGGCGTTTCGAGCAGGGCGTTCAGCGTCGGCGGGTCGGCCCGGAGCACGGCGTCCGGCTCGTCGGGTTCGCCGAGCTCGACGGTCAGCTCGCCCGGCTCGGTCCGGACCGTCCACACCCGAGCGTCCAGCTCGACGCGGTAGCAAGCGCTTTCGCGCGGGCGGGCGGAGCCGCGGAGGAACAGCAGCACCGAGGTCGCGCCGAGCGTCGCGGGCCGGGGGAGCGGGACGCGGGTCGCCCACGCGCCCAGCGCCAGGATGATGGGCTCCAGTTCGCGGCCCCATTCCGTCAGCTCGTAAACCGTCGAACCGGCCGGCGGCGGCAGCTTCCGGCGGGTCACGACGCCGTGGCCCTCGAGCTCCCGCAGCCGGTCGGTGACCAGGTTCGAGCTCGCGCCCGGCAGCGCGCGGCGGACGTCGGAAAAGCGCTGCGGCCCGAGCAGCAGCTCGCGCACCACGAGCAGCGCCCAGCGTTCCCCGACGACGTCCAGCGCGCGGGCGGTGGCGCAGGCGTCGCCGTAACTCCGGTTCGTCGGCATGGTGCCAATTTACAACTTCGAGGTTGTTTTTAACAACTAGAGCCGCGTACCGTGGCCGCCATGGGAAATCCGGTTGTGCACTTCGAAATCATCGGGACGGACCCGGCGCGCCTGCGCGGCTACTACGGCGAGCTGTTCGGCTGGGAGTTCGACACGTCGGGACCCGTGTCCGACCAGGTGTCGGAAGCCGGGAACTACGGGTTCGTCGAGACCGACGGCATCCCGGGCGGGGTCGGCGGCGGCGCGGGCCACCAAAGCCACGTTGTCTTCTACGTCGGCGTTCCGGACGTCGGGGCAGCGCTGGCGGAGGCCGAACGCCTCGGCGGCACCCGCCGGATGGGCCCGGACCGGGAGCCGGGACGCGACCTCGTCGTCGCCCACTTCACCGACATCGAGGGCAACTTGATCGGCCTCGCCGGCCCGGCCTGACCTCGCTACTCGGCCGCGTTGGCCCGGTCGATCGCCGCCATGTTCTCCTCGGCCCAGTTCCGCAGCGCGGCCAAGGGAATCTCGAGGGAACGGCCCAGATCCGTGAGCCGGTAGTGCACTTTCGGCGGCACGGTCGGCTCGACGCGGCGGGCGACCAGGCCGTCGTTCGTGAGCGAGCGCAAGGTCACCGACAGCATCTTCTGCGAGACGCCCGGCATCCGGCGTTGCAGCTCGGCGAAGCGCACTTCGCGCGGGTCCGCCTCGGCCAGCACCTTGACCGCCATCGACGTCCACTTCGTGCCGATGCGGTCGAGCAACCGGCGCGTCGGGCACGCCGGGTCGAACAGGTCGCCGCGGTTGGAGGGGGTCACCTGGAGCTCACCACCTGTCGGGAAAGTGCCGTCTTGGCCGGAGCGGGGGAGTTACCTACGGTTTTCTGGTAACCAATGGTAATCGCCCGGGGAGAGTCATGGTGCGCGCGAACGGCATCGAGGTCAACGTCAGCGTCACGGGGGAGGGCCCGGCCGTCCTGCTGCTGCACGGCTTTCCGCACACTGGGCGACTCTGGTCTGGGATCATCCCACGTTTGGCGACGCGGTTCCGCGTCATCACGCCCGACCTGCGTGGGCTTGGCGGAACGGCCCGGCCGGACGACGGGTACGACGCGGGCACCCTCGCCGCGGACGCCGAAGCGCTCCTCGACGCGCTCGGGGAGCCGACGGCCGCCGTGGTCGGCATCGACGCCGGCGCGCCGCCCGCGTTCCTGCTGGCGATGCGGCGCCCCGAGCGCGTCCGGCGGCTCGTCCTCATGGAGTCGTTGCTGGGCCGCCTTCCCGGCGCCGAAGACTTCCTGGCCGGCGGACCGCCGTGGTGGTTCGGGTTCCACGCCGTGCCGGACCTCGCCGAGACCGTCCTCATCGGACACGAAGCCGAGTACATCGGCTGGTTCCTCGACGCCGGCACGCGAGGACGTGGTGTGCCGCGCGAGATCCACGACCACTTCGTCGCCGCGTACACCGGGCGTGACGCCCTGCGTGGCGCGTTCGCGCACTACCGCGCGATGCCGGTCAGCGCCAGGCAGATCGCGGACGCCGTCGCGCACGGGCGGCTGACCGTGCCCACGATGGCGATCGGTGCGCAGCCCGTCGGCGACACGCTCGCCCGTCAGCTGCGGCCCGTCGCCGACGACCTGACGTCCCACCTCGTCGAGGACTGCGGTCACATCATCCCGCTCGACCGGCCGGAAGTCCTGGCGCCGCTGCTGAACACGTTCCTTGACCTCGACCTGGCTGGAGCTTCAAGACTGTCGTCATGACGATCTGGATCTGCGGGACG
This sequence comes from Amycolatopsis sp. NPDC104819, assembly GCF_055583145.1. Taxonomy (NCBI): domain Bacteria; kingdom Bacillati; phylum Actinomycetota; class Actinomycetes; order Pseudonocardiales; family Pseudonocardiaceae; genus Amycolatopsis; species Amycolatopsis sp. NPDC104819. Next base: position 29,118 of record NZ_JBVJON010000028.1, on the reverse strand, counting down.
TGCGGGGTCGAGCACCCCGACACCGACCGGCCCCCGGCGGGCGAGTGCGAGATCTGTGCGGACGAGCGCCAGTGGGTGCCCGCCGCCGGGCAGGTGTGGACCACCCTCGAAAAGCTGTCGGCCGATAGCCACGCTGTTGTGCACGAAGAGCTGGAACCGGGGCTGCACCGGCTGAACCGCGAACCGCCGTTCGGCATCGGCCAGTGGACGCACCTGGTGCAGACCCCGCGGGGGAACCTCCTGTGGGACCCGTCGAACCACCTCGACCCGGCGCTGGTCGCCAAGGTCGAGGAGCTCGGCGGCGCCGCGGTGATCGTGGCGAGCCACCCGCACATGTACGGCTCGCAGGTCAGCTGGAGTCATCGGCTCGGGCGGGTTCCGGTGCTGGTGCACACCGCCGACCGGCGCTGGGTGCGGCGCGAGGACCCGGTGCTGCGCGAATGGTCCGGCACCGAACAGGTGCTGCCCGGGGTGACGCTCGTCGAAGCGGGCGGCCACTTCCCGGGCGCTGCCGTGGCCCATGTCGAAAACGCCACCGGCGGGGCGCTGCTGGCCGGCGACACGATAGTGCCGGTCGCCGCGGCGGGCTGGGTGACGTTCATGCGCAGCTACCCCAACAAGATCCCGCTGTCGCCCGGGCTGGTGCGGCGGATCGTGGACCGGCTGGAGCCGCACGGGTTCGACCGTCTCTACGGCCTGCTGGGCGGCACGGTCCTCGGTGACGCCCAGGGTGCGGTGCGCCGGTCCGCGGAGCGCTACATCGCCTGGGTCAGTGGGGCGAACGACCACCTCGGCTGAGCGTCCCGTGGACCTGAACTCACTCCGGCAGTTCCTCGTGGTGGCGCGGCTCGAGCACCTCAGCCGCGCCGCCGGCGAGCTGCGCGTCGCCCAGCCGTCGCTGAGCCGCACCATCGCGCGGCTGGAGAGCGAGCTCGGCGCGCCGCTGTTCGACCGGGCCGGCCGCCTCCGGCTGAACGACGCGGGCCGGCTCTTCCGCGACCACGTCGAACGCTCCCTGGGCGAGCTCGACGCGGGACGCCGTGCCGTCGCCGAGGGACTGGGGTCCGTGCGGCTGGCGTCGGAAACGTTCCTCACGCTGACCGGGCCGCTGGCGGCGTTCAAACGGGACCATCCCGCGGTCGAGGTCGAGCTCCAGTGGTCGCCGGCCGACGAGATGGCCCGCCGCCTGCGAGCCCAGGACGTCGACCTGTGTGTCGCCTCGCAGCCGATCCACGCCGAGGGCCTGGAATCGGTGCAGCTGTTCGAGGACGCGGTGGGGGTGGCCGTGCCGGTCGGGCATCCCTTGGCGGGCCGCACTTCGGTGCGCGTGGAGGAACTCGCCGGCGAGCCGTTCGTGACCGCCCGGAAAGGACATTGGCAACGGCGGCTGCTCGATCGGCTCTTCGCCGCGCGGGACGACACGCCGAAGATCGTCTGCGAAGTCGACGAGCCCACCGCGATCGCCGACCTGATCGGCGCCGGACTCGGCGTCGGCCTGGTCCCCGGCTTCGCCCGGCGGATGGCCCTGAGCGCCCCGCTGGTCTGGCTCGCCGTCGACAGCCCCGGCTGCCGCCGCGCGATCACGCTGTCCTGGGCCGCCGACAGCCGGCTGCCGGCGGCCGCGCGTCTCCTGCGCACCACGATCACCGGCTGGGACTGGGCCACCTGACGTTCCGGCGGGCCGCGTCGTCGGAGGAGTACCCGCATCGGAACAGGAGAACGATGATCAAGATCGGAATCATCCTCGGCAGCACCCGTCCCGGCCGCCGGGGTGAGCAGGTCGCCCGCTGGGTCCACGACCTGGCGTCGCGGCGCGGCGACGCCCGGTTCGAGCTCGTCGACCTGCTCGACCACCCGCTGCCGCACCTGGACGCGCCGACGCCGGCGTCGCTGACCCCCGGCGAGCACGCCCACGAGCACACGCGGGCCTGGGCGGACGTCGTCGCGGCGTTCGACGGTTCGTGATCGTCACCCCCGAGTACAACCACTCCCTGCCCGGCGTGCTCAAGAACGCCCTCGACCACGTCTACTACGAGTGGAACAACAAGGCGGCCGGGTTCGTGTCCTACGGCGGCGCGGGCGGCGCCCGCGCGGTCGAGCAGTTGCGGCTCGTCTGCGGCGCGCTGCACATGGCCGACGTGGCCGTGCAGGTCACGCTGCCCTTGGCGACCGAGTTCGAGAACTTCACGACGCTCAAGCCCAGCGACCACACCGTCGGCACGCTGGGCACCATGCTCGACCAGGTCGTCGCGTGGAGCGCCGCCCTCGCGCCGCTGCGCGCGACGTCCCAGCATGAAACCGACGAGGCCGAAATCCGGCGACAGATCGACGGGATCGTCGCCGGAATCGGGGCCAAGGACCTCGACGGCCTGATGCGGCACTACGCGGCCGATGTCATCTCCTTCGACGTCGAGCCGCCGCTGCAGCACGTCGGTGTCGAGGCGAAGGCCAAGAACTGGGCGAAGGCGTTCACCTTCTTCCGAGAGGTTTCCTACGAGGTCCGCGACCTGACGGTCACCGCGGACGGGAGTGTGGCCTTCGGCCACGCCTTCGGTCGGCTGAGCGGCACGCTCGAAACCGGGGTGGCGACGGACGGGATGTGGGTCCGCGCCACCTTCGGCTTCCGGAAGATCAACGGCGAATGGCTGATCACGCACGACCAGGCGTCTGTGCCGTTCGACCTGGTGAGCGGCCGGGGCGTGGCCGACCTGGAGCCGTGACGGCCTCGTCGGCTACGGCCGGGCGGCCAGGTCGAGGAGCAGTTTCGCGGCCACCTGGGCGCCGTCGGACCCCACCCTGGCGGCGATTTCCTGGGCCCTCGCCCGGGTTTCGGGGGCCAGGGCCGCGGTGAGCGCGGCGGACAGGGAGTCGACGGTCGGCGCCGAACCGTCGTGCGCGGCGCCGACGCCCAGCTCGGCCACCCGCCCGGCCCAGTACGGCTGGTCCGCGATCCGCGGCACGACTACCTGGGGCGCGCCGGCCCGCGCGGCCGTCGTCGTGGTGCCCGCGCCGCCGTGGTGCACGACGGCGGCGACCCGCCGGAACAGCGCCTGCTGGTTGACCTCGCCGACGACGAAGCAGTCGTCGGCGCCGTCGGCCAGGGCGAGCTCGGCCCAGCCGCTGCCGAGCAGCAGCCGCCGGCCCTGCGCGCGGATCGCCTCGACCGCGACCTGCGCGATGCCCTTCGGCGCGTACGCGGCCATGCTGCCGAAGCCCACGTAGACCGGCGGCTCACCGGCGTCCAGGAACGTCTCGAGGTCGGCCGGCAGCGGCCGGTCGTCGGGCAAGATCCACGCGCCGGTCGGCACGAGGTCGAGGTCCGTCATGCCGTCGGACGGACACAGCACGGGATCCGCCGCCAGCCACGGCCGGTCGGTGAAGACGTGGTCCCGGACATCGCCGACCGGCGGCAGGCCGAGCGCCTCCCGCCCGCGGTTGAGCGGAGGGCCGTACAGGGCGTCGACCCGTTCGGCGTCCTGCGCCCAGAGCACTCGCTTGTCGGTCTCATCGGGCGGCGACGGCTTGCCCGGCCGCATGCCGGGAGGAAAGACCTGCGACGGCAGCCCGTGGAGGTGAAAGCTGGCGTAGACGTAAGGGATGCCCAGCTTCTCGGCGACATCCCGCGCCCCGGCGGGCAGCAGCCCGGTGGCGAGCAGCACGTCACACCCTTCGGCGGCGGTGGCAAGGGCCTCGAACCGCGCGGCGACCAGGTCGGCCGCCAGCCGGAAGGGATCCGGCCGCTCGCCGGTGACCACCTGACGCACGGAGGCGCCGAACGGCGCCAGCGGCACCCCGGCCCGCTCCAGCAACCGCACAAAATCCCCATCCGGCGGCGCGCACACGAGCGCCTCCGCACCGAGCTCCCGCAAGGCGACGGCAAGCCCCGCGAACGGCTCGACGTCCCCGCGCGATCCCCACGTCGTCAACAGAACACGCACTTGATGAATCCCCGTTTCCCCTGGTCCTGGCTTCAGGCGAGCCATTCTGGGGCATCACCCCGGCCTTGCCGCAAGCCCCGGGGTCGGCTATATCTTGAAGGGGGCGGGGAGAACATTTCAGGATCTCGTACGCGGTGATCTGACCGCGCCTTCAACACCACCCGGCTAACCGGCGGCCGTCGCCGAAATCTGACCAAAGCCCGCGCGGCTGACCGGCCAACGGGCGCTCGTCGCCTTGGCCGAAACCGACCACGCGCCGTCCGGCCAACGGAGGCTCGTCGCGTGGCCGAATTCTGACCACAGCCGCGCTCGTCGCCCTGGCCGAAAACCGACCACACGCAGCACGGCCAACTAGCGCTCGCCGCCGTGGTCGAAACTTGACCACAGCCCGCGCGGCCGCCCGGTCGTCGGCTGCTCGTCACCGTGGCCGAAAACCGACCACACCCCACTCGACCAGCGAACTCAAGCCGTCGGGCGGCCCGCTCCCGCGTAGTCGTCGCCGTCCCTGCGGTACGAGTGCACCTGCACCGCCTGGCCGGTCTGCGGCGCGTCGATCATCTGCTGGTTGCCGATGTACAGCCCGACGTGGTGGATCTTCGTCGCCGGCTCGCCGTAGAAGATCAGGTCGCCCAGCTGCGGGTCCGTCACGTGCGAAACGCTCCGGAACTGCGTGTCAGCCGTCCGCATCAGCTTGACTCCGGCGCTCGCGTACGCCGCCGTCGTCAGGCCCGAGCAGTCGAAGCCCGGGTCGTTGCCGCCGGTGCCGTTGCCGCCCCAGATGTACGGGAGGCCGATCTTGTCGATGGCGAAGTTCACCGCGCTCAGCACTGCGGCGTTCGGCGCCGCCGAGCCCTGGCCGACCGTGCCGTAGACGTTCACCGTGGCCAGAGTCCGGTGCAGGAACAGCGGCGCGGACTGCAGCTTCGCGACCGCGTCCCACCAGACCTGGCCCTGGGACAGGTCGTGCCCGCCGTCGCACAGCGCGCGGCCGGTGGACAGCGCCGCGTCGTCGATGTTCTGGACATCGGGCTTCCCGCCCGAGTAGCTCGCCTGGTACTTCGCCCAGACCGCCGGCGCCAGCTGCATCGGCCCGGCGGCGTTCGCCGTCGAGACGACCTTGTTGTAGAAGTCCCGCACCTCGATCGTGCCGAGGGCCTTGTCCAGCACGCCGGTGGTGCCGAACTGCCCGCCCTGCGCGCGGCCGTGGTCCGTGGTCACTTTTCCGACCGCGGCGAGCGTCACCCACGAGAGGTGGCAGCCCGGGATGTCCTTGCCGATTTTTGTCGTCGCCTTCGCGTAGCCGACCATCGCGCGCAACGGGACGTCGAGCCACTGGCTGGTCTTGGACGCCCAGGCGTCGAACTCGCTGGCTTCCGGCACCTTCGGCGGCGCCGACACCGACGTCGGCGGGGCTGTGGTCGTTTTCGGGACAGCGGCCGTCGAGGTGACCGTCGCGGCCGCGTTCGTCGTCTCCTGCTGCTTCGGCGCGAGCTGGACGCCGGCCACGAGCGCGGCGGCGACCACGACCACGGCGGCCACCACGACCGCGGTGCGCCGGCGGCGGGGTTCGGGCGTCTCCTCCGGTACGGCCTCGGGCTCCTCGCTCACCGGGCGGCCCCGGTCAGGCGGTCCAGGACGAAGCCGCGCAGCCCGTCGAGGTCGGTGTCCATCGCCACCTCGATCGGACGGCCGGGGGAGAACTGCGGATCGTCTTCACCGAGCCGCCGCCGGTCGATCAGCGTCTGGCCGCGGGCCGGGCCCAGCCCGCAGTCGACGTCCACGCGGTAGGTCTCGCTGTGCAGGATCCCCGGCGAGATCGCCTCCGCGACCGCGACCGCGTCGTGCATGACCATCCGGTCTTCGCCGAACACGCGCGTGTAGTGCTGCCGGTAGGTGGAGGTCAGCCCTTCGAGGGTCTGGCCGACCGGGCCCGACGCCGCGAGCTTCGCCAGCCACTCGGCGTCGACCGCGCACCGGTGCGTGAGGTCCAGCGGCACCAGCACCACCGGGACGTCCTCTTCGACCAGCACCCGGCGGGCCGACTCGGGGTCGCTCCAGATGTTGAACTCGGCGGCGGCGGTGCTGTTGCCGAACGTCACACCGCCGCCCATGATCACCAGCCGCGCGATCTTCGCCGCCGCGCCCGGGTGGGCCGCGAGCAGCGCGGCGATGTTCGTCAGCGGCCCGATCGGCGCGATGGTCACTGGCTCGTCGGCCGCTTCGAGCAGGTCGAGCATCAGCCTGACGGCGTCACGCTCGTCAAGGGGACGGCTCGCCTCCGGCAGTGTGTAGGAGTGGCCCGAGAGGCCGTCGCCGCCGTGGACCTCCTTGGCGTCGCGCGGCTTGGAGTACACCAGCGGCCGCGCCGCCCCGGCGGCCACCGGGACGTCCGCGCGGCCGAACAGCTCCAGCAGCCGTCGCGCGTTCGAGGTCGTGCGGTCGATCGGGACGTTGCCGAACACCGACGTCACGCCGAGCAGGTCGACGTCCGGGGAGAGCGCGGCCAGCGCGATCGCCAGCGCGTCGTCGACGCCCGGGTCGGTGTCGATGATCAGCTTCGTGCCCATCCAGCTCCCCTTGCCCGTGAACCCGTCCCGCACACAGGTTACGGTCACCGGCATGACGTCGATGTGGGGTGCGCCCGCTCTTTCGCGGGTGCGGGCCTGGCGGCAGGCGCGCCGCGATCCGCGACAGGCGAAGTTCCTGACCGCCGACTCACTGCGCTGGGTGCTGCGCAACCGCGCGTACACGCCCTGGTACCTGGTCCGGTACTACCGGCTCCTGAAGTTCCGGCTCGCCAACCCGCACATCATCCTGCGCGGGATGCTCTTCCTCGGGAAGAACGTCGAGGTCCACTGCCGTCCCGGCTACGGGCGCCTGGAGATCGGCCGCTGGGTCCACATCGGCGACGGCAACGCGATCCGCTGCCACGAGGGTTCGCTGCGGATCGGCGACAAGTCCGTGTTCGGCCGCCAGAACGTGATCAACTGCTACCTCGACATCGAGCTCGGCGCGGCCACGCTGGTCGCCGACTGGGTGTACATCTGTGACTTCGACCACGTCATTTCGGACATCCACGTCCCGATCAAGGACCAGGGCATCGTCAAGTCGCCGGTCCGGATCGGCCCGGACACGTGGCTCGGCACAAAGGTCAGCGTGCTGAAGGGCACCCGCATCGGCCGCGGCTGCGTGCTGGGCGCCCACGCGGTGGTCCGCGGCGATCTCCCGGACTACTCGATCGCGGTCGGCGCGCCGGCCCGCGTGGTCCGTAACCGCGAAGACGACTACGCGGCCGACGCCGCGCGACGCGAGGCCGTCGCGGACATGGCGCGGAAGGCGAACAAGGCGCTGCAGAAGACCCTCGGCGAGCAGTAGGGCCGGGCCATACTGGCCGGGTGGGGGAACTTCGTACTGTTTGGACCTCGGTGGTCCTGGCGTTGTGTGCCGTCGGCCTGCTGATCGTCGTCCCGCTCCTGGTGCTGCAGGGGATCCTGGCGAGCGTCCCGGTGTTCGGCGAGCCCGGCGACCCGGGCGACGTGTTCGTCTGGGCCGCGGCGCTCGGCGCGGGCCTCCCGCTCGTGGGCGTGGTCGTTTCGGCGACAACGCGGCGCCGCGGGTGGACGTGGTTCTTCGGGATCTGCCTCGCGGTGGCCGCCGCGATCGCGGCCCTGAACTGGGTGGACGACGTCCGGCCCGCCCCGGTCGCCCCTGGACCACGCCACTGCGTCGAGCACAGCGGCGGCGGCAACGAGTGCCCGGGAGGCTGACGAGGTCCGCCTTGCCCGTGCGGCAGGAGCTACTCCTCGAAGGTCATCTCCGGCGGCGGCCGCCGGAAGCCGCGGGTGATCGCCGCCAGCACGACGATCCCGATCGCCAGCCAGACCAGGCCGAAGACCAGCGCGATCCCGTCCAGGTTGACCAGTAGCCACAAATCGACCACGGCCCCGATCAGCGGCGCGACCACCCAGGTCAGCACGCGTTTCCCGGTCCGGTCCCGCAGCCACGTCGCGAGCACGCTGACGTTGACGAACGTGAACGCGGTGAACGCCCCGAAGTTGATGAACGACGTCGACGTGCTGACGTCCAGCGTCAGCGCCACCAGCCCGACGGCCCCGGTCAGCACGATGCCGAACACCGGCGTCGCGAACTTCGGCTGAAGCTTGCCGAAAACCCGCGGCAGCACACCGTCGCGGCCCATGGCGAACATCAGCCGCGACGCGCTCGCCTGCGCCGCGATCCCCGACGCGAACTGCGCGACGACCAGGCCGGCGAGGAAGAACGACGCGAACAGGTTCCCGCCGATCGTCGTCGCGATTTCGAACGCGGCGGACGACTCGTCGGTGAACGAGCTGCCGGGGTGGGCGAGCTGGGTGAAGTAGGCGAGGACGACGAAGATGCCACCGCCGATCAACGCGGTCAGCAGGATGGCGCGGGGGATCGTCCGGCGTGGCTCGGTCGTCTCCTCGGTCAACGTCGTCACGGCGTCGAAGCCGAGGAAGGAGTACGTCGCGAGCGCGGCGCCGCCGGAGATCGTGCCCAGCGTGCTGCCGGGGTGGAAGAACGGCTGAGTGCTCGCCAGCGAGCCGCCGACGTGCAGCACCTGTTTGACCGAAAGAACGACGAAGAACCCGATCACCAGGATCTGGAACGCCATCAGCACGAAGTTCGCCTTCTCGGCGATCTTGATGCCGAGCACGTTGAGGACCGTCGTCAGCGCGATGAAAGTGATCAACCAGATCCAATTGGGCACGCCGGGGAACTCGGCCGACAGGTAGGCGCCCCCGATCAGCCAGATCACCATCGGCAGGAAGAAGTAGTCGAGCAGCACGGCCCAGCCGACGAGGAACCCGGCGCGCGCGTCGACCGATTTCCGGACATAGGTATAGGCCGAGCCGGCGACGGGGTGGGTGGCGGCCATCTTCCCGTAGCTCGCCGCGGTGAAGAGCATCGCGACCAGGGCGAGGAGGTACGCCGACGGCACGGTGCCCTCGGTCGTCGTCGCGACGATGCCGAAGGTGCCGAGCACGATCAGCGGCGCCATGTAGGCGAGCCCGAACAGGACGACGCCGGGCAGCCCGAGCCGGCGCTGCAGGGTCGCCGGGGACGCGGCCGTGGAGGTCATCGGTCGTCTCCTTCTTGTGGACGCCAGCGGTCCGGGTCGATCCGGCCCTGGTAAAGCGGCAGGCTCAGGGGTGCGTCGGCGGGGGTGAACTGCTCCCACATCCGGTTGGTGCCCGCGGTGCCGTCCCGGCGAACGCGCGCCACCTCGTCGAGGTCGATCGTGTGGGCGAGGACGCCGTGGTCGTTTCCCGGCAACGCGCCGATGACGTCCCCCTCGGGCCCGACGAGCAGGCTGTCACCCATCCCGAGCGGCCCGGCCGTGTTCACGCTGGCGACGAAGACCTGGTTGACGATGGCGTTCGCCCGGGCCAGGACGAGCTCCTGCGCGCGGTCGGGCGTCGTGGTCTGGACGGGGTTGAGCACCAGTTCGGCGCCCATCCAGGCGAGGTGCCGGGTCACCTCGGGGAACCAGGCGTCGTAGCAGATCGAGAACCCGACGCGGCCGGCGTCGGCCAGATCCGCGACGACGAAGCGGTCACCCGGGTCGTACGGCTCGTGCGGCCGCCATGGGAAGACCTTCCGGTACCAGCCGGCCAGCTCGCCGGCCGGGGAAAAGACCAGGGCGGTGTTGAACAGCTCGCCGTTGTCGCCTTTTTCGCAAACGGTGCCGGGCGCGAGCCAGATCCCCAGGTCGCCGGCCAGTTCGCCGAGCTCCTTCGTGCGCGGTCCACGCAGCGGCTCGGCGGCGGCGCGGAGCTGCTTCGTGCGCTCGTCGCCTTCGCCGTCGACGCCGCAGAGGTGCAGCTCGGGGAAGGCGGCCAGGCGCGTGTCCGGAAAACGGCGAAGGACGGCTTCGACCTCGCCCGTGAACCCGTCGTCTCCGGCAGATCGGGGCGGCGCTTGCACCAAGGCGATCGGCAGTGGTCGCGGCATGGACGAAAAATAGTCCATCTTGAGCACTTAAACAAGAGTGCTCAAGATGAGCAGTTTGTGCGGTACGGTCGGTTCATGGGCACGGCAGACCTGAGCGCCCCGGCGCTGACCGGCATCCGGCGGCTGTCCGCGCTGGACACCGTCCGCGCCCGCATCGCGCTGGCCGTCGAGCTCAGCCTGCTGAAGCCGGGGGAGCGGCTGCCGTCGAACGCCGAGATCGCCCGGGCCCTCGGCGTCGCGGAGATCACCGTCCGGCGGGCCCTCGAGTCCCTGGCCGACGACGGCCTGATCGAACGCCGCCGAGGCCGAGGCGGCGGCACGCTCGTGGCCGAAAATCCGCCGACGGAGCAAGTCCGCGAGGTCGGCGCCTACCGCGAATCGGCGCCGGAGGTCCGCGAACTGATCGACCACCGCCTGGTGCTGGAAGTGGGCCTGGTCCAATTTGTGGCAAAACGGCCGCCGGACCTCGCGCGCCTGCGGACGCTGGTCGCCCGGATGGACACGGCGGCGGGCTGGGCGGAGTTCCACGAGCTCGACGCGGACTTCCACCGGACCGTCGCCGCCCCCGGGCCGGGCGCGGCCGTCTCGCAGTACGAAGTGGTGCTGGCCGAGCTGTACCGCTTCTACCTGCCGTACCCGATGGAGAAGCTGCGGGAGTCGAACCGCGACCACGGCCGCCTGGTGAAGGCTCTGGCCGCCGGCGACCCGGACGCGGCGGCGCGCGTGACCCGGAAGCATGTGCGCGGCCTGCACCAGACGATGTTCATGGGCTTGGGCTGAGCCTCAGGGCCCGTGGTCCGAAATCCGACGACGGCTCCCGATGGCCGTTCGGCGGTGACCATCGGCTGATCGGCCGATCTCCGCCCTTCCTGCGCGCGGCAGCCTGGGCCCATGTCGATCACCCGGTTCGCCGTCCCGCTGCTCACCGCGGCGGCGCTGCTGCCCGCCGTCCCCGCGGCCGCCGCCGCGGACGAGCTCTCCTGGCAACTCTGCTCCGCCGTCGCGAAGGGCTGGGACTCCGGGGACACCCGCACCGAATGCACGCTGGTCCCGGTCCCGCTCGACTACGCCGATCCCGGTGGTCCGAAAATCGACATCGCTGTCAGCCGCATCCGGGCGACGGGCGACCGGACCGGCGTAGTGCTGCTCAATCCCGGCGGCCCCGGCCAGTCCGGCCTCGACATGCCGCGTTCCCTCAGTGACAGCCATGCGGGCGGCATCGGTGTCCACCACGACCTCATCGGCTTCGACCCGCGCGGCGTCGGCTACAGCGCAGACCTGCCGTGTTCGGTCGACGTCCAGGAACCGGACCCGGGCGTGCCCGACAAGGAGAAGGCCCGCGAAGCCGCGGAGCGCGCCGCCGAGGCGAACCGCAAGTGCGTCGACGCGCACCCGGCCTTCGTCCGGAACCTGACCACGCCGACCATCGCCCGCGACCTGGATCGCATCCGCGAGGCTCTCGGCGAAAACAAGATCAGCTACTACGGCGTCTCCTGGGGCACCGCGCTCGGCGCGCAGTACCGGACGCTTTTCGACGCCCACGTAGACAAGATGCTGCTCGACTCCGTCATGCCGCCGGACCTGAACGTCACGGCGATGGACGACGGCCAGGCGACCGCGGGCGAGAACACCTTCCACGACTTCGCGTCGTGGATCGTCCGCTACGACGCTGTCTACCGTTTCGGGACCACGGAGCCCGTCGTCGCGAAAGCCCTGCTCGACCTGCGCGCCGAGCTCACCGCGCACCCGCGGGGCGAGCTCGACGGCGCGACCGTGAACGGCATGCTCGCCAACCCGCGCCGCGAGTGGGCCGGCCTGGCCCGGCAGCTCGCCGACATCCGTGACGGCGCAACAACTTCACCTGATCGTGTGACGCCGAGCGGCGGCCTCGGCTGGGACGGTGAGGCGCACGCGTTCAACCACTTCCAGCAGACGGCCCTCCTCTGCAACGAGTCGCCGAGCCCGCGCGACTTCGAGACCGTCTGGCAGCACCGTCTCGATCGCATGCAGCGTCTGCCGGTCGCCGGTGGTTACGGCCTCTACGAACAGCTCTGCGTCGGCTGGCCGCTGGCCGCCCGGCCGTGGTCGTTCGAAAAAGGGACAAGCCCGTTGCAGCTGGTCGGCCACGCCTTCGAGCCGGTCACGCCGATCGGCTGGGCGCTCGCGATGCGGCAACGGGTCGGCGGCGCGCTGATGACGATCGAGGACGACGTCCACGGTTCGCTGTCGTCGTTGCCCTGCGCCGACGCCGCTGTCACCTTTTTCGACACGGGCAAGACGACAACGTCGTCGTGCGCGGGTGCGCCGGTCCCGGCGCCCTGACTCAGCGGGCGCGCAGCTGGTCCCGGACCTCCATCAACGCGAAGCCGAGCAGGTTCAGCCCGCGCCAGTAGTCCGGCTTGGTCGCGTTCTTCTCTTCGCGCGCGAGGCCCGTGCCCCAGATCAGGTCCTTCTTCGACGCCTCGACGAGCACGGTGTCCGCGGTCCCCAGCAGGAACCGCCGCAGGTCGCGGTGGGCGCGAAACTTGCCCAGGTTGCCGTCGACGACGATGTCGAACCGGTGCCGCTCCCAGACCTCGGCGTCGTAGCCGGCGACTTCGCGGCCGAGCACCTTCGCCGTCTTCGGGTCCGGAGCGGCGAGAATCGCCGAAGCCTTCTCGTGGTCGCCGAACAGCTCGGCCTTGCCGGCCATCATGTAGTGCTCGGCGGTCGGGTAGACAACGCCGTCGACCTCGAACGGGTCGACCCACCACTGGCTCAGGCAGCTCGCTGTCACCCGTCCGGACTTCGAGGGCGTGTGCCCGTAGAACAGCAGGTACTCGGGCTCCGCACCCTCGTGGACCTTTTCGCGCAACGCCTCGACACTGCGGATTCCGTCGACCTTCACCATCCGCCTAGTCCACCACAACCGTCAGAGCAGGAAGTGGAACAGGGGGCTGCCGGGCTCGATCCGCTCCACCTGCAGCGGGCTCGCGTCCATCCGGGCCAGCAGCCCGGGAAGGTCGGATGATCGGGCGATCTCCACGCCGACCAGCGCCGGGCCCATCTCGCGGTTGGTGCGCTTGACGTACTCGAAGCGCGTGATGTCGTCCTCGGGCCCGAGCACCTGCTCCAGGAACCGCCGCAGCGCGCCCGGCTCCTGCGGGAACCCGACGAGGAAGTAGTGCTTCAGCCCTTCGTGCATCAACGAGCGTTCGAGGATCTCGCTGTAGCGGCTGACGTCGTTGTTGCCCCCGGAGACCAGCACGACGACGGTCTGGCCCGGCTCGACCCGCACGACCGTCCCGAGCGCGGCCGCGGCGAGCGCGCCCGCGGGTTCGGCGATGATGCCGTCGGACTGGTACATCGCCAGCATCTCGGTGCACACCGCGCCCTCGGCGACCGACGTCAGTTCGGCTCCGCTCTCGCGGATCAGCGGGTAGGTGACGCCGCCGGCCTCGCGCACCGCGGCGCCGTCGACGAACGAGTCGAGCTCGGGCAGCCGCACCGGCTGCCCGGCCGAAAGTGCCGCCGCCATGCAGGCCGCGCCGGCCGGTTCGACGCCGACGATCCGGACCTCGGGGTGCCGTTCACGCAGCCAGCTGCCGACGCCGGCGAGCAGCCCGCCGCCCCCGACCGGCACGACCACGACGTCCGGGACGAAGCCGAGCTGCGCGATGACCTCCAGGGCGACTGTGCCCTGGCCGGCGACGGTGCGGACGTCGTCGAAGGCCGGCACGAGCGTCGCCCCGGTGCGCTGGGCGTCCTCGTTGGCCGCGGCGAAGGCGTCTTCGTAGGTTTCGCCGACAACGATGACCTCGATGTGCGCGCCGCCGAGTGTCGCGATGCGTTCGCGCTTCTGCCGCGGCGTGGTCCCCGGGACGTACACGCGGCCGTTCGCGCCCAGCCGCCGGCACGCGTACGCGACACCCTGGGCGTGGTTGCCCGCGCTGGCGCAGACGACGCCGAGCGCGCGCACGTCTTCGTCGAGCTGGACGATGAAGTTGTAGGCGCCGCGGATCTTGTACGACCGGACGGTCTGCAGGTCTTCGCGCTTCACCCAGACCTGGGCGTCCACCCGGGACGACAGCCGCGCGCTCGGCTCCAGCGGCGTCCGGGTCACCACCCCGGCCAGCCGCTCGGCGGCCTTCTCGATCGTCGCCGCGGTCACCGTGTCGATGTCGTGCACCCGGTTGAATCTACGACTCGCGCGTCCCGGGCAACCTGCCGGGCCTCCGGGCCCATCAAAGTGGTGACGAAGAGGATGGGGGACGCCGATGGACGCCGGTTTCACGGACTTCGTGACGGCACGCGCCGGCTGGCTCCGCAAGATCGCGTACCTGCTGTGCGGGGACTGGCACCGGGCGGACGACCTGGTCCAGTCGGCGATCACGCGGCTGTACACGAACTGGGCGCGGGCCGCCCGGACGGACAACCTCGACGGGTACGCCCGCCGGACGCTGGTCAACACGTTCCTCGCCGAGCAGCGGACGTCGTGGTGGCGGCGGGTGGATTTGCGCGAAATCGACCACGACCCGCCGCCCAGAGTCGGCTCGGACGTCGAACTGGCCCTCGACCTGCGTGCGGCCCTGGAACGGCTGCCGGCGCGGCAGCGCGCCACCATCGTCCTGCGCTACTTCTGCGACCTGCCGGTCGCGGACACCGCGCGGGCGCTGGGGTGCTCCGAAGGCACCGTCAAGAGCCAGACCTCGAAGGCCGTGGACACGCTTCGCGAGCTGCTCGGCGAGCCCATCGGCATCACGGAGGGACCAGCATGACCGACTACGAGCTGACCACGATGCTGAAGGACCTGGCCGACACGCCCGCGCCGCCGTTGTCGATCGACGTCGACCGCGCCCGCCGCACCGGGGCACGTATTCGTCGTCGCCGGACAACCGCGCTGGTGGTGGGCTGCGCCGCGGCGGTGGCCGCCGGCGGCCTGACGGCCGTGACGGCGTTCCGGCCCACTCCGCCGGCCGCACCTGCGTCCGCGCCGGTGGCCGTGGCGCCCGGGCCCGTCACGTCGCCGCCGCCCGACAACCCGCTGGTGACGAAGGCGAGCTTCGGCTGGCTGCCGGAGCAGATCACCGGCGTCGAGTACGGCGCCGGCGGACACGGCGACTACGCCCTGGCCATCGGCCTCGGCGAACTGTCGCCGATGATCTGGGTCTCGGTCTCCGACCGCGAGCCCCCCACCCCGCGCGACCTGGGCGGCGAGCCGAAGCAGATCCCGCAGCGGATCGGCGGCCACGAGGGCTACTGGCTCACGACGGACGCGAACGACCCCCTCAACCACGGCGATGCCTACCTGCGCTGGCCCACGCCGGACGGCCGGTGGGCGCAGCTGCACGCGTACTATCTCGCCGTGCCCGACCTGCAGCAGGTGCTGACGCGCGTGGCCGACGATGTGACGTTCGCGAACAAGCCGGTGCCGCTGCCGCTGCACATCTCCAGCCTGCCGCCATCGTTCCACCTGGCCGACGCGGGACTGTGGCGCCGCCCGGACACCGACGGCGTCCCCTGGCGGGCGGTGCTGCAGTATTCGGTCAACGGCGCCCTCGCGTCGATCACCGTCTCGCTCCCGGGCGGCCACGCGGACGGCCTCGGCAAGCCAGTGTGCACCGAGAAGAACGGGCTGCAGGCCTGCGTCGCGATCGACCAGCCGAAGGCCGCCGGTCTCGACGCGCAGGAGCTGCTGAGCCGGATCACGCTGATGGGGCCCGACGAGGTGACGTGGACTCCGCACGTCATCGGATGATGGGATGATCAGCCCTTCGGTACCGCCGGGTAGGGGACGAAGGTGCTGGTGTTCTCGTCCACGGTGAGCTGCTTGCCGATCGTGGGGAACGCGCGCTGTGAGCACGCCGGACGTTCGCAGACTTTGCAGCCCATTCCGATCGGCGTCGCCGCGGCGGGCTCGTCGAGATCGAGACCGGTCGAATAGACGAGCCGCCCGGCGTGCCGCAGCTCGCAACCGAGGCCCACGGTGAACGTCTTGCCCGGGCTGCCGTAGCCGCCGATGTTGCGGGAGACGGTGCGGGCGATCCAGAAATAGCTCTTGCCGTCGGGCAGCGTCGCGATCTGCGTCAGGATCTTGCCCGGCTGGGTGAACGCCTCGTAGATGTTCCAGAGTGGACAGGCGCCCCCGACCCGGGAGAAGTGGAAGCCGGCCGCCGACTGCCGCTTCGACATGTTCCCCGCCCGGTCCACGCGCACGAAGGAGAACGGCACGCCGCGTGCCTTGGGACGCTGCAAAGTGGACAGCCGGTGGCACACCGTCTCGAAGCCGACGCCGTAGTGGTCGCACAGCCGCTCGATGTCGTAGCGGAACCGCTCCGCCGCGGCCAAGAACGGTCCATAGGGGAGGATCAGTGCCCCGGCAAAGTAGTTCGCAAGGCCGACGCGGGCGAGCGACCGCGCCGCGGGGCCGGAGAACGCCCACGAGTCGGCCAGCTCGGTGATCAGGTCGTCGTACTCGACGAGGGCGATCTGCGAAGCCATCCGGAACGCCTGCTGCCCGACGCGCAGACTCGGGGCCAGTCGCAGCGTCCGGGTGTGCGGCTCGTAGCGATGCTGCTGACCTGCGGATTCGTCGATGCCGTCGCTGGTCACGTCGATGCCGTAGCGCTGGGACAGGCAGTCCTTCAGCGCGCCGAGCACCTGGCCGCGCTGGAGCGGGATGTCGGCCGCCATCTTCTCGGCGCGTTCGTCGAGCTCGGCGACGTAGTTCTCGCGCTCGTAGAAGAAGTCGCGGACCTCCTCGTGCGGTAGCGCCGAGGCCGCGCTGCCGTGCAGGCCCAAGCCGTTTTCGGTGGTCAGCGCGGCGGTGTTCTCGACGGCGTGGCGGTAGCTGCGGTGCAGCTTGACCAGGGCCTGGGCGATCGCCGGCAAATTCGTCGCCAGCTCGTTGAGCTCGCTCGTCGTCACGTCGACGCCGAGGGACTCGTCGAGCAGCGCCTCCTTGACGTCGGCGACCAGCCGGGACGTGTCGTTGTTGGCGAAGAACTCGGTGTCCACGCCGAATGCCTGCGTGATCCGCAGCAGCACCGGGACGGTCAGCGGGCGCGAGTTGTGCTCGATCTGGTTGAGGTAGCTGGGTGAGATCTCCAGCACACGGGCCAGGTCGGTCTGGCTCATCGCCCGGCTTTCGCGAAGGTGTCGCAACCGCGCGCCGGCGAAAGTCTTCTCCATTCTCGCCCTCCTTTCGGGAAGGTTTCCGGTCCTGAACGGTTACGTGAACGGTCAAGAACGCGGATTTTCGGGCCGGTTGCGAACTGGCGATTCGCAACCTTTGCAAAGAGCGTACGTACCCTTCGCACAAATTGGCAAATTGGACAGCTGGACCGGATTTTCCCTGCCGTGCAAGGGTCGGATCAGGCAAGGCGAGCAATCGCAAACTTCGCAACACCGGGAGAGTCCGATGACGGAACAGGCCAAGCAGGCGGCCGCGGAGCTGGCGGCGCAGTGGGCGAGCGACCCCCGCTGGGCGGGCGTGCAGCGCTCCTACTCGGCTGAGGACGTCGTCAAGCTGCGCGGCAGCGTCGTCGAGGAGCACACCCTGGCCCGCCGCGGCGCGGAGAAGCTGTGGGACCTCCTGCACACCGAGGACTACGTCCACGCGCTCGGCGCCCTGACCGGCAACCAGGCCGTCCAGCAGGTCCGCGCGGGCCTGCAGGCGATCTACCTGTCCGGCTGGCAGGTCGCGGCCGACGCCAACCTGTCCGGCCAGACCTACCCGGACCAGAGCCTCTACCCGGCCAACTCGGTGCCGGCCGTGGTCCGCCGCATCAACAACGCGCTGGGCCGCGCCGACCAGATCAACTGGGCCGAGGGCAACACCGAAATCGACTGGTACGCGCCGATCGTCGCCGACGCCGAGGCCGGCTTCGGTGGTCCGCTCAACGCGTTCGAGCTGATGAAGGGCATGATCGCGGCCGGCGCCGCGGGTGTGCACTGGGAGGACCAGCTCGCGTCCGAGAAGAAGTGCGGCCACCTCGGCGGCAAGGTCCTCATCCCGACCAAGCAGCACGAGCGCACGCTGAACGCCGCCCGCCTGGCCGCGGACGTGCTGAACGTGCCGTCGCTGATCGTCGCCCGCACCGACGCGCAGGCCGCGACGCTGCTGACCAGCGACGTCGACGAGCGTGACCAGCAGTTCCTCACCGGCGGCCGCACCGCCGAGGGCTTCTACGAGGTCACCAACGGCATCGACCCGTGCATCGAGCGCGGCCTGGCCTACGCCCAGTACGCCGACCTGCTCTGGATGGAGACCTCGGAGCCGGACCTCGAGGTGGCGCGCAAGTACGCCGAGGCCATCAAGGCGAAGTTCCCGGACCAGATGCTGGCCTACAACTGCTCGCCGTCGTTCAACTGGAAGAAGCACCTGGACGACGCGACGATCGCGAAGTTCCAGCGCGAGCTCGGCCACATGGGCTACAAGTTCCAGTTCATCACGCTGGCCGGCTTCCACGCGCTGAACTACTCGATGTTCGACCTGGCGCACGGTTACGCCCGCGAGGGCATGACCGCCTACGTCGACCTGCAGGAGCGCGAGTTCGCTTCGGAGAGCCGCGGCTACACCGCCACCAAGCACCAGCGCGAGGTCGGCACCGGCTACTTCGACAACGTCGCGACGGCGCTGAACCCGGAGAGCTCCACCACCGCGCTCAAGGGCTCCACCGAAGAAGCCCAGTTCCACTGATCCCGGCCGCGGCCTGACGGCGCCCCCCTCGCCGTCGGGCCGCGTCCCTCCCCTTCTTTCCTTCCCTGCCCACAGCTCGCGGAGGCATCCCATGGTCGATCGACTGAACTACCGCATCGAGGTCACCGGGCCGGTCGAGGGCCGGTTCGCCGAAATCCTCACCCCGGCGGCACTCGACTTCCTGGCCAAGCTGGACAACACGTTCGCCGGCCGCCGGCGCGAGCTGCTCGACGCCCGCCGCGTGCGGCGCGAGGAACTGCAGTCCGGCGAGAAGCCGCTCGGCTTCCTCCCGGAGACCCGCCGGATCCGCGACGACGAGTCCTGGAACGTCGCGCCGACCGCGCCGGGCCTGGAAGACCGCCGCGTCGAGATCACCGGCCCGACCGACCGCAAGATGACGGTCAACGCGCTGAACTCCGGCGCCAAGGTGTGGCTGGCGGACTTCGAAGACGCGACGTCGCCGACGTGGCACAACGTCATCGACGGCCAGCTCAACCTCTTCGACGCGATCCGCCGCAACATCGACTTCACCACCGAGGCCGGCAAGCAGTACACGATCGGGGACGACCCGGCGACGATCGTCGCGCGGCCCCGCGGCTGGCACCTGGTGGAGAAGCACATCCGCATCGACGGCCGTCCGGTGTCGGCGAGCCTGGTCGATTTCGGGCTGTTCTTCTTCCACAACGCCCGCCAGCTGCTCGCCCGCGGCGTCGGCCCGTACTTCTACCTGCCGAAGCTCGAGAACCACCTCGAAGCGCGGCTGTGGAACGACGTCTTCCTGTTGGCGCAGCGCGAGCTCGGCATCCCGCGTGGCACGATCCGCGCCACGGTGCTGATCGAGACGATCACCGCCGCGTTCGAGATGGACGAGATCCTCTACGAGCTGCGCGAGCACGCCGCGGGCCTCAACGCGGGTCGCTGGGACTACATCTTCAGCATGATCAAGAACTTCGCCGCGCACGGCGCCGACTTCGTGCTGCCGGACCGCGCGCAGGTCACCATGACGGTGCCGTTCATGCGGGCCTACACCGAACTGCTGGTGAGCACCTGCCACAAGCGTGGCGCGCACGCCATCGGCGGCATGGCCGCGTTCATCCCGAGCAAGGACCCGGAGATCAACGCGACCGCGGTCGAGAAGGTCCGCGCGGACAAGGAACGCGAGGCCGGCGACGGTTTCGACGGCTCCTGGGTCGCGCACCCCGGCCTGGTCCCGATCTGCCGTGAGGTCTTCGACGGCGTCCTCGGCGGCTGGCCGAACCAGCTGGGCAAGCTGCGCGAGGACGTCCAGGTCACCGCCGAGGACCTGCTCGACGTCGCGAGCGCCGGCGGCGAGGTCACCGAGGCGGGCGTGCGCGCGAACATCAACGTCGCGCTGCGCTACGTCGACGCGTGGCTGCGCGGCACGGGCGCGGCGGCGATCCACAACCTGATGGAGGATGCGGCGACCGCGGAGATCGCGCGGTGCCAGGTCTGGCAGTGGATCCGCAACGGCACGAAGCTCGAGGACGGCACCGCGCTGACCCGCGAGCTGGCGGTCGAGTACCTCGACGACGAGCTGGCCTCGGTGCGCGCCGAACTGGGCACGGGCAACCGTCTCGACGACGCGTACGCGATCTTCACCGAAACCGCGCTGGGCGAGAAGCTGCCGAGCTTCCTCACCACCGGCGCCTACGCGCGGTATCTCACGGACGCCCGGTAGCAGGGCCCCGGTCACCCCTACCTGACGAGGGGTGACCGGATATCCACACTGGTTGGGATGGTGTGGTCCGGAACTGGTCCGGTGGCGGCGGCTCCCCGCCACCGGACCAGTTTCCTGCGTATGTTTCCCGGATGAGCATCGATTTCCCGGGAGAGTCGCCCGAGTACCGCGCCGCGCGTGACCGGCTTCTGGAACGCGAAGCCGGGCTGCGTCGCGAGATGGAAGCCGTCGCCGCGCAACGTCGGGAGCTCCCGCCCGGCGGTCTGGTGCCCGAGGACTACGTCTTCGAGGGCGACGACGGATCGGTCCGGTTGTCGGACCTTTTTTCGCCGGGGAACGACACCCTGGTCGTCTACCACTACATGTTCCCGCGCGACCCCGGCGACGACCGGCCCGGTCCGGTGTCAGGGGAGAGCGCGCAGCTGCCGCTCGGACAGGGGCCGTGCCCGTCCTGCACGGCCTTGCTCGACCAGCTGGACGGCATGGTGGAGCACGCCGCGCCGCACGTCGACTTCGCCGTTGTCGCGCGAGCGCCCATCGGGCACCTGCTGACGTTCGCCGCCGAACGCGGCTGGCGACGGCTGCGGCTCGTGTCGTGCGCGGGCACCACGTTCAGCCGGGACTACCGGGCCGAGACCGCCGCGGGCGACCCGCGGCCGATGCTCAACGTCTTCCGCCGCGGCGACGACGGTATCCGGCACTTCTGGGGTTCGGAGCTGCTCTACGCGCCGGCCGAGCCGGGACAGGACCCGCGTCACGTCGGGACGCTCGAGCCCGTGTGGAACCTGTTCGACCTCACGCCGCGCGGCCGTGGTCCGGATTGGGACGAACAGCTCGCGTACGACGCGCTACCGCCGAGCTGCCACTAGGACCTTCGCCGCTTCGCGCGCTGTGTCGGCTTCGCCCGGGTCGCCGGTGATCGCGGCGAGGACGGTCGCGCCCTCCATCAGCGAGAACAGCTGGTCGGCGGTGCCTTGGTCGGAAACGAGACCACGCAGGTAGGCCCGGACCTCGTCCTTGTGCTTGCGGATCGCGGCGGCGATCCCCGGCGCGGGATCGCCGAACTCGCCGAACGAGTTGACGAACGCGCAACCCCGGAAGCCCGGCTCGGCGAACCAGTTCTTCAGCCAGCGGAACACGGCGATCGGGTCGTCGCCGCGGGCGTGGACAAAATCGCGCAACGACTCCCGCCAGCGTTCGTCGCGACGCAGGAGGTAGGCCTCGACCAGGTCGGTCTTCGCGGGAAAGCACTGGTAGAGCCGCTTGAGCGAGACGCCCGAGCGCGCGCGGACGGCGTCCATCCCGACCGCCTGCACGCCGTGGACGTAGAAGAGGTCTTCGGCGGCTTCCAGCAGCCGGTCGGTCGCCTCCGTGGGATTCATGTCACCTGCCTCTGGTGTGGAGAATGCTCGTTCTCTAGTCTAGCGGGACCGCTGGAGAACGGACGTTCTCCACGTCCGGAAGGAGCCGCCATGACCCCGCGCCCGCCGTTCCCGCCGTTCGACGAGGACACCGCCCGCCAGAAGGTCCAGGCCGCCGAAGACGCGTGGAACACCCGCGACCCGGAGCGGGTCTCACTGGCTTACACGGAGGATTCGGTCTGGCGGAACCGCGACCAGCACGTCGTCGGGCGCGCGCGGATCGTCGAGTTTTTGACCACGAAGTGGGAGCGCGAGCTGAACTACGCGCTGCGCAAGGAGCTGTGGGGTTTTCGCGGCAACCGCATCGCCGTCCGGTTCCAGTACGAGTCCCGCAACGCCGGCGGTCAGTGGTTCCGCAGCTACGGCAACGAGCTGTGGGAGTTCAGCGACGAAGGCCTGATGCGCCGCCGTGAAGCGAGCATCAACGACGTCCCGATCGCGGAGGCGGACCGCCGCATCTTCGGCCCGCGCCCGGAGTCCGAAAACGGCCTGCTGCTGCCGGTCTTCTGAGTCCGCCCTCAGCGGAACCACGTCCGGGCCGGCCTGGCCGTCGGCATGCTCGGGACCATGACGGCACCGGCGTTCGGCGGCGAAGTGAGCGAGTACTACCAGCGGTTCCGCCGCGGCTACCCGCCCGAGGTGGCGGACGCGCTGGCCGCGGCGTTCGCCGTGACGCGCGAGGACGTCGTCCTCGACCTCGGCTGCGGCACCGGCCAGCTCACCCGGGTCCTCGCGCCGCGGGCCGGGGCCGTGCTCGGCATGGACCCGGAGCCCGCGATGCTGGCCCAGGCACGCCTCGCCACGGCCGAGCCGAACGTCAGCTGGCTGCTCGGCGCGGATTCCGACGTCGGCGCGCTGTTGTCGCTTTTCGGCCCACGCCGGTTCGTGGCCGTGACGGTCGCGCAGGCGTTGCACTGGATGGACCACGAGCGGCTGTTCACCGACGTGCGCCCGCTGCTGCGGCCCGGCGGCGGTGTCGCGGTGGTGACCAACGGCGAGCCGCTGTGGCTCCAGGACAGCGCTTGGTCGGAGGCGCTGCGCGAGGTCGTTTCCGACCATCTCGGCACTCCGCTGCACCGGACCTGCGGCACCGACGAAGCGAGCCAGGAGCGCTACGCGGCCGCGTTGTCGGCGGCCGGATACGCCGTCGACCTGCGGGTTGTCGACTATGCGACCACGCTGACCGTCGAAGAGATCGTCGGTGGCGTTTTTTCGGCGATGAGCCCGGACCAGCTGCCCGCCCCGGCCGCGAGGCCGGCGTTCACCGAGCGCGTCCGGGCGGCGGTGACCCCGCACGGACCGCTCCGGGAACACGTCGTGGTGCGGATCCTGACCGGCACCCTGTGAGCGGACGAACCGGTCACGGAAGGCGAATACGTACTGGTCCCTACTGTTCCGCTTATTGTTTCCCCAGGGGTGCGGGACGGATGCTCGCTGCGAAGCAGCACCCTCCCGAGGAGTCCCCATGACCAGCAAGTTGAGAGCGGTCGTCGCCGCCGTCTTCGTCGTTTTTTCGTTCTCGTTCGGTGCCGTCGTGACCACGACCGCGCCCACTGTGGCCCGGCCCGACTGTGTCCGGCCCTGCCGCTTCTGAGCCGCGCGCTACCTACAGTTCCGGGATCCCGGCCGCGACCGGCTCGAATGCGTTGCCGGTGGCGATCTTCGGCCGCGGCAGTTCGACCGGTTCGCCCGCCTTCGCCCGCCGGTAAACTGCGGCGGTCGCCTCGGCGATCCGGCCCCAGTCGAAGTCCGCGGCCAGCCGGGACTTCGCCGCTCGCGCCCGTTTCTTCGCGGCCTCGGCGTCGCCGAGCACTGTCGTCACGGCGTCGGCCAGCGCGCTGACGTCGCCAGGGCTGAACGCGAGCCCGGTCTCGCCGTGCACTACGACCTCGCCGAGTCCACCGGCGGTCGACGCCACGAGCGGCGCCTTCGCGGCCGCGGCCTCCAGCGCGACGATCCCGAACGGCTCGTACCGGCTAGGCAGTACGACGGCGTCGGCCGCGGCCAGCGCCGCACGCAGGTCGCGGTCGGACAGGTGCCCGACGAAGTCGACCGCGCGCCGCACCCGCAGCTTCCGAGACTGCTCGACGAGCTCGTCGAAGTGTCGTCCTTTTCCGGCGACGACGACACGCGTGCCGGGGTGCCGGCGCCGGATGCGGGGGAGCGCGGCCAGGAGGTCCTGGACGCCCTTCTCCCACTCGAGTCGTCCGAAATAGAGCAACAGCGGCGCCCCGGCCGGGCTGTAGACCTCGCGGGCCCGGGCGATCTCGGCGGCCGGCACCTGCCACCCGCGTTCCTCGATGCCGTTGTGGATCACCGTGACGTCGGCGGCTTCGACCTCGAAGAGGTGCGCGACCTCGCGGCGCATGGCCTGTGAGCAGGTGATCAGCGCGTCGGCGCGGTTGGCCAGCCACCACTCGACCGAGTGAACTTGCTGGTTCAGCGGATGCGACAGCCAGCCGGAGTGCCGGCCGGCCTCGGTCGCGTGGATCGTGCCGACCAGCGGCACCCGCGCGGCCTCGGCGATCGCGATGGCCGGGTGCGCGACGAGCCAGTCGTGCGCGTGCACGACGTCCGGCTGCCAGCTGCGCAGCAGGTCCTGCGCGGCGCGGATCATGGCGTGTCCCATGGCCAGCGTCCAGGCGACGAGGTCACGCTCGAAGGTGACGTGCATCGGGTCTTCGGCGACCCGGATGATCCGCACACCCTCGACGACCCGGTCGGTGCGCGGGTGGGTCCCGGCGTCGGTGCCCGCGGCGTGCCGGCAGAGGACGACGACCTCGTGGCCTTGTCGCGAAAGGTGACAAGCGAGCGCGTGCACGTGCCTGGCCAGGCCACCGATGGCCACTGGCGGGTACTCCCAGGACAGCATCAGCACACGCATGCGCAGAGGTTACTCGCGAGTCAAGACGGGTCTGGACGAGCCCGTGCGGGCCGCCCGGATGCGTGTGACGCCGGTCACTGGCGCGCGTGAGGATCTCTGCGACGATCGACGACGATGACTTCTCCCGAGGACACCGGTTGGCGCCGGCTCGACCCGCCGTTGCCGACCCCGTGGACCGCCGAGGCCGGCCCGGCGAACGCGCTGCCCGAGTACCCGCGGCCCCAGCTAACGCGGCCGCGTTGGCTGAACCTCAACGGCGTCTGGGAGTACGCGGGCTGGCCGTCGTCGCCGGATGAACCACGGCCGTCCGGCTACGCCGAGCGGATCCTCGTGCCGTTCCCACCGGAGTCGGCGTTGTCCGGAATCGGACGACGCGACGAGGTCCTCTGGTACCGCCGCCTGGTCGACATCCCGGACGACTGGCGCGGCGATTGTGTCCTCCTGCACTTCGGCGCGGTCGACCAGACGGGGAAGGTGTGGGTCAACAACCAGCTCGTCGCGACACACGAAGGCGGCTACACGTCCTTCAGCGCGGACATCACCGACGTCCTCCGTGCGACGGGTCCCCAGGAGTTGACGGTCCGAGCCGAGGACCGGACCGACATCGAGCCCTTCCCGGTGGGCAAGCAGCGCAACGCGCCTGGCGGGATCTGGTACACGGCGTCGTCCGGAATCTGGCAAACGGTGTGGCTCGAGCCGGTGCCCGCCGCTCGCGTCTCGGGGCTCGAGCTGACTCCGGACCTGACCGGAGTGACGGTGTTCCCGCAGGTCACCGGCGGCGCGGAGGTCGTGGTCGTCATTTCGGCAAACGACGCCGAAGTGGCTCGCGGGTCGGGCGCGGCGGGAACGTCGGTGCGTGTGGACGTTCCCGAGCCACGCCACTGGACGCCCAATGACCCACACCTCTACACGCTGCGCGTCCAGCTCCTCGACGGCCACGGCGCGGTGCTCGACGAGGTCGGCAGCTACACCGGCCTGCGGACGATCGGCCTGGTCCCCGACGACCACGGCCGCCCGCGGATCGCGCTCAACGGCCGGGTCACCTTCCTGCACGGCCCGCTCGACCAGGGCTACTGGCCGGACGGCATCTCGACGGCCCCCACTGACGACGCGCTGCGCTTCGACCTGGAAAAGACGAAGGAACTGGGCTTCAACTTCGTCCGCAAACACGTCAAGGTCGAGCCGGCCCGCTGGTACTTCTGGGCCGACACGCTGGGCTTGGTCGTCTGGCAGGACATGCCGTCGCTCACCGCGTCGTTCGACGGCCCGCCCGGCATCGCGCCCGACCCGGTCCCGCGGGCGCAGGAGCGGTTCGAAGCTGAACTGATCGAAATGATCACTCAACTGCGGGCGGTCCCGTCGATCGTCGGCTGGGTGCCGTTCAACGAGGGCTGGGGCGAGTACGACACGGCTCGTGTCGCGAAACTGGTCAAAGCCCTCGATCCCACTCGCCTGGTGATCGCGAACAGCGGCGTCAACTGCTGTTTCTCCCGCCCCGACACAGGCGCGGGAGACGTCTACGACGACCACACGTACGTCGGCCCCGGCTCGCCCTCGGTCTCCGACGGCCGGGCAGTGGTCGACGGCGAGTACGGCGGCCTCGGCTTGGTCCTGGACGACCACCGCTGGCCAGGCCCGCCGAACGCGTACGAAATGACGCCGACGCCGGAGCGGCTCACCGAGCGCTACGCGGAGGTGAGCGGTGCTCTGAAGCGAGTAGTGAGGGAACGTGGCCTGTCCGGCGCGGTCTACACCCAGACGACCGACGTCGAGAACGAGGTCAACGGTCTGCTCACGTACGACCGGCGCGTGGTCAAGGTGGACACCGCGGTGGTCGCGAAGTGCGTGCGCGAGGTGATCGAGGCGGGTTCGTCCTGAAGGTGACGCCGTGGCTGATCTTCGGCGACGGCGAGGGGCACGCGCTCTGACGGTGTTGTCGATTCAGCGACAACGGCCCCGTTGACCGAAGCCGTGGTCAGCTTTCGGCTACGGCCCTGACCAGGCTTTCCCGCCCGTGGTCGAGCGCCGACAACAGCGCGCCGCGCAGCGCCGCCGAGTCCGTCACCTCTCCGGCTTCGACCCGGACCGGACCGGGGGCCGTCGCGCGGACCGTTTGCCGGATTTCGGCGACGAGCCCCGGCCGGCTTCCCGCGGGGCCGCCCAGCAGCACCAGGTCCGGGTCGACCATCGTGCAGATCGCGGCCACGGCCCGGCCGAGTGTCGCGCCCAGCAGCCGTTGTCGTTTCGCGGCAACAGCGTCCCCAGCCGCGGCGGCGTCCAGCGTGGTCACCATCGCGACGACGTCCAGCGAGGGCGCGTCCGACCGGCCGAACCCCTGGTCGGCGAGGGTCGAGGCGAGCGTTGAGCCCGAGCTGTCGAGGTACCCGATCTCGCCCGCCAGGCCGTGCGTCCCGCGCACGAGCTGGTCACCGACGTACAAGCTGACGCCGAGTCCGGCGCCGACGTAGACGTACGCGAAGCTCCTCGCCTCCCGCGCGCCGCCTTCCCGCCGTTCGGCCAGCGCGGAGAAGTTGACGTCGTTGTCGAGCAATACGTCATGCCCGATTTCCCCGGCCCGGAGCGCGCCCTCGGGAAACGGTGACCCCGGCAGCGCGACGACCTGGTGCGTGACCGGGTCGACGGGGTTGGCGACCGAGATCGCGGTCGCCCGCACCGGCCCCGGTCCGGTGGCGCTCGCCGCGACGACGGCCTCCCGGACCGCGGTGGTCATCGGCCTGCCGTCCGGTGGGCGCTGGTCGGTGGCCAGGACGGTTCCGGTCAGGTCGGTCGTCACGGTGCGGATGCCCTGCTGGTTCACCTCCGCGGCGACGACCCGGCCGGCGTCGGCGGTCAGCTCGTAGAAGGTGGCGATCCGGCCGCGGCGGCCGGTCTGGTCGGTGCCGGTCGCCTGCAGTGCACCCGCGGTCTCCAGCCGCCGGACGGACTCGGAGATCGTCGGCTTCGAGATCCCGGTCGTCGCGGCGAGCTCGGCGCGCGTCGTCCGTTTTTGGACGAAGACCTGGTCGAGCACCGCGCGGTCGGTCATGGCCCGCAGCATCGCCAGGCGCGGAAGCGGCCGGTCGGGGTCGGACATCGCACCTCTTGTGGCGGGGAACGGACAGGGGTTACCGTAGCCGGGACATTCTAGTAAGGAGTCCTAACCAAAACGCGGAGGGCACCGATGACCACCACAGAACTGCCCGCGAACATGTCCGAGGCCATCTCGCGGACCAAGCGAGAGTTGCGCGCTCGCATCGGCGACGTCGCCGGCGCGTTCGCCGAAGTCCGGGAGTGGATGCTGCGGGAGGTGGACGCCGTCGCCGCTGACCAGGGCGCTTTCCCCGTGGTCCGGTTTCGCGACATCGCCGAGGGAACCGTGCCCCAGCAGACGCTCGATGCCATCCGCCGTCGCGGCTGTGCCGTCGTCAAGGGCACCTTCGCGCGCGAAACGGCCGAAGCCTGGGACAACGACCTCGCCGCCTACCTCGCGGACAACAACTTCGCCGGCACCTACCAGGGCCCGGCCGACGACGTCTTCGCCGGCCTCGCTTCCGGCCAGCCGCAGATCTACCCGGTCTACTGGTCGAAGCCGCAGATCCAGGCTCGCCAGCACGACCACATGGTCGCCGTCCGGCGGTTCCTCAACTCCTTCTGGCGGCACGAGTCCGAGGGGCGTGTCTGGTTCGACCCCGATCGCGACACGGCCTACCCGGACCGCATCCGCCGGCGCGCTCCCGGCTCGGCGTCGCTCGGCCTGTCCGCCCACACCGACTCCGGATCGGTCGAACGCTGGCTGCTGCCCGCCTATCAACAGGTCTTCCGGCACGTCTTCGCCGGCAACTGGGGCGCCTACGACCCGTGGGACGGCGCCCACCGCACCGAGGTCGACGAGTACCCGTCGACGGTGATGTGCTCGGCCTTCCGCACCTTCCAGGGCTGGACGGCGTTGTCGGAAATGCGACAAGGCGACGGCGTCCTGCACGTGGTCCCGATCCCGTCGGCGATCGCGTACGTCATGCTTCGCGCCCTCCAAGACGACATCCCCGAAGACGACCTGTGCGGCGCGGCCAACGGCCAGGCGCTGCCCGTCGACGACAAGTACCACGCCGACCTGCTGCCGGCGCTGACCTCGATTCCCGACGTCGAGCCCGGCGACACGGTGTGGTGGCACGGCGATGTCGTCCACGCGGTCGCGGACGGCACCAATCCGGACCGCTGGGGAAACGTCATGTATATCCCGGCGAGCCCGCACTGCGCGAAGAACGCCGCCTACGCCGAAAAATGCGGGCGCGCATTCCTGGCCGGTGCCAGCCCGGGCGATTTTGCGCCCGAAGACTACGAAGTGAACTGGACTGGCAGGGCGACCGTCGACGACCTCAACGCCGTCGGGCGCGAGCAGCTCGGCCTGTGAACGGCGCCGGGGGGGGGGGGGGGGGGGGGGGGGGGGGGGGGGGGGGGGGGGGGGAGGGGGGGGAGGGGGGGGGGACCAGCGCGCGACAAGC
>NZ_JBVJON010000027.1:5979-38922 GCF_055583145.1 Amycolatopsis sp. NPDC104819 | reverse complement strand
TCTTTGGGGTGCTTCCCTTCGGGTCGCACCCGGTGGCCCTGTTGTTCTCACCGCCCGCCGCGCCGTAGTGAATGACTCATTCATGTCGTCTGGCGACATGAATGAGTCATTCACTACGGCGGCTCAGTCGGACTTGGCCGGGGAAGCGCCGTTTGCCTGCTTCTCCTCCGGCTCCGGCTCGGGCTGCTCCGCCGCGGCTTCCTCCGCCGGTTCGTCGAAGCTGGCCGGGACGCGCTTGAGGTGCTTCGTCATCGAACGGACCAGGAAGGCCACCGCGATGAGGAACAGGATCAGCACCAGGAAGCCGACCGGGGAGGACTTGCCGAAGTCCTCCCCCTGCCCGCCGTTGTCGCCGTTGCCGGGCTGCTGCGTCAGCACGAGGGCCGACGCGGTCACCGGAAGCGCCACGCCGGCCGGCAGCGTCAGACTCATGTGTTCACCTTCTCCTTGATGCCGGCGAACAGGTCGTCCTCCGGCAAAGTGCTGTCGACCAGCGACTTGACCAGCTCGTACTCCTCGGTCGGCCAGGTCTCGCGCTGGATCTCCAGTGGCACGGCGAACCAGCGGCTGGTCGGGTCGATCTGCGTGGCGTGGGCCTTCAGCGCCTCGTCCCGCGCCTCGAAGTATTCACCGCACTCCACGCGGGTCGTCACCCGCTCCATCACATCGGCGCGGTCGGGGTCCCACTTCTCCAGCCACTCGGTGTACGGCGACTCGAGCCCGGCCTCCTTCAGCGCGGCGTCGAACGCCACCATCCGGGCCTTCGAGAAGCCGTGCATGTAGTACAGCTTCAACGGCTGCCACGGCTCGCCGGCGTCGGGGAAGCGGTCCGGGTCCGGCGCCGCGTCCCACGCCGCCATCGACACCTCGTGGGTGCGGATGTGGTCGGGGTGCGGGTAACCGCCGTTCTCGTCGTACGTCGTGATGACGTGCGGGCGGAACTCGCGGATGACGCGGACCAGCGCCTCGGTCGACTCCTCGAGCGGGACGACGGCGAACGAGCCCTCGGGCACCGGCGGCAGCGGGTCGCCCTCCGGCAGGCCGGAGTCGACGAAGCCGAGCCAGCGCTGGCTCACGCCGAGGATCTTGGCCGCGCGGGCCATCTCCTCGCGGCGGACCTCGGTCATGTTCGCGAGCACCTCGGGCCGGTCCATGGCCGGGTTGAGGATGCTGCCGGCCTCGCCCCCGGTGCACGTGACGACCAGCACCTCGTGGCCTTCGGCGGCGTAGCGCGCCATCGTGGCGGCGCCCTTGCTCGACTCGTCGTCCGGATGCGCGTGCACGGCCATCATCCGCAGGTGCGGCGTGGCGGTCTTCGTCAGCTGGTCCACCATGCTGCGAACGACTCCTTCTCTACCCGTATTCCGCGACCCACCTGCGGGCCGCCCACCCAGCGGGCGGATACTCGAAGCCGTACCCGCCCCACCATTGTCCTCACGGGTACGACAAGAACGAGCAGGAGGCCCCGCGTTGGCAGGCGGACCGGCGGAAACGGCAACGCCCGTGCTGCCCGAAGGCCGGTACGGCACCACGCGGGCGAAGGCGCCCAAGCGCTGGCGCCGCTGGCTGTTCCTGGCCATCGCCCTGCTGGTCAGCGGCGTGGTCGCGTGGGTCGCCTACGTCAACCTCGGCGCCGCGCCGATCGACGCCGAGCGCGTCGCCTTCAGCGGCAAACCGGGCAACGCGATGGAAATCACCATCAACGTGACCCGGGACGACAACAACCGGCCGGGCGTCTGCATCGTCCGCGTCCGCGACAAGACCGGCGCCGAGAGCGGCCGCAAGGAGCTCCTGATCCCCGCCGGCGCGAAGTACAGCAGGATGAGCACGACGATCAAGAGCATCGGGGAACCGGTGACGGCCGACGTGTACGGCTGCTCGTACGACATACCAGACTACCTGTCAACCCCATAGCGGCCAACGGGGTGAACCGCGCGCCCAACGCCCACGGCGCGCGGAAATAACGGGCGTTGATCTCTCGCGCCGTGATAGTCTGACCCCTCAGCACGGCCCACGACGGGCCGTGTTTTTCCTTTATCTCAGCCACGCGGGCACCTACGCCCGTGTGGGCCGGCTTGAACACGCAAGCCTGGCAGGCCCGACGAGGAGATGGTGACCGTGAGCGACACCAAGGTGACCTGGCTCACCCAGGATGCCTACGACCGGTTGAAGCACGAGCTCGACGAAATGATCGAGAATCGTCCGGTCATCGCCGCGCGCATCAACGACAGCCGTGAAGAAGGCGACCTCAAGGAGAACGGCGGCTACCACGCCGCCCGTGAGGAACAGGGCCAGGCCGAGGCGCGCATCCGGCACCTGCAGGAGCTGCTGCGCTCGGCCAAGGTCGGCGAGGCGCCCGCGAACGACGGCACCGCCGGCCCGGGCAAGGTGCTCACCGTCCGGTACGAGGGTGACGACGAGGACGAGAAGTTCCTGCTCGCCACCCGTGAGGAAGGCGCCGAGGGCGAGCTCGACGTGTACTCCCCGGAGTCGCCGCTGGGCAAGGCCCTACTCGGCGCCAAGGAGGGCGAGTCCCGCGAGTACGAGCTGCCCAACGGCAAGCTCCAGAAGGTGACCCTGGTCAAGGCCGTTCCGTACGCCGACGCCAAATAACCCGGCTAGCGTGTCCTCCCAGGATCCACATTCTGGGAGGAAACAGCCGTGAGCACCGAACCGATCTGCCAGGCCTGCGGCATGCAGTACGCCGTGGCCCGTGACGACTGCCCGGTCTGCGAGGACGAACGCCAGTACGTCCCGCAGTCCGGGCAGCAGTGGACGAACCTCGCGTCCCTGCGAGCGAGCGGCACCTACACGCCGCGGATCGAGGAGCAGGGCCGCGGCATCATCGGCGTCGGCTCGAACCCCGGCTTCGCGATCGGCGAACGCGCGCTGCTGGTGCAGGCGAAGTCCGGCAACTTCCTCTGGGACTGTGCGGCGTACCTCGACGACGCGCTGGTGGCGCAGGTCCGCGACCTCGGCGGGATCACCGGCATCGCGATCAGCCACCCGCACTACTACACGACGATGGTCGAGTGGGCGCACGCCTTCGACGTGCCGATCTACCTGCACGAAGGTGACCAGCAGTGGATCGGCCGGCCCGACCCGGCGGTGAAGCTGTGGTCCGGCACGACCCTGGACGTCGCCGGCGACCTGCGCCTGATCAACCTCGGGGTGCACTTCACCGGCGGCACGGTGCTGCACTGGCCGGACGGCGAAGAGGGCCGCGGCGCGCTGCTGTCCGGCGACATCGTGCAGGTGATCGGCGATCGCACGCACGTCGGATTCATGTACAGCTACCCGAACCTGATCCCGGAGCGCCCGCACGTCGTCCGGCGCGCGGCCGAGCTGCTGGCGGGCTACCGCTTCGACGCGATCTACGGCGCCTGGTGGGACGCGATCGTGCGCACCGACGGCTTCGACGTCGTGCAGCGGTCGGCGAAGCGGTACCTGGCCCAGGTGATCGACGAACGCTAGCCCGAGCTTTCACGTGAAAGCTCGGGGTCAGTCCCGCGCGGTCCGCTCCAGCAGCGGGCGGACCCGCGGCGGCACCGGCGTCGACAGCGCGATCGACGTCGACGTCCGCAGCACGTCCGGGACCCCGACCACCTTGTCGATCACCCGCTGCAGGTCGTCGTTGCCGCGCGCCACCATCCGCACGAACAGATCACCCTGGCCGGTCGTCGCGTGGACTTCGCAGACCTCGTCGATCGCCGCGAGGGCTTCGGCGACCTCCGCGCGGCGGCCCTGGGCGATCTCGATCACCGCGAACGCCGTCAGGCCGTAACCCATCGCCGCGAGGTCGAGCTCCGGCGGGAAACCGCCGAGGATGCCGCGCTCGGTGAGCCGGTCCAGCCGCGCCTGCACGGTTCCGCGCGCGACACCGAGCCGGCGCGCGCACTCCAGCACCCCGAGCCGGGGCGAGTCGGTGAGCAACAGCAGCAGGCGCGCGTCCAACGCGTCGAGGTTCTCCGACATCACTTTCTCCCCTGCGCAGGTTGTCCACGATGACCGCCGATGTCCGGCAGTGACCGAGCATATTGTCCAGCAAAAATTCGGACCATTGCACATCTTGCCGTACAGGGTTGATCCTCGGGGTATGACCCAGACTGCCGAACCCCACCAGGGCGCCCTCGACGACGTCAGCTACGACCAGCTGCGTCAGCTCGTCGGCCTCGTCGACCACGACGCTTCGACAGACCCGTTCCCGGTCAAGGCCATGGACGCGGTCGTGTTCATCGCCGGCAACGCCACCCAGACCGCCTGGTACTACCAGATCGCGTTCGGGATGCAGCTCGTCGCGTATTCGGGCCCCGAGACCGGCGACTTCGAGCGCAAGTCCTACGTCCTCAAGTCCGGCTCGGCCCGGTTCGTCATCACCGGTGGCGTACGGCCGGACTCCCCGCTGCTCGACCACCACCGCAAGCACGGTGACGGCGTCATCGACCTCGCGCTGGAGACGACCGACGTCGACAAGTGCGTCGAGCACGCCCGCGCGCAGGGCGCGACCGTCCTCGAGGAGCCGCACGACGTCTCCGACGAGCACGGCACCGTCCGCATGGCCGCCATCGCGACCTACGGCGAAACCCGCCACTCGCTGGTCGACCGGTCGCGCTACACCGGCGTCTACCTGCCCGGCTACGAGCCGCGCGAGAGCACGATCAAGCGGCCGGAAGGCGCGCCGAAGCGGCTGTTCCAGGCCGTCGACCACTGCGTCGGCAACGTCGAGCTCGGCAAGATGGACTACTGGGTCGACTGGTACCACCGCGTCATGGGCTTCGTGAACATGGCGGAGTTCGTCGGCGACGACATCGCGACCGAGTACTCGGCGCTGATGAGCAAGGTCGTCTCGAACGGCAACCACCGCGTCAAGTTCCCGCTGAACGAGCCCGCCGTCGCGAAGAAGAAGTCGCAGATCGACGAGTACCTCGAGTTCTACGGCGGCGCGGGCTGCCAGCACATCGCGCTGGCCACCAACGACATCATCGCCACGGTCACCGCGATGCGCGCGGCCGGTGTCGAGTTCCTCGACACCCCGGCGTCCTACTACGAGGACCCGGAGCTGCGCGCCCGGATCGGCAACGTCCGCGTGTCGATCGAAACGCTCAAGGAGCACAGCATCCTCGTCGACCGCGACGAGGACGGCTACCTGCTGCAGATCTTCACGAAGCCGATCGGCGACCGCCCGACCGTCTTCTACGAGCTGATCGAGCGCCACGGTTCGCTGGGCTTCGGCAAGGGCAACTTCAAGGCCCTGTTCGAGGCGATCGAGCGCGAGCAGGAGCGCCGCGGCAACCTGTAGTTCCCCGAACGGCGAAGGCCACCATGGCGGACCTCCGGTCCCCTATGGTGGCCTTTGCGTGTTCCGGGAACCGGCGGGCTCCCGGATCCGTCAGTGGGGAGAAGCAGAGAGAAGGGGCCGGGATGCCGGACAGCATCGACGCCAGCGACGCGATGATCGACAACTGGACCAAGCGGCTCGAGGAGAACGCCGCCCGGTACCAGGCGCTGGCCGATCGCATGCAGGGCCAGTCGGTCACCGAGCGGTCGAAGGACGGCTCGGTGCAGGTGACCGTCGACTCGCGCGGGCTGCTGAAGAACCTCGTCATCACCGAGGCCGCGGCCGGCAAGCGGATGGCCGAGGTGTCGGCGCAGGTGATGCAGCTGGTCCAGCGCGCGCAGGCCCGGATCCCGGAGCTGCTGCAGCAGGCGATGACCGAGACCACCGGCACCGGTGACCAGGCGGCCGCCGAGATCGTCCGCGAAGCACAGAGCACGTTCCCGCAGCCGCCGCCGGACCCGGAGCCCGCGTTCCCGGAACCCGACCGCGTCCGCCGGTTCCTGCCGGAGGACACCGACTCGCCACCGCCACCCGCGGCGCCGCGCACTCCGCCGCAGCCGCAGCAACCGCCGCAGCCGCCGCGGCGCCGGCGTCCGGCCGACGACGACGATGACGACGACTTCGGCGGGCCGATTCTTTCCTGAGGGGGAAACCGATGACGGATGTGGAACTCAGCACCGACCTGACGGCGCACGCCCACCAGCTCGACGCCATCGGGGACGGGCTGCAGCAGGCCGTCGACGCGGCGAACCAGGTCAGCATGCCGACCGACGCGTACGGCATCCTCTGCCAGCCGTTCCGGATGCTGCTCGACCCGGTGGAGCAGTACGGGATCGACGCGCTGAAGGACGCCGTGCAGGCGATGACCGCCGTCTCCGGCAAGGTCCGCGAGGCCGCGGCGGCCTACCACGAGTACGAGGCCGGCGTCGCCGGTGACCTGAACAAGTCCGCGGGCGGTGCGTGATGCCGGAGGGGAACCCGCTCGTCGTCGACGCCAAGCAGGACCCGGACGGGCCCGGCGCGTTCACCGCGGGCAACGGCGACTACGGCTGGGCCGGCGGCATCGGCATCGCCGAGTCGTCGATGGACGCGTTCAACGGCATCAAGGACGGCGACTGGGTTTCCGGCGGCCTGGGCGTGCTCAGCCTGGCCGGCGAGGTCGCGGGCGCCGCGATCGACCCGTTCGGGTACCTGATGTCGTCGGTGGCGTCGTTCCTGATGGAGCACATCCAGCCGCTGAAGGACATGCTGGACTCCGTCGCGGGCAACCCGCCGGTGATCCAGTCCTATGCGGACACCTGGGGCAACGTCTCGAAGGCGCTGGGCGAGCGCAAGACCGACTTCGACAACGCGGTCAAGAACGGCACGGCCGGCTGGACCGGCCAGGGCGCGGACGCGTACCGCAAGTTCGCGGCCGAGCACAGCGACGCCCTGTCCGGCGCGGCGACGGTGGCCGGCGCGATCAGCACGGTCACGATGATCATGGGCCAGGTCGTCTCGTTCGTGCGGGAGACCGTGCGGCAGCTGATCGCCGACCTCGTGGGCAAGCTGATCGCGTGGGTGATGGAGGAAGTCTTCTCGCTGGGCTTCGGCACACCGGTCGTCGTCGCGCAGGCGACGGCCGCGATCGCCAAGTGGGGCAAGAAGATCGGGGAGCTGCTCAAGAAGCTGACCGACACGATCCGCAAGGTGTCGCCGCTGCTGTCGAAGCTGGTCGACCTTTTCGAGAAGATCGCGAAAGTGTTCGGCAAGGTGCTGGGCAAGGTCAGTGGTCTGGACGGGTTGAAGGTGAAGCCCGGGGGATTTGTTCACAAGGTCCCCAAGGGTGGCGGGGGCGTGCATGCCCGGGCGCATGGTGGGGATGGTTCGCCGGACGGTGGTTCCTCCGGCGACTCCTCCGGTCACGCGGATGGGGATTCGCCGAGTTCGGACCCGATGAACACCGATTCCTCGCCCGACTCGGCCTCCGGCTCACCGGACGGCAGCCCGTCGACGGCGCGCTCGGGAGATGGAGGCCCGTCGGCGACCCGATCTGGCGACGGCAGCACACCTCGCTCCGGAGACGGCTCGCCTTCCCACGCCGGAGATGACTCGCCGTCGCACGCGGGCGACAGCAGCTCGTCCCCCACTCGTGGCGGGGACAGCTCGCCGTCACATGCCGGGGACAGCAGTGCCTCACCGGTCCGTGGCGGGGACAGCAGCCCGTCGCACGCCGGGGACAGCTCGCCTTCCCACGCGGGTGACAACTCGCCCTCGCGCGCCGGAGACAGCAGCCCAAGCCGCGCAGCCGACAACTCGCCCTCCCACGCAGGCAACAGCACTCCAACTCGCGCGGGCGACAACGCGCCTTCACACGCCGGAGACAACAGCCCAAGCCGCGCAGCCGACAACTCGCCTTCCCACGCAGGAGACAGCACCCCGACCCGCGCGGGCGACAACTCGCCTTCGCGCGCGGGCGACAACACTCCGTCGCATTCCGGGGATAGCAGCCCGTCGCCGACCCGTGGCGGCGATGGTGGGCCGTCGCCCACTCGTGGTGGTGATGGCGGTCCTTCGCCCGCGCACTCCGGATCGTCGCCCGCTGCGCGGTCCGATGCGCCTGGCTCGCACTCCGGTGGTGACACCCCCAGCAGTGCCGCGACCCCACGGGCCGACGGCACCACCTCCGCCAGCGGCACCGCTCCCACCGCTCCGCGGACCGGGGACCCCAGCACCGTCCCCTCGCCTCGCGGTGGCGACGGCGCCGCCTCCGGGGTGCCGCCGCAAGGGGGTGCGCCCATGGGTGGTGGAGGCATGCCGCCCGGGGGTGGCGGGGGTGGCCTCGGGTCCGGTGGTGGGTCGCCGCGGGGCGCGGGTGGGGGCTGGACCGGCACTCCGGGCAGTCCCGGTGCGCACTCGCCGCACGTTGATGCTCCCGGGCGGCCGCGTGACCTGCCCGAAGGACGCCCTCGCCCGGGTGGGGACACCCCGCGGCCGCGGACGCCCGACACTCCCGCGCCCGCCGCTCGCGGGTTCGGCCCCGGGACCCACGGCGGTCCCGACGCCCGTCCCGCCCCCGGCACCCGGCCCGGCCACACCGGACCCGGCGGCACCCACGGCCCCGACGGCAGCCCCCACCAAAGCGGCCCGCACGAAAGCGGCCACCACGACCCCGACGGCGCCCCGCACCACGCCGACCCCGAACCACTCACCCCGGACGAAGTCAACGCGCGGCACTCCGAAAGCACCCCCTCCGGCAGCTCCTACCACGCCGGGGACGCCGACATGGGCGACCTCCCGCACCGCGTCCAGCCGGACCCTGACGGCCGATACACCGTCGACGTGCACGTCACGCCGGATGGTCATGCCCGCATCGGGGACCGGCTTTACACGCCCGAAGAGTTCGCCGACATCCTGCGCCGCAACGCCGACTACGACGGCCGGCCGATCCGGCTCATCGGCTGCGACGCGAGCTCCAACGACTTCGCGCACCGGCTTTCGCGAGAGCTCGACACCGAGGTCATGGCCCCGACGAAGCCCGCGTGGACCGACTCGCACGGGCGTGTCTTCTCCTCCGACTACGAAATCGGCCCCGACGGGAAGATGCGGCCCCGCATCCCGCCGGACGGCGAGTGGAACACCCACCACCCGGACGGCTCCACGCACCGGGCGGGCGACGACGGCTTCGCGCCGGACACGCACCACGGCGACCCGCACGACGTCGACGCCGACAGCGCGCAGCACCGCGGTGAGCGCTACATCGACGAAGAACCGGTCGACATCGAGCACCCGGACCGGGAGCCGAAGGCGTCGATGAAGGAAAAGATCAACGACGACGCCTACCGCGAGAAGTACTACGACGGCCCGAACAAGAACGGCGAGTACTCGCGGAAGAACGCCGACCAGGTCGACGCCGCCGACGAGCGCATCCCGAAGATCAAGGAAGACAAGACCAAGCCCGACGGCGAGCACTTCGAACCGAAGTCCGACGACTTCGAAGAAGCGACCTACCACAAGCAGAACGAGGTCGAGCACCACGCGACGCAGCCGCAGAAGGACGAAGCCCAGGACCTGATCGAACGCCGGCACGACGCGAACCAGCGCGCGCGGGACGCCGAAGGCGACTACCAGGAAGCCAAGGAAAAGGGCACGCTCACCGACGAGATCGAGCGCGAACGTTCCGACGCGCACCGCGACCGGACCGATCTCGGCGAGGAGCTCGGCGAGCACGCCGCGCGCGACGCCGTCGCCGACCAGTTCCCGTCGCCGCCCCACGAGATCAAGGAACTGCCCGACCCCGACCTCCACGGGGACGACACCCGGCTCGGCAGCAAGCCGGGCTCGGGCCGGTTCGACCAGATCTACGAGGTCACCGGGCCGGACGGCACGTCGCGGATCGTCGTCGTGGAGGCGAAGGGCCCGAACGCCGGGCTCGGCACCCGGCAGGGCGACGGCGGCTACCGCTACGAGCAGGGCCACCCGGCCTATGTCGACAGCATCATCGAGAACATGCGCGTGAATGGCACCGAAGCCGAACAGAATCTCGCCGCGGACCTCGCCCGTGCGAAGACCAAGGGAAATCTCGACTATTACGTCGCCAAGGCGCGGGTGCGCGACGAGTTCGAACTCGACGGGTCGGGCAACCGGGTTCCGGACTCCGCCAACCCCGGCGAGTTCAAGAAACGTCCCGTGTACGGTGGCTACAACCTGAAGCAATTCGATCTGACGCCCAGGCCACCGAAGAATCGTGGGGAGTGACGCGAAAGTGCCCACTGTCGACCGGCACGACTTCGACGCGCCGAATGCCGAACGCGGCGTGAAACGGCTCTTCACGCGCCGGCACGAAGCGCGTGAAGACATCGAAACCGAAACGCTCGGCCCCGGGTTCGCCCTGGACCGCTCGTACAACGAGTTCGCCGACCGGTGTGGCGGCGACCCGCGGGCGGCGGAGAACGAGACGTGGCTGGCGTTCACCCGCGCCGTGCAGGCCGGCAGTGCGTTGTTCCTCGCCGCGAACCGGCCCGAGGGCGAGGAAGTCGAGTTCCGGTTCGGCGAGGACGAGATCCGGCGCCCGGCGACCGGGCCGACGACCGACAGCGGCGCGATGAACTGGCTGAAGGCGGCGTACCTGGCCATCGTGGCGCGCGACCAGGCGCGGCTCGAGCTGCTGGCCGCCGTCCCGGTCGACCTGCTGCGGCAGTCGCGCCCCGAGTACGACGACTTCGTCTTCGACTGGGTGCGGGCGCTGCAGATCCACGTCCGCGGCGAGGCCGACCTGGTCGAGGCCGTGCTGGCG
Source organism: Amycolatopsis sp. NPDC104819 (assembly GCF_055583145.1). Classification (NCBI taxonomy): domain Bacteria; kingdom Bacillati; phylum Actinomycetota; class Actinomycetes; order Pseudonocardiales; family Pseudonocardiaceae; genus Amycolatopsis; species Amycolatopsis sp. NPDC104819. The sequence goes on along the minus strand of NZ_JBVJON010000027.1, from coordinate 28,309 downwards.
GCCATGCGCGCCACCGACCCGGCGACGGTGCGCGCCAGCCCGGAAAGCGTGCTGCAGCTGCACTTCCCGCCGATCGAGCTGTTCTACCACTTCACCCAGCGGGAGGACGGCAAGTTCGCCGACGCGCTCGTCACCGCGCTGCGGCTGCACAAGGAGTACTGGACCGCGGATCCCGAGCGGCCGCGCAACAGCACGAGCATCGTCGCGCTGGCCCCGCTCGCCATGGCCTGCCTCGCCCGGGACGCCGGGATGGCGTTCGACGTCGAGTCCGACTACCTGCCCCACCACCTGCTCGCGGGCACCCGCGTCGGCGAGATCACCATCTGACCTGGGGGCGACATGAGCCAGCCACCGGGGCCGCCGCGCCCGGACCAGCAGCAGGAGATCGTCCGGCAGATCGGCCTCGCGCTCGCTTCGCAGGCGCCACCGGGCTGGCGGCAGCTGCGGATCGAGTACCGCGCCGCCGGCCGGCACGTCGAGGCCGACCTGCTGGTCACCGGGCCGGACGGCTTGCCGCGGCCGACGCAGCCGCACCCGGAGGCGGTGCGCCTGCTCGGCGTGCTGCGCTCGGGCATGTACCAGCCCGGCCGGGGCACCTGGCTGGGCGTGATCTGCGTGTTCGAGCCCGCCGCGGCGCCGGACGTCGACTTCGTGCGCCCGGACCTCGAACCGCCGTTCCGGCAGCAGCCGCCGGCGCTCGGGTTCCAGGACGAGCTGCGGTTCTTCCCGCGCGCCGACGAGCACATCCCGGCCTGGCTGCGGGAGAAGGCCGGGCTGACGCCGCCCGCGGCGGACGGCGAGGTCCGCACCCCGAGGATCTACGACGGCCTCGACGCGGCGGGTAAGCCGCTCATCCGGCGTCAGCCGCTCGTGCCGGCCGAGGCCGAGCGGGTGCTCGCCTACCTGGACGCGGCGCCGGTGATCCTGGCCTCGCGCAGCTACGGCCCGGACGCGTTCGCGCCCGACCGCGCGGACGCGGTGCCGATGAACTTCCGCACCGACGGCGCGTGGGCCTGGCCCGGCGCGGTCGCGTACTACCTGCGTGAACACGGCGTCCCGCCGGACCCGGACCTGCTCGCCCACATCCGGTCGCGGCGCTTCACCGCGCCGGCCGACGTGCCCGAGCCCGCCAAGGACCTCGCGCTGGCCGCCATCACCGGCGAGCCGGGTCAGACGACCGTGTAACCCGCCTCCGTCAGGGCGGCTTCGATCTCCTTGCAGTGCTCGGGCCCGCGGGTCTCCAGCGCCAGTGCGACGTCGGCTTCACCGAGGTCGAGGCTGCCCGAGATCCGCGAGTGCTCGACGTCGAGCACGTTCGCGCCGAGCCCGCTGACGCACGAAAGCACCCCGACGAGCGAGCCCGGGCGGTCCGGGACGCGCAGGCGAAGCCGCAGGTAGCGGCCGGCCGCCGTCATGCCCTGCTGGATGATCTGCGAGAGCAGCACCGGGTCGACGTTGCCGCCGGACAGCACGGCGACCACCGGCGCCTCGAAGTGACCGGGGTGCTGCAGCAGCGCCGCGACCGTGGCCGCGCCGGCCGGCTCGACGACCAGCTTCCGGCGCTCCAGGCACAGCAGCACCGCGCGCGAGAGGAACCTTTCGGACACCGTCACGACGTCGTCGACGAGCGCCTCGACGTGGGCGAAGCTGACCAGGCCCGGCTGGCCGACCGCGATTCCGTCCGCCATCGTCGCGGTCGACCCCAGCCGGACCGGCGCGCCCGCGGCGAGCGACGGCGGGTACGCCGCGGCCTCCTCGGCCTGGACGCCGACCACGCGGACGTCCGGGCGCAGCGCCTTGACCGCCGACGCGACCCCGCCGACCAGCCCGCCGCCGCCGGTGGCGACCAGGATGGTCTTGACCCCGGGCAGCTGCTCCAGGATCTCGAGGCCGACCGTGCCCTGGCCGGCGATGACGTCGGAGTGGTCGAAGGGGTGGATGAACACCGCGCCGGTCCGCTCGCCGAACTCGACCGCCGCGGCGAGCGTCTCCTCGAGCAGGGCGCCGTGCAGGTGGACGTCGGCGCCGTAACCGCGCGTGGCGGCGAGCTTCGGCAGCGGCGCGCGCAGCGGCATGAAGACGGTGGACTTGGCGCCGAGCAGCGACGACGCGAGCGCGACGCCCTGCGCGTGGTTGCCGGCGCTGGCCGCGACGACCCCGCGGTCGCGTTCGGCCTGGGTGAGGCCGTGGATGCGGGTGTAGGCGCCGCGGATCTTGAACGAGCCCGTGCGCTGCAGGTTTTCGCACTTCAGGTGCACCGGACCGCCGTGGAGCCGGCGCAGGTCGCGCGCGTGCTCCATCGGCGTCACCCTGGTCACTCCTTTGAGGAGTTCCCGGGCGGCCTGGATCCGCTCGATGGTCACGAGTTCCATGAGCCGGATGATGCCACTCAGGAGATCCACAGGTTGACCGGGCGGGGAGCCGGGTACCCTGGGCCGTGTCAACACGCGGTAAACAGGGAGCAACCATGGCACGGGGGAACAACGCGAACACCGCCCGGCGGGCTCGCGCCACCCGATCGGCCGGTCTGCTCCCCCTGGTGATCGGCCTGGCCTCGGCCGCCGCGCTCACCGGAGCGGCGTACCTCACCGTGGACAGCGCGAGCTGCGGCTCCCCGGCCCAGTACATCCGCCACGACAGCCACGTCGAGTTGGTCGGCGGCTGCGTCGACGGCGCGAACCTGCCGGCCACGGGCACCCCGAAGTCCGGCGGCGTCGTCCACGGCGACTACAACCCCTGATCCCGAGCACAAAAAAACGGCGCCGGAGCAGTTCCGGCGCCGTTTTTGTCGTTCGGGGTCAGCCCAGGGCCTGCAGCAGGTCCTCGACCAGGTCACGGCCGTCTTCGATGCCCGCCGAGAGGCGGATCAGGTCGGCCGGCACCTGCAGGGTCGAGCCCGCCGTGCTCAGGTGGGTCATCCGGCCCGGGTGCTCCAGCAGCGACTCGACGCCGCCGAGGGACTCCGCGAGGATGAACAGCTTCGTGCGGGAGACGACCTCGAGCGCCGCCTCTTCGCCGTCGGCGTGGCTGAACGAGACCATCCCGCCGAAGCGGCGCATCTGCTTCGCCGCGATCTCGTGGCCGGGGTGCTCCGGCAGGCCCGGGTAGTAGACCTTCGCCACCTTAGGGTGCTTGACCAGCGCCTGCACGATCAGCTCGGCGTTGTCGCTGTGCCGCTCCATGCGCAGGGCGAGCGTCTTGAGGCCGCGCAGCGTCAGCCAGGCGTCGAACGGCCCGGGCACCGCGCCCGCGGCGTTGCGCAGGTAGAACAGCTGCTCGCGCAGCTCGTCCTCGTTGGTGACGACCGCGCCGCCCACGACGTCGGCGTGGCCGCCCAGATACTTGCTCGTGGAGTGCAGGACGATGTCGGCGCCCAGCGAGAGCGGGTTCTGCAGGTACGGCGTTGCGAAGGTGTTGTCGACCACCAGGCGGGCGCCGGCGTTGTGCGCCAGGCCGGCCAGCGCCGCGAGGTCGGCGATGCCGAGCATCGGGTTGGTCGGCGACTCGCACCAGATCAGCTTGGTCTCCGGCCGGATGGCGGCGCGCACCTCGTCGAGGTTGCCCAGGTCGGCGACGGTGTGCTCGACGCCCCACAGGCTGAGCACCTTGTCGATCAGGCGGAAGGTGCCGCCGTACGCGTCGTTGCCGAGCACGAGGTGGTCACCGGGGCGCAGGGTACTGCGCAGCACCACGTCGGAGGCCGCCATGCCGGACGCGAAGGCGAGCGCGTGCCGGCCGCCTTCCAGCGAGGCCAGCGCCTCCTCCAGCGCCGTGCGGGTCGGGTTCGCGGTGCGCGAGTACTCGTAGTCGCCCTCGCGGGTGCCGCCCACGCCGTCCTGCGCGTAGGTGGAGGTCTGGTAGATCGGCACGGTCACCGCGCCGGTGCGGGGGTCGGGCTTCTGACCCACGTGGATCGCGCGAGTTTCGAAGCCCAGTGCTGAGTAGTCGTCCACCATTGGTCAAGCGTACGGCCCGCCGCTCGAATTCCCGTCAAGTGGGATGGATCTCAGCAAGATGCCACCGCGGGCCGCTCACCAGCCCCGGGACGGGTAGGCACCCTGGCCGGAGAGCGCCGGCAGCAGCGGGGCGCGGTAGCGCAGGTACCGGAACGTCGGCGGCACGAACGCCAGCACGACGACGAGCACGGCGAGGCCCGCGAGCCCGACGCGGTCGACCATAGCGAAGCCGCCGTGGGTGAACATCGCGTCGGCGAAGCGGGCCAGCGGGACACCCACCGAGAGCGGCTCGGTCAGCAGCGCGCCGATGGCCAGCAGCGCGCCGAGGCCGAGCAGGACCGCGCCCGCCGTCGCGCGGAACAGCGTCGCCAGCGAGCCGAGGAGGAGCAGGAGCCCGGCGACCAGGTACCCGGCGAGGTCCACCAGCACCCAGTTCGGGAGCGCGCCGAGGCTGAATTCGGCGGGCATGTCGAGGAAGATCTTGACCGGCACATAACCCGCGGCGACCGCGGCCGGAAGCCCGAGCACGGCGGCGAGAAGCGCCGTTACTCCGGATGGCCGAACCGGTGAATACGAATGCGAATAAGTTACCGGGTATTCGTGCGAGCCGGTCACAACTCCCCCATCAAGGAACGCGGGACTACGGCGTTCACCCTAGCGTCGGAAGGGGGATGGAGTCCGGAAACGGACGAGAGTTCGGCCGAACAGCGGAACCCAAGATCATTTTTGTGCGGTAGCGGCAGAAATCCCGTCACAGTTCCCGGCGGACCCGCAACTCGTTAATTGTCCGAAAAGGACAATTGCGCAATCGTCGATAAATGCAGCGTGCCCCGGAGCCGAATGGCTCCGGGGCACGAAAAAGGTGTACTAGTTCACCACGGCTGCTGCGGCGGCTGGCCCGGCTGGCCGAACCCGCCGCTCGGCGGGCCCTGCTGGCCCGGCTGCTGGCCCCAGCCCTGCTGCGGCTGACCCGGCTGCTGCGGATAACCCTGCGGCGGCTGCCCCGGCTGGCCGTAACCCGGCTGCTGCGGCGGCTGGCCGTAACCACCCGGCTGCTGCGGGAACCCACCGCTGGACGGGTTGGGGCCGCCCGGCTGGCCGTAACCCGGAGGCGGGCCGTAACCCGGCTGCGGCTGGCCCGGCTGGGGCTGACCCGGCTGGCCGTAACCGCCTGGCTGGCCTGGCTGGCCGTAGCCGCCCGGCTGACCCGGCTGCCCGAACCCACCCTGCTGCCCCGGGTCGCCGTAGCCGCCCTGCTGGCCCGGGTCGCCGTAGCCGCCCGGCTGACCCGGCTGCCCGAACCCGCCGGGCTGGCCCGGCTGGCCGAAGCCCGGCTGCTGCGGGGCGCCGAAGCCACCACTGGGCGGCCCGCCGAAGCCCTGCGGCCCGGCCGGCGCGGCGTCGCCGCCACCGAGGCCGACGAACTGCTGCGTCGCCGGGACGAACCCGAGGACACCCACGATGAGGATGAGCACACCCAGGATCAGCGGCGGCAGCCCGAGACCGAACGTGTCCTTCGCGGAGGCGGACGCCTGCGCGAGCGCGGAGTCCTTCGGCGTCATGCCGATCTTGAGCAGCAGCGCGAAGAGGGTGAGCAGCGCGCCACCCACGACGATCACGATCGGGACGAACTTCTTGATCCCGCCCAGCTTGCCCGCCAGCGCCAGGCCGGCACCGCCGGCGAGGGAGATCAGCGAGCCCACCAGGATCATGATCACGTAGAACCAGACCAGGCCCGGGCCGATGATCCCGAGCTGGTCGAGGACGTTGTCGATGGCCTCCTGGCTCGGAGCCAGGTCGAACGCCTTCGAGTAGTCGCTCGCGTCGCCCATGTAGCCGAAGGAGATGATCAGCGCGATCAGCCCCAGCAGGGCGACCACACCGCCGGCGATGTAGCCGAACATGCCGTTGCCACCCGACGGCGCGCCGAACTGCGGCGGCTGGCCACCGAAGCCGGGCTGCTGCGGGCCACCGAAGCCGGGACCGCCGAAGCCCTGCGGCGGCTGGCCGTAACCACCCGGCTGCTGCCCGAACCCGCCCGGCTGACCGGGCTGGCCGAAGCCGCCCGGCTGCTGGCCGAAGGCCGCGGCCGGGTTGTCGGCCGCGCTCGGCGGCGGGGTGTACGGGATCGCCGGCGGCTGGGAGCCCGGGGGCACCAGCTGCGTGGAGTCCGCGACCGGGGCGTCGCCGCCGCCGGCCGGGTTCACCATCTGCGTCGCGTTCGCGTCGACCGGCGGCATCGCCTGGGTCGCGCCCGCCCCGCCGTCACCCGGCTGGACCGGCTGCACGACCTGGGTCGGCTCCGGAGTGTCCCCGAACGGGGACCCGGGGGCTTGTGGTTGCACGACCTGAGTCGGTTCGGGGCTGCCGAACGGGTCCTGCTGCGGCTGGGGGCCACTCGGTGGGCCCTGAGGTGGCTGGCCGCCACCCCACGGCTGGTTCGGTGGCTGCGGTGCACTCATGTGGGTCTTGAACCCCCTTGACGAGGACGCGAAAGTGTTCTATTTGCGCCCACGCTATCGGATCACCCGGCAGGGCGCTCGTAACGCCCCTGCCGGGTTCACCGATTAAGCCCCTTCTCGCCTGCTGTTCAGCGCCCGGCCAGGAACCCCAGGAGATCGTGCCGGGTGACGACCCCGGCCGGCTTGCCGTCGACCAGCACGAGCGCGCCGTCGGCGCCTTCGAGCGCCGTCATCGCGGAGCTCACCTGCTCACCGCCGCCGATGGTCGGCAGCGGCGGCGACATGTGCCGGTCGAGCCGGTCGGCCAGCTGGGCCTTGCCGGTGAACAGCGCCTCGAGCAGGTCACGCTCGTTGACCGCGCCGACGACCTCGGCCGCCATCACCGGCGGCTCCGCGCTGACCACGGGCATCTGGCTGACGCCGAACTCCGCGAGGATCGCGATGGCCTCGGCGACCGTCTCGTTCGGGTGCGAGTGCACCAGCGCCGGCAGCGTGCCGCTCTTCTTGGTGAGCACGTCGGCCACCGTCGCGCCGGAGGAGTCGGGCGGCAGGAAGCCGTAGGAGGACATCCAGGTGTCGTTGAACACCTTCGTCAGGTAGCCACGGCCGCCGTCGGGCAGCAGCACGACCACGACGTCGTCCTCGGTGAGCCGCTCGGCGAGCTTCAGCGCGGCCGCGACGGCCATCCCGCAGGAGCCGCCGACCAGCAGGCCCTCCTCGAGCGCGAGCCGCCGGGTGACCTGGAACGAGTCGGCGTCGGAGACCGGGATGATCTCGTCGGCGATGTTCCGGTCGTAGGTGTCCGGCCAGAAGTCCTCGCCGACCCCTTCGACCAGGTACGGCCGGCCGCTGCCGCCGGAGTAGACCGAGCCCTCCGGGTCCGCGCCGACCACCTGCACGCGGCCGTCGCTGACCTCCTTGAGGTACTTGCCGGTGCCGGAGATCGTGCCGCCGGTGCCGACGCCCGCGACGAAGTGCGTGATCTTGCCGTCGGTCTGCTTCCACAGCTCGGGACCGGTCGAGAGGTAGTGGCTCTCCGGGTTCTGCGGGTTGGCGTACTGGTTGGGCTTCCAGGCGCCGTCGATCTCGCGGACCAGCCGGTCGGAGACGTTGTAGTAGGAGTCCGGGTGCTCGGGCGCGACGGCCGTCGGGCACACCACGACACGGGCGCCGTACGCCTTGAGCACGTTGCGCTTGTCTTCGCTGACCTTGTCCGGGCAGACGAAGACGCACTGGTAGCCCTTGCGCTGCGCGACCATGGCCAGCCCGACGCCGGTGTTGCCGGACGTCGGCTCCACGATCGTGCCGCCGGGGCGCAGCGCGCCGGAGCGCTCGGCCGCTTCGATCATGCGCAGCGCGATGCGGTCCTTGACCGAGCCACCCGGGTTCAGGTACTCGACCTTGGCCAGCACGAGCGGCTTGAGCCCCTTGGTCAACGAGTTCAGCTTGACCAGCGGGGTGTTGCCCACGAGGTCTGCGATGTGCTCTGCGTACTCCACGAGGGCCAGCCTAAACGGCCTACCGGTGGCGTTGTCCACTCGTGGCCGGGCGGCCTCCGGGTGCGCATCGGTGACGCCGGGCAGCGAACGCGAGGCGGACCGCCCGGCGCGGACCTCAGGCGGCCACCAAGCCGCCCGTCCGAACCGGTTCCGGCCCGAGGGCCGCAGTGCGCTGAGCCGTCATCCCGTCCCGGAGGTGCCGTCCGGCGCCGATCAGCGCGCGGCAACCCGTCCGCAGCAGGTTCGGGGACAGCCGCCGTGCGGCCCGACCGATAATCATCGCCGGTTCACCTCCCGTCGTGGAAAATGGCGAGCTCTCGGTGATGACACGATCCTATCGGGCGGCCGGTTGCCCCGGATCGTCCTTTCGTGTCAATTCCGCCCAGCCCAGCTTGTCGGTGACCGCCCGTTCTTCCCAGCCGGGCGGCCAGGTCCGGGAAAACCCCCGCTGCGCTTCGGCGCCCGCGAGGCGAGCCGAGGACTTCGTCCCGAAATCGGCGGGACCGGCGAAAACGGCGCCGTTGAAGCTGTCGCGGTCACCGCCGAAAACGGTTCCCCGGAAATCGACGCGCTCGCTGAACTGCGCTTTGTTGAAGTCGGCCTTCGTGCGGAATTCGGTGCCGCGGAAGGTCGCCAGTTCGAGGAACACCGTCCCGTAGCACGTGATCGACCGGATCGAACAGTGCGTGAGGTTCAGGCCGACGAGCTTCGCCCCGGAAAAGTCGAGGTCGACGTCGGGCCAGAACTCCTCGTTCGGCCGCTCTTCGGGACCGCGCCGCAGGTGCAGCATCAGGATGCGCTGCGCGGTCTTGCGGACCTGCAGCTCTTCGCCGTTCTCCGTCTTGTGCTCGAACGGCATCCGCAGGTACGCGCAGAGCACGTTGACGATCGTCTGCCGGTGCGGCGCGTACCCGGCGGCCAGCCGTTCCAGCGAGTACAGCCCGGCGAGCCGGACCGGCGCCTTGTCGCTGCCGAGCTGGTCGGCGGCCTTGCCGTAGATCTCGGTGATCCGGCGCTCGGTGGCGTCGTGGTCCTTCTGCGCCAGGTCCAGCTCGGCCGAGCGCTGCCGGCGGGCGGCGAGCAGCAGGGCGGCGGCGCCCCCGGTGCCGACGACGATGTTGGCAGCGGTCTTCAGGGCATCCAGCCGCGCGGCGTCCTCCGGGCGGCCGCCGCCCAGGAGGCTGAGCAGCAGGGTGGCCGCGACCGCGGCGACCACCAGCAGGCCGGCTCCCCACAGCAGGATCGTCCTCGTCCCCAGCACCCGCGTCTCGGTCGGCACGGGGGCATCCTGCCAGGCGTCGTGTTGCCTTGGTCGCGTTCGGCTTTGCGACCGGGGCCACAAGCGGCACTATGGTGAGCAACCGCTTAGCACGCTAGCTCGCGATACGAGGATGTGTCACGTCATGCCTGAAGCCGTCATCGTCTCCACCGCTCGTTCGCCGATCGGCCGCGCCGGGAAGGGCTCGCTGGTCAGCATGCGGCCCGACGACCTGACCGTGCAGATGATCCAGGCGGCCCTGGCCAAGGTGCCGCAGCTGGACCCCGCCGACATCGACGACCTGATGCTGGGCTGCGGCCTGCCGGGCGGCGAGTCCGGGTTCAACATGGGCCGCGCGGTCGCCGTCGAGCTGGGGTACGACCACCTGCCCGGCTGCACCGTCACGCGCTACTGCTCGTCCAGCCTGCAGACCACCCGGATGGCGTTCCACGCGATCAAGGCCGGCGAGGGTGACGTCTTCATCTCGGCCGGCGTCGAGACCGTGTCGCGGTTCGCGAAGGGCAGCTCGGACTCTTGGCCGGACACGCACAACCCGCTGTTCGCCGACGCCGAGAAGCGCACCGCCGCGACCGCCGAGTCCGGCACCGACTCGTGGACCGACCCGCGCACCTCGGGCGACGTCCCGGACGTCTACATCGCGATGGGCCAGACCGCGGAGAACCTGGCGCGGCTGAAGGGCGTCACCCGCGAGGACATGGACGAGTTCGGCGTCCGCTCGCAGAACCTGGCCGAGAAGGCCATCGCCGACGGCTTCTGGGCCAAGGACATCACCCCGGTGACGCTGCCGGACGGCACGGTCGTCTCGAAGGACGACGGCCCGCGCGCGGGCGTGACGCTGGAAGGCGTCTCGGGGCTCAAGCCGGTGTTCCGCCCGGACGGCCGCGTGACGGCGGGCAACTGCTGCCCGCTGAACGACGGCGCGGCGGCGGTCGTCGTCATGTCCGACACGAAGGCGCGCGAACTGGGCCTGACGCCGCTGGCGCGGATCGTGTCGACCGGCGTGACGGGCCTTTCGCCGGAGATCATGGGCTACGGCCCGGTGGAGGCGTCCAACCAGGCGCTTTCGCGCGCGGGGCTGTCCATCGGCGACATCGACCTGGTCGAGATCAACGAGGCGTTCGCGGCGCAGGTCATCCCGTCGTACCGCGACCTGGGCATCGAGCTCGACCGCCTGAACGTCAACGGCGGCGCGATCGCGGTGGGCCACCCGTTCGGCATGACGGGCGCGCGCATCACGTCGACGCTGATCAACTCCCTGCAGCACCACGACAAGCAGTTCGGCCTCGAGACGATGTGCGTCGGCGGCGGCCAGGGCATGGCGATGATCCTGGAGCGCCTCTCCTGACGTTCTGACCCCCGAAGGCCACCACCGGAAGTTCCGGTGGTGGCCTTCGCCGTGTTCAGCGGGTCGACACGCGTGATCCGGAGGTCGACACGCGTGATTGAAGGGTCGACACGGCGAATCCCGGTCGGCGGGGCCGTGTCGACCCTCTGATCACGCGTGTCGACCCTCCAGTCACGCGTGTCGACCCTTCGATCACGTCACGGAGGGGTCGGCTAGTGGACCATCACCGGGGGTGCGACCTCGTCGCCGTCCTCCGAGGTCGCCGGGGCCGCCGGGCGGGTCTTCGGGAGGAACAGTGCCGGGATCACGCACAGTGCCACCAGGACCAGGGACCAGACGAACGTCGTCGAGAACGCGTCCGCCGCCAGGCCCGTTGCCGCCGGGTGGGTCTCCGGGTTCAGGATCGCCGCCGTGGCCGCCAGCTGGCCCTGGGCCGTCGGGACGCCGAACTTGCCCGCCAGCAGGGCCGCCAGGATCGTCGCCAGCACCGCCGAGCCGATCGCGCCCGCCGTCTGCTGGACGATGTTTGTCGCCGTGGACGCTCGGGCCATGTCCTTCGGCTGCAGCGTCTGCAGCGCCGACGTCGTGATCGGCATCATCGTGCAGCCCATGCCGAGGCCCATCACGAACAACGCCGACAGCAGCACCCAGTACGGCGTGGTCGCGCTGACCTGGGTCAGCATCGCCATCGCGCCGACGATCAGCACCAGACCCGGCAGCACGATCTTCCGCGCGCCCACCTTGTCGGCCAGCCGCCCGGTGACCGGCATCATGATCATCGCGCCGAAGCCCTGCGGGGCCAGCAGCAGCCCGGCGTGCAGCGTGGATTCGCCGCGCACCAGCAGGAAGTACGTCGGCAGCAGCATCATCCCGCCGAGGAACGCGACGAAGAACAGCGACATCGTGACCATCGCGACCGTGAACGTGCGGTTCTTGAACAGCCGCAGGTCCACCAGCGGGTTCGGCACCTTCAGCGCGCGCAGCACGAACGCCACCAGCAGCACCAGCCCGCCCAGCGACGGCAGCCACACCTCGACGGCGCCGACCCCGCCCGCGGACGGGATCTTCGAGACGCCGAAGATCAGCGCCGCCAGCCCCGGCGACACCATCAGCATGCCGACGAAGTCGAAGCGGCCGGACGGCTCCGGCGCGTCCTTCGGCAGCAGCCGCCACGAAAGCAGCAGCGTGACGATGCCGATCGGCACGTTGATGAAGAAGATCCAGCGCCAGCTCACCGCGTCGACCAGCCAGCCGCCGAGGATCGGGCCGCCGATCGGGCCGAGCAGCATCGGCACGCCCAGCACCGCCATCACGCGCCCGATCCGCTGTGGGCCGGCCGCGCGCGTCAGGATCGTCATGCCGCAGGGCATCAGCATCCCGCCGCCGAAGCCCTGCAGGACGCGGAAGAGGATCAGCGTCTCGATGTTCCACGCCAGCCCGGCGAGCATCGAGCCGGCCAGGAACAGCACGATCGCGACCATGTAGAGCCGTTTGGTGCCGAACCGGTCCGACGCCCAGCCGGTGACCGGGATCACCGTGGCGAGCGCGAGCAGGTAGCCGGTGGCGACCCACTGGATGACGTCGAACGACGTCGAGAACTCGATCGTCAGCTTCTGCAGCGCGACGTTGACGACCGTGGTGTCCAGGATCGCCATGATGGCGCCCAGGACGACGACGGACGCCACCTTCAGCACCCCGGCGTCGAGCGCGTCACCGTTCGGCGCCGAGCCGGTTCTTTGCGTAGTCATAAGGAAGAGGCCCCCCAGGTTCGTGGATTCGTCCGCGAGGGTACTGGGGGGCACCGACAAAAAACGAAGGGATTCAGCAGATGCTGTCGGTCGGGACCGGGTTCCCCAGCCCGAACAGCGGCCGCAGCTTCAGCCCGATCCACGTGCCGCCGAGCGCGAACACGCCCCACAGCCAGCCGTGCAGGCTGCCGGTGGAGATGCCGCCGAGGTACGCGCCGATGTTGCAGCCGCCCGCCATCCGCGCGCCGACGCCCATCATGATCCCGCCGAGGACCGCGGCCAGCGCCGTGCGCCACGGGATCGAGCTGTGGATCTTCCACGCGCCCGCGGCCGCCGCGGCCACCGCCGCGCCGATCATGATCCCGATGTCGGTGAGGCTGTTCTTGTCCTTCCAGATCGGGTTGGCCAGCGACGTCGCGTTGGGCTTCTGCTGCCAGAACTCCCACGCCTGGGGGTGCAGCCCGAACACCTGCAGGATCTTGGCGCCCCACAGGGAGAACGCGCTCGTGACGCCCCAGATCCCGCCCGACACCAGGAACACCGCGCCGGCCAGCACACCCAGCACGACCGCGCCGACGAGCATCGGCCACGAGCCGCGGAAGATCCGCGCGAAGCCGTGCGCGGTCGGCACGGCGTCCACCGGCGGCGGGGTGCGGCGGCGCTGCACCGCGCGGGTGACCAGCACGATCCCGGCGAGCACGGCGATGGTGATCGCCCACGAGCCGAACCAGCCGACGTGGTCGGCCAGCAGCACGCCCTTGAGCTCCGGCCAGCCGCTCAGCACCGGGTACGCCCAGGTGTAGAGCACCGACCCGGTGATGAACCCGCCGAGCGTCAGCACGATCGCCGACTGCCCGGACCCGACCGCGAACAGCGTCCCGGACGCGCACGCGCCCCCGAGCTGCATGCCGATCGCGAAGAGCGTCGCGCCGACGAACAGCGCGAGGCCGAGCGGGCTGGCCGTCGGCGCGGGCTTGCTGCCGAAGAGGCCGCTGCCGGTGCCCGCGATCAGCGCGATCAGCGTCGCGGCCGTGCCGAGCAGGACGGTGTGCGCGCGCAGGCCCTGGCCGTTGCCGACGGCGATCAGCTGCCGCCACGCCGAGGTGAAGCCGAACCGCGAGTGGAACAGCGCGAGCCCGAGACCGAGCCCGAGCAGCAGCAGGACGCCGAACTTGGCGCCGAAGGACGCCCAGACGTACCAGGTCAGGCCGGCCGCGAGCACCCCGGCGACGGCCAGCGGGACCACCCGGACGGGGTCCTCCGGCTGCGGGACGGGCGCGGCGCAGGAGGTGGGGAAGTCGAGGAACTTCTTGTCATCGGCAGGGGATTCGGTCGTCGCCACCCGGCAAAGCTAGATCCGGTGATCGATTCACCGCAGCTCGTCGCACACTGTGGGACGAGCCGCGGTGAGCCGGAGCTATTCGTTCGTCTTGACGCACATCGTCGTCGCCGGCTCCGGGTAGACGGCCACGCGCGTGGCGTCCGTGCCCTCGCAGACGCTCTTGTCGGCCTGGCCCGAGACGACCTTGACGAGCTCGCCGTCCTTCGTCGGGTCGGAGCACGAGACCTTCTGGTACCCCTTGGTCTGCGACGTGAAGTTCGCCAGGCAGTCGCCCTGCTTCGCGTTGATCATCAGGCACAGCTTGTAGGAGCTGCGGCCGCTCACCGAGTAGGTGTCGTAGCCGGCGTCGGAGCCGCCCGGGCAGTTGTCGGACGAGCTGTCGAGCTTCGCCGCGATCTTGACGTTCGCCTTCGGGTCGTTGCAGTCGGCCTTCGCCGGGTCGTCGCCGCCCCGGGTGAACTCGGTGATCGTGAGGCAGTCACCGACGTTGGAGCTGGCCGGCGAGTTCGAGAACGAGACGATCCCCACGACGACGGCGACGACCAGGATCACGCCGATCACGCCGAACTTGATGATCGCGCCGGTCTTCGACTTCTTCGGCACGGCGGGCGGCGCCGGCGGGAAGCCGGGCTGGCCGGGCGGGAACTGGCCGGGCGGCGGGCCGTACTGGCCGGGCTGGCCCTGCGGCGGCGGGCCGAACTGACCCGGCTGACCGGGCTGGCCCTGCGGCGCCTGGCCGTAGGCGCCGGGCTGCCCGTACTGCGGCTGCGGCTGACCGCCGGAGGGCGGTCCGTAGGGATCGGGCTGACCCACCGGCTGCTGGCCCCCGGGGGCCGGAGGGGGAACGCTCACTGTGAACCTCACACATGTGAAAGGAAATCGACCGGGTCATCAAACACGCAGGGTGATCGCGGTCCGCAGCGGGGTCCCCATATGCACGAATTACCCACAGAAAAGGCGCCCCGTTGGTTACGGAGCGCCTTCACTGAGGAACTGTGAGCCAGGTTACTCGCGGAGGTAGGACAGCAGCCGCAGGATCTCCAGGTACAGCCAGACCAGCGTGGTCATCAGGCCGAACGCGGTGTACCAGGCCCACTTCGACGGCATGCCCTCGCGGATCATCCGGTCGGCCTGGTCGAAGTCGAGCAGGAAGCTGAAGGCCGCGATGCCGATGCAAAGGATGCTGAAGGCGATGGCGAGCGGGCTGCCGTCGCGCAGCGGGTTGAACCCGAAGACGAACGAGCTGATCAGGTTGAACAGCATCAGGACCGCGACGCCGACGACCGCCCCGACGATCCACTTCGTCAGCTTCGGCGTCACCTTGACCGCGCCGGTCTTGTAGACGACCAGCATCCCGATGAAGACACCGACGGTGCCGATGATCGCCTGCAGCGCGATGCCGTGGTAGACGGTTTCGAAGACGCCGCTCAGCGCGCCCAGGAAGAGGCCTTCGGCAGCGGAGTAGACCAGCGTCAGCGGGCCGCTCGGCTTCTGCTTGAAGATGATCACGAGCGAGACGACGAGCCCGACGATCAGGCCGCCGATCATCGCGCCGATGAGGGCGCCGGAGAGCTTGCCGGTCTCGGCCAGCGTGTTCTGGGCCCAGATCGCCGTGACGATCCCGACGAGCAGCGCGACACCGAGGCTCATGCCGGTCTTGACGACGACGTCGTCGACGGTCATCGGCCGGTCGCCCTCGCCGGAGGAGACCTGCCCCGGGCCGTACCCGGGCACGCCGCCCTGGGGTTGGTTGAAGCCCACCGGGGGGCCGTACTGGGTCTGGGTTCCGCCGCGGGGCAGGTTGCGGAACGCCGGGTTGCTACTGGAACGCACCTGATCCTCCTGGATCTGCTGCTTTGTGGATCGACGCTGCATCGGGTTCAACGACCGCCGGGCACGCGCGGTTCCCGTCGAGTAAAGACAACTTTACTCGACGGCGGGCCACTGGCCACGAAGGACACCGTATGCGACCGGGGTCACGACCGTTCGGCGACAGCCACCCGAAGAGCGGTAGACAGTCCAGCCCCGTCGGCGAGACGCTCACCTGGCGTGCTCGGACGTTCACCGAACGCGTGTCGGGGAGTTGATCAATCGTGTGACCTGCGGAGACGCGTTTGCGTGCCCACACGTCCGACGAAGGAGCCTACACACCATGGGGTGGTCAACACGCCCGCGCGCGGGCGCCCGCGTGCTCATTGCTTTGTTCGCCGCGACACTGCTCGGCGCACTCTCCGCGACCACGGCGTCGGCCGCGAGCCAGGAAGGCATCGGCCACCGGGTCGGCGCCGACCCGGCGCCGCGCCCGGTCTGGCTGGGGTCGTACGTCGTCGGCGGGGAGCAGGTGTTCTGCGTGAGCTTCCGGCTTCGCGCGCCGGACACCGACGAGCCGTACAAGCCCGGCGACGAGCTGCTGACGAAGTGGGGCACGAAGCTGCCCGCGGACGTGGCGGCGAACATCTCCTACCTGCTGCTGCGCTACGGCGGCACGAAGAACCCCGACGAGGCGACCGCGCTCGCGCACCTGCTGCACTCGTGGACCGCGGCGCCGCGCACCCCCGCCGACCTCGACCCGGGCCTGCCCGCGGAGAAGATCGCCTATGACGCCCCCGGGTACCTGAAGGCGATGGGCAAGGACTCCGCGGACGCCGTCGAGCGGCTGAGGACGGACGCCGAGACCAACCGCGGGCCGTGGACGGCGGCACTGACCGCGCCGAAGGGCGACCAGCACCTCGGCGAACCGGCGGAGTGGACCGCGACGGTGAAGAACGCCAAGGGCAAGGGCGTCCCGGACGTCCCGGTGAAACTGACGGCGACGGCCGGCACCCTCGGCGAACCGGCCGGGGACACGGCGGGCAACGCGAGCCCGCAGGCCGCGGCGAAGGACGTCACGCTGAAGACCGGCGCGGACGGAACGGTGACGGTGAAGCTGACCCCGACCGGCGACCGGCCGAAGCTGGTGGCGTCACTGTCCGCGCCGGCCGACCGGCCCTACGTCCGGCTGCCGGTCGACACGTCGAAGCAGCGCGTCGTCTCCACCGGCGGCGAGAAGGAGCTGACCGCGCAGGGCGTCGTGAACGTCGCGAAGCCCGGCAAGGTGCAGGTGACGAAGACGGACGCGAACACGGGCAAGGGTGTCGGCGGCGCGGTCCTGCGGATCACGGGCAAGGACAAGACGTCGGCCGCGCTCGGCCAGGACGGCAAGCCGCTCACCGGCGCCGACGGCAAGCCCGCGGTCGTCACGACCGACGGCGCGACCGGCGGGGTGACGGTGGAGAACCTCCGGACGCCACAGGAGATCTGCGTCGTGGAGGCGAGCCCGCCGCCGGGGTACACGAACGCGTACGACCCGCAGAACCCGCCGTCGGCGTGCGGAACGGTGAAGCCGGGCGAGACGCTGGTGCTGACGGTGACGAACAAGCCGAACGAGGTCCCGCGCGCGATCCCGGCCGGCGACCAGCCGCTGGCGCAGGCGCGAGGAGTCGTGGAGACGAGCTATTCGACGGCGGGCCTGGCCGGGCTCGGCCTGCTGGCGCTGCTGGGCGCCGGTCTGGTCGCCTTCGCCGCGCGGCGGGCATCCCGGAGGTAACGGCGTTGGCAGGCGACAACTGGCAGGGCGAGAGCTGGTTCGTCGAGGAGTGGCGGCGCGGGACCGGGTGGCGTCCTGAGGAGGATGAGCAGCTCGGTGAGGCTTGGCCGCCGGACGAGCGGCATGCGGACGGCCGGTGGCAGACCGGCGCCGAGCCGCACCCCGGCGCGGGCCGGCACGCGGACGGTCAGTGGCCAACCGGCGCCGACCACGGCGGCCAGCCGATCGGCGACCCGTGGCAGGCCGTCGGCGACCAGCACGGGCGCGGCGCAGGGCAAACCGGCGCCGACCAGCCGACCGGCGACCCGTGGCACACCCACACCCCCACCTCGCCGAAGCCGCGGCGGGGGCGGCTGCTCGTCGGCTTTGCGCTCGGCGCCGCCACCGTGCTCGCGGTACAGCTCGGCTCCTCCGTGGCCGGCTCGCCGCCGGTAGCCGTCGTCGCGGGCACTGCGCTGCCCGCCGCAGGGGCCGCCGCACCCGCCGCGAGTCCGACCACGACCACCCCCACCCCGACCAGCACCGCACCCGCCGCCCCGGCCGCGCAGACTCAGTCGACCCCACCACCTCCTCCTCCCAAGCCGCAGCCGCCCGGCACCGTGCGGCTGCCCGGTGGTGGCCAAGCCGTCCTCGTGCGGAAGGACCTCGGTCCCGGTGGGGAACTTCCGATCCCCGCCGATCTCGGGCAGGCGACCTGGTGGGGCGCCGCCCTGGACGCCGCCGGTGGGGCGAGCGTGCTCGCCGGGCACGTGAACTGGCGGGGCGCGACCGGGCCGTTCGCTGAGCTCTGGACCATCGAGACCGGCTCCATCGTGTCCATTGTGGACAACGACGGGAAACTCCGGCGCTTCAAGGTCTCCCAGCTCGTCACGGTGCACAAGAACGACCTCCCGGCCCGGGCCGACGACCTCTTCGGCCAGTCCGGGCCGCACCGGCTCGTGCTGGTGACGTGCGGGGGCCGCTGGGTCGGCGGTTCGGACGGCTACGAGGAGAACCGCGTCGTCATCGCGGACCCGCAATAAGTTACCCGTGAGTAACTTCACGTCCTCGCGAGGTGGTCACCGCCGCCCGGATGCAGCAGAATGCCCAGGGTCAGGGCAAGCGGTGAGAGGTGTGAAGACGATGGCGACGTTCTTGGTGACCGGGGCGACCGGACTGATCGGGCGCCAGTTCACCCGGCTGCTGCTCTCCCGCCCCGACGACGACCGCGTCGCGCTGCTGGTCCGCGCGTCGAGCAAGGCGAAGCTGGCCGCGCTGGTCGACCAGTGGCCGCACTCCGACCGCGTCACGCTGGTCACCGGCGACCTCGGGGAGCCGCTGCTCGGGGTGTCCGAAGCCGACCGCGAGGAGCTGCGCGGGCACGTCGACCACGTGGTGCACCTCGCCGCCCTCTACGACCTCACCGCCGACGACGAAGCCAGCATCAAGGCCAATGTGGACGGTACGCGCGCCGTCGTCGATCTCGCCGCCGACCTGCGCGCCGGCTGCCTGCACCACGTTTCTTCGGTGGCCGTCGCGGGTGACCACGAAGGCGTCTTCACCGAGGAGATGTTCGACGCCGGGCAGCGGCTCGTGACGCCGTACCACCGGACGAAGTTCGAGGCCGAGAAGATCGTCCGCGAGCAGGACGAGGTGCCGTGGCGGGTCTACCGGCCGGCGGTGGTCGTCGGGCACTCCGAGACCGGCGAGATGGACAAGGTCGACGGCCCGTACTACCTCTTCCCCGCGATCAACCGGCTCGCCGGGCTGCCGGACGTGCTGCCGATCGTCGGCCCGGACCTCGGCGACACCAACATCGTGCCGGTCGACTACGTCGCGAAGGCGCTGCTCGAGCTGGTGGTCAAGCCCGGTCTCGACGGCCAGGCCTTCCACCTGGTCAACCCCGAGCCGCAACCGGTCGTCTCCGTCTACAACGCCTTCGCGAAGGCCGCGGGCGCGCCGACGATCAGCGTCCAGCTCGGCGAAGGCCTTTCCAAGCGGATCGTCGGGCTGGTCAAGCTGACCGAGCACATCCCCGGCGTCACCATCGCGCGCGACGCCGTGATGGAGCGCTTCGGCATCCCGCCGGTGCTGCTGGAGACCATGGCGTTCCCGTCGGTGTTCTCCTCGGCCGAGACGCGCAAGGCCCTCGCCGGGGCGCTCGAGGTGCCGCGGCTGGAGGACTACGCGCCGACGCTGTGGCGCTACTGGCGCGAGCACCTCGACCCGTTCCGCGCCCGCAAGCACGGCCCGCGCGGCGAGCTGGACGGCCGGCGCGTGATCATCACCGGCGCGTCGTCGGGCATCGGCCGGGCGACGGCGTTGAAGGTGGCGGCCGCGGGTGGTGTCCCGCTGCTCGTCGCGCGGCGCCAGCACGAGCTGGAAGAGGTCCGCGACGAGATCGTCGCCGCCGGCGGCACCGCGTCGGTCTACCCCGCCGACCTCACCGACGAGGACTCGGTGCGCAAGGCCGTCGACGCGATGCTGGCCGAGCACGGCCGGATCGACATGCTGGTCAACAACGCCGGCCGGTCGATCCGCCGGTCGATCAAGCTGTCGTACGACCGGATGCACGACTACGAGCGCGCGATGGCGATCAACTACTTCGGCGCGGTCCGGCTGATCCTCGCCGTGCTGCCGCACATGTCCGAGCGGAAGTTCGGGCACATCGTGAACGTCTCGTCGATCGGCGTGCAAGGCATCGCGCCGCGCTTCTCGGCGTACGCGGCGTCGAAGGCGGCGCTGGACTACTTCTCGCGGATCGCCGCGACCGAGACGCACGGTGACGGGATCACGTTCACCACCATCCACATGCCGCTCGTGCGGACGCCGATGATCCGGCCGACGAAGATCTACGACGCGTTCCCGACGAAGTCGCCGGAGCAGGCCGCGGACATGGTGCTGAAGGCGCTCGTCGAGCGGCCGAAGCACATCGGCACCCCGGCGGGGCAGGCGATCGGGCTGGCGTACACGCTCACGCCGGGCCTCACCGATGCCGTCGCGTACCAGGGTTTCCGGATCTTCCCGGATTCCGCCGCGGCGGGCGGTTCGGGCGGTCTCAAGATCGGACGTGGTGAGAAACACCTCTCGCGTGCGGCGATGGCGCTCGCCCGGCTTTCGCGCGGCTTTCACTGGTGACTCTGCGTTTTCCGGGTGCGGCCATTCCGGCGACGCGCCGCCGGAACCGCGACACGTGTTGGTGATTTGTTAAGCCGACCGGCGTAAGCGGACGGTGCCCGGGTACGGTCGGGCGCATGGTTCCTGAGCGCGACCACGCCGCGAGCGCCCTCAACGGCCTCCTCCCCCTCCGTCGTGAATACACCCAGGCCTGGCACGGCTTCGACCGCAACGAGGTGCGTCAGTACCTCGACCACGTCGAAGCCCAGCTGCGCCGGGTGCTGAGCGACCGCGACGCCGCCGTGGCGCAGGCCGCCACGGCGACCCGTGAGCTGGAGTCGGTCCGGCAGCAGGTGGCGTCGCTGGAAGCGCGGGTGGAGGAGCTCAAGAAACCGCCGGAGCGGCTCGAGGACCTCGACGAGCGGATGCAGCGGACGGTCACGCTCGCGCAGGCCCGCGCGGACGAGATCGTCAAGCGCGCCGAGGCCGCCGCGGAGAAGACGTGGGCGGGCTCGACCGAGGCGTCGACGAAGCTGCGCGAGCGGTACTCGCGGCTCGTCACGGAGCTGGACAAGCAGGCCGACCTGCTGCACTCCGAGCACGAGAACGCGCTGGCGGAGACGCGCGCGGAGGTGCAGCGGCTGACCGTCGAGGCGGCCCAGCGGCGGGAGCTGCTCGACAACGAGGCCGAGCGCAAGCGGCGGAAGCTCGAGCGCGAGTTCGAGTCGTCGCAGGCGGCGCAGAAGGCGGCGCTCGAGAAGCACGTCGCCGACCAGCGCACGGCCAGCAAGAACCAGGCCGAGCGCCGCCTCGCGGAGGCGACGGCCGAGGCCAAGCGGCGGCTGGACGAGGCCACGGCGGAGGCCAAGCGCCGCCTCGACGAGGCGACCACCCAGGCGGCCCAGCGCACGACGGCGGCGAACCGCAAGGTCGAGCGCCTGGCGGAGATCCGCGAGCAGGCGCGCAAGAGCCTCGCGGCGGCGGAGGACATCCTCAACCGCAGCGAGACGCAGCTGGCGACGTTGCCGGAGGAAGCGGTGATCCCGCAGGCGTCCAAGCTGGTGGGCGGCGACACCGCGGCGGAGTCCCCGACGACCCCGGCCGCGCCGGTGGTCCCGGTGGTCCAGCCGTCGATCCCGGCGTCGGCTTCGGCGAAGCCCGCGGTGAAGGCCGCGGCGCCGACGCCCAAGCCGGTGGCGAAGCCGGGCAACGCGCCCGCGAAGCCGAACGGCCCGGCGACCAAGCCGGCGAACGGGAACGGCAACGGCGCGAAGCCGCTCTCGCCGACGGCGAGCAAGCCGGGTTCCTGAGACTTCTCGCGTGGAGGCCGTCCCGAGTGATCGGGGCGGCCTTCAGTGCGTTTCCGGGCCTGAGCAGCCCCCGTTTTCCACGCTACCGGCGGGCACCGACAGTTCCGGCGCTCGCCGGCGCGGCTTGTCCACAGCCCCAGGCAAACGCCCCAAGGTGGCCTTGGGGCGTGTCAGTTGCGGGCTGTGCGGGGCCAGGGGTTCGCTGACTCCAGCTGGGCCGCCAGGCCCAGCAGCAACGGCTCGCCGCCGGGGCGGGTGATCAGCTGGACCGACGTTGGCAAGCCCGACCTGACCGACCGGCCCACCGGGACCGTGATCGCCGGGTAGCCCGCCAGGTTCCACTGGCCCGTGAAGCCCGCCAGGCGCGTCGACGGCAGGACGTTCGTCAGCCAGCGGCGCTCGTGCCAGCGGCCCGCCTTCACCGGCCAGTGCGACAGCGTCGGTGTCATCAGGACGTCGTGGGCCTCGAAGAACTCCGCCGCGCGCTCGAGCCAGCGGTCGCGGGTGCGGTCGCGGATCAGGCCGGCCCGCTCCAGGAGCCGGCCGAGGCGGACGTGCGTGCGGGTGCGCCGTTGGAACCGGCCGAAGTCGAAGTCGCGGGCCTGGGGGGGGGGGGGGGGGGGGGGGGGGGGGGGGGGGGGGGACCCCCCCCCCCCCCAGCCAGAAGAGGAAAAAGCCGAACGCCCATTCCGGAGACTCGGACCCGG
>NZ_JBVJON010000027.1:0-5969 GCF_055583145.1 Amycolatopsis sp. NPDC104819 | reverse complement strand
GGTGGGGTTGCGGATCAGCCAAACACGCCCCAGTATCTGGCCGGGGGGGATGTGCGTGGGTGGTTTCCTTTGGACCTGGCCGAGGGGGGGGGGGCGGGCCGGGCGGGCCGGGCCCGCGAGCCAGCGGGCCGTCATGCCCGCCACCATCGTCGCCGGGTAGCGCGGTGCGCCCGGGGAGACCGTGTGGCCGGCCGTCGTCAGGAAGCCCGCCGCCTGCGCGACCGCCGCCACCAGCTCGCGGGGCACCGGGGTGTGCAGCAGCGGCACCGTCGTCGACGTCGCGATGCGCACAGCCGACGGCGAAGGCACCGAAGCCAGCGAAGGCTTGTCCGCCAGCACCGACAGCAGCACCGCCGCGTCCGCGACCGTCGTTGTCAGCGGGCCGTGCACCGACATGCCGAACCAGCCGCCTTCGGCCAGCAGGTCCGAGCCTGGCTTGAGCCCGACCAGCCCGCACATCGCGGCCGGCAGCCGGATCGAGCCCATGCCGTCGGTGCCGTGGGCCACCGGGACCAGTCCGGCCGCCACCGCCGCCGCGCTGCCGCCGGACGAGCCGCCCGAGGCGTACGTCGGGTCCCAGGGGTTGCGGGCGATGCCGTCCGGGGTGTCGCTCATCGGCCAGACGCACAGCTCCGGCACCCGCGTCAGCCCGACGAGCACCGCGCCGGCCGCCCGCAGCCGCGCCGCGACCACGCCGTCCTCGACCGCCCGGGAAGACGGTCCCGCGGCCGAACCGTGGGAGGCGAACTCGCCGGTGATCGCCGTGACGTCCTTGACCGCGACCGGCACGCCGGCCAGCGGCAGCGACGCGAGATCGGGCCGCGCGGCGACCTCCGCGGCTTCGGCCAGCGCCTCGTCGGCGCGCACCCGGCGGAAGGCGCCGACCACGCCGTCCGCCGCGGCGATCCGGTCGAGGGCTTCCTTGGTCACCTGCACGGGATCGAGCTGCCCGGCCCGGACGGATGCCGCGATCTCTGCTGCCGTCAACACCATGATCGTGACCCTAGCCCACGCGAAGGCGCGGAAACCGGCTCAGATCGCGCCCGCTCGCAGCGCGTAGGCGACGGCGTGCGCGCGGTTGTTGAGGCCGCAGCGCGTCATGAGTCCGTAGAGGACGTTCTTCACGGTCCGCTCGGAGTAACACAGCTTCGCCGCGATCTCCTCGGTCCCGAAGCCCTCGGCGACCAGCCGCAGCACGTCGCACTCGCGCGCGGCGAGGCCGGACAGCGTCAGCCCGTTCGGCTCCAGGACGTCCCGGCGCATGCGCTGCACCTGCGAAAGCAGCGCCCCCTGCAGCCGCGGCGGCAGGTTCGCCGTCCCGTCGCCCGCGGCCAGCACCGCCGTCACCAGCTCGGCCCCGCCCGTCTCGCGGCGCGGCAGGATCGCCACGACGCCGCTCTCCAGCACCGCCATCAGGTCGCTCTCGCGGAAGTGTTCGACGACCAGCACGACGTGGGACGCCTTCGCCGCGCGGATCTCGCCCAGCACCGCCTCGGTGACGTGCTCCTCCATCACCAGCAGCACGTCCGGCACCAGGTCGGTGACCCGGACGTCCGGATGCGACTCCAGGAGGCTCACCGCGCCGGCGTGCGTGATCGGGTCCGAGGCGAGGACGGTCACTTCGACGGGCTTCATGGAGGCAGTGTGGACGGCGCGTCTTCACGCCTTCCCTATTCCGTCTTCACGCCGTGAAGAAGTCACCAGCCGTCGCGCGTCGCCGGGCCGCCGTCGCCCCGGGCCAGCTCGCCGAACGCCTCCCGCGCCCGCTCCAGGCACTCCGGCATCCGCTCGGCCGCGCGGGCCCAGTCGCGCTTGGCCAGCAGGTACTGCTCCCGCGCCTCGCCGGTCCAGCCGGCCAGCCCCGGCTCGACCCCCTCCTCGAGCTCGGCGAGCAGCTCGCCGAGCTCACCGGTGACCGACCCCATCCGGTCGAGCACGAGGTCGGCGAGGGTGAAGTCGAGCTCGTGCCGGGTCACGGCCGCCGCGGCCGCGGCACCCGGCCGCCGGTGGTTTCGAGCAGCCACGCCAGCCTCGAGAGGATCACGTCGAACTCCTGCTCCCAGTCGCTCATCGCCTGGCCGAACCGGACGGACGCCTCCCCGCGCCACGCGGCCTGGACCGTCGCCATCTCGCTGTTGACCCCGCGAAGCCGCTCGTGGGCCGCCTCGATGGCGGACGCGAAGCGCGCTGCGGCGTGCTTCATGTCCTCCGTCGGCACGGGTGTGGACATCCGGGCTCCTCACACGGGTTCGGCTCCCCGAGCGTGGCGCACGCCGCGGCGCGACGAAACCCCGCCCGTCCGCCGTTGCCCGAATGTCCGCCATCATTGCCTGCCGGTTCACGACGGCCGCGTATGCTCACCTCAGGCATCCGGCGCGTGACGATCCGTCAGCGCACGAAGGGAGACCGATGTCGGCTGCGGACAGCTCCGCACCGAGACTCCACCTTCTGGGCCCCGTCAAGGCCTGGGCAGGCGAAGAGGAGCTCGACCTCGGCTCCGCGCACCGTCGGACGGTTCTCGCCGTGCTCGCGATGAACCCGAACCGCACGGTCTCGCGCGAGGAGCTGATCGACGCCGTCTGGGGCGAAGCGCCGCCGCAGAGCGCGCAAGGGTCCATCTACACCTACGTTTCCGGCCTGCGGCGCGCGCTCGAACCCGGCCGCGTCAAAGGTGAGGGCCCGCAGCTGCTCGCGTCGATCGGGTCCGGGTACTCCCTGCGGCTGGACGCGGAGTCGATCGACGTCCACCGGTTCGAGACCCTGCGAGAGCTGGCCCAGCGCACGCAGTCGGCCGGTGACCTGCGCGGCGCGCGCGAAACCCTCGACGAGGCGCTGGGCCTGTGGCAGGGCATCCCGCTGTCGGGCCTGCCCGGGCCGTTCGCCGCCGCCCAGCGCGCCCGCCTCGAAGAGGTCCGGCTGGCGACGATCGAGCGGCGCGCGGAGATCGTGCTGGAGCTGGGCGGGCACGCCGAGCTCGTCGCGGAGCTGACCGCGTTGACGCGCGAACACCCCTTCCGCGAGACGGTGCGCGGGCTGCTCATGCGGGCGCTGGCCCGCGCCGACCGGCGGACCGAGGCGATCGCGGTGTACGCCGACGTCCGGGATCGGCTGGTCGAGTCGTCGGGCACCGAGCCCGGCCCGGCGCTGCGGCGGTTGTACGAGCAGCTGGTGGAGAAGCCCGTCGAGCCCGCGGCCCCGAAACCGCCGCCCCCGGCCCGGCTGCCGCGGTTACCCGTCGCGACCCTGCCCGAACAGGCGGACGTCTTCGTCGGCCGCGAGGCCGAGCTGACCCGGCTGCGCGAAGCCGTCGCCGAGCTCGGAGCGGGCGCCGGCCGGTCGTTGTGGCTCGAGGGTGAGCCGGGCAGCGGCCGCACGGCCATGCTCGCCGAAGTCCTCGCCATGGCCCAGGACGCCGAGCTGAAGCCCGCCTTCGCCGCCGCGGACGCGCTCGACCAGCGGTTCGCGCTCCGGCCGTTGCTCGACGCGCTGGGGGTGCACCCGCGCGCCACCGACGAACGCCGGGCCGGCCTGGCCGCACGGCTCGCCGAGCGGCCCGGGGAAGACCCGGTCGACGGCCTGCTCGGGCTGGTCCGCGAGCTGTGCGCCGAGGCGCCGCTGGTGCTGGCGGTCGACGACCTGCAGTGGGCGGACGACACGACCCTGCGGGTATGGCGGCACCTGAGCCGGGAGACGCGGGAGCTGCCGCTGCTGCTCGTGGGCGCGTGCCGCGCGGTGCCGCGCCAGGCCGCGCTCGACGACCTGCGCGCCGAGCTCGACGCCGACCCCACCACCGTGCTCACCCTGCCGCCGCTGGCCGTCGCCGCCGCGCTCGAGCTCGCCACCGAGCTGGTCGGCGCGCCGCCCGGGCCCGGCCTCCAGGTGCTGGTGTCGTACGCGTCCGGGAACCCGCGCTACGTCCGGGAAATCGTCGAGACGCTGCTCGGGCAGGGCATGATCGTGCTCGACGGCGTCCACGCGCACCTCGACGGCAACTCGTGCGCGACCATCCCGTCGCCGCTGGGCTCGCGGATCACGCTGTACCTGAGCTTCCTCTCCAGCGGGACGCGCGACACCCTGCGCTGGGCCGCGTTGCTGGGCCGCGAGTTCTCGCTGTCGGACATCGCCGTCGCCACCGAACGGCCGCCGACGGCGCTGGTCGGCGCGGTCGACGAGGCGATCACGGCGGGGGTGCTCGTCGAGTCGGGTGACCGGCTGGCGTTCCGGCACCCGCTGCTGCGCCGCGTGCTCTACGAAAAGACGCCCGCCGCGATGCGCGTCGCGCTGCACCGGCAGCTCGCCGAGGCCTTCGCCGCCACGGGTTCCCCCGCGGACCGCGTCGCCGAGCAGCTCGCCGCCGCGCCCGCGCAGGTCGACCCGTGGGTCACCGCGTGGCTGCTGGAGAACATCGGCACGGTCGCCACCGAGACCCCGCGGGTCGCCGTCGACCTGCTGCGCCACGCCGTCACCCAGGGCACGCTGCCGCCGGACGCGCGGGAGACGCTGACCGCGACGCTGGCGCGGCTGATGTTCTGGCTCGGCCGCGAGCCCGAGGCCGAGGCGCGCTCGGTCGTCGCGCGGACGTCCGACAGCAGGCGCGCGGCCGAGATGCGCTGGATCCTGGCCTACATCTACTACCGCCGCGGCGACTTCGCCGAGGCGACGGCCGAGCTGAAGCGGACCCTCGACGACGCCGACGTCCCGGAGATGTGGCGCGGGCGGCACGAGTCGCTGCTGGCCACGCTGGAACGGCTCGGCGAAGACACCGGCGCGGTGCTCGTCCCGGCCGGGCTGCACCCGCTCGACGACGCGGCGCTGTCCGTGCCGAACCTCGACAGCCTCGACGAGGCGGCCGAGCCGCTCGACGCGGCCCGCCGGATCGCGGCGACCCGCGCGGTGCCGGGTGAGATGCACCTGGCCGGCGCGGTGCACTACTACTGGCTGGGCCGCTGGCGCGAGGCGCTGGCCGAGCTGGACGCGGTGATCCGCGACGGCGCGGAAACCGCGTCCTACGTCCTGCGCAGCCCGGGTTCGGCGCTGCTCGTGCACGGCGTCGGCGCGCTGATCGCCGGCCACCGCGGTGAGCCGGGCACGGCCAGGACCCACCTCGAGGCGGCGAGCCGGCAGCGGTGGCCGCAGGGCCTGGAGCCCGACGGCGGTGACTTCCTCCTGGCCGCGCAGGCGTTGCTGGCCGAGCAGGACGGCCGTCCCGAGGCCGCGCTGACGGCGTTGCTGCCGCTGCTGGAGGAGAACTACCCGCCCGCCGCCCGCCACCAGTGGCTGCCGGACCTGGTGCGGCTCGCGGGGTCGCTGGGTGACCAGCAGCGGGCGCACCAGGCGCTGCGGCTGCTGGAGCCGGACGGCGACGTCCCGCCGGCGCACGCGGCGGCGGCCGCGCACTGCCGGGGGCTGGTCACCGGTGATCCCGAGCCGGTGCTGACGGCCGCCGGGCACTACCGTGCGGCCGGGCGGCTCCTGAAGCAGGCGAAGGCGACCGAGGACGCGGCGATCCTGCTCGCGGAGTCGGGCCGGCTGGACGAGGCGCGGACGGCGTTCCGGACGGCCTTGACCGCGTACACCGGCATGGGCGCGGTGTGGGACGTGCGGCGCGCGGAGGCCCGGATGCAGCCGTTCGGGATCCGGCGGGCCAACCCCGTGCGGTCCCGCGCCGCCGGCGAGTGAGCTCGTCGGTCCCGCCCCGGACGCCATGAATGAGTCACTCACTACGTCTGACGCCAGGGTTCCGGCCAAGTCGGATTCGCCGGTCAGCTCGCAGCGCGGACGGCCAGGTACACCACACCGAAGGTCGCGGTAGCGGCCCGGGAAGGTCATGAATGACTCATTCATGACCTCTGACGAGGTGAATGAGTCATTCACGCAAGGCCGGGCAGTTAAGGCTGTGGGTGCGATGTCAACCCGGTGACATAAGGCAACGGAGCTTCCGCTAGAACATCGTCGACCAAGATCAACGT
>NZ_JBVJON010000026.1:0-53757 GCF_055583145.1 Amycolatopsis sp. NPDC104819 | reverse complement strand
CCCCCCCCCCCCCCCCCCCCCCCCCCCCCCCCCCCCCCCCCCCCCCCCCCCCCCCCCCCCCCCCCCCCCCCCCCCCCCCCCCCCCCCCCCCCCACTCGGGGCGGGCAGGCAGGCGGGCAGGCGGACGGGCGGGGCGGGGCGGGCGGGCAGAGCGGGGCGGCGGGACAGGGCGGCGGGGCCGGGCAGAGCGGCGAGGCGCGGCGAAGCCGTCTCGCGGGTGGCCCGCCACCGGCTGAGCGAAGCGGCGCGGCGGGACAGGGCTGCTGAGCGAAGCGTGACGGAGCAGCCGGGCGGCGGAGCGGCCGGGCGGCCGGGCGGCTGAGCGAAGCGTGGCGGAGCGGCCGGGCAGCCGGGCAGCCGGGCAGCCGGGCAGCGCGAGAACCCGGCGGCGCGAGCGGCCGGGACCTCACTCCCCCTCGACCTGCCGCGCCGTCGCTATCGCGCGCTCGGTCTCCCAGAACGCCCGCATCGACCGGATCAGCCCGTCCTCGCCGACGCGGTAGACGAACACCCCGTCGGTGTCGACGCGGTAGCCGCCCGGCAGGTACGTCGTGATCGTGCCGACGTTGGCGCACTCGTCCCCCGCCGCGTGGGAGTCGCGGATGGTGAACTCGAAGCGCTCGACGTTGCCGATCGTCATGTCCCAGAACGCGCTGATGCCGTCCGGGCCGTGGTGGCCCTTGCCCTCGGCGTCGAACATCGACGGCCCGACCGGGTCCTCGACGACGGCGTCCGGCGCGAACAGCGCCAGCCAGGCGTCCTTGTCCCCCGCCGTCACCGCGGTCATCGACGCGAACGCCGCCCGCCGCGCCGCCGGCTGCTCCCGCTCGGTGTCCCAGCTGACCTGCACGCCCATGCCCGTCACTCCTCGAACTTCGCGATGATCTCGGCGCCGAACTTGTGGATCGCTTCGAGCTTGGGCTCGACCGGGGCGTCGAACCCGACGCCGTCGAACACCCACGGCATGGTGATGACGTCCGTGACGCCCGCCTCGGCCTGCTCGCGGTAACCGTCGAGGCCGAACTTGTCGATGCAGACGGCCTGGTACTCGAACGGGTCGTCCGCGCGGCCGCGCTCGGCCAGCAGCTCCTTGATCCGGGCGATGGTGGCGCGCAGCTCCTCGAGCTTCATCATCGCCGACGACCAGCCGTCGGCGACCCGGGCGGCGCGCTTCAGCGCGACTTCGGTGTGGCCACCGATGTAGAACGGGACGCGCGAAGGCGGCGCCGGGCTCATCTGGATCTTGTCGAAGTCGTAGAACTCGCCGTGGTACTCGACCATGCCGCCGTCGAGGATCAGCCGGAGGACGTCGATGGCCTCGTCGACGCGCTTGCCGCGCCGCTCGAACGGGACACCGCAGTACTCGAACTCCTGCGGCAGCCAGCCGACGCCGAGCCCGAGCCCGAAGCGGCCGCCGGTGAGCACCGACGCCGAGCCGACCTGGCGCGCCAGCAGCACGGGGTTGCGCGAGCCGAGCTTCAGCACGGACGTGTAGAACTCGATGCGGCTGGTGACCGCGCCCATCGCGGCGGTCGCCACGAGCGGGTCCACCCAGGGGGTGTCCGCGGTCCAGAACCGGCTGCCGTCGGGGGTGTACGGGTAGTCCGTGTCCACCGTCTCGGCGTAGAAGAGCGAGTCCGGCAGGGCGATGGAGGCGAAACCGGCCTCTTCGGCGGCCCGGGCGAGCTCGCCCAGCTGATCGAGGGGGTTCATCGCGATCGACAGGGTGAACTTCATAGCGTTGAACTATAACGTGTTCTAGTTTCTTCGGCCAGGTGGAACGGTGTGCCGGATCACTCGCCGGGAACCCTCCGCGTAACGTCCGCGTTGTCCGAATCAAAGGTGACTTCCGGTCACCGAGGCCCGAACTTCTGGGAGTTGGTCCATGGGCACCGCGATCTTCCTGATCGTGCTCGTCGTCGTGATCGTCGGTGGCGGCCTCTACTTCTCGCGGCAGCGCGCCGCGGCCCGGCAGCGGGAGCTCGACGACGCCAAGGCCGACGCGCGGCGGCTCGTCGAGCGGCTCGGCGGTCAGGTCCTCAACATCAGCGGCAACGACACCGCGTCGCAGCAGGCGATGGCCGACGCGGCCGAGCGCTACAACGCGGCCGGCTCGCAGATGGAGCAGGCCCGCACGATCGAGCAGGCCCGGCTGGTCAAGGACACCGCCGTCGAGGGCCTCTACTACGTCCGCGCCGCGCGGGTCGCGATGGGCATGGACCCCGGCCCGCAGCTACCGGAGGAGGCCGAGCGCGAGCGCGCCGGCAAGGTGACCGAGCGCCGCGACGTCGACGTCGAGGGCCAGCACTACGCCGCTTCGCCCGACGCCGGCCAGGACACGCCGTACTACTACCCCGGCGGCCGTGTGGCCGGGCGGCCGGTGCCGCAGGGCTGGTACAGCGAGCCGTGGTGGAAGCCCGCGCTCGTCGCCGGCGCCTGGGGCCTCGGGTCGATGTTCCTGTTCAGCGCGATGTTCTCCGGCATGGGCGGCATCGCCAGCGCGTCGGCCTGGGAGTCGGGCTACGACGCCGGCCAGCAGGACGCGCTCGAGTCCGGCGACGCGGGCGGCGACGGTGGTGACGGCGGAGGCGACTTCGGCGGCGACGGCGGCGGAGACATGGGCGGCGGCGACTGGGGCGGCGGCGGTTTCGACGGCGGCGGCTTCGATGGTGGCGGTTTCGACGGCGGCGGTTTCGACTTCTGATCACCGGCTGGCATCCTCGGGCGCATGGCGACTGTCCTGATCCCGGTCCCGGCGCGGGATGCCGACCCGTCCGAGGTGGCGGTGAGCCACGCGGTGCTCACCGCCGCCGGGCACACCGTGCGGTTCGCGACGCCGGACGGCGCGCAGGCCACCTGCGACGAGATCATGGTCACCGGCGAGGGCCTCGACCTGTGGAGCCGGGTGCCGGGCCTGCGGAAGCTCACGGCGCTCGGCCGGGTGCTGCGAGCCGACGAAGCCGCGCGTGACGCCCACCGCACGTTGCTCGGGGATCCCGCGTGGCGCACCCCGATCCGCTGGGACGACATCAAGCTCGACGGCTTCGACGGCGTCCTGCTGCCCGGCGGGCACCGCGCCCGCGGCATGCGCGAGTACCTCGAAAGCCCCGTGCTGCAGGGCATCGTCGTCGAAGCGTTCCGCCGGGACCTCCCGGTCGCGGCGATCTGCCACGGCGTCCTGCTCGCCGCACGCAGCGTCGACCCGGACACCGGCCGCTCGGTCCTGCACGGCCGCACGACGACGGCCCTGACCTGGCAGCTGGAGCGCACGGCCTGGCGGCTCGCGCGGCGGACCCGGTTCTGGGACCCGGACTACTACCGCACCTACCGCGAAGAACCCGGGCAGCCCGAGGGCTACATGTCGGTGCAGCAGGAGGTCACGCGCGCGCTGGCCCGGCCGGCGGACTTCCGCGACACGACCGACCGCGTCCAGGCGAGCGGCCGGGCCCGCGACCGGCTCGACGACGCGCGTCCGGCGTTCGTCGTCGAGGACGGCAACTACGTCTCAGCGCGCTGGCCCGGCGACGTGCACACGTTCGCGAAGGCGTTCGGGAAGCGGCTTCAGGCCGGCTGACAGATCGGGCACCAGTAGAGGTTCCGGCCCACCAGTTCCGACGTCAGCACCGGCGTCCCGCACACCAGGCACGGCTCGCCGGCGCGGCGGTAGACGTACACCTCGCCACCGTGGCGGTCGACGCGCGCCGCGCGGCCCATCGCCTCCGGCAGGTGCTCCGGGCGGACCGTGTCGATGCGGCCGACGCGGACGCCGTCGCGCATCAACGTCACCAGGTCGGCCCACATGTCGTCCCACAGCGCCCGGTCGAGCGCGCGGCCCGGCGTCATCGGGGCGATGCCGTGGCGGAACAGCACTTCGGCGCGGTAGACGTTGCCCACCCCGGCCAGCACGGCCTGGTCCATCAGCAGCGCGGCGACCGAGACCTTCGACTTCGAGATCCGCGCCCACGCCTTTTCCGGCTTGGCGTCCCGGCGCAGCGGGTCGGGGCCGAGACGGCCCTTGATCGCGTCGGCCTGGGCCGGGTCGAGCAGCTCGCACGTGTTCGGCCCGCGCAGGTCCGTCCACTGTGTCCGGCCGACGAGCCGCATCCGGACCGCGCCCACCGGCGGCGGCGCCGGAACCTTGCCCTCGCCGAAGATCCCGATCAGGCCCAGGTGGATGTGGACGATCCCGTGCGGGCCGTAGTCGTGGAAGAGGTGCTTGCCGTACGCCTCGGCGCCGACGAGCACCTGACCGTCCAAACGGGACGCTTCGGCGGCGAACCGGCCCTGCGGGCTGCTCACCTCGACCGGCGCGCCGGCGAACCGGCGCTTGTGCAGCCGCGCGAGCCGGTGGAGCGTGTGCCCCTCGGGCATCAGGCCTCCGGCAGCGCCGGCGGCGTCCCGGTGCGCTCGTAGTCGAGCAGCTGCTGGACGCGGCGGGCGTGGCGCTCCTCCGGCGAGACGTCGGTCGCCAGGAACGCCTCGACGATCTCGGTGGCCTGCTCGACGGTGTGCATCCGGGCGCCGACCCCGATCAGCTGGGCGTGGTTGTGCTCGCGGCACAGCTTGGCCGTCTCGACGCTCCAGGCCAGGCCGGCCCGCGCGCCGGGCACCTTGTTCGCCGCGATCTGCTCGCCGTTGCCCGAGCCGCCGACGACGACGCCGAGGCTGCCTTCGTCGGCCACCACGCGCAACGCCGTCTCAACGCAGAACGCCGGGTAGTCGTCGGCCGCGTCGTAGACCCGCGGGCCGATGTCGGTGACCTCGTGGCCCTGCTTCTCCAGGTGAGCCACCAGGTGGTTCTTCAGCTCGAAACCGGCATGGTCGGATCCCAAGTAGACACGCACGGCTGGGAGTCTGCCACCCCGTCCGGTTTCGGGCATGCTCCGGGGGTGGGCATCTGGGAGCAGTCCGGCTACGACGTCCGGCTCGACTGGGGCGGCGAAGGCGTCGCCGCGCTCGGCCGGGAGTGCGCCGTCCTGGTGGTCGTCGACGTCCTTTCCTTCAGCACCACGACGGATCTCGTGGTGGGCCGCGGCGGGCGGGTGCTGCCGGTGCGGTGGCGCGACGAGCGCGGCGTGGCGCAGGCGCGGGCGGCCGGCGCGGTGGTCGCGGGTGAAGGCGCGTTCACCCTCAGGCCGTCTTCTGTGACGGAAATCCCGCCGGGAACACTGCTCGCGCTCCCCTCGCCCAACGGCGCGACGCTCTGCGAAGCCGCCGCGACGACCGGCGCCCGCGTGCTGACGGGCTGCCTGCGCAATGCTTCCGCCGTCGCCGCCAAGGCGCACGAGCTGGGCGGCCCGATTGGCCTGGTCGCCGCCGGGGAACGCTGGGGCGTGAACATCTTCGGCGACGGCGGCACGTTCGGGCCGCTGCGCCCGTGCGTCGAAGACCAGGTCGGCGCGGGCGCGATCGCCGCCGCACTGGCCGGGCACGGCCTCTCGCTGTCCCCCGAAGCCGCGCTCGCCGCCCGATCGGTGGACGTCGGCGCGCTGGCGTCCTGCGTCTCCGGGCGCGAGCTGACCGAATCGGGGCACGGCGCCGACGTCACGCTGGCCGCACGGCTCGACGTGAGCGATGCTGCACCCGTCCTGAGCGAAGGAGTACTGGCATGAGCGGGCACTGGATCGAGGTCGCCGACGGGGTGCACGCGCGCCGATACGAGGAGCTGGACCTCACCGTCGGGCTGGTCGTGGGCGCCGAGCGCTGCCTGGTCGTCGACACGCGCGGTGACCTCGAGCAGGGCGCCGAGCTGGCCACGGCGGTCCGCGAGCTGACCTCGCTGCCGTGGTCGGTGGTGTACACGCACGCCCACTTCGACCACACCTGGGGCACCGAGCGGTTCACGCCCTGCCCGGTCTGGGCGCACGAAGGCTGCCGCGCCGAGCTGACCGAGTACGCGGAAGACGCCCGCGCGAAGTGGATCGCCTACTACCGGCAAGAGGGGAAGGCGGCGACCGCCGACGCCATCGCGCGCACCACGTTCGTCGTGCCCGACCACCTGTTCACCGACCGGACCGAGCTCGACCTGGGCGGCCGGACCGCCGTCCTGCTGCACCCCGGCCGCGCCCACACCGACCACGACGTCGTGGTGCACGTGCCCGACGTCGACGTGCTCTTCGCCGGCGACGTCGTCGAGAACGCCGAACACGGCTTCAGCGCATTCTCCTTCAGCACCGAATCCGACCTGACCGCCTGGCCGGACACGCTCGACACGCTCCTCGAGCTCAAGCCGCGGGTGATCGTGCCCGGCCACGGCGAGCCCGTCGACGCCGACTTCGTCCGCTACCACCGCCACGGCCTGCACGAGCTGATCGCGCTCAAGGCCGGCGTCGGGCGCGGCGAGACGACCGAGGAGGCCGCCGTGGCAGCTTCCCGCTACCCCGGCGACGTCACCTTGGCCGCCCTCGGGACGCCTTGAAGGCGTCTCAGCCGAAGTTGAGCTCGCCCGAGCGGGTGCGCTTGAGCTCGAAGAAGTCCGGGTAGCTCGCCAGCGCGACGGCGCCGTCGAACACCTTCAGCGCGTCCTCGCCCCGCGGGATCGAGCTCAGCACCGGGCCGAAGAACGCCACGCCGTCGATGTGGATCGTCGGAGTGCCCACGTCCATGCCGACCGGGTCCATGCCCTCGTGGTGGCTCTTCTTCAGGGCCTCGTCGAACTCGGTCTTGTCGGCCGCTTCGTAGAGCTCCGCGGGCGCGCCGATGGCGGCCAGGGCTTCCTTGATGACGGCGTCGCGGTCCTTGTTGCCCTCGTTGTGGTAGCGGGTGCCGAACTCGGTGTAGTAGTCCCGCAGCGCCTTCTCGCCGTTGAGCTGCGACAGCGCGACCGCCACGCGCACCGGGCCCCAGCCCTGCGAAAGCAGCTTCTTGTACTCCTCGGGCAGCTCGTCCCGACCTTCGTTCAGGACCGAAAGGCTCATGATCCGGAAGTTCAGGTCGAGGTTGCGGTGCTTCTCGACCTCGAGGATCCAGCGCGACGTGATCCAGGCGAACGGGCAGATCGGGTCGAAGTAGAAATCGACCTTCGTGGGCTGCTGGGCAGCGGTCATCAGGTACTCCTGTGCGAATCAGGTCCGGTCTGGGTGCGGGCACACCCCCACACAGCGGGCCAACACCTCGGGACGCAGGCTTGTTCCCTTATCGCCCGCCACCCCGTCCCCATGATTGGATGCGGGGAGTTGAAAACCGATCCCACGACCAGAGGTGCCTGTGCCCGCCCCCAACCTGACCCGCGACCAAGCCAAGCTGCGCGCGGATCTGCTCGACGTCACCCGCTACGACATCGAGCTCGATCTGACCGACGGCCACGGCGGACCCGGGGAGAAGACCTTCGCGTCGACGACGACCGTCCACTTCTCCAGCGCCAAGGCCGGGCTGGAGACCTGGGTCGACCTCGTCGCCGACCGCGTGCACTCGGCCACCCTGAACGGCGCGGACGTCGACGTCAGCGCGTACGTCGAAGACCGCGGCCTCACGCTGGCCGGCCTGGCCGAGGCGAACGAGCTCACGGTGCGCGCCGACTGCCGGTACATGAACACCGGCGAAGGCCTGCACCGGTTCGTCGACCCGGTCGACGACAGCGTCTACCTGTACACGCAGTTCGAGACGGCCGACGCCAAGCGGATGTTCGCCTGCTTCGACCAGCCCGACCTCAAGTCGGTCTACCGGCTGACCGTCGTCGCGCCGGCGGACTGGAAGGTCGTCTCGAACACGATGGCCGAGTCCACCTCCGAGACGCCGGAAGGCGCGGTCCGGACGGTGTTCAAGGAGTCCGAGCGGCTCTCGACTTATCTGGTCGCGCTGATCGCCGGCCCGTACGCCGAGTGGCGCGACGAGTACACCGACGCGCACAAGACGATCCCGCTGGGCATCTACTGCCGCGCGTCGCTGGCCGAGCACATGGACGCCGACCGGCTGTTCACCGAGACCAAGCAGGGCTTCGGCTTCTACCACGAGAAGTTCGGCACGCCCTACCCGTTCTCCAAGTACGACCAGCTCTTCGTGCCGGAGTTCAACGCGGGCGCGATGGAGAACGCCGGCGCGGTGACCTTCCTCGAGGACTACGTCTTCCGCAGCCGCGTCACCCGCTACGCCTACGAGCGGCGCGCCGAGACGCTGCTGCACGAGATGGCGCACATGTGGTTCGGCGACCTGGTCACCATGCGCTGGTGGGACGACCTGTGGCTGAACGAGTCGTTCGCCACGTTCGCGAGCGTGCTGGCCCAGGCCGAGGCGACCGAGTACAAGAACGCGTGGACCAGCTTCGCCAACATCGAGAAGTCGTGGGCCTACCGGCAGGACCAGCTGCCTTCGACGCACCCGATCGCCGCGGACATCGTCGACCTGCACGCGGTCGAGGTGAACTTCGACGGCATCACCTACGCCAAGGGCGCGAGCGTGCTCAAGCAGCTCGTCTCCTACGTCGGGCTCGACCACTTCCTCGACGGCCTGAAGGTGTACTTCGGCAAGCACGCGTGGGGCAACGCCACCCTGGCCGACCTGCTGGGCGCGCTCGAAGAGGCGTCCGGCCGCGACCTGTCGTGGTGGAGCGCGCAGTGGCTGGAGACCACCGGGCTGAACTCGCTGAGCCCGCGCTACGAGGTCGGCGCGGACGGGAAGTTCACGTCGTTCGCCGTGGTGCAGTCCGGCGCGAAGCCGGGCGCCGGTGAGCTGCGCACGCACCGCGTCGCCGTGGGCATCTACGACGAGGACGGCGGCGGCAAGATCGTCCGGACCCACCGCGTCGAGCTGGACGTCGACGGCGAGCGCACCGAGGTCCCGGACCTCGTCGGCCAGGCCGCGGGCAAGCTCGTGCTGGTCAACGACGACGACCTGACCTACTGCACGATGCGCCTCGACCCGACGTCGCTCACGACGCTGATCGACCGCGTCGCCGACATCACCGAGTCGCTGCCGCGGACGCTGTGCTGGTCGGCGGCGTGGGAGATGACCCGCGAGGCCGAGCTGAAGGCCCGCGACTTCGTCACGCTGGTGCAGCGCGGCATCCACACCGAGAGCGAGGTCGGCGTCGTCCAGCGGCTGCTGCTGCAGGCGCAGACCGCGCTGAACTCCTACGCCGAGCAGGAGTGGGCGGCCTCGACCGGCTGGCCGGCGTTCACCGCACGGCTGCTGGAGCTCGTCCGCGGCGCCGAGCCGGGCTCGGACCACCAGCTGGCGTTCGTCAACTCCCTGGCGGGCTCGGTGCTGGACGAGGCCGCGTTGTCGGTGCTGGCCGGCTGGTTCGACGGCTCGTCGCCGCTTCCCGGTCTCACGGTGGACACGGACCTGCGCTGGCGCCTGCTGCACGCGCTGGTGGCGCACGGCAAGGCGGACGCGACGGAGATCGACGCCGAGCTGGCCCGCGACAACACGGCGACGGGCCGCCGCCAGGCCGAGCGGGCCCGGGCCCTGCGCCCGACGGCGGAGGCCAAGGCCGACGCGTGGCAGCGCGCGGTCCACGACGACGAGCTGCCCAACGCGGTCAGCGACTCGCTCATCTCGGGCTTCTCGCACCCCGGCCAGAAGGCGCTGCTGGGCTCGTACGTGGCGAAGTACTTCGAGGTGATCGACGAGGTGTGGCAGCGGCGTTCCAGCGAGCGCGCGCAGCCGATGGCGATCGGGCTGTACCCGTCGTGGGCGGTGGCCCCGGCCACGGTGACGGCCTCCGACGAGTGGCTGGCGGGCGACCACCCGCAGGCCTTGCGTCGGCTGGTTTCGGAGGGGCGCGCGGGGATCGTCCGGGCGCTCGCGGCCCGGGACTTCGACGCCCAGGGCTGAGTTTCGTTTGGCGGCGGGCCGTGCTCCGGCACGCCCCGCCGTTCGTTTGTCGTGGCGGCTGGGTAGGACGCAGCGTCGGAACCGGCCCGGTCCGTTTTTGGCCGGGAGGGGGTGCGTCCGGACGTCGTGACCGCGGCTCGCGCGTCGCGAATGACCCATTCGCGACACCGGAACCGAAGCCGCACGTGAAAGAGCCCCGCACCTCACTCGAGGTGCGGGGCTCTTCGGTGTCCACGTCAGCGGGGCGCGGGGCCCGCCTGGTCGGACAGCATGCGCAGCGCGTTCACCAGGCCGTTGACGAGCCCGCGAACCAGATCGCCCTCCTTGAAGGACGCCACCATGCTGGCCACCGCCAGCTTGGCGCCGCGGTCGGGCAGGCGCTGGTACGCGAGCCGGCCCGTGACGATCTCGATCTTGCGCTCGCCGGGCGAGACCGCGATCAGGACCGCGTTGGCCGGGTCGGCCGTGGTCGCGTGCAGCTTCTCCGCCTCCGCGCGGCTGTCCTCGCCGAGCTCGCCGAGGTACACGCTGAAGTCCAGGCCGGTCTCGCGGCTCGCGAACGTCAGCGCCTCGTCGAGGCGGGCCAGCTGCCGGGTGTTGAACGGGCCGGACGGCACCTCGGGCTCGTACATCTTGGCCGCGGACCGGCGGCCGCTGCCGGTGATCGCCTCGCCGTAGGCCAGCTCGGTCTCGTCGACCGGCTTGACCAGCTCACCAGTTGCCACGAGCGCCTCCCGCCGCGGTCGGGGCGCCCGCGGGCGCGCTGTTCTCGGCGCCGGCGTGCCGGTGCCCGTCGCCCACCCCGTCGGGGTTGGCGCTCCACCACATGGCCGGAAACTCCCACGCCTGGCCGGACCGGAACCGCGCTGCGCCGCCGGACCTGCGCCGGAGCGTCAGCAGCCCGGCGAGGCCGTAGATGGCCAGCGGGATCACGGCGAAGACCACGATCGTCTCGACAACGTTCACGGCGCTGAGCGTATCGGATGACCTCCACGACCACCGCGCGCGCCGCACTCGACCGTTCGTCGTAAGCCGGGTGCCGTCCGCCGCTTGGCTCGCGGCCGATGGAACGTTGGGGCGAAGACCGTCGGGCCGAAAGGTTGCAACTCAACGTACAGGCGGCCGCACCCGCCGCTGTCGTCTTGTTGTTGCCTTGAAATCCTCGTAGCTTTTTCACCTGTACGGGCCTTGCGCCCCGCTCCCCAGCCCCAGCAGGTAACGCACCGGTCCCAGGAGGCCTTGCCATGAACAGCGTCGACACCCCCGCACAGGCGATCACCGAGACCACCACGTCACTCAGCGGCATCGAATTTGTGCCCGGAACGCGTGTGACGGCGGGCACAAGGGTTACCCGGGGTACACGCGTCACTCGCGGTACACGGGTCACGGCGGGAACGCGCGTCACCATGGGCACCCGGGTGACGGCCGGAACGCGGGTCACCCGAGGCACCCGGGTCACCCGGGGCACGCGCGTC
The DNA here is from genome assembly GCF_055583145.1 of Amycolatopsis sp. NPDC104819. Classification (NCBI taxonomy): domain Bacteria; kingdom Bacillati; phylum Actinomycetota; class Actinomycetes; order Pseudonocardiales; family Pseudonocardiaceae; genus Amycolatopsis; species Amycolatopsis sp. NPDC104819. Next base: position 42,508 of record NZ_JBVJON010000026.1, on the reverse strand, counting down.
ACGATGGGCACGCGGGTGACGGCCGGAACGCGCGTCACCTGTGGCACCCGCGTCACGCGGGGCACGCGAGTCACCCGCGGCACGCGCGTCACGATGGGCACCCGCGTCACCTGCCAGAGCGACTACGCGCTCGCTGCCTGACCCCGCACCCCAGGGCCGCACGCACTACCTGAACACGCGCAAGCACCCGGCTCGCCCCGGCCGCCGCAAGGCAGCCGGGGCGCCGTTATGTCCGGGCCCCGGAGGTTAAGCCGCAGAGCCGAGATAAGGCCGCCACAGCGGGTCGGCCTCTTTGGAGTGCGCGAGCAGCCGCCAGTGCGGGCCGTGGGGCGCCCGCGGGACGACGCGCAGCCGCCAGTTGATCTCCGAGAGCAGCCGGTCCGCCTTGCGGTGGTTGCACTTGGCGCAGCAGGCGACGCAGTTGGTCCAGCTGTGAGGTCCGCCACGGCTGCGCGGGATGACGTGGTCGATCGTCTCGGCCCGCCCTCCGCAGTACGCGCAGCGGTACCGGTCGCGGTGCATCAGCCCGGCGCGGGTCAGCGGCACCTGGGCCCGGTACGGCACCCGCACGTACGTGCTGAGCCGGATCACCGAAGGCACCGGCAGCGACACCGTCGCGGCGTGCAGCTCGATGCCGCCGGGGTCGCCGTGCACCACTTCGGCCTTGCCACACATCACCAGCACGACCGCGCGGCGCAGGGGCAGCGCGGTCAGCGGCTCGAAAGTGGCGTTGAGCAGGAGCACCCGGCGGCGGCCCCAGGCCGGGGCCGCCGGATCCCGGCCTCTACTACGCTGTCCGGGCGGGCGGGTGCTGTGTCGTTCGTTGCCGATCCGGCTGCAGTCACGGCCGATGGCCTTGGTGGCAACGATCACCTGCTGCTCGGGGGCCGGCCTGCTTTCGGCCGGATCTGCAACTCCCCCTGGGCGGTTCCCCGGCCCGGCCGGGACGGCGCCGCCGGATGCGGATCCCCCCGGGTAGGCGCGCAGAACCACCTCTGACGTCTCTTCGGCCATGGCTTGGCCGGAGACGCCGCGGGGGCTGGGTTGTCGGTCTGGCACTCGACCACCTCCAGGGGCGTAGGCATAGTCGACCACAGAACTGGTCCCCAGCGCACGTGTGTTACAAGACGTGTCACATCCGCGCGACCCAACATCCACTCGAAGTTGGGAAAACCGACCTGATCGGAAAGGATGATCGAACTCCCGTGTCCCCCCTGCTCACCGCGGCCGGCGGCCAGACGCCTTGCATCACGGACGCCAGCACCCTCTGCTACCAGGTGTTCAAGGCCACGAACAACGAGTGGCTGGCCGGCTCGACCAACTGGCTGCTGACCAAGCCGCTGAAGATCCTGATGATCGTCGTGATCGCGTTCGTCGTGCGGCTGATGATCAGACGGCTGATCAACCGCGTCACGACGCTGCCGCGCTCCGGCGGCAAGCTCCCGGCGCTGCTGCGGCCCCTGCGCGAGCGCGCCCCCGAGGTGCTCGGCTCCGCCGTGATCGAACGCCGCCGCCAGCGCGCCCAGACCATCGGCTCGGTGCTGAAGTCGATGGCGACGTTCCTGGTCTACGGCCTCGCCTTCATCCTCGTGCTGGGCGAGCTCGGCCTGAACCTCGGCCCGATCATCGCCTCGGCCGGCATCATCGGCGTCGCGATCGGGTTCGGCGCGCAGAACCTGGTGAAGGACTTCCTGTCCGGCATCTTCATGATGGTCGAGGACCAGTACGGCGTCGGCGACGTCGTCGACATCGGCGAGGCCACCGGCACCGTCGAGGCCGTGGGCCTGCGGATCACCACGCTGCGCGACCTCAAGGGCACGGTCTGGTACGTCCGCAACGGCGAGGTGCTGCGCGTCGGCAACTCGAGCCAGGGCTTCGCGGTCGCGGTGGTCGACGTCCCGCTCGGCTACACCGCCGACGTCGAGCGCGCGTCCACTGTGCTCATGGCCGCCGCCTCGGCGGCCACCGAGAGCGAGACGCTGCAGGCGAACGTCCTCGAGCCGCCGGAGATGCTCGGCGTGGAGAGCGTCACGCCGGAAGGCATCCAGCTGCGCCTGACGGTGAAGGTGCGCCCGGGCAAGCAGTGGGCGGTCCAGCGGGCCCTGCGCGGCCAGCTGCTGGCCGCGCTCGAGGAAGCCGGCTTCGAGCCGCCGCTGGGCCGGCTGTTCCCGAACTCCGCCACTGCTCTCGAGAAGTGACGTCAGCCTGAGAAGTACTCGCGGCGCCCCGCGAGCCGGGCGGGCCGGTCCCGCTCGGCGTCCGGGTCCTCCACCAGGTGCTCCCGGAAGTACTCCAGCACCTCGTCCCGGTCGGCGCGGTCACTGCGCTCGACGTGCTCGAGAGTCGCGGCCACACCGGCGGGGAACAGCAGGAAGGCGTCGACGCCGGAAAACGTGTCGAAGCTCGTGGTCTTCGCTTCCCAGATGAGCCAGACGTCTTCGGCGTGGCCGCACTCGCCGAGCAGCAGGACCGCCAGGCCGAGGCTGTCGTCGAAGCCCCAGCCGTCCTCGTGGAGGCGGATCTCCTGCTCCAGGAGGTACCGGAGGAACCCGGCGTCGGAATCACGGCGGTCCCGCAGCAGCAGGTGGAGCACGGCTTCCCGCGCCGCGTGGTGGGCGTCGCCGGGCAGGCCGTCCTCGTCGAGGGTCCCGGCGAAAGCGAGCTCGCTCCACCGTTGCGGGTCGGCGCGCCAGCCGTCGAGTCCGGAGGTCACGGTCCGGGACCCTAGCCCCGCGCCGTTACGCTGGGAAACGGGTTTGCGACCATCCGGAAACGTTCGGTCCCCGGCGTCGGAACCCCGCACCCGAAGGGCAAAATGGAAGGCGTGTCTGCAGTGAGCGAACCGGCGAACCTCTACGAAGCGGTGGGCGGCGAACCCACGTTCCGCCGGATCGTCGGGCGGTTCTACGAGGAGGTGGCGCGGGACGAGATCCTGCGCCCGCTCTACCCCGAGGAGGACCTCGGCCCGGCCGAGGAGCGGTTCCGGCTGTTCCTCATGCAGTACTGGGGCGGCCCCCACACCTACTCCGACCAGCGCGGGCACCCGCGGCTGCGGATGCGGCACGCGCCGTTCAAGATCGGGCCGATCGAGCGGGACGCCTGGCTGCGCTGCATCCGGATCGCCGTCGACGAAGAGAACCTCGACGAGCCCTACCGGCAGCAGCTGTGGGCCTACCTCGAGATGGCCGCCCACAGCATGATGAACAGCTTCGTCTGATGAGAGCCGGGCCCGACTGGTGGCGGGATGCCGTGTTCTACCAGGTCTACGTGCGTTCGTTCGCCGACTCGGACGGCGACGGCGTCGGAGACCTGGAAGGCATCCACTCCCGGCTCGGTTACCTGGAGCTGCTGGGCGTCGACGCGCTGTGGCTGACCCCGTTCTACCGCTCCCCGATGGCCGACCACGGCTACGACATCGCCGACCCGCGCGACGTCGACCCGATGTTCGGCACCCTCGGCGACTTCGACGTGCTGCTGACCGAGGCGCACAAGCGCGGCATCAAGGTCACCGTGGATGTCGTCCCCAACCACACCAGCAACCAGCACGCCTGGTTCAAGTCGGCGATGGCGGCCGCGCCGGGCAGCCGGGAGCGCGAGCGGTACGTCTTCCGCGACGGCGTCGGCCCGAAGGGCGAGGACCCGCCCAACAACTGGGTCAGCGCGTTCGGCGGCCCGGCCTGGACCCGGGTGCCCGACGGCCAGTGGTACCTGCACCTGTTCGCGCCGCAGCAGCCGGACCTGAACTGGGCCAACCCCGAGGTTGCGGCCGACCTGGAGCGCACGCTGCGGTTCTGGCTCGAACGCGGGGTCGACGGCTTCCGGATCGACGTCGCGCACGGCATGGCCAAGCCGCCCGGCCTGCCGGACATGGACCCGCGCGCGAACGCGCTGGGCCCGAGCCACTACTACGACCCGCGGTGGGACCACGACGGCGTCCACGAGATCCACCAGATGATCCGCAAGGTGCTCGACGAGTTCCCGGACGCGATGGCCGTCGGCGAGATCTGGGTGACCGACGAGGAGCGGCTCTCCCGCTACCTGCGGCCCGACGAGCTGCACCTGGCGTTCAACTTCCGGCTGGTGCTGACCCATTTCGACGCCGACGCCATGCGCACGGCCATCGAGCGGTCCCTGGCGGTGCCGGCTCGCACCGGGGCGCCCGCGACCTGGACGCTGGGCAACCACGACGTCTGGCGCCAGGTCAGCCGCTACGGCGGCGGGCCCACCGGAGTCCGGCGCGCCCGGGCGATGGCGCTGGTCGAGCTGGCCCTGCCCGGCGCGGTCTACCTGTTCAACGGCGAAGAGCTCGGCCTGGCCAACGTGGACATCCCGGTCGCGGAGATGGCCGACCCGCGCGCGAAGACGAGCGGCGCCGAGTTCGGCCGCGACGTCTCCCGCGTCCCGCTGCCCTGGGAGGGCGACCTGCCGCCGTTCGGGTTCTCCCGCAACCCGCGCACGTGGCTGCCGATGCCGGCCGAGTGGGCCGGGCTGACGGTGGAGAAGCAGATCGAGGACGAGGACTCGACGCTTTCGCTGTACCGCCAGGCGATCGAGCTGCGCAAGACGCATCCGGCGTTCGGCGGGGAAGAGCTGGAGTGGTACGGCGCCCCGGCGGGGTGTTTCGCGTTCCGCCGCAAGGGCGGCGGGCTCGTGTGCGCGCTGAACACGTCGGCGAGCCCGATCGCGCTGCCGCCGGGCGAGGTGCTGCTGGCCAGCAGCCCGCTGGTGAACGGCAAGCTCCCGGCCGACGCGGCGGCCTGGCTGGTCTAGAGCGGGACCCACCGGCCGGGCTTGACGACTTCGGCCGCCTCCGGCGCCGTGCCGCGCGCGATCTGGTTGACCCGCTGGTGTGACAGGCCGACCAGGTCGGCGATCGCCCGCTGCGGGATTTGGCCGTTCAGCGTCGCGACCAGGCGGGCGCGGACACCTTCACGCCACCGCGTCACCTCTTCGGCGAGCCGGTCCGCCTCCTGGTACTGCAGGACGAGGTCGGTCGCGTCCGCGTCGTCGAACTCGTAGCGCCAGCGGAGGTGGAACCGCTCGGCCGGGAGACCCGTCAGGTTCGCGACCGTCTTCCGCATGCCGGGCTCGACGTCGGCGAACTGCTTGAACTCACCCTCGGCACCGTCGAGGCCGTCGGTCACCTTCGCCGTCCACAGACCGGCTTCGCGGGTCACGGCCACGGTGAACGCCGGGAACCTCATCAACTGGCTCACCTCCGGGAAGGCGCGGACCGTAACCAATCGGTCCCGAAGCTGTCAACCGCCCTGGTCGCCCGAGCCCGAGCCGTCGTCGAAGGCGCCGCTCGCCAGCCACGCCACGAGGGCCGCGGCCTGGAGGTAGGGCGCCGCTTGGGCGGCCGCCCGGCCCGCCGCTCGCGTGCGGCCCCACCTCTCAGGTCTTCCGGCGCGCTCCGGCGCCTGCTCACCCGGTGGGCGGTCACGCCGCCACGGCGTTTCCGAGGTGCGGACCTCGTCGAGGAAGTCCGCGGTCGGGTCGTCGTCCGGGGTCATGCCTCCAGCGTGCCACCGACCACCGGTGCACGCCCGAGCCGCAAGGATTCCGTAATCAGAACAGCAGCGGCAGCAGTGCGTGGCGGCGCCGGACGATCGCGCCGTAGCGGGCGTCCAGGCGCATCCACGAGTCCGTCGCCGTCACGCGGACGACGTCACCCTCGACGTCCGAATCCACGAAACCCATGCCGGACATCGCGAAGAGGCAGCGCATCTGGACCTTGATCTCGACCGAACCGCCGGTCACCGTCAGCACCGCCTGGTCCATCAGCGACGCCGGCGGGGTGCCGTGCGGGCCGGCGTTGTCCCTGGCCAGCGTCACGCCGCGGTCGGCGAGGTCCGCGACGACCGCCGCCGGAAGCTCGTCGACCAGCTGCCAGCGGCCCGGCGCCGGCAGCTCGCCGTGCCACAGCAGGTCACGCGCCGGGCCCGGGTCCATCCGTGGCCCGCCCGCCACCGTCAGCGCGGCGAGCAGCTCGTTGCCGGACACCGTGACGTCGCCGGGGGTGACGTCCCCGGCCACCGCGCGGGTGGCCAGGCACTCGAACGGCGTCGCCGTCCACGCCTCGACCACACCGTCACCGCGCTGGCGGAGCCGGACGGCCGTATTGCCGTCCAGCCGGACCGCGCGGGCGACGAACGCACCGAGGGTCTCCCGGTCCGCCGCGTCCGGCACGAACAACTCAGGCATCCGCGAACCCCTGCTTCAGAAACTCCGACTCGGGCGGGCTGAGCCTACGCGGCCGCAGCGCGACCGTGTCGTACGGCGCCAGCACCGTCTCCGCCGTCACCGCCACCGGATCCGCGGCGTCCGGCCCGGTGTGCACGCGGTAGGACAGCGTGAAGCTCGCCGCCCGCAGCTCGGTCAGGTCGATGTCGACGCGCAGCTGCTGCCCGGTCACCACGATCGGCGCCTTGTAGCCCACCGCCAGCCGGACCACGACGATGCCCTTCGGCAGCTGCTCGACGCCGGCCTTCACGGCCCCCTCGAACAGCAGCGGGATCCGCGCCTCTTCGAGCAGCGTCACCATCTTCGCGTGGTTGATGTGGCCGTAGACGTCCATGTCCGTCCAGCGGGGACGGACCAGCGAAACGTAGGTCACCGCACCGTGCTCCGGATCTGGCGCGCGGCCACCGAGAGCGTCGCCAGGTCGAGCCGGCCGGACTTGTGGATCTCGTCCAGCGCGACGCGCGCCCGCTGCAGCCGCGAGGAGTTCGTCTTCTCCCACTGGGCGATCTTGGCGTCGCCGGACGTCCCGGGATCGCTGTGCCGCAACGCGTCCAGCGTGATCGCCCGCAGCGAGCCGTAGACGTCGTCGCGCAGCGAAAGCCGGGCGAGCGCGTGCCAGCGGTTGCCGCGTTCGAGCGCGCTGATCTCGGTCAGCATCTTGTCGACGTCCAGGTGGTCCGAAAGCGCGTAGTACAGCTCGGCGGTTTCGGCCGGGCTGTGCGTCGCGTCCACGCCGATCTGCTGCTCGGCGAGCTCGGCCACCTCGGTGACGTCGAGCAGGCCGTAGGTGTGCAGCAGCAAGGAAACGCGGCGGGCGAGCCCCGGCGGGACGTTGCCCGCGATCAGCTCGTCGACGTGCGTCTGCACCGACTCCGCCTCGCGGCCGCGCAGCAGGTCGCCGATCTTCGGGACGAGCTCGCCGAGCACCCGGCCGAAGCGGTTGATCTCCGCCAGCGGCGCGAGCGGCTGCGGCCGGTTGGTGAGGAACCAGCGCGCGGCCCGGTCGAGCAGCCGCCGTGTCTCCAGCACCATCTCGTCGGCGACGTCGGTGTGCACGACGTTGTCCAGCGCGTCGATCTCCGCCCACAGCGCGGGCAGGTCGAACACGCGCGTCACCACCGCGTACGCGCGCACCGCGTCGGTCGCGGTCGCGTTCATCTCCTCCATCAGCCGGTAGACGAAGGAGATGCCCCCACCGTCGACGACCTCGTTGGCGATGAGCGTGGTGATGATCTGGCGGCGCAGCGGGTGCTCGCCGATCGCGGGGGCGAACCGTTCGCGCAACGGCTTCGGGAAGTACTCGGGCAGCCGGCCGGCGAACACCTGCGAGTCGGGCAGGTCGCTGGCCAGCAGCTCGTCCTTCAGCTCCAGCTTGACGTGCGCGAGCAGGGTCGCGAGCTCCGGCGAGGTCAGGCCCTTGCCCGCCTTCTCCAGCTCGCGGAACTCCGAGTTGCTCGGCAGCGCCTCGAGCTTGCGGTCGAACGCACCCGCGGACACCAGCGCCTGGACCTGCCGCGCGTGCACCGACAGCATCGGCGCGGCGTGCGCCCGGCTGACGCCGAGGACGGCGTTCTGCCGGTAGTTGTCGTCGAGCACGAGCGCGCCGACCTCGTCGGTCATCTCCACCAGCAGCTCGTTGCGCTGGGCCTCCTCGAGCTTCCCGGTCTGCACCAGGTGGTCGAGCAGGATCTTGATGTTGACCTCGTGGTCGGAGCAGTCGACGCCGGCCGAGTTGTCGAGCGCGTCGGTGTTGATCTTGCCGCCGGCGCGGGCGAACTCGATCCGGCCCAGCTGGGTCAGGCCGAGGTTGCCGCCCTCGCCGAACACCTTGACGCGCAGCTGCTTCCCGTCGACGCGGATGGCGTCGTTGGCCTTGTCCCCCGCGGCCAGGTGGGTCTCGGACTCCGCCTTGACGTAGGTGCCGATGCCGCCGTTCCAGAGCAGTTCCACCGGCGCCAGCAGGATCGCCTGGATGAGGTCCATCGGCGCGAGGGCGGTGACGCCCTCCTCGAGGCCGAGGGCCGCGTGGACCTGCGGGCTGATCGGGATCGACTTCGCCGACCGCGGATAGATCCCGCCGCCTTCGCTGATCAGCGAGCGGTCGTAGTCGTCCCACGAGCTGCGCGGCAGGTCGAACAGCCGGCGGCGCTCGGCGAACGTCGCCGCGGCATCCGGGTCCGGGTCGAGGAAGACGTGCATGTGGTTGAACGCCGCGACCAGCCGGATGTGCTCGGACAGCAGCATGCCGTTCCCGAAGACGTCACCCATCATGTCGCCGATGCCGACGACGGTGAAGTCCTCGGTCTGGGTGTCCTTGCCCAGCTCGCGGAAGTGCCGCTTGACGCTCTCCCAGGCGCCCTTCGCCGTGATGCCCATGGCCTTGTGGTCGTAGCCGACCGAGCCGCCGGAGGCGAAGGCGTCCCCGAGCCAGAAGCCGTACTTCGCCGACATCTCGTTGGCGATGTCGGAGAACTTCGCGGTGCCCTTGTCCGCCGCGACGACCAGGTACGAGTCGTCCGCGTCGTGCCGGACGACACCCGGCGCGGGCACGGTCTTGCCCTCGATCCGGTTGTCGGTCAGGTCGAGCAGGCCGGCGATGAACATGCGGTAGCAGGCGATGCCCTCGTTCAGCTGGGCGTCGCGGTCGATGCTCGCGTCGCCGGTCGCGACCGGCGGCATCTTGACGACGAAGCCGCCCTTCGCGCCGACCGGCACGATCACCGCGTTCTTCACCGCCTGCGCCTTGACCAGGCCGAGGATCTCGGTGCGGAAGTCCTCGCGCCGGTCCGACCAGCGCAGGCCACCGCGCGCGACCTCGCCGAAGCGCAGGTGCACACCCTCGACGCGCGGCGAGTAGACGAAGATCTCGAACCGCGGCCGCGGCTCGGGCAGGTCGGGCACCCCGGCCGGGTCGAGCTTGATCGCCAGGTAGCTCCGCGGGTTCCCGTCGAAGTCGGTGACGTGGTAGTTCGTCCGCAGCGTGGCCCGGATGACGGCCATCAGCCGCCGCAGGATGCGGTCTTCGTCGAGGCTGGTGACCTCGTCGATCATCGCGCTCAGCTCGCTCGCCAGCGCTTCGGTGGCGGCCTCGCGGTCGGTCTCGCCCAGCTGCGGGTCGAAGCGGGCCTCGAACAGCCGCAGCAGCTTCGTCGCGACCTGCGTGTGGTTCAGCAGCGTGTTCTGGATGTAGTCCTGGGAGAACGCGCTCCCGGCCTGGCGCAGGTACCGCGAGTACGCACGCAGCACGGCGGCCTGGCGCCAGGTGAGCCCGGCCCGCAGGACCAGGCCGTTGAGGCCGTCTACCTCGGCGTCCCCGCGCCAGGCGGCCTCGAAGGCGTCCTGGAAGCGGTCGCGCAGCGCCGTGATGGCTTCGGCGTCCGGCTTGGCCATCACCTTCTGGTCGATACGCAGGCCGAAGTCGTAGATCCAGCACGCGCCGCCGTCTTCGCGGTGCAGCTCGTACGGCCGCTCGTCGACCACCTCGACGCCCATCGCCTGCAGCACCGGGAGCACCTTCGACAGCGTCACGCCCTCGCCGCGCAGGTAGAGCTTGAACCGGCGCTCGCCGGGCTCGGCGTCGGCGGGCAGGTAGAACGACAGCGCGAGGTCGCCCTCGTCGGTCAGCGAATCGAGCGCGCGGAGGTCGGCGAGTGCCTCTTCGGCGGAGAAGTCCTCCCGGTAGCCCTCGGGGAAGACGCTCGCGAAGCGCTGGCCCTGCTCGGTCGCGGACTCCTCGCCGAGGACGCCGACGGCCACGCCGCCGTCGGAGCGCTCACGGCGTTCGTCGAGGACCGCCTCGACCATCCGGTCGTCCCAGCTGCGGACGGCGCCGTTGAGCCGGTCCTGGATCTTCGCCGTGTCCGGCTCCAGCCGGCGCGCGGGATCGGTGTGGACCATGAAGTGCACCTGCGCCAGGACGGTCTCGCCGATCCGCGCGCTGTACTCGAGCTGGGTGCCTTCGAGCTCTTCGAGCAGGACCTCCTGCATCGCCAGGCGCGAGCGCGTCGTGTAGCGGTCCTGCGGGAGGTAGACGAGGCACGAGTAGAAACGGCCGTACGGGTCGCGGCGCAGGAACAGCCGCAGCCGGCGGCGGTCCGACAGCGTGATCGCGCCGGTCGTCGTCGAGTACAGCGAGTCGGTGTCGGCGGAGAACAGGTCGGCGCGCGGCCAGTTCTGCAGCACCTCGAGCATCCGCTGGCCGGAGAAGGACTCCATCGGGAACCCGGCGCGGTGGATGACCTCGCGGACCCGCTTGCACACCACCGGGATGTCGAGCACGTTCTCGTGCAGCGCGGTGGTGGTGAACATGCCGAGGAAGCGGTGCTCGCCGGTGACGGTGCCTTCGGCGTCGAAGGTCTTCACCCCGACGTAGTAGGGGTAAACCGGCCGGTGCACGGTCGACGGCGCGCTCGCCTGGGTCAGCACCAGCAGCGTCGGCGAGAGCGCGGAGGCGGCGGTGTCCGGGCCCGCGGTGAGGCCGCGGGCGGCGAGGCTGTCCTGGCGCAGCACGCCGAGCCCGGAGGCCAGGACCGCGCGCAACGCGGGGTCGTCGGCGTCCGGGTGCGGGTTGTCGATCAGCTCGTAACGGCGGTAGCCGAGGAAGGTGAAGTGCCCGTCGGCCAGCCAGCGCAGCAGCCGGGCGCCCTCGGCGACCTCGGCCTGCGGCAGCTGCGGCGGGTCCGTCTCCAGCTCTTCGGCGAGCTGGCAGGCGGTCTGGGCCATCTTGTCGGCGTCTTCGACGACCTCGCGGACGTCACCCAGCACGCTGGAGAGCCGGTTGTCGAGCTCGCGGGCGCGGTTCGGGTCGGTGACGAAGTCGATCTCGATGTACATCCACGACTCGGCGGCCGAGTTCGCCGGCGGCGCGGCCGGGTCGGCGTCCGGGTGGACTTCCTGCAGCTCACCGGTGAGATCGCGGGTGACGACGACGATCGGGTGGACGATCCGCTGCACCTGCACGCCGTCCCGGGCGAACTCGGCGGCGATCGAGTCGACCAGGTAGGGCATGTCGTCGGTGACCACCTGCACGACGGTGGCTTCGCGCGCCCAGCCGTCTTCGGCGACGGTGGGGTTCAGCAGCCGCACGGCCGGGCGGCCGGGCATCCGGTGCTTGGCGAGCTGCAGCTGCGAGCGGACGGCGCCGACCAGGTTGACGGGCTCGTCGCCGACGATCTCTTCGGCCGGGATGTGCCGGTAGTAGAGCCGGATGAGCTCCCCGATCTCCGGCGCCAGGCCGGCGGCGGCGTCGATCAGGTCGTCCCTGATCTGCTCCGGGCTGGCCGGGGAGCGCTGGCCGAACTCGGGTTCGGTTTCGGCTCCGGTTCCGGGTAGGGACGAGACTCCGGTCGAGCTCATTTGAGGCAACTCTCCAGTATGCGTGAGGTGGCACCGTGCCGGTTCGGCTCTGAACCGGACCACCCCACACTAATGCGCCGCGCCCACTGATCACACGAAGACCCGGGGGGTTGGTTCGTGGGGAAAACCCCTACCCGGCCTGCGAATTCGCGTGATCGGTCAAGCTACTGACGGGTTGTGTCCGGCCCGGGCGCGCGGCGCTGACCAGCCGCGCTCAAGGGCCGTCACCGGCCACGGAGCCATCATGATCGGTTCAGCTGAGGGTGATGTGAGGGGGCCGACGCCGTTCGGCGAACGGTGACGGCCGGTCGGCGACCCCGCAAGTGCGACCGATCCCACTGCGACGCGCCCGGCGTGATTCGGCGACGGGCTGGGGTGGTTCGGCGACCGAGAGGGGTGCGGCGGGGGTGAACCCCGGCAAAACCGGCGATTCGGTGCGAGACCGCCGTCGCGATGAATCCACCTCGTCGCCACGCAAAACTGGCACCACGCCAGTCATCGCGAACCGCAGTGGCGCAGGGCCGCCGGGTCAGTCGCCGGAGCCGTGGCGGCGGGAGTCCGAAACCTCCGCGCCGTGACCGTTGCGGCCGTGGCCGTTGCGGCGGCCCGTGTCCTGCGACCCCAGCTTCTTGACGAGCGCGGCCGCACTGGCCGTGCCCGCCTGGTGCTCGGCGAGCGCGCGGGCGAGGAGGTCGGCGAGCCCGGCGTCCGGCGGCGGCTCGTCCTCCGCGATGGCGCGGGCGTAGCTCTCCGGGAACGGCGCGGTCGCCGGCGTCCAGTGGCCGAAGTCCTCCATCGGCTCCAGCGACGGCGGCATCCGCAGCCGCGGCAGCCAGGGCTCGACCTCGTCGCGGTAGTCCGGCGCCGACGGCGGCTCGTCCTCGGGCCGCGGCGGCGGGGCGAGCTCCGGCTCGGGCCGCGACGGCTCCTCGGCACGCGCTTCGGCGTCCTCCGCCCGCCTGCGGCCGCCCCCGGCGCCACCACCCGAGGAGGAGATGCCGAGCCGGTCGAGCACCGACCGCGCGGCTTCGGAGCCGTGCTCGGCATCGTGCCGCGTCGACGGCTGCGGCTCCCGACGCCCACCGGGCTCCCACGGCTCCCGCTCGGCGGCCGGCTCGGGCGCGAGCGGCAAGGCGGGCGTGACGCGCGTGGGCGCCGACTCCCGTTCGGCTTCGGTCTCCTTCAGCCGCGCCTCCGCGAGGGCGGCCCAGGAGAACTTGGTCTTCCCGCCGTCGACGGGCGTGGGCGCCTCGGGGGTGCGTTCCGGACGCACCTCGACCGGTTCCGCCGAAAAGTCCGGCTTCGCCCGCCGCCCCGGCACCGCGGGCCGCGACTCGGGCGACTCCGCCCGGAACTCCGGTTCCCTGCGCTGTCCCGGCGACGCCTCGGCCGCTTCCGGCCGATACCCCGATCCGGCGGACCGCACCTCGGGCTCCGGCTCGGCACGCTTCCCAGTCGACGCAGACCGCACCTCGACCGGCTCCGCCCGCCGCTCCGGCGCGGGTCGCACCTCGACCGGCTCCGGCCGGAACTCCGGCTCCGCCCGCCCCACCGGCCCGGACCGCACCTCGATCGGCTCAGGACGAGCAGCCGGGCGCTCCGGACGTCGCTCGACGACCACCGGTTCCGGCCGCACCCGCGGTTCGGGCCGCCGGGCCGGCGCGGGTTCGTCGCGCACCGCGGGCATCAGCGTCGTCTCGGCGGCGTCCGCGGTCACCTTGGGCCGCTCGAACGACCACGCGGGCGCCGGCTGCCGGGGCGCCGGGTTCTCCTCGCGGCCGAACGACCACGCGGGCGTCCGCGGCTCGGCGGGCTGCGGCGCGGCAGGAGCGGCCGGCGGCGAAACCGGCTCGGCCGCGACCACCGGCACCGCCCGTGACGGCACCGCCTTCAGCACCTCGTCGAGATCGACCGAAGCGGGCTCACCCGAGCCGAACTCGCCGGCCAGGACGTTGCACGCCTGCCGCCGGGCCCGCGCGTGCAGCTGCTCGGCCGCCCGCGATCGGTACAGGCATGCGATGGCTTCCTCGGGCTGGCCGAACCGCTCCTGCAGCTGCGCCAGCTCCAGCCACAACCGGGCGGTGACGGCGGACATGCCGTGCCGGTCGGTGCTCGCCACGGCTTCGCGGACGAGCTCGATCGCCGCCTCGCCGGCACCGGCGGGCAGCATGATCCGCGTCGCGACGGCCAGCCGCAGCCAGCCCGCCGGCGCGATGCCCGCCGCTCGCACGGGTTCGGCCAGCACCGGCTCGGCGATCTCGTACGCCATTTCGGTGTCACCGCGGTCGAGCAGCGTGCTCACCAGCAGCAGCACGAGCCGGATCCGGACGAGGCCGCCGTCGTCGGCCGGGTTGTCGAGCTTCTCCAGGAAGCCGAGCCCCGTCCGCGCCGCGTCGGCCGCCGCCGTCAGGTCGCCGTGGCGACGCCGGTGGGCCGCCGTGCCGACGCGCAGCAGCGCCCGCACCAGCAGCTGGGTGTCCGCGCCGAGGGACTCGTCACCGAGGACCAGCTTGTCCGCCTCGACGAGCGCCCGGTCCAGTTCGGTTTTCCGGCCCAGCAGACCGAGGCAGCCGACCAGGTGGGTCAGCGCGGCGGCGCGGTGGACCGGCGACACGACCGGGTCGGTCAGCACCGGCCGCAGCGCGGCGAGCCCGGTCAGCGGCACGCCCAGGCCGCGGGCGCAGACGGCGAGGTCGATGCGCAGGCGGGCGGCGATGTCGCCGTACCCGGCGTGCTCGGCCGCGCGCAACGCCGCGACCGCGCGCCCGACCGTGCCCGGCCGGTCGCCGAGCCGGACGCGCGCGGACACGACCAGGCTCTCGGCCCGGATCCACTGCTCGTCGGCGCCGGCGGCCTCGGACAGCGCGGCGGCGCGCTCCCCGAGCACGAGTGCGAGCTCGGGCGCCCGCAGGTGCAGGGCGTCCGCCCGCTCGATCAGCCGGCCGACTGCGGAGAGGGTTCCCCCGGCATTGGCGGAGCGCCCGCTCTCCTCCCGGGAGAACGGGCCCGTCCGGTGCGCTTTGCTGGCTTCCACGGGGAAACCCGCCCCCTCAGTCGCGGGTCAGCTTGCGGTGGGTGACACGGTGCGGGCGGGCGGCCTCGGCGCCCATCCGCTCCACCTTGTTCTTCTCGTACCCTTCGAAGTTGCCCTCGAACCAGAACCACTGCGCGGGGTTCTCGTCGGTGCCTTCCCAGGCCAGGATGTGCGTCGCGACCCGGTCGAGGAACCACCGGTCGTGGGAGATCACCACGGCACAGCCGGGGAACTGCTCCAGCGCGTTCTCCAGCGAGCCCAGCGTCTCGACGTCCAGGTCGTTCGTCGGCTCGTCGAGCAGGATCAGGTTCCCGCCCAGCTTGAGCGTCAGCGCCAGGTTGAGCCGGTTGCGCTCGCCACCGGAGAGCACGCCCGCCGGCTTCTGCTGGTCCGGGCCCTTGAAACCGAACGCGCTGACGTAGGCGCGCGACGGCATTTCGGTCTGCCCGACGTGGATGTAGTCCAGCTCGTCGGAGACGACCTGCCAGACCGTCTTCTTCGGGTCGATCCCGCCGCGGTTCTGGTCCACATAGGACAGTTTGACCGTCTCGCCGATCTTGACGACGCCGTCGTCCGGCTCCTCGAGCCCCACGATCGTCTTGAACAGCGTGGTCTTGCCGACGCCGTTCGGGCCGATCACGCCGACGATGCCGTTGCGCGGCAGGTCGAACGACAGGCCGTCGATGAGGACACGGTCGTCGAAGCCCTTCTTGAGCTTCTCGACCTCGACCACGACGTTGCCCAGCCGCGGGCCCGGCGGGATCTGGATCTCTTCGAAGTCGAGCTTGCGGTGCTTGTCCGCCTCCGCCGCCATCTCCTCGTAGCGGTCGAGCCGCGACCGGGACTTGGTCTGGCGCGCCTTCGCGTTGGACCGCACCCACTCGAGCTCGGTCTTCAGGCGCTTGGCGAGCTTCGCGTCCTTCTTGCCCTGGACCTCGAGGCGCTCGCGCTTCTTCTCCAGGTACGTCGAGTAGTTGCCCTCGTAGCCGACGACGCGGCCGCGGTCCAGCTCCATGATCCACTGGGCCACGTTGTCCAGGAAGTACCGGTCGTGGGTCACGGCCAGGACGGCGCCGGCGTAGCGGGAGAGGAACTGCTCCAGCCACAGGACACTCTCGGCGTCCAGGTGGTTGGTGGGCTCGTCGAGCAGCAGCAGGTCCGGCGCGGAGAGCAGCAGCTTGCACAGCGCGACGCGGCGGCGCTCACCACCGGAGAGGTGCGCGACGCCCTCCTCGGGCGGCGGGCAGCGCAGCGCGTCCATCGCCTGCTCGACGGTCGAGTCGAGCTCCCAGGCGTCGGCGTGGTCCAGCTCCTCCTGGAGCTGGCCCATCTCCTCCATCAGCGCGTCGCTGTAGTCGGTCGCCATCAGCTCGGCGATCTCGTTGTAGCGGTCGAGCTTGGTCTTGATCTCGCCGAGGCCCTCCTCGACGTTCCCCCGGACCGTCTTCTCCTCGTTGAGCTCCGGCTCCTGCATGAGGATGCCGACGCTCGCGCCCGGCTGGAGGAACGCTTCGCCGTTGCTGGCCGTCTCGATCCCCGCCATGATCTTGAGAACGGTGGACTTACCGGCACCGTTCGGCCCCACCACGCCGATCTTGGCGCCGGGGTAGAACGCGGTGCTGACGTCGTCGAGGATGACCTTGTCCCCGACGGTCTTGCGCACCTTCTTCATGGTGTAGATGAACTCGGCCATACGCACGATCGTAGAGCGCACGTGATCGCGACCTGACGCCGGTCACCGTCGGACTACCGAAAGTCAGCCCGGGATCACCGGGAGAACACCGAAACCGCCGTTTTGCCCCGCTCCGGACCCAGGCTCAAGCTCAACCAGAAGTCGAGACTCAGTCGGCGCGCTTGCCCTCGGCGAGGTTCTTCAGCATCGCGTTGTAGGCGTTCAGCTCTTCGTCGCCGGTCGCCGCTTCGCGCCGGTCACGCCGCTTCGCCTCGCGCTCGTCCTGGCGCGACCACTGCACCAGCAGCGCGATCAGCACCAGCAGCACCGGCAGCTCGCCGGACGCCCAGGCGATGCCGCCGCCGAGCCGCTGGTCGGTGAGCAGGTCCGGCACCCACGGCAGGTGCAGCTGGCTGTAGAACGCCTGCCCGATCACGGTCTGCTTGCTCATCAGGATGACGCCGAAGAACGCGTGGAACGGCATCGCGGCGAACATCATCCCGAGCCGGCCGAGGTACGGGATCCGCCGCGGCGCCGGGTCGACGCCGATCACCGGCCAGTAGAAGACGTACCCCGCGAGCAGGAAGTGCGCGTTCATCGCCAGGTGCGCCCAGTGGTAGTTCAGCGCGTTGTCGAACAGCCCCGAGAAGTACAGCGCGTAGAACGAGCCGACGAACAGCAGCAGCGCGACCACCGGGTGGGTGAGGAACCGCGACACCGGGGAGTGCACCGCCGAGACGAGCCACTCGCGCGGGCCTGGCGGCGCGTCCTTGCCCGCCGCCGGCAGGGCGCGCAGCGCGAGCGTCACCGGCCCGCCGAGCACGAACAGCACCGGCGCCACCATCGACAGCAGCATGTGGTTGCCCATGTGCACGCTGAACATCGCGGGCGCGTACCGGCCGATGCCCGAAGACGTCGCGATCAGCAGGACGACGCAGCCGGCGATCCAGGCGACCGTGCGGCCCACCGGCCAGGTGTCACCCCGGCGGAGCAGCCGCCGGACCCCGGCGAGGTACAGGCCGCCGACGACCAGCGCGAGCGTGCCGTAGACCAGGTCGAACCGGGTGTCGAAGAGCAGCCGCCACACCGTCGGCGGGCCGTCGAGGTTGTAGCCGATCAGCAGCTCGGTGGTGGACGGCTGGGTGACCGCGTCCGCCGGTGGCGGCGTCCGGGCCAGTCCGGCGGCGATGCCGATCGTCACGAACATAATCAGGATCTCGACCGCGGCCAGCCGCATCAGCTGGCCGCCGCCCTTGCCGTCGACGAGGTCCGCGACGCCCTTCTGCCGTTGCTGGTGGCCGAAGACCCCGAGCAGCAGCAGCGCGACCGTCTTCGCGACGACCAGGAGGCCGTAGTCGGTGGTGAACAGGTCGTTCAGGCCGATCCGGACCAGCGCGTTGACCACACCGGAGATCGCCATCACGATCCAGCAGACCAGCGCCAGCCGCGAGAACCGCTGCGCGGCCAGGCTCAGGTGGTTCCCGCGCCGGTAGCCGAGCGCGAGCAGCGCGACCAGCCCGCCGACCCACAACGACGCGGCGACCAGGTGGAACAGCAGGCTGTTGGTGGCGACGTCGTGCGAGCCGCCCGACGCCGAGTGCCCGGTGACCGCGACCGGGACCAGCCCGCCGACGGCCAGGAAGAACAGCACCGCCGTCCAGCCCCACGACAGCGCGAGCCGGCAGCCGAGCGCGACCAGGACCGCGATCAGCGCCGTCCACAGCCAGGCCTTCGGCTGCTCGATGGCGCCGACGAGGTCGAGCAGCGTCTGCGGGTCCAGGACGTCGCCGAACGGCTTCCCGGCGGTGTCGGCGGCGGTGAAGGCGACCGAGAGCAGCGCCGCGGCGAACCACACCCAGGCGGCGATCCCGGCCGCGCGCAGGGCGCCGTAGCCCTCGGCGCCGAGCGTGCCGGACTTCTGCGGCGGCACCAGGAACGCGGCCAGCAGCAGCGACCCGACGCAGATCACCGACGCGGCTTCCGACAGCACGCGCATGACGGTGATGCCGTACTTGGTCACCAGGCCCGGATCCGGCAGGCCGGCGATGACGTACCCGGCCCCGCCGGTGAGCGCGATCAGCCCGATCGCGACGACCGCGGCCAGCAGCACGCCGACCGAAACGAGGGGTAGCACGCTGGCCCGGCGCTGCGAGGGGACGCCGGTTTTCGTCACGGACTGCTCGGACACGCCCCTGAGCGTATGCCCCGGCCGGGTCATGCCCGCGTGACGGGCAGGATGGCAGCGTGAAGATGATCCTCCTGCGGCACGCCGAGTCGCTCGGCAACGTCGACGAGCTCGCCTACACGCGGATCCCGGACCACGCCCTGCCGTTGACCGACGCGGGCCGCAAGGAGGCCGCCGCGGTGGCCCCGGAGATCGTCCGGCTGCTCGGCGGCGCGCGTCCCGCCGTGTACGTCAGCCCGTACCTGCGCACCCGGGAAACGTTGCGGCTGCTGGACATCGAGGCCGCGTGCGAGCGGCTGCTGCAGGAGCCGCGGCTGCGCGAACAGGACTGGGGCAACCTCCAGGACCCGGCCGAGCAGGAGCTCCAGAAGGCGCGGCGCAACGAGTTCGGGCACTTCTTCTACCGGCTGCCGTTCGGCGAGTCCGGCGCGGACGTCGACGACCGCGTCGCCGCGTTCCTCTCCGACCTGCGGCAGCGCGACGAAACTCACCCCGAGACCGTGCTGATCGTCTCGCACGGGCTCACGCTGCGGCTGCTGTGCCGCCGCCTCTTCGGCTGGAGCATCGAGCTGTTCGAGTCGCTGTCCAACCCGGCGACCTGCGAATACCGCGTCCTCGAGGAGCACGGCGGCAAGTGGACGCTGGACCGCCCGTTCGCCCAGTGGCGGGACTCACCCGACGGGGAAACGCAGCTCTAACGGCGCGGTCAGCACGACCCGGGTGCCCTGGCCGGGCGCCGAGTCGATCCGGGCTCCGCCGCCGATTTCGGCCATCCGGGCGTGGATCGAGTTCTCGATGCCGAACCCGGCGCGGTGCGCGCCGGTGTCGAAGCCGGTCCCGTGGTCGCGCACGGACACCGTGACGACGTTTTCGCGCGCTTCGAGGCACACGACGGCTGTGTAGGTTTTCGCGTGCTTCAACGTGTTTCGCAGCGCTTCGCGGGCCGCGTCGTGCAGCGCGTTGACAACGGCTTCGGGCACGTCGGACGGCTTCGCGAGCGTGACGAGGTCGACGCGCAGGCCGTCCGCCGTCATCTCGACCGCGAGCGCGCCCAAGCGGTGTTCGAGGCCACCCGGCTCCGCGGGCACGGCGCCGTCCAGGCTCAGCCGCAGGCGCAGGGCGTGCGCGCGGGCGGTCCGGCGGACCTGGTCGAGGCTGCCGACCGGGTCGAGCGCGTCCCGGGGCGCCGGCAGCGCGAGCGACTCCATCACCTGCAGCACGGTGTCGTGCACGTCCCGGCGGTGCCGTTCCCGCTCGGCGGCCCGGCCGCGCTGCTCGCCCAGCCCGAGCGCGAACCGCATCGACCCGGCGACCAGCAGCACGATCGCCAGCGCCGTCAGGGCGGCCGCGACCAGGGCGAGCAGGATCCACGTCGCAGGCGCGGGCGTGCCCGACAGCTCGGCCATGCCGTAGCGCAGCAGCACGGCGCCGAGGATCGCCACCGCACCGGCGGGCGCCCCGCGCAGCAGCGTCCACACCATGACCGTGCCCATGATGTTCGGCCAGGTCAGCGTGAGCAGGTCGGGTGAGTGCGCCGCGAACACGGCCGCGGCCAGGCTCGTGACGAGTGTGTACGCGGTGTCGGCGGCCAGCACCGGCTTGATGCCGGCGGCCCGCTGGAAGACCCAGGCCACCTCGAGCAGGTTCGGCACCAGGTAGAGCGCGACGGCCAGCCAGAGCACCGGCGCGCTCAGCGGGCCGCCGGCCCAGACCGCCTGCAGGAACAACGCGAGCCGGAACGCGACCGGCACGAGCACCAGCCGCGGCACGGCGCCCTGCACCAACGGAAATCCTGCCCCTCCGGCGAGCGCCCCCGCTCCGCCGAGCAGCACAGTTCTCACGACGTCCTCCCCGGATCAAGGCCCCTACCCTGACCAGCCCACCTGAAACCGTAACGTCGGTGTATTCATTTCAGCTTACGACGCGATCAGCTTGCCCCGTGCGCTTCCGCGCTGTCAACGGGGGTGGGGACCGTAGGGTCTGTCCGGGAAGAGACGCGGCCCGGGAGCGCCCGGCTCCCGGGTTTTTGTCACGATTCGACCGTCAGCGCGGCGTCTTCCCGCCGCCGGGCCCGGCGGGCGCCGAGCGCGGCGGGCAGGATCAGGGCGGCGACCGCGGCGACAAAACCGAACGCGACACCGTAGTTCGTCACCTGCGCGATGCCGCCGACGATCGGCGGCCCGCCGAGGAAGCCCGTGTAGGCGATGGCCGTGACGAAGCCGATCTCGCGCTCGCCGCCGGTGCCGTCACCGCGTTTCCCGGCGTCCCCGGCGAGGCTGAGCGCGAGCGGGAACGACGCGGCGAGACCCGCGCCGGCCAGCGCGAACCCGGCGTAGCCGA
This sequence comes from Amycolatopsis sp. NPDC104819, assembly GCF_055583145.1. Classification (NCBI taxonomy): domain Bacteria; kingdom Bacillati; phylum Actinomycetota; class Actinomycetes; order Pseudonocardiales; family Pseudonocardiaceae; genus Amycolatopsis; species Amycolatopsis sp. NPDC104819. Next base: position 21,679 of record NZ_JBVJON010000026.1, on the reverse strand, counting down.
CGGCCGCGACGGGGACGGTGGCCGTGGCGAGCAGCCCGGCGGCCGCCACCGCGGCGCCCACGGCGAGGCAGCGGGTCGGGCCGAACCGCCGCTGGGTCCACGGGCCGGCCAGCCGGACCAGCGCCATGACCAGCTGCAACCCGGCGAACGCCAGGGCCGCCGCCCCCTGGCCGACACCGCGTTCGGCCGTCATCAGCAGCGCGGACCAGTCCGAAGCCGCGCCTTCGGCGATGGCCGAGCACAAGGCGACCGCGGCGAGCAGCCACAGCACCGGACGGCGGATCGGCGCCCGGCTGCGGGTCACGACGGGCGCTTCGGTGTGCTCGGGGTTGATGCCCGGCACCGCGCGGACCACGAGCAGCAGCACGACGACTGCGACGACGGCGGCCACGGTGAGGTGGCGCGCCGGGGACCAGCCGTGGCCGGCGGCGAGGCCCGCGGCCAGTGAGCCGGCGAGCGCGCCGAAGCTGAACCCGGCGTGGAACACCGCCATGACCGGCTTGCCGGCCCGGCGTTCGACGGCCACGGCGGCGACGTTCATCGCGACGTCGAGCATCCCGACGCTCACGCCGATCACGAGCAGCGCGCCGGCCAGCAGCGGCACGTTCGGCGCGTAGCCGATCAGCACCAGCGCCACGGCGGCCAGCGTGGTGCTCCCGGCGACGACCGCGCGGGCCCCGGCCCGTTCGATGAGCCGTCCCGACACCGAGGCGGCGGCGAGCATGCCGACGCTGGCGCCGAGCAGGGCCAGGCCGAAGATCCCCGGGGACGCGTGCACCTGCGCGGCCAGCGCGGGCGTGCGCGACGCCCACGAGCCGAGCGCGAGCCCGTTGAGGGCGAACACGGTGAACACCGCGGTCCGCATGGCTGCCCCTTCCGTCGTGCGCTTCGGGGAGTGTCTCGCAGGCCGGCTGCGCATAACATCGCCTCCCCCTCCCCGCAAGACCTCCCGCGAAGTTGTGGACAACCATTCCCCCACCGGGTGACCGGCGCCCACTTGTCCACAGAATCGAATTTGCGGGCTGACAAATCCCCGCCCGCCCGCCAATCTGGAATCACACGTTCACCGCGGCCCCCAGAGCCGCGACTCCCGAGGGGAAACCATCATGTCTTCACTGCGCCTTCGTGCCCGCGTCCCGCACCTGCTGATCATGGCCGCGCTCAGCCTGCTGACCTGCACCGGAGCGGCCCAGGCCGCCTCCGCCGCGGAGGATCCGGGTTGCCAGAAGGGCGAGTTCTGCCTGTGGTCGTCGAACGTCTACGAAGGGGACACACAGCGTTTCGACCTGCGCACCGCGAATCCCGGGGAATGCATTCCCCTGCCGGAAGGATTCGCCGGCTGGTCGTTCGCGAATCTGATGAGCCGCGACGTCACGGTGTACCAGAGCGAGGAATGCTCGACGGAGGGCGATTTCACGACGTACCCGGGCGGCGGCACGTACGTCCCGGACGCGCCGTTCGTGGTCCGCGGCATCCAGATCTGGGAGTGACCGAGTGACCCGGGCCCGAGCCCGCCGCCCGCTCCAGGGGGAGCCGGCTCGCGGCGGCGGCCGGGCCCGCCCGGGGCCGCTCCCCCCGAACAGCGGCCCCACCCGTGGGCGCACCACTGCGGCGTGGCGCGCCCACGGGCCCCTAACCAGCGGCTCGCCGCCTGTGGCCGCCCACAGCACCGGGCCTCACGCCTGGTTCCGAGCGGCGACTGCCCGCAGGAGCCGGCTCATGACGACCGGTTCCGCCCGGCTTCCTCGCCGCAGCGGCTGCGGCCTGGCACGAGTGCAGGCCCGGGGCACCTCTCCATCTGCGGTTCAGTGTCCGGCTGGCCCGCCTCCGGATCCCGTCCGGCGGGGCATCTCTCCGCGGCAGTTGCGAACGGCCCCTGGGCCGATTCGCAGGCGGGCGGGCGCCCCTCTGCGGCTGCGACCTGGTGCTCAGGACCGGCCAGGCCAAGCAGGCACCTCTTCGCAGCACCGGCGCCCTGGTGTCCGGCACCGGCCAGTCCCAGCAAGCACCTCACCACCCACAGCTGCAGCCCCGCCCCAGAACCAGCCAGGCCCAGCAAACACCCCACCACCGCACCTGCAGCCCGACATCCCAGCTGGCCCGCCTCCGGCTCCCGCCCGGCGGGTATCTCTCCGCGGCAGTTGCGAACGGCCCCCGGCCCGATTCGCAGGCGAGCAGGCGCCACCAGCGGCTGCGGCCTGGCGTCCAGTACCGCTCAAGGCTGAGCAGGCACCTCTCCGCAGCATCTGCGGCCTGGTGTCCAGCACCGGCCAGGCTCACCACCCCCAGCTGCAGCCCGGCACCCAGAACGAGTCGAGACCCAAGCAAGCACCCCACCACCGCAACTGCAGCCCGGCACTCAGAACCAGCCAGGCCTCGCAGACACCCGTCACCGCCCTGCAGTCCTGCGCCCATGACCAGTCGAGACCCAGCAAGCACCCCACCACAGCAGCTACAGCCCGACATGCCAGCCGGCCCACTACCGATTCCGCTCCGCCGGGCGTCCTCTCCACCGCTGTTGCAACCCGGCGTCCAGCACTTGCCCCGTCCTACCCGCTCCCCGACCCACCGCAACCGCGGCGGCCCTTCCCCAGCCGGGCGCGTCGTTTCCACCAGCGGCGTCGCCAACCCCACCTGCGACAGCTCCTCAACCGCGCCCAGCACCGATGTCGAACCAACCGACCGTCCCACACCTCGGAAAGCTTCGAGGCCCACCGAAGTCCCGCCCCACCGCAGTTCGCCCCACACCACCAGAACACCCACGAACCCACCTGGGAAAGCCCATGCCACCGATCACCCTCACCGACCGGCTTCACCCGACCGGGCGTCACCCGCCCACCACGCCCGGGTGGCATTGGTCCGTACAACCACCGCCGGTGGTTCGCCCCCGCGCGACATCACCCCCGCCGCGCCCCGAAATTACGTCGAACGAGACCTGAAACGATTCGCCGGTGTCGAACGATCGAGAGAGTGGCGACGACTAAGCTGCGGATGCCGGGCGACCGGCGAGACCGGCACAGGTCGTCGGCGCTGGCCCTCGTAGCTCAGCTGGACAGAGCAAGAGCCTTCTAATCTCTAGGTCGCAGGTTCGAGTCCTGCCGGGGGCGCCACCAGGGAAGACGCCGTGCGCGGGGCGCGCACGGCTTCCCTTTCGACCAGTGACCGGCCCCACATCGGCGGGCACCCACTGTGGACGGTCAGCGTCCCCGCGCCGCGACCGGACGTCGCACCGCGCGAGCGGCCAAGTGGCCCAACCGCTCCCTACCGAGCTCCACTCGAGACAAGCTTGTTATCTGGGCGGCAATTCACCATTCCTGCGCGCCGCAATCGAACGATCACATTGAGCGATAGGACCGACATGACCGACCACCCCTCCGCCGGCCGGCACCGGCGCCGCCGGGCCAACCGGGTCGCCCGCGCGCAGCTGGACGAAGCGCGCCGCGCCGGGCTCGTCCAGCGGCACCTCAGGAAACTGCGGCACCTCGGTGAGCGCGACACCCCCGAGACGGCGTTGCTCCCCGACTCGCCGCACGTCATCGGCACCACCATCACCGGCCGGACGCACAGCCCCAGCACCCCGCCCCGCACCACCGAGCCGCCGTCGCTCCACCTCGCGCCCGGCGAGACACCCGGACTCGGCATCCCGCCCTCCTCCGCGCCGGCGTACTACTCCACCGCAGGTCGAACACGCAAACCCGGCTCCCCCACGGAAACGCCGCTGTCCGGTCCCGGCGCCCCACCCTCCACAGCGGATGCCGCCTGAGTCAATCGAGAAGAAGGCGCCCGCCGGATCGACGCTAGTTTGAACCCAACCGAATCGGCGAGCCAGGAGTGGCCGTGCGCATCTTGTTCACCACCGTCGGTCTCCCGGGCCACCTCTTCCCGCTGGTTCCGCTCGCCTGGGCCTGCCGCGCGCGCGGGCACGAGGTTTTGGTTGCCACCACGGAAGATTTCCGGCCGACCGCCGTCCGCACGGGCCTGCCGGTCGTGGCGTGGAGCAGTTCCGGTGGTGTCGCCGACGTCGCCGCGACGGATCAGGCCACCGAAGACGAGCGGTTCGCCCACGGCCTCGCGTTCGCGAAAATCGCGCGGCGCAGCCTTTCCGGCGCGGACGAGGTCATCCGGGACTGGCGGCCCGATCTGGTCGTGAGCGAAAAGGCCGAGCTGGCCGGGCCGGTCGTCGCGGCCGGGCGCGGGCTGCCGCGCGTCGAACTGCACTGGGGCGCCGCGCACCTGGCGGAGTACCGGGCCGCGTGGGAAGCCGAGTCGGGCAGCCCCGCGCCCGAGGCCGACGTCCTGCTGAACCCGTGGCCGCCGAGCCTGCGGGCCGCTTACGCCGAGGCCCACCAGAGCATCCGGCACGTCGCCCACAGCGGGGACGCGTCGCTGCCCCGCTGGCTGATCGGCGCCCGGCGTTCACCGCGCATCTGCCTGACGTTCGGCACCCTGCTGCCGCACCTCGGCTCGCGGGACGTCGGCGGGTTCATGGTGCCGCTGCTGCGGCAGCTGAGCTCGCTGGACGTCGAGCTGGTGGTCGCGATCGACGACCAGGTGGCCGCGTCGTGGCCGGCCTTGCCCGAGCAGGTGCGCCACGCCGGCCGGCTGCCGCTCGCCGAGGTGCTGCCCACCTGCTCGGCGGTGATCCACCACGGCGGGCAGGGCACCACGCTGACCGCGTTCGCCGCCGCCTGCCCGCAGGTGGTGATCCCGCAGTTCGACGACGCCTTCGACAATGCGGAGGCCGCGGTCAAGGCCGGCACGGGAATCATGCTGCTCCCGGCGGAGGCGACGATCGAGGCCGTGCGCCGCGCTTGCCGCGAGCTCCTCGAGTCGCCCGACCACCGGACGGCGGCGGAGCAGGTGGCGGCGGAGATCGCCACCCAGCCGAGCCCGGCCGACATCGCCGCGCGGCTGGAAGACCGGACCTGACACCGTGGGGATCTTCACGCCGGAGCCGGGAAACCGCGACCACGTCTCATCTTCAGGCAGCACCGGCGGGGAATCTCCCGCTGTGCTAACAAAAGCCGGTCCTGTGACGGTCAAGCCGCCTGGCGGCCCGATCCCGGGGCGCTTTCTTCCCCGGCTGCGGAGGCCGGGAACGTGCTGTGTCCCGGATGCACGGCCACGTACCGCACTTCGCCGTCCAGCAGGACTTCGACGTCCGTGCGTTCGCCCGGAACGAACGCTCCGCCGCAGACGGCGCACGTCTGCTGGCGTTCGGCCGCGCTCATCGGGCTTCCTCACACGGGGAGTATGCAGAAAGCCCGGGGATCCGCTGGGGTTCAACGCTTTCGGTCATCATGCACCTCGAAGGGGTTGCGCAGTGGATATTTCACACCCGTCCAGCTCACCGCACTTCACGGCCGCGGGGCTTCTCGTCCGTTGCGCACCGGTCCGGCGGGCCGGTTTCCCGCAAGGTGGCGGTACCGGCGGTAGTCATCCCGGCCACGGTGGGCAATCTCGGAGATGCCGGGGCGTTTCCCGCACCGACAGACTTGAGTGGATATCACCACGGGGGAGGAACCCGGCCTGAGGCCGGACCTTCGGCGGGCCGTCTCGCGCACGTCCGAGCCCGCTCTTCCCGCCCCTCGGCGTGCGCTCGTTGGGAGGCCAGCGGGATGGCTATGCGCCTCCAGCTCATCGCGGGTTTCGAGGTGCTCGAGGAATGGTCGGCCAAGGCGACGCAGGCCGAGCGAAACATCGTCTACGAGGCATTGTTCGCGATCGGGGACGGCTCGGTTTTTCTCATCTACGACGTCTTCGGTGACCCCGAGCACATTTACAATTTCGTCATTCTGGTGAAAGCCGACCTGACCCTCAAGGTCGCCATCAACCGGAATGAGTCCTCGTTCGAAATCCGGTACGTCGGCACGCTCGACGACGACGCCGCGGCTGCGGCCGGTGCGGCCCTCGTCGCCGAGGTCGAGGCGGACGTGGACATCGACGAGCCTTGACCCGTTCGCGAACGGCCACTACTCCGAACGTCGCAGTCCCCAGGTGATCCGCGCCGCCGCTCGCGCGGATCACCCGCGGTGATCGTGTATCCGTCATCTTGCGATGCTTCCGTCGCTCTGGAATCCTCGGCCTTGTTGGCTCATCGGGGGTTCTCGGGGGAAATAACTAGGAGGCCACGCAAATGTCTTCACCTGAATTCGCCGGACTGGACGTTTCCGGCCGGGTGCGCGCGCGGGACATCCAAATGGCGGGTGTCGCCGACGTCCGCCGCCGGGTCATGATGATTTCGGGCGCCATCGACACGACCGACCACGACGTCTCGGTGACGGTGAACCTCCCGGAGCCGGGGCGCTGGCAGATCATCAAGTCCGAGACGAACCTGACCGACCAGACCTGGGTCGCGATGCAGGTCGTGATGGACGACGAGTCGACCTTCGTGAACGACCCCGAGACCCTGGTGATGTCGCGCCAGTTCTCCAAGTCGTTCATGACCCCGGACCAGCGCCGCCTGACCTTCTACGGTGGCGAGGTGCGACCCGGCGAAGCGGTCATCAAGGTGTACGAAATGGAGACCAGCGCCCGGAAGCCCGCCTACTCGTACTCGCGCTACAGCCCCATCGCCACCGACAGCCTCGAGCAGTCCGAGCAGACGCTCGAAGAGATGGTGACGAACGGCATGCCGCGGCGGCCGATGGTGGAGATCGTCGTCCCCGTCACCGTGATCGGATGACTCCCCCGCCCGGGCCCGTGACGAGCTCGTTCATCCCGGAGCCGCACCTGCTCGGTTCGCCGCGGGGCCGGGCGTGGCCGCGGCTGCCGTTCCCGCCCGTCCCGCCGCGCGACGAGCTGCCGGCCCGCGCCGACGTCGTCGTCGTGGGAGCCGGTCCGGCCGGGCTCGCGGTGACCTCGGCGCTGTGGCACCACGGGGTGCGCGACGTGGTCGTCCTGGACCGGGGCGGACGGGCCTGCGGCCGGTTCTTCGGCCGGATCGACCTGCTCGGCCAGCGGGTGCTGCGGTCGCCGTACGAACACCACCCCGGGGTCGAGGGGTACCGCGACTGCGAGCTGCTGGACTTCGCGCGGCTGCACTGGGGGCGGCTGACGCCGACCGAACGGCGCGAGGTGCGGATGTCGCAGGCCGGGCACCGCTCGGTGGTGCCGGTGGACGTCTTCGAGGCGTACTGCGAACACCTCGTCGCCACCCACGAGGTCGCGGAAAAGACCTGGCGGGCCAGTGTCCAGCAGGTGAGCCCGGAGGCGGACGAGGTCATCGTGCGCACCGACCGGGGCACCGTGACCGCGCGCCACGTCGTGCTGTGCCCCGGCGAGGAACGCCGCGAGGCGCCGGACAGCTGGTGGGGCGGCGGGGCCGCGCCACCCGGGGTGACGTACTGGGACGAGCGGCTGCCGTCGGGCATCACGGGCCGCCAGGTGGTGGTCGGCGCCGGGCTGAGCTCGGCCCACCTGATCACCGCGGCGCTCGAGGCCGGGCGCGAGGTGCACTGGGTGGTCCGCGCGACCGGGGAGCACTACCAGTGCGCCGACGTGAACTCGAAGTTCTTCCGGCCGGAGGGCCGCGCCCGCATCGGCGGGGTCCAGTGGAAGGACCGGCTCGGGCTGTTCGCGCAGTACCGGCGCGCGTCGGTGATGTTCGAGTTCCGGCCGGCGCTGGAGCGGGCCGAAGCCGAAGGCCGGCTGGTCGTGCACCGCGGCGAGGAGATCACCGGGCTCTCGGCCGGGATGGGCGGGACGGCGGTCCTGCGCCTCGCGGGCGGCCGCAGGGTGAGCGGCGACCACGCCGTGCTCGCGCTGGGCACCACACCGGAGACCGGCCGCGGGTTGCTGCCGGCGTTCGCCGTCGGCGAGCGCGACGGCTGGCCTGACCTGGACGAACGCACCCTGGCCTACACGCACGCCCCCCGGGTGTCGGTGGTCGGCGCGGCGGCGGGGATGGTCCTGGGCCCGGCGGCCCGCAACATCGACGGCCACCGGGTGGCGACGGCCCGCGTGGCGGACGCGGTGGCCCAGAGCCTCCGCCACGACGACGCAATGGCGGCCCTCCCCCGCCGCAACAGGGTGGGAGCCGGTGTCTGACGCCCCCACCGCACACCCGGCGGCCGCCTCGCACAGCGGCCGACCGGGGCTCGCCCCCGCAAGACCGGCGCCGGTGGCCGCCACGCACAGCGGCCTACCCAGACTCGGCCTCGGGCGGCGGGCGGGGCCGTCGCATCACCCGGCCCCCGCTTCCGCAACACGACTCCCGACTCCCCCGCGGAGGTGACCCTCAGTGCCTGACTCCCGCTTCGACCTCCCCGACCTCGACGCCTCACCGGACGAGGAAGCCGGGGTGATCCTGCTCGGCCTCGACCCCGACCGGCTGCTCGCCGGGCTCGGGTTTGCCGGGTTGGCCGATGATCCCGGGCTTGTCACGCAAGTCGTCGACCGAGCGAGGCACGGGGTTTTCAGCGCCGGGCACGCCGAACTCGTCACCAGCGGGGTGCGGCAATGGCGGCGGCTGCGGCCCGCCGTCGAAGCCGTGCCCGGGAAAACGCCTTCCGGGGGCATGCGGCGGGAATGGCGGGACACCGCCAGGCGGGTCGAGCGGGCCGTTCCCGGTGCCGGGACGGCGTCGCGGAGCTATCTGACCGCCTGCTGGATCCGCCGCGACGAAATCGAGCGGCTCTGCGACCGAGAGGAACTCCACGATGTCCTACCTGAAGTCCCTGCCGGCTGAAACGACCCTGCTGCAGGTCTTCCGGGCCCACCCCGAACCGGCGAAACACCTGCTCGCCTTCCACGAAACGCTGTTGCGCGGGGATTCGCCGTTCACCACCGGGGAACGCGAAATGATCGCCGCCTACGTTTCGGGGCTGAACAGCTGCGACTACTGCCACGGGATCCACACCGTGACCGCGGAAGCCTTCGGGGTCCCCGCGGGTGTGCTCGCCGCCGCGGTCGCCGATCTCGACAGTGCGCCCGTTTCCGAGAAGCTCAAGCCCGTGCTGGCCTACGTCGGCAAGCTGACTCGGACGCCGGCGCGGATGACCGAGGCCGACGCCGAGGCCGTCTTCGCCGCCGGGTGGGACGAGGACGCGCTGCACGACGCCGTGCTCGTCTGCGCGCTCTTCAACTTCATGAACCGGATGGTCGAAGGCATCGGCATCAAGGCGGACCCGGCCTACGCCACCGAATCCGGCGAGCGGCTCGCCGAGGTCGGGTACGCCGGTCTGGCGCGGTTCCTCGACGAGTAACGGAAGGCTCAGCCCGGCAGGCCGGAGCGACGCCACGCCGCCGGTGACGTCGCCCAGCCGGCCCGGCGGCCCCACGACGACCGGCGGGGCTCCGGCGCCCGCCGGCGGGCGCGCAGGGCCGCGTGCACCGCCACCAGGGCGGCCAGCTCGTAGTCGTCCGGGTTGCCGCGCACCACCTTCAGCTCGTCCATCGTGGTAAACCCCTCAGATGGGCTGGTTGCCGTGTTTCCTGGCCGGGCCCGGCTTCCGCTTGTCCGCCAGCATGGCCAGGCCCCGCGCGAGCGCCGCGCGGGTCTCGGCCGGGTCGATGATGTCGTCGACCAGCCCGCGTTCCGCGGCGTAGCTCGGGTTGAGGTACTCGCGGGTGTATTCGTCGACGAGCTTCGCGCGCAGCGCCTCGGGGTGGTTCGACGCCGCCAGCTCGCGCCGGTGCAGGATGTTCACCGCGCCCTCCGCGCCCAGCACCGCGATCTGGTTCGTCGGCCAGGCCAGCGAAAGGTCGCAGCCGATCGACCGCGAGTCCATCACGATGTACGCGCCGCCGTAGGCCTTGCGCACGATCACCTGGATCCGCGGCACGGTCGCTTCGCAGTAGGCGTGCAGCAGCTGCGCGCCCTGCCGGATGATCCCGCCGCGCTCCTGCTCGACGCCGGGCAGGAAGCCGGGGACGTCGACGAAGCTGACCAACGGGATGCTGAACGCGTCGCAGAACCGCACGAACCGCGCCGCCTTCTGCGACGCCGGGCCGTCGAGGACCCCGGCGAACACCGCCGGCTGGTTGCCGACGAAGCCCACCACGCGCCCGTCGACGCGGGCCAGCGCGCACAGCACGTTGCGGGCCCAGCCTTCGTGCAGCTCGAAGAACTCGCCGTCGTCGGCGACCTCGGCGAACAGCTCCCGCATGTCGTAGGGCTGGTTGTGCTGCACCGGGACGAGCTCGGCCAGCCGCGGCCGGTAGTCGTCCTTGGCGCCGGTTTCCGCGACGACCGGCGGGGCGTCGAGGTAGTTCGACGGCAGCAGTGAGACGAGGTACCGGACGTCGGCCAGGCAGCTCTCCTCGTCGTCGTGCACCACCGTCGCGACGCCGGACATCGAACCGTGCACGTCCGCGCCGCCGAGCTCGTCGTGGGTCACGCGGCGGCCGGTCACCGCCTCGACGACGTCCGGGCCGGTGAGGTACATCCGCGCGGTGTCCCGCACCATGAACGTGAAGTCCGCCAGCGCCGGGGAGTACGCGGCGCCGCCGGCGCACGGCCCGAGGATCACGCTGATCTGCGGGATCACGCCGGACGCCTCGACCTGGCGGCGGAAGATGCCGCCGTACCCGTCGAGGGCGAGCACACCCTCCTGGATGCGGGCGCCGCCGCTGTCGTTGAGCCCGATCACCGGGGCGCCGTTCGCGATCGCGAGGTCGAGGACCTTGTGGATCTTCTTCGCGTGCGCTTCCCCGAGCGAGCCGCCGAAAACGGTGAAGTCCTGGGCGTAGACGAACACCCGCCGGCCGTCGATCGTGCCCGAGCCCGCGACGACACCGTCGGTGTACGGCCGGTTCCCGGTGAGCCCGGGCCCGCTCGCGCGGTGCCGCCGGTACGGCTCGACCTCGACGAACGAGTCCTCGTCCAGCAGCAGGTCGAGCCGCTCGCGGGCGGTCAGCTTGCCCAGCGAGTGCTGGCGCCGGACCGCCTCGAGCTTCCCCTCGGCGATGTGGGCGCGCAGCTCCTCCCGCTGCTGCCGCAGCAGGGGCATCTCCACCGGCTCCGGCGGGACCGGCTCGGCCGTTCTGGCCAGCGCGATCACCTGGGCCGCGCCGTCGTCGACCCGGCTCAGCCGGCGACGGCCCTGCTGCAGCGCTTCCGGAACCGGCACCACCTCGGTGTCGTCGGCGCGTTGCGCCCCGGACTCGTGCCGACCGCTCACGCGGCGTCCCGCATCCCGGTGTCACGGGCGGCGTTGTCACGCGCGATCTCCGCGACGATGTCGGACCACACGATGCCGCGGCCCAGCCGGGGCATCGGCCGGACCGGCCACTCGGCGGGCACGTCCGCCGCCGCGACGGCCGGTGCGGGCGCGGGGGCGATGCGGATGGGCTCGGTGGCGTCGCTGGCGGTCATGACAGTGCCTCCTCGATCTCTGCGGCTCCGGGCGCGCCGGAGCCGTCGTCCGATGTGGACGATGTGGACGCTGGGCCCGGCCCGGCCGCGATGCCGGCCTGCCGGTCGGTCAGCCGCCCGGTCGTGTGCAACCAGGCCACCGTGTCGTGCACCGTTTCGAGCGCCGGCCGCGCCGGGACGTCCGCGCGCGGCGCGGCCGCGTCGACGGGCACGGCGGTGGCGCAGACGTAGATCGCGCCGTACTCGGCCGGGATGTGCCACGGCCAGACGTGCTGCAGCAGGTCGGCGGCGCGGCCGACCGGGTACATCGAGCGCGGCGGCAGGAACACCGCGGGCAGCCGCCGCCCGGTCGCGGCGCGGACCGTCGCGAGGTACTCGTGGGTGGCCAGGAAGTGCCCCGGCCCGAAGAACGCGTCGCCGGCCGGCGCCGTCCCGTCGAGCAGCCGCGCGTGCAGCTCCGCCGAGTCGCGGACGTCGCCGATCGGCAGCCCGCGCGACGGCCAGATCGGCATCAGCCCGCGCAGCAGGTCCCGCAGCCGCGCGTTCTGGTCGCCCAGGTGCGGGTCGTGCGGGCCGAGCAGCGCCGGCGGGTAGGTGACGACCACCGGCGCGCCGGCCTCGCGGTGCCCGCGGGCGATCCGCTCGGCCGCGGCCTTGGACGCGAGGTAGGCCTCCCGCGGCTCGCCGACCGGGCTGCCCGGGCCGATCGACGGCTCCCGCGTCGGGTAGAGGGCCCCGACGGTGGAGACGTGCACGATCCGCCCGGTGCCCGCCCGGCGCGCGGCGTCGAGCACGACCTCGGTGCCGTGCACGTTCACCCGGTCCAGCTCGGCGCGACGCCGGCTGTCGAAGGTGTAGACGCCCGCCGCGTGCAGCAGCGCGTCCGCCCCGGCGACCAGCCGGCCCACGGCTTCGGGCGCCGTGACGTCACCGGCGACGACGTCCACAGTGGACGGATCGACGCCGAGCGGCGCGAGCGCGCCGGCCACGCGGGCCGGGTCACGGGCGAGCAGGCGCACCCGGTGGCCCCGCCGCAGCAGCGCCGCGACGGTGTGCGCACCGAGGAACCCGGTGCCGCCCGTGACCGCGATCAGCATGACCTCGTCCCTTCTCAAGCCGCGCGGGCGCGCCCGTCGACTTCGTGGTACTGGCCGCCGTAGAAGACCAGCGCGTCCTCGCCGGTGCCCCGGCTGGTGGCGACCACCCGGCCCAGGAAGATCGAGTGGTCACCCCCGTCGAGCACCTGGGCCAGCTCGCATTCCAGCCAGGCCAGCGTTCCGTCGAGCAGCGGCGCCCCGGTCTTGGCGCCGGCCGTCCAGCCCACCGCGTCGAACTGGGCCATCCCGTCGGGACGGCGCCAGTCGGCGAAGTACTTCGACAGCTCCTGCTGCTCGGCGGCGAGGATGTTCACCGCGAACGAGTCCGCGGCCACGATCGACGTGTGCATCCGCGCCGCCTTCGACACACAACACAGCACCAAGGGCGGCTCCAGCGAGACCGACGAGAACGCGTTGGCGGTCATGCCGTGCGCGTCCTCACCGCCCGCCGTCAGCACCGTGACCCCGGTCGCGAACTGGGACATCACCTGGCGCAGGCCGGGCTGGGCCGAGAGCCCGCGCCGCGCCGCTGATGTCGGCAGCCGCTTGAGCACACCCCGCTCCGGCGGCCGATCTGCCTCGGTCGACACGATCAGACTCCCTTGCCGTTGACCGAACCCGCCGCGTGGTACGGCGCCAGCGCCTCGCGCAGCTGTTCCGGCACCCGCGACGGCACGGTCGCCGTGTTGGGGCCGCGCATGCAGGCGATGCGCTGGCGGCCGCGGGCGACGAGCCGCTCGCCGTCCGGGTGCAGGTGGACGTAGTCGAAGGTGAACTGGATCTGGGTCTGCGTCAGCTCTTCCAGGCGCAGCCGGATGGACAGCTCGTCGAAGGCGGTGATCTCGGCGAAGAACTCGCAGTCCACCTTGAGGGTGAACAGCTTGAGGTCGTGGCGGACCTCCTCGAGCACGGCCGGGGCCTTCTCCTTCAGGAACATCTCGCGGCACCGGCCCTGCCAGCGCACGTAGTTCACGTAGTAGACGTTGCCCACCAGGTTGGTCTCTTCGAAGCCGACCGTGTGGCGGATCTCGTAGTAGTCGGTCATCTCAGTTCCCCTCTGCGTGGAGCACCGCGAACACGATCGGGTCGGTCCGGTCGTTGACGGTGGTCGACCAGGTCGCGATGCGCGCCTCGCCGTTGGCGAGCAGGGCCCACCCGTCCGGGTCGACCTGGCGCACGGTCAGGGCCTGGGTCATCGCGCCGCTCTTGCGGACGCACTCGATCGCGCTCCAGACCCGCGTGTTGGCCACGCTGATCGGTTCCCCGGTGTCGGCCGCGAGCAGCCGGCCCAGGGCGAGGAGCTCTTCGCCGAGCAGCCCGGCCCAGTCCTCGTCGGTGCGCTCGATCGCGGTCTCGATGTCGACCGCGAGCTGCGCCGGACCGGCCGCCACGAGCGTGAGCTGTGACGTGTGCGAAGCCGTGACGTTGCCGTCGTCGAACTCCGGCTTGCCGTCCGGGCGGTACCGGATCTCGACCTGGCGGTCGACCGCCCGGCCCGCCGCGAGCGCGGTCTGCGCCCGCCGCTCGGCGGTGGCCTCCGCCGGCTGGCCGGCGGGGTCGGGCTCGAGCACGACCGACCGCGTCCCGCCGAGCAGGCGCTCGCACGCACGCTCCACATAGGACCCGAGCATCGACGGGACCCAGGGGCCCGCGCCGTCGCGCTTGCGGACCGCCCGCAGCTTCAGCCCTTCCCAGCGCTCGACCAGCGTCCCGTCCGGGTTGCGCACGTCGAGGTCGTAGACGTAGCTGTCGCCGTCTTGGAAGCGTTCCTTCGCGTCCAGCAGGACGTACTCCTCGTGCTGGACACCGGGCTCGGCCAGGTAGAGCTTCTCGATGCTCTGCGGCAGCAGCGTCGCGTCCGGGACGCAGCACTGGATCGCGTGCATCATCGCGTCCCGTGTGCCCGGGTCGGCGAGGAGCCGGTCCTGCGGCAGGAACGGCGCGAACCAGGAGAAGTCCGCGGTGGTCGCGATCTCGGCGACCGCGTGCCGGGCGCTCGCCCGCCGGTAGCCGAGGACCCGCTGGAACCGCTTGCCCTGGAACAGGACCGAGCCGTACAGCTCGCTGATCGGCTCCACCGGGACCGGCGGCAGCGCGACTTCGCGAGGAGCCCGCTCGCCGAGCTCCGCCGGCCGCGCGAAGCTCAGCCGCGCCCGGAAGTGGTCGGCGCTGAAGCCGGTCTCGTCACTGCGGATCACGACGTCGACGGTGTCGGCGTCGCGGGCCAGCGTGGCCAGCCGGATCGTGGTCGACCCGCCTGGCGCGACGATGATCGGCCGGAGGAACTCGACGTCGGAGAGCACCGGCGCGCCGACGCGGTCCAGCGTCGCCGACGCGGCCTGCGTCATCGCCTCCATGCCGAGCACCGCCGGGAACAGCAGCTGCCCGTCGAGCAGGTGGTCGGTCAGGTACGGGTCGCTGCCGTCGGACAGGTCGGCCTCGGTGATGAGCTCGACGCCCGGGTAGTGCACGACCGCGCGGTCGACGAACCGGGTCAGCGGCAGCTCGCGCTTCTGGATCGGCAGCGTGGCCAGGCCCGACGTGCGGCCGCACACCACCAGCACCGGCGGCGCGGCCGGGTCGGCCAGCACCTGGCGGAGGATGGTGATGCCCTCCTCCAGCGGGATCGGCGTGATGCCGTCGCGCATCAGCGCGCTGACCACACCGAGCTTCTCGCCCATGCCGGCGCCCGACCAGACCGACCACTCCAGCGCGATCGCCCGCGCCTGCGGGTGTTCCTGGCCGAAGCGCAGGGTCAGCTCGGTCATCCAGTCGTTCGCCGTGGCGTAGTGCGCTTCCCCGCGCAGGCCCGCCCGGCCGATGATGCTGCCGAACGTGACCAGCAGCTTGATCCGGTCCTGGTCGACCGCCGAGAGCACCGCGTTGAGCCCGCCGATCTTCGGGGCGAGGGTCTTGCGGAAGCTGTCCTCGGTGAGGCTGAACAGGGCGGCCGGCTCGTTGCGGCCGGCGCCGTGCAGCACCGCGGTGACCGTGCCGAGCTCGGCCTGGATCCGGCCGACCGCCTCGGCGACCTGGGTCGCGTTGGTGACGTCGGCGCGCTCGTACCGGTAGCGGATGCCCGCGGCCTCCAGCCGGTCGAGGTTCTCCGCCAGCTCGGTGTCGGTCTCCGGGTCGCTGCGCCCGAGCAGGGCGAGCTTGGCCCCGGAGTCCTTGGCCAGCGCCAGCGCGCTTTCCGCCGTGATGCCCTTGCCACCACCGGTGACGAGCAGGACGTCGGTCTGGTCCAGCGACTCGCGGATCGGGCCGGTCGAGGCGGCCGGCAGCGCGGACAGCCGCGGCACCGTGCGCCCGCCGTCGGCGCCGTAGCGGACCTCGGTGAAGTCCGTCGTCCCGGCGACCTCGGCCACCACGGACTGGACGGCCGCGGTGATCTCGTCCGCGCCCGACGGGGTCGGGTCGGCGAGGTCGATGATGGTCGTCTTGGCCGAGGGGTCCTCGAGCCGCAGGGTCCGGGCCAGGCCGGCCGCGCCGTAACCGTGGTGCACGACCACGAAACGCGTGCCGGTGGGGGCGGCCATGACCGCGCGGCCGGCGTCGAGGAACAGCCCGACGTGGCTGGAGTCGCAGTCCGCCGGCAGGCAGAGCACGACACCGTCACCGGCGCCGGCCGCGGCCAGCGCGGCCTTCAACGGCTCGGCCAGCGGGTGCCGCGGGGTCGCGAAGACCTGCCACTGGGCGTTGCCGATCCCCGGGGTGAGGTCGGCGACCGGGCGCGGCGCGGGCACGTACTCGACCGCGAACGGCCGGACCCACGGACCGACACCGGTGGCCTCGGCCTGGCCCGCGTCGGCGGGCTTCGCCGTCTGGGCCAGCTCGTCGATCATCTCGGCGAGCTCACCGAGGCACACGGTCGCGAAGTTCGGCATGCCCTCCAAGGCGGGCCGGCCCAGCGCCCGGGTGACGTCGTTGACCAGCTGCCCGACCGTGATCGACGACAGGTGCAGGTCGTCGAGCGGGTGGGTGTCGGCCGTGACGGTCTCCAGCGGCAGCTCGACGCGGTCGGCGGCGAGCTTGCGCAGCAGGTCGAGGGTGGAGCTGCCGGAGTTGTCGGCCGTGGCGTCGGCCTCGGCGGCCTGCGCCTTCTCCGCGGCCAGCTCGGCGGCCAGCTCGCCGTCGATGGCGGGCGCGGCCTCGCACGGGCTGGCGAGGAAGGAGAACTGGCCGTCGATCGGCAGCGGCCGGACGACCCGGCCCTCGAACAGCGTGTCCAGCGTGAGGTTCGCGCCGAGCGCGAAGGCCGCGCCGACGACCCGCAGCAGACCCGCGAGCGACGCGTTGTCCGAGTCGACCGCCAGCACCGGGGTGTCCGGCGCGATCTCCTCGAACAGCCCGGTCAGCACCCGGCCGGGGCCGACCTCGACCACCAGGTCGCTGCGCTCGGCCACCTTGGTGGCGGCCTCGCGGAAGCGGACCGGCAGCACGATCTGCTCGCGCAGCAGCTCCGGCAGGTTCTCCGCCGCGTGCAGCACGTCGCCGCTGACGGTCGAAACCACCGGCCGCTCGAGCCGCGAGAAGCTGAACTCGCCCAGCCGGCCGGTCATCTCGACCGCGGCCGGCTCGACCAGCGGCGAGTGGAAGGCGTGCGAGACCTTGATCCGGGTCGCGCTGACCCCCTGGGCCTTGGCCCGGGCCACGATCCGGTCGATCGACTCGGCCGGCCCGGAGAGCACGGTCTGCTCGGGGGCGTTGTAGCCGGCGATGACGACGTCGGACCCGAGGCCGAGCTCTTCCACCCGGCTCGGTGAGGCGGCGATGCCGGCCATCGCGCCGGTGCCGTCGCCACTGGTCGTGGCCATCACCTTGCCGCGGACCTTCGCCAGGTCCAGCAGCGCCCGCTCGTCGAGCGCGCCGCCCCAGTGCAGGGCGGTCAGCTCGCCGAGGCTGTGGCCGGTGGCCGTGACCGCCTCGACGCCGAACGAGCGCAGGACGCGCAGCGCGGCGAGCGAGCCGGTGACGATCCGCGGCTGGGCCACCTCGGTGGCGACCTGGTCACCGGTCACCGGCAGGCCGGCGGCGCGGTGGATCTCCTCGGCCGCGCTGAACCGGCGGCGCAGCGCGCTGTCCCCGCCGCGGCCGGAACCCTGGCCCGGGAACAGGTAGCCGATCTTCGGCGCCTTGGTGCGGTTGCTCGCGAAGACGCCGTCGGCGGCGTCGAACACGGAGCTGGTCTCTTCGAGCTTCTCGAGCAGCTTGGTCAGCTTCCGCTCGGCCTGCTCCGGGTTGCCCGCGACGACCGCCGCGCGCACCGCACGGCCGGCCAGTTCCCCGGCGAGCGAGCCCGCGAGGTCGGTCAGCTCGGCGAAGGACAGCTTCGGCACGACCTCCAGCGCCGCGGCGACGTTCCCGCGCAGCGTGGCGACGTCGTCAGCGTCGAACAGCAGCAGCTCGGCGTCCTGGCGCCCGGCGACCAGCGCGCGGGCCCGCTCGTCGACCTCGCGCCGCCGCGGCGCGGTCGGCGCCTCGGTGACCGTGACGTGCGAGTTGATGCCGCCGAAGCCCATCGCCGAGACACCGGCGCGCACCGGCTGGTCGGCCGGCCACAGCGCCGCCTCGCTCGGCACGTACATCCGCGCCGAGGAGCCGGTCAGCGACTCGTGCGGCTCGTAGTGCCCGGTGGCCGGCGGGATGACCTGGTGGTACACCGCCAGCGTCGCCTTGATCAGGCCGGCGACCCCCGCCGCGGCCTTCGTGTGGCCGATGTTGCCCTTGATCGTCGACAGCGCGGCCTGCTTCGCCAGCGGGTCGGCGTCGCGGCGGGCGGTGGACAGCGCCTCGATCTCGGTGGCGTCGCCCAGCGCGGTGCCGGTGCCGTGGCCCTCGAAGTAGGACACGGTCTCGACGCCGTAGCCGGCGCGGGTGTAGGCGCGCTGGAGGGCGAGCCGGTGCCCGGCGGCCTCGGGCCGCGTGATGCCGCCCTTGCCGTCGGAAGAAACGCCCCAGCCGCCGATCGACGCGTAGATGCGCTTGCCCTGCTCCAGCGCGTCGCTCTCGCGCATCAGGACGAGCATGCCCGAGCCCTCACCGGGCCAGAAGCCGTTGGAGTCGGCGTCGTAGACCTTCATCTCGCGCTTGGCCAGCGCGCCGGTCTTGGCGAAGCCGATGACCTCGAAGGGGTCGATGGAGAGGTCGACACCGCCGGCGATGGCGAGGTCGAGGTCGCCCTGCACCAGCGCGTTCGCCGCGGTCACGACCGACAGCAGCGACGAGGAGCAGGCGCCGTCGACGGTAAACCCGCCGCCGGCGAAGTCGAAGTGGTTGCAGACGCGGCCGGCGATCGTGTTCGCCAGGCCACCGGCGAGGCTGTCCTCGTTGATCTCCGGGAACGGCTCCTTGTACTGGACCTCGAGGTCCCGCAGGAAGGTCGCGGTCTCCTCGTCGTCCCAGCCGCGTGAGCTCAGCGCGGCGGCGACCGTGCGGCGCACGTACGGCCAGCGCAGCCGCATGATGTTGGCCCGCGAGAACTCACCGGTCAGGCTGTTGCCGATGACCACGCCGGTGCTCGTCTTCGGCGCGCCTTCCCCTTCGGCGAACCCGGCGTCCGCCAGCGCCTGCTCGGCCACGTCCAGCGCCAGCCAGTGCGTGGTGTCGGTGGCCCGGAACGTGCTGCCGGCCACCTTGTGCGAAACGCGGTCGAACTCGTAGTCCCGCAGCACCGCCGCCTTCTGTGCGTAAAAACGGTCTGGTGCCTTGGGATCGGGCGAATAGTAGTCCGCCCGGTTCATCCGCTCGTCGGGGAGCCTGCGGAACGCCCGGCGACCGGCCAGCACGTTTTCCCAGAGCTCCTCCGGAGAACTCGCGTCGGGGTATCGGAGGCCGATACCGACGATCGAAATCCGCTCAACGCTCATGCCACCGCACTCCCACTGGCTCTCGAGCCCAGTCTCACCGGGTCCGTCAGGTCCCGCTGTCGTCCGTACCCGGGACCGCGTCCCGTTTCCGGCCTGCCCGTCCGTCCCGGCCCGCCCGTCCGGCCGGGGTCCAGCATCTCCCGGACGGCGCGGACCGTCTTCTTTCTTCCTGCCCGTGGCCTGCACCTCAGCACGCTCGGACAAGGACGTCTAACCGTCCACAATGGATCTTCTAGTCGCGGAACTGCCCCGGCCGGCGGCCGTCGCCGGCCGGGCCCCGGTACGCCTGGGCGATGTCCAGCCACTGGTCGGCCAAGGTGCCCTTGGCCCGCACGTCGAGGTCGTAGCGGTGCCGCCGCCGGGTCACCAGCAGGCAGAAGTCCGCCGCGCTGCCGGTGATGCGCTGCGTCGCGTCCTCCGGCCCGAACGTCCAGAGCGCGCCCGAGGGCGCGGTCAGCTCGAACCGGAACTCCTCGGCCGGCGGCGTCAGGTTGCGCGCCTCGTACCCGAAGTCCCGGACCCGCACGGCGAACCCGACCAGGTGCTTGATGCGGTCGGTGCGCTCGCGGCGCACGCCGAGCGCGTCGGCGACGTCCTGGCCGTGGCCGAACAGCTCCATCATCCCGGCGCACGCCAGCACGTACGGCGGCAGCGGGTTGACCAGCCACGGCACCAGCTGGTCGCCGGGCACGGCCGCGAGGGCCTTGATGCCGGCGTCCCGCTCGGCCCGCCAGCGCGTCAGCAGCACCTCGGCGGGGTCGTGGATGTACTCCTCCAGGGCGGCGTTCACCGCCACCTCCAGGCCACCGGAAAGGGAGCTCGTCAGCTGGACGAACGTCTCCGGCTGCGCGGCCGAGAGGCCGGCGAGCCGGAAGATGAACGCCAGGTGCCCGATCTGGTGCCGGACGGCCCACCCGGGGGCCGGAGTGGGGGTGTCCCACTCCCGTTCGGTGAGACCGGCGACGAGCGCGTCGACTTCGGCGCCCTCGGCGGTCAGGTCGGCGATCACGCCCGTGGTGTCAGTCACCTTGATTTCCTCTCACCGTATGACTTGGTGTTCGTGCGCCGGCGGCCGCCCGCGCAGTGGCTGGGGAGCCACCGTCGCGAGCGGCCGCCGGTCGCCGGATCGGCTGCCGCGCGGGGGCAGCGACGCGAACCGGGAGGGGCTTTCGGTGTGCCCCGGTGCTGCGCGCCCCGGCGGTGGATCCGACCCTTCGATCATCACCCGGCGGGCCGGCCAGGGTCTTCTCTTCACGCGCCCAGCGGAAAGCGGTCGCCGAACTCCACGGCCGCGGCGAGACTTGCCCACGAGACCAGCTCGACCAGGCCACGATCGCCGGGCACCCAGTCGGCCACGTCGGCGGCGTCGACCTGGTACGGCGCCTTGGCCACGAGGAGCGCGACGCGGCCCACCACCCGCTCTTCGGGCGGCAGCTCCGCGACGACCTCCTTCGTCCACGCGCGGCTGAGCCCGGGCGGTTTCCCGTCCCACGCCTTCAGCTCACGGCGCACGAGGTCACGCACCCGCGTCGGCACCGAGCGTTCCCCGGCGGCCTCGATGGCCACCGCGGCCCGCGCGAAGGCGTCCGAGAGGGTTCCGCCCGCGGGCGCCCAGTCCGGGCCGCTGACGGCCACCGCGGGCAGCAGTCCGAGGGCGTCCCCCGGCGGCGGCGGGGTGCCCGGCTTGAGCAGGAACCCCAGCACGGCCTTGGCTTTCGCCCGCGCGGCCGGCGGCACTGCCTCCGGCAGCGGGGACGGCCCGAGGAAGACGCTCACCACCCGGTTGAGGTAGTGGAACGCCACGGCCACCGCGACGAACTCCGCCGCCGTGGCGGCCGGGACGTCCGGGGGCAGCGGGCCGGCGCCGCGCGCCCAGGCCGCGAGCGCCCGCGTGTCGCGGTCGGGGATCTCCGTGACCGCGCCGGAAGCGATCGCCGCCGCGGCCGCCGGGTCGCCCAGGGAGCCGATGGCCATCCCGTGCACCTCGACGCAGTACGGGCACGAGTTCGCCGCCGACACCGCGGCCGCGACGACCTCCTTGTCCGCCCGGCTCGCCGAACCCGCCGCCACGAGCGACTCCCGCAGCATCAACCAGGCCGCGGCGAGCACCTGCGGCGCGGGCGAATGCAGCGCCATCGGCGGGGCGAGCATCCCGAAGTCCCGCTCCACCTGGCGGTAGACGTCCCGGACGAGGCCCCGCGCGTGCCGCGGCCGCACCGCCTCGACGTACTTCACGTCCCGCAGCGTGCGCCGCAGCGCAAGCCGCACGAGCACCGGAGCCATGGTTCCTCCTCGAAAACGGCCGGGGGGGGGGGGGGGGGGGGGGGGGGGGGGGGGGGGGGGGGGGGGGGGGGGGGGGGGGGGGGGGGGGGGGGGGGGGGGGGGGGGGGGGGGGG
>NZ_JBVJON010000025.1:0-64302 GCF_055583145.1 Amycolatopsis sp. NPDC104819 | reverse complement strand
GCCACCCGGACGTCCCGGGACAGCCAACGACGACGGTTTCCGGTCATGGCAACACCTCTCACCTCAGGTGTTGCAACGGCCACTAGAACCCAAGCCGCCCTAAACACTCACGACAACTTGCACCGAGGCTCAGTCCGCGCCCAGCTCCGAGTCGATCAGGCGGAACAGCTCGCCATCGCCGGCTGAGTCCAAGGACTCCAGGAACTCTTCGTCGCCGCCCAGGCGGTCCAGCAGGGACCGCAAGCGCGCTGTCACCGACATCACCGTCTCCGGGGCCAGCGCCGGGTCCGCCACCAGCTGCTCGAACCGGCCCAGCTCGTCCAGCACCCGGGCCGCCGGGTCCACCGGCTCCGGGCTCAGCAGGGACAGCAGGTGCGCGCTCAGCACCCGGGGGTTCGGGTGGTCGAACAGCACCGTCGCCGGCAGGGTCAGGCCCGTCGCGTACCCGAGGCGGTTGCGCAGCTCCACCACCGTCAGGGAGTCGAAGCCGATCTCCGTGAAGCCCGTGTCCGCGTCGATCGCCGCCGGGGAGCCGTGGCCCAGGACGCTCGCCGCCAGCTCGCGGACCAGCTCCAGCAGCTCGCGGCCGCGCGCCTCCGGGGCCAGCTCGCCCAGCTTCGGGACGAACGAGCGGACGCCGTCGGCGTCGATGCGGGCGGTGCGGCGGGTCTTCGGGACCAGCTCGCCCAGCACCGGCGGGACGATGTGGCCGCGCAGCACCGCCAGGTCCAGCCCCACCGGCACCACCATCGCCGCCGGCGACGCGACCGCCGTGTCGAACAGCGCCAGGCCCTCTTCCGGGGTGAACCGGCGCATTCCGGACTTCGCGAGGCGCTGCGCGTCGACGTCGGCGAGCGTGCCCGCCATGCCGTCCGCCTGCGCCCACGGGCCCCACGCCAGCGACACCGCCGGCAGCCCTGCCGCCCGCCGCGAAGCCGCCAGCGCGTCCAGGAACGAGTTGGCCGCCGCGTAGTTGCCCTGGCCGACACCGCCGAGCAGACCGCTCGCCGACGAGTACAGGACGAACGCCGCCAGGTCGAGGTCCCGGGTCAGCTCGTGCAGGTGCCAGGCGCCGTCCACCTTGGGGCGCAACACCTTCCGCAGCCGCGCCGGGGTCAGCGACCCCACCACGCCGTCGTCGAGGACGCCGGCCGCGTGCACGACCGCCGTCAGCGGGTGCGCCTCGGGCACGGCGGACAGCAGGTCGGCGACGTCGTCGCGGTCGGCGGTGTCACACGCCGCGACGCGCACGTCCGCGCCCAGGCCCTTCAGCTCGGTCACCAGCTCGGCGGCGCCGGCGGAGCCGAGGCCCCGCCGGCCGGCCAGCAGCAGGTGCCGGACGCCGTGGTGGCTCACCAGGTGCCGGGCCAGCAGCCGGCCCAGCCCGCCCGCGCCGCCGGTGACGAGCACCGTGCCGTCCGGGTCTCCGAAGCCGGGTTCCGGCCGGTCCGCCGCGGGCGCCCGGACCAGCCGGGCCCGGTGCGGGACGCCGTCACGCACCGAGATCTGCGGTTCCCCGGAAGCAACGGCCGCCTCGACCGCGTCCCCCTCGACCAGCAGGAACCGGCCCGGGTTCTCCGACTGCGCCGCCCGGACCAGGCCCTGCACCGCCGCGGCCGCGGGGCCGTCACCGGTCTGGAACACGACCTGGACGTCGTCGGTGGCCAGGAAGGACTGCAGCTGGTCGAGGACCTGCGTGGTCGCCCGGTGGGTCGCGGCGACCGGGTCGCCGCTCGTGTCCACCGGCACCACGACCACGGCATCGCCGGTCGGGTCGGTCATGTCCTCGCCGAACTCGACGAACCGCTTGCCCGACGGCGCCACCTCCGGCAGCGGCGTCCATTCGAGGTGGAACAGCGAGTCGTGCCCCTGCCGCGGCGCGGCGACGGCTTCCCCGAACGAAAGGGCTTCCGCGGACGCGATCGGCGTACCGCCCGGATCGGTCAGGACGAGGGTGACCGTGTCGCCGTCCCGGTGGAGGTGGACCCGCGCGGCGGCGGCGCCCGCGGCGTGGAGCGCGAACCGCGTCCAGCCCGTCGCCGGGCGCCGGGGCAGGTCCAGCAGCGTCACGGTCTGCAGGGCCGCGTCCAGCAACGCGGGGTGCAGGCCGAACTTGGCCGCGTCGTCCCGGCGGGCCGCGGGCAGCTCGATCTCCGCGTAGACGTCGTCGCCCGAGCGCCACGCCGCCCGCAGGCCGCGGAAGGCCGCGCCGATCTCGGCGTGCTCCTCGTAGAAGCCGTCGAGCTCCAGCTCCACGGCCGCGGGCGGCCAGGCCGGGTCCACGGCGGGTTCCGGGGCGCCGGGCGCGAGCCGGCCGGCCGCGGTCCGCGTCCACACCTGCTCCCCCGCGCCTTCCGGCCGGGTCCAGACGGTCAGCTCCCGCGTCCCCGCCGGACCTTCCGGCCCGACGACGACCTGCGCGTGCACCCCGCCGACCGGCGGCAGCGTGAGCGGGACCTCGACGGTGAGCTCCTCGACGAGGTCGCAGCCGACCTCGTCACCCGCGCGCACGGCCAGCTCGGCGAACCCGGCTTCCGGGAACACGATCACACCGTCGACGGTGTGGTCGGCCAGCCACGGCTGCAGCTGCGGCGACAGCGCGCCGGTGAACAGGAACCCGCCGGACTCCGGCAGCGCGACCCCGGCGCCGAGCAGCGGGTGCTCGGCGGAGTGCAGGCCGGACAGGCGCAGGTCGCCGTTCGCGCCGTGGAAACCCTCGGGCCAGTAGCGGTCGGGGGCGAACGGGTACGTCGGCAGCACGACCGGGCGGCCGCCGCCGAAGAACTCCGCCCAGTCGACGGGCACGCGCGCGTGGTGCAGCTTCGTCAGCGCGGTGACCAGCGACCGCGGTCCGGCGTCCACGCCCACGACGACCTCGCCGCCGGTGAGGCTTTCCGCCGCCATCGCGGCGGCGACGCCGTCCGGGCCGACGTCGAGGAACGTGGTCACCCCCGAATCGGCCAAAGTCGTCACGGCGTCGGCGAACCGCACGGCTTCCCGCGCCTGCCGCACCCAGTACTCCGGGGAGGTGAAGTCGGCGTCGCCGCTGACGGTCGAGACGATCGGGATCCACGGCGCGGCCAGCTCCAGTTCGGCCACGACCCGGCCGAACTCCGCGAGCGCGGGTTCGATGAGCGGCGAGTGGAAAGCGTGGGAGACGGCCAGCCGGCGCGTCTTGGCGAAGTGCTCCCCCACCGCGAGCACGGCGGCTTCGGCGCCGGAGACGACGACCGAGCGCGGCCCGTTGACGGCGGCGACCACCACGTCGTCGCCGAGCAGCGGGACGACCTCTTCTTCTTTCGCCACCACGGAAAGCATCGCGCCACCGGCCGGGAGGGCCTGCATCAGCCGGCCGCGCGCGGCGACCAGCCGGCACGCTCCCGCGAGGCTGAACACGCCGGCGACGTGCGCGGCCGCGATCTCGCCGACGGAGTGCCCGGCCAGCTGGTGCGGGGTGATCCCCCACGACTCCAGGAGCCGGACCAGCGCGACTTCGAACGCGAAGATCGCGGCCTGCGCGTACTGGGTCTGGTTGAGCAGGTCCGCGTCATCGCCGTGCATGACCTCACGCAGCGGCCGGTCGAGCTCGACGTCCAGGTGCGCGAGCACGGCGTCGAGCGCGTCCGCGAACACCGGGTAGGTCGCCGCCAGCTCGCGGCCCATGCCGAGGCGCTGGCTCCCTTGCCCGGCGAACAGGATCGCCAGCTTGCCTCCGGGTCCGGCGAGGGTCGGCCCGTCAAGCTCGCGGAGTCCGGCCAGCAACGACTCCCGGTCGGCGGCGACAACCGCGGCGCGGTGGTCGAAGTGGGTGCGCGTCGTGGCCAGTGCGGCCGCGAGATCGGTGAGATCCGGTTGGGTGGCAACGAAGTCCGCGAGCTGCGCGGCCTGCGCGGCGAGCCGTTCCGGGGTGCGCGCCGACAGCAGCACCGGCACCGGGCCGGTGACCGCGGCGGGAACCGGCTCGGTCTCCTCGGCCTGCTCCAGGATCACGTGGGCGTTGGTGCCACTGACCCCGAACGACGAGACGGCGCCCCGGCGGGCCCGGCCGGTCTCCGGCCACGCGCGCTCTTCGGTCAGCAGCGAGATCGAGCCCGCCGTCCAGTCCACTTGGGACGTCGGCTCGTCGAGGTGCAGGGTCCGGGGCAGCACGCCGTGGCGGATCGCCTCGACCATCTTGATCACCCCGGCGACCCCGGCGGCCGACTGGGCGTGCCCGAGGTTCGACTTGACCGAGCCCAGCAGCAGGGGCTCGGAACGGTCCTGCCCGTAGGTGGCCAGCAGGGCCTGGGCCTCGATCGGATCGCCGAGGGAGGTGCCGGTGCCGTGCGCCTCGACGGCGTCGACGTCCGAAGTGGACAGTCCGGCGTTCGCGAGCGCGGCGCGGATCACCCGTTGCTGCGACGGGCCGTTGGGGGCGGTGAGGCCGTTGGACGCGCCGTCGGAGTTGACGGCGGTGCCGCGCAGCACGGCCAGCGGCGGGTGGCCGTTGCGGCGGGCGTCGGACAGGCGTTCCAGCAGGAGCAGGCCGGTGCCTTCGGACCAGCCGGTGCCGCCCGCGGTCTCGGCGAACGACCGGCAGCGGCCATCCGGGGCGAGGCCGCCCTGGTAGCTGAACTCGACAAACGCGCTGGGCGTCGCCATCACCGTGACCCCGCCGGCGACGGCCAGCGAGCACTCGCCCGAAGCCAGCGCACGCGCCGCCATGTGCAGCGCGACCAGCGACGACGAGCAGGCGGTGTCGACCGTGACCGACGGACCTTCGAGCCCGAACAGGTAGGAGATCCGGCCGGACAGCACACTGGTGGCGGCCCCGGTCAGCAGGTGCCCGGCCAGCTCCGGCGGCGGCGAGTAGCCGTTGCCGGAACCGCCGACGTAGACGCCGGTCGTGCTGCCGCGCAGGCCTTCGGGGTCGACGCCGGCGCGTTCGAACAGCTCCCACGCCACTTCCAGGAGCTGGCGCTGTTGTGGGTCCATCGCCAGGGCTTCCCGTGGTGAGATCCCGAAGAACCCGGCGTCGAAGTCGGCGACGCCGTCGACGAAGCCGCCCTCGTGGACGTAGGACGCGCCGCCCTGGAGGCCGAGCAGGTCCCAGCCGCGGTCGCCGGGGAACTCCGTGATCGCGTCGGTCCCGTCGGCGACTAGGCGCCACAGGTCTTCGGGTGAGCGGACCCCGCCGGGGTAACGGCAGCTCATGCCGACCACGACGATCGGGTCGCCGTCGAGCACCCCGGCCGCAGCGGGCGCGACGGCCTGCTCCTCGTCGCCGAGCAGCTCGGCGGCCAGGAGCCGGGCGACGGCGTCCGGGCGCGGGTGGTCGAAGACGAGGGTGGCCGGCAGCGCCAGGCCGGTCGCGGCGTTGATCCGGGTGCGCAGCTCGACCGAGGTGAGGGAGTCGAAGCCCAGCTCCTTGAACGGACGGCGCGGCTCGACCGCGGCCGCGCCCGCGTACCCGAGCAGGCCGGCGACCTGTTCGCGGACCAGGTCCAGCAGCAGGTTCTCCCACTCCCGCGGGTCGGCTTCGCGCAGCCGGGCCAGCAGCCCCGAAGTCGCCGTGACGTCGCCGGAACCCGTGTCGGCGAGCGCGCGGACCTCGGGCAGATCGTCGAGCAGCGTGCCGTCCCGGCGGGAGGTGAGGGCCGGGACGAAGCGGTCCCACCGGACGTCGGCGAGCACCACGGCGATGTCGTCGTGGGCGATGGTCTGCCCGAGCGCGAGCAGCGCCTGCTCGACCGGCAACGGCGGCAGGCCACGGGCCCGCAGGAACCCGGCGGTCTCTTCGTCTTCGGCGACGCCGGTGTCGGCCCAGGCGCTCCACGCGACGGCGGTCGCCACGCGGCCGCGGTCACGGCGGTGCCGGGCGAGTGCCTCGAGACCGGTGTCGACGGCCGCGCGGTCGCGCTGGCCTTCGGCGCCCCACACCGCGCTCACCGACGTGAACAGCACAAAGGCTTCCAGCTCGGTGTCGGCGAGGGTGCTGTCCAGCTGGACGGCGGTGGCCCACGCGTCGGGGTCGCCGGTCATCCCGGCGGTGTGCAGGACGGCCGTCAGCGGCCGGTCCTCGGGGATGCCGGTCACGACCTCGGCGCCGCACTCGGTGACCCACTCGGCGACGCGTGCGCCGAAGCCTTCGCCGGCGCCGGTGACCAGCACCGTGCCGTGCGGGCGCCACGGCTCGGCGGCGCCCCCGGCCGCGGCGTGCACCAGCCGGCGGCCGAAGAGCCCGGACGCGCGGACGGCGACCTGGTCTTCCACACCACCGAGGGCGGCGGCGAACCGGGCGGCGGCGCGTTCGTCGAGGGTCTCGGGCAGGTCGATCAGCCCGCCCCAGGCGCGCGGATACTCCAGGGCCAGCACACGCCCGGCGCCCCACAGGGCTGCCCGGGCGGGGTCGTCGAGCGGGTCCGAGCGGCCGACGGACACCGCGCCCCGGGTCACAGCCCACAGCGGGAGCGCCGGGTCGGCTTCGGCGAGGAACTCGGTCAGAGCCGCGGTCGTGGCGAACGTCGTCCCGTCGAGTTCCAGGAAGGAGACGACGCCCGTGTACTCGCCGGGGAGTCCGGCCCGCAGCACTTCGACCGGGTCGGCGTCCGGGGCCACGACCAGGCGGTCGGCGTCGAGCGGCAGGTCCAGGCCTTCGGGAACCAGCGCGAGCCAGCGGCCGGGCGCGGGAGTCCCAGCGGGCAACGGCTTCCACGTGACGCGGTGCCGCCAGCCGTCCACAACGGACTGGTCACCACGGCGGCGGCGCCACGACGACAGGGCGGGCAGCACGCGGGTGAGCGCGTCCTCTTCGACGTCGAGCGTGCTGCTGAGCGCGGTGAAGTCGGCGTCGTCGACCGCGGTCCAGAACGCGGCCTCCGCCGGGTCCGCGGTGCCCGCCGGCGCGGGTTCGGGCCAGTAGTTCTCGTGCTGGAAGGCGTAGGTCGGCAACGGGACGACGTTCGCGCCCTCGGCCAGGAGGCTCGCCCAGTCCGGGCTGACCCCGCGGACGTGCGCTTTCGCGACCGAGGTCAGGAACCGGGCGAGGCCGCCGTCGGTGCGGCGCAGGGTGCCGGTGACGACCGCGCGGGCGCCGGCGTCCTCGGCGATCTCCTGCAGCGGCACGGTGAGCACCGGGTGCGAGCTGATCTCCAGGAACGCCTGGTACTGCAGGGAAAGCAGTTCGCGGATGGCTTCTTCGAACCGGACGCGTTGCCGCAGGTTGCGGTACCAGTAGCCGGCGTCCAGCCGGGCGGTGTCGACCCACTCACCGTCCACAGTGGAGAAGAACGGGATCTCCGGCGGACGCGGCTTCAGCCCGGCGAGCGCGGTCGCCAGCTCGTCTTCGATCAGCTCGACGTGCGCGGAGTGCGAGGCGTAGTCGACGTCGATGCGGCGGGCCCGCAGGCCGGCCTCGGTCAGCTCGGCCAGGAGCTCCTCCCCCGCCGCCGGGTCGCCGGCGACCACGACGGACGACGGGCTGTTGGCCACGGCGACCGACAGCTTGCCCTCGAACCGGGCGAGCCGGGCTTCGATGTCGGCGGCGGGCACGGAGACCGACAGCATGGTCCCGGCGCCGGCCAGCCGGCGGGCGATCGCCTGGCTGCGCAGCGCGACCACGCGGGCGGCGTCGTGAAGGCTGAGCGCGCCGGACACGCAGGCCGCGGCGATCTCCCCCTGGGAGTGCCCGACCACGGCGTCCGGGGTGATCCCGTGGGCCTGCCACAACGCGGCGAGCCCGACCATGACGGCGAAGGACGCGGGCTGCACGACGTCGACGCGGTCGAGCGCGGCGGTGCCCCGCAGGACGTCGGTCAGCGACCAGTCGAGGTACGGCGCCAGCGCGGCTTCGCATTCGGCGATGCGGGCGGCGAACACCGGCGACTCGTCGAGCAGCCGGGCGCCCATGCCGGCCCACTGCGCGCCCTGGCCCGGGAAGACGAACACGACCCGGCCGTCGACGTCGGCGACGCCGGTGGTGACCGCCGGGCCGGGGGTGCCGGCCGCCAGCGCGGCGAGGTCCTCGCGCGGGTCTTCGGCGACGATCACGGCGCGGTGTTCGAGCGCGGCCCGGGAGTGCGCCAGCGACCACGCGATGTCCGCCGGTTCGGCGCCGGTGGTGTCGAGGTGCTCGCGCAGGCGGGCGGCTTGGGCGGCGAGCGCGGCTTCGGTGCGTCCGGC
Source organism: Amycolatopsis sp. NPDC104819 (assembly GCF_055583145.1). Classification (NCBI taxonomy): domain Bacteria; kingdom Bacillati; phylum Actinomycetota; class Actinomycetes; order Pseudonocardiales; family Pseudonocardiaceae; genus Amycolatopsis; species Amycolatopsis sp. NPDC104819. Next base: position 56,142 of record NZ_JBVJON010000025.1, on the reverse strand, counting down.
GACGACGAACGCGCGAACCCCGGGTCGCGCCTCGGTGGCGGTCTGCTCGACGGGCTCCGGCTGTTCGAGGATGACGTGGGCGTTGGTGCCGCTGATGCCGAACGACGACACGGCCGCCCGGCGGACGCGCTCGGTCTCGGGCCACGGTGTGTGCTCGGTGACGACCTCGACGGCGCCCGCCGTCCAGTCCACGTGGGACGACGGCTCGTCGAGGTGCACCGACTTCGGCACCACGCCGTGGCGCATCGCCTGCACCATCTTGATCACCCCCGCGACGCCCGCGGCCGCCTGGGTGTGCCCGATGTTCGACTTCACCGAACCCAGCAGCAGCGGCGTCTCCCGGTCGCGGCCGTAGGTGGCCAGCAGGCTCTGCGCCTCGATCGGGTCGCCGAGCGGGGTACCGGTGCCGTGGCCCTCGACGACGTCCACCTCGGACACCGTCAGCCCGGAGACCGTCAGCGCCTGCCGGATCACCCGCTGCTGCGACGGGCCGTTGGGGGCGGTGAGCCCGTTGGACGCGCCGTCCTGGTTGACCGCCGACCCGCGCACCACAGCGAGGACCTCGTGCCCGTGGCGGCGCGCGTCCGCCAGCCGCTCCAGCAGGACGAGACCGACCCCTTCAGCCCAGCCGACCCCGTCGGCGGACTCGGCGTAGGACTTGCACCGCCCGTCGCGCGCGAGGCCGCCCTGAGCCGAGAAGTCCACAAAGGACCCCGGGGTCGCCATGATCGTGACCCCGCCGGCGATCGCCAGCTCGCAGTCCCCGGCCCGCAGGGCCTGCGCGGCCCAGTGCATCGCCACGAGCGACGACGAACACGCCGTGTCGACCGTGACCGCGGGGCCTTCGAGGCCGAGGGTGTAGGAGACACGCCCGGACAGCACGCTGCCCGCGGTGCCGACGCCGAGGAAGCCGAGGGCCTCTTCGGGGAACTGCGCACCCTGGCCGTAGTCGTGGTACATCACGCCGGCGAACACGCCCGTCTTGCTGCCACGCAGCGAAAGCGGGTTGATGCCGGCGCGTTCGATCACCTCCCAGGAGACTTCGAGGAGGTGGCGCTGCTGCGGGTCCATGGCCAGCGCCTCCCGCGGGGAGATGCCGAAGAGCCCAGGATCGAAGCGGCCCGCGCGGTCGAGAAAACCGCCTTCACGAACGTACGAACGTCCTCTTTCGTCACCGAACAGACCTCCCAGGTCCCAGCCCCGGTCTTCGGGGAACGCGCCGATGCCGTCACCGCCGTCGAGCACGAGGTCCCACAGCCCCTCGGGCGAGCTGACCCCGCCCGGGTAGCGGCAGGCCATCGAGACGATCGCCACGGGTTCCGGCTCCGCCGCCTCCAGCTCTTCGACGCGCTTGCGCGTCTTGGCCAGGTCGGCGGTGACCCACTTCAGGTACTCGACGAGCTTCTTGTCCTCGGTCATGACGGCCTCAGCCCTCCTGCTCGAGTCCGGACCCGTCGCCGAGCCGGCCCAGTTCGTGGTCGATGAAGGCGAAGACCTCGTCCGTGCTGGCCGCGTCGAGCCGCTCGGAGACGTCTTCGCGCGCGGGCTCGGCGTCGGCGATCTTCGCCAGGAGCCGGCGCAGCCGGGCCGCGACGTCCGCCTCCGCGAGCTCGCCCGCGGTGCCCGCGGCGACCAGCTCTTCGAGCCGGTCGAGCCCGTCCGGCAGTGAGGTCGCGACGACCGGCGCCGGCGCCAGCTCCGCCCGCAGGTGCCCGGCGAGCCCGGCCGGGGTCGGGTAGTCGAAAACGAGCGTCGCCGACAGGGTCAGCCCGGTCGCCGCGGTGAGCCGGTTGCGGAACTCGACCGCGGTCAGCGAGTCGAACCCCAGCTCGCGGAACTCCAGCCCGGCCCCGACCTGCTCGGCCGGGTGCCCGAGCACCGCGGAAACCTGGGTGCGCACCAGGGAAAGCAGTGTGCGTTCCTGCTCGCTTTCCCGCATCCCGGCCAGCTGCGCCCGCAGGTCGGCCGCGGCGGCCCGGTCCGGACCGGCGGCCGCGCTGCGGCGTCCGGGCCGGCCCACCGGGCGAAGCAGCCACGGCAGCTCGCCGCGGGTGCGCAGCGTCGGCAGGTCGACGCGCACCGGGACGAGGTGCGCGACGTCGCCGCCGACCGCGCGGTCGAACAGCTCCGTACCCTGGTCGGCGGCCAGCGGGGGCATGCCGCCGCGGACCATGCGTTCGCGGTCGGCGTCGGTCAGGTCGCCGGTCATGCCGGTGTCCCACGCGCCCCAGGCGAGCGACACCCCGGCCAGCCCCCGGCCGCGACGGTGCTCGGCGAGGGCGTCGAGGAAGGCGTTCGCCGCCGCGTAGTTCGCCTGGCCCGGGGTGCCGATGGTGCCCGCCACCGAAGAGAACAGCACGAGCGCCGCGCGGTCGCCGACAAGCTCGTGCAGGTGCCAGGCCGCGTCGAGCTTCGGCGCGAACACCGTCTCGAGCCGCCGGGGCGACTGCGACGCGAGCACCCCGTCGTCGACCACGCCGGCGGTGTGCACGACGGCGGTCAGGTCGGGGACATCGGCGAGCACGGCGGCGAGGGCGTCCCGGTCGCTGACGTCGCAGGCGACCACCCGGACGTCCGCTCCGGCCAGCTCCGCCACCAGCTCGTCGATCCCGTCGGCGGCCGGACCACGCCGGCTGAGCAGCACCAGCTTGCGCGCGCCCTGGGCCACGAGGTGCCGGGCGAAGACCCGGCCCAGTCCTCCGGTCCCGCCCGTGATGAGCACAGTGCCCTCGGGGTCCCAGCCCGAGCTTTCACGTGAAAGCTCGGCTCGGGTGAGGCGGGCGACGCTCAGGGCGCCGTCGCGCAGGAGGAGCTGGGGTTCGCCGGTCGCCAGGGCCGCGCGGAGGGTTTCGCCGTCGGGCTCGTCGACGTCCAGCAGGACGAACCGGCCGGGCTCCTCGGACTGCGCCGAGCGCACCAGGCCCCAGACGGCCGCCGAGGCGACGTCGTCGCCGCCGATCGCGCCGCGGGTGACGAACACCAGCCGCGGTGCGGGACTTTGCAGGTAGGTCAGCACTTCCGCGGTGAGCGCGTGGGCCGAAGCCGCCGCGTCGGGACCGCCGGTGACCGGGATCGCGACGACGTCGGCGCCGGACACCAGCGCGGCCGCGAAGTCCGGCTGGGCGTCGACACCGAGGGCGGCGGCGAGGTCGTCCCCGACGGCCGCCCAGGTCTCCGCGCCCGGCTCGGGCATCGGAACCGGCGTCCAGCGCAGCCGGAACAGCGCGTCGGCCTCGGCGGGGGCTTCGGCCGCGCGGAGGGTGACACCGGAGGCGGTCAGGACCGGCTTCCCGGCGTCGTCGGCCAGCGCCAGGGACACCGAGTCGCCGCCGGCCGGGGTGATCCGGACACGGACCCGGCTCGCGCCGGAAGCGTGCAGGGTGACGCCGGTCCAGGCGAACGGCAGCCCGGCCGGGGCGCCTTCGCCGAAGCCGATGGCCTGCAGGGCCGCGTCGAGCAGCGCGGGGTGCAGACCGAACCGGCCGGCTTCCGCGCCGTCCGGCAGGGCCAGTTCGGCGTAGACCTCGGCGCCGGAGCGCCAGACGCGCCGCAGCCCCTGGAACGCGGGTCCGTAGGCGAACCCGGCTTCGGCCGCTTGGGCGTAGAAGACGGTGAGATCCGCTTCGACGGCGCCGGCGGGCGGCCACACGTCCGGCAGCGGCTCGGCCGCCACCGCCCGCGGGACGAGCGTGCCGGTCGCGTGCCGGGTCCAGTCGTCGTCGGCCCGCGAGGAGATCGTCAGCTCCCGGCGGCCGCCTTCGCCGGGCTCGCCCACGGCCAGCTGCAGCACGACGGCGCCGTCCGGGTCGAGCACGAGCGGCACGGCCAGGGTCAGGTCCTCGACCGCCGCGCAGCCGACCTCGTCGGCCGCGCGGACCGCCAGTTCGAGGAAAGCCGCGCCGGGGAACAGGATCGTGCCGCCGACGACGTGGTCGCGCAGCCACGGCTGGGTGGCCGCGGACAGCCGTCCGGAGAACACCACCCCCGGCGAGTCGGCCAGGGCGAGCGTCGCGCCGAGCAGCGGGTGCCCGGCCGGGGCCAGGCCGAGGCCGGTGGCGTCACCCCCGGCGGCCGGCAGCGGCCAGAACCACTCGTGCTGGAACGCATACGTCGGCAGCGCGACGGGCCGGGCCTTCGGGAACCGGGCGGCCCAGTCGACGGCGACCCCGGCGACGTGCAGCCGCGCGAGGGCTTCGGCGACCGCGGCGGCTTCGTCACGGTCCTTGCGCTGCACCGGGATCACGTGCGCGGCCGGCTCGTCGACGACCGCGGTGAGCGTGGCGTCCGGGCCCAGCTCGGCGAAGACCGTCACCCCGGCCTCGGTGAGCCGCCCGATCGCGTCGCCGAAACGCACGGTGTCGCGGATCTGGCTGACCCAGTACGCCGGGGAGGTGACGTCGCCCGCCGACACGACCGGCACCCGCGGCTCGGCGAACGCCAGCTTCGCGACGACGTCGCCGAACTCGGCGAGCATCGGTTCCATCAGCACGGAGTGGAAGGCGTGCGAGACCCGCAGACGCCGGTGCTTGGCGAACTTCGCGGCGACGGCGACAACGGCTTCTTCGTGTCCGGAAAGGACCACCGAGCCGGGGCCGTTCACCGCGGCGACGTCGACCCCTTCGCCGACGAACGGGAGAACGTCCTCTTCGGACGCCCGCACCGCGACCATCACACCACCGGTGGGCAGCGCGCCCATCAGCCGGGCACGCGCGGACACCAGCGCGCACGCGTCCGGCAGGGACAGCACGCCGGCCACGTGCGCGGCGGCGATCTCGCCGACCGAATGCCCGGTCACGAAATCCGGGTGCACACCCCACGACTCCAGCAGCCGGAACAGCGCGACTTCGAAGGCGAACAGCGCCGGCTGCGCGAACTCCGTGCGGTCGATGCGCTCGTCGTCGGCCAGCGCCGCGCGCACCTCGGGGTCGAGCAGCGCCAGGACCTCGTCGAACGCGGCCGCGAACACCGGGTGCGCGGCGGCGAGGCTGTGTCCCATGTGGACTCGCTGTGCGCCCTGGCCGGCGAAGAGGAAGGCGACCGGCGGGGCGACCCGGGCTTCGCCCTGCACGGCCGGGTTCCCGGCCGCGATGGCGCGAAGCCCGGCGACGACTTCGGCGGGTTCGCTGCCGACGACCGCGGCGCGGTGGGTGAACGCGGCCCGGGTCACCGCGGCCGCGTGTGCCAGGTCCGCGAGCGGGTCGCCGCTCGCCTCGACGTGTTCGGCCAGGCGGGCGGCCTGGGCGCGCAGAGCTTCGGGTGTCCGGCCGGAGACGACGACCGGTACCGGACCGGCCTCGGCCGCGGCGGGCCCGGGCGCCGGCCGGTCCGCCGGCTGTTCGAGGATGACGTGGGCGTTGGTGCCGCTGATCCCGAACGACGACACTGCCGACCGGCGGACCCGTCCGGTCTCGGGCCACGCGGTGGTGTCCGGGACCAGGTCGACCGCGCCTTCGGTCCAGTCCACATGGGACGACGGCTCGGCCGAGTACCGCGACTTCGGGACCACGCCGTGGCGCATCGCCTGCACCATCTTGATCACGCCCGCCACCCCGGCGGCGGCCTGGGTGTGGCCGATGTTGGCCTTCACCGAACCCAGCAGCAGCGGCGTCTCCCGGTCCCGGCCGTAGGTGGCCAGCAGGCTCTGCGCCTCGATGGGGTCGCCGAGCGGGGTGCCGGTGCCGTGGCCCTCGACGACGTCCACGTCGGACGTCGTGAGCCCGGAGACCGTCAGGGCCTGGCGGATCACCCGCTGCTGCGACGGGCCGTTCGGGGCGGTGAGGCCGTTGGACGCGCCGTCCTGGTTGACCGCCGACCCGCGCACCACGGCGAGGACCTCGTGGCCGTTGCGGCGCGCGTCGGAAAGGCGCTCCAGCAGCACGACCCCGACACCTTCGGCCCAGCCGACCCCGTCGGCCGAGTCGGAGAACGACTTGCACCGGCCGTCGGCGGCGAGGCCGCCCTGGGCCGAGAAATCGACAAAGGCACCCGGGGTCGCCATCACCGTGACCCCGCCGGCGATCGCCAGCTCGCAGTCCCCGGCCCGCAGGGCCTGCGCGGCCCAGTGCATCGCGACCAGCGACGACGAGCACGCCGTGTCGATCGTGACGGCCGGGCCTTCGAGGCCGAGCGCGTAGGCCACGCGGCCGGACATGACGCTGCCCGCCGTGCCGATGCCGAGGAAGCCGAGGGCCTCCTCCGGGAACTGCACACCCTGGCCGTAGTCGTGGTACATCACCCCGGCGAACACCCCGGTCCTGCTGCCGCGCAACGAAAGCGGGTCGACACCGGCGCGTTCGACCACCTCCCAGGAGGTCTCCAGCAGCAGCCGCTGCTGCGGGTCCATCGCGAGGGCTTCCCGCGGCGAGATCCCGAACAGGCCGGGATCGAACATCCCGGCTTCGCCGAGGAAACCGCCTTCGCGGGTGTAGGAACGGCCGCGGTCGGCGCCGAAGAGCCCGGCGAGGTCCCAGCCGCGGTCGGCCGGGAACGGGCCGACGCCGTCGCCGCCGTCGAGCACGAGCTGCCACAGCTCTTCGGGCGAGGTGACCCCGCCCGGGTAGCGGCAGGCCATCGACACGATGGCGATCGGGTCGTCGGAGACCGGCGCCCGGACCGTGGTGCGGGCGACCGGGACGTCCTCGCCGGCGAGCTCGCCGCGCAGGAAACCGGCCAGCACCACCGGGGTCGGGTGGTCGAACACCAGGGTCGCGGGCAGGCGCAGGCCGGTCGCGGTCGCGAGCTGGTTGCGGAACTCGACCGCGGTGAGCGAGTCGAAGCCGAGGCCGCGGAACTCCCGTTCGACGTCCACCTTCGCGGCGTCGAAGCCGAGGACGGTGGCGACCTGGGTGCGGATGACCTCCAGCAGCGCCTTGTGCTGTTCGCTCTCCCGCAGGCCGGAAAGCCGTTCGCGCAGGGCGTTCGCGGCCGGGGTGGCCCGGCTCGCGCCGCGCCGGCCCGGCCGGCCGACCGGGCGCAGCAGCCACGGCGGCTCGGGCAGGGCGCGGACGCGCGGCAGGTCGACCAGCACCGGGACGAGCGCGGGTTCGGCGAGCGTGACGGCCCGGTCGAACAACGCGCAGCCCTGCTCGACCGGCAGCGGCGGCATGCCCGCGCGGACCATCCGCTCGCGGTCGGCGTCGGTGAGCGTGCCGACCATGCCGGTCTCCCAGGCGCCCCAGGCCAAGGACGTCGCGGCGAGGCCGCGGGCGTGCCGGTGGGCGGCGAGCGCGTCGAGGAAGGCGTTGGCGGCGGCGTAGTTCGCCTGCCCCGGCGAGCCGATGGTGCCGGCGACCGAGGAGAACAACACGAACGCGGCGAGGCCGTCGGTCAGCTCGTGCAGGTTCCAGGCGGCGTCGGCCTTCGGGCGCAGCACGGTCTCGAGGCGCCCGGCGTCGAGGGAGCCGACCACCCCGTCGTCGAGCACCCCGGCGGCGTGCAGGACGGCGGTCAGCGGCCGGTCGGCCGGGATGCCCTCCAGCAGCTTCGCGGCGGCGTCGCGGTCGGCGAGGTCGCAGGCGGCGACGGTGACTTCGGTGCCGTGTGCGGCGAGCTCGGCGACGAGCTCGACGATCCCGTCGGCGTTCCCGCCCCGGCGGCTGGCGAGCAGGACGTGCTTGACGCCGTACTCGGCGGCGAGGTGCCGGGCGAAGACGCGGCCGAGGCCGCCGGTGCCGCCGGTGACGAGGACGGTGCCGTCCGGATTCCAGCCCGAGCTTTCACGTGAAAGCTCGGGTCCCAGGTCGGAGCTTTCACGTGAAAGCTCCGCCCGCGGGGCCCGGCCGAGCCGGGCGACCCGGGCGGTGCCGTCCCGGAGCAGCAGCTGCGGCTCCCCGGTCGCGACGGCGGCCGGAAGTCCGGCCAGGGAGGCGTCGTCGACGTCGGCGAGCACGAACCGGCCGGGGTTTTCGGTCTGCGCGGAGCGGACGAGCCCCCAGACCGCGGCGGCGGCGAGGTCTTCCCCGGCGACGGCGCCCTCGGTGACGAAGACGACGCGCGTGGTCTCGTTCGGGGTCTGCAGGACGGTGAGGACCTCGGCGGTGACCCGGCGGACGTCGGCGAGCACGTCGCCGTCGCCGTGCACCGGGACCAGCAGCACGTCCGGCTCGGCGGCCAGCGCCGCTGCGAGGTCCGGATACGGCGTGCCGAGCTCGGCGAGCCGGGAGCCGAGCACCGCCCAGGCGCCGTCCGGGGTGGCGCCGGGCACCGGCAGCCAGTCGAGGCGGAACAGCGCCTCCGGGCCGGACTCGACCGGTGTCGCCGCGCGCAGCGTGAGTGAGTCCACCGACAGGACCGGTGCGCCGGTCTCGTCGGCCAGGTCCAGGGACACCGAGTCGTCGCCGAGCCGTGCGATCCGCGCCCGGACCCGGCCGGCGCCCGTCGCGTGCAGCTCGGCGCCCGCCCAGGAGAACGGGAGCCCACCCGGCACCGAATCGGCGAAGGAGATGGCGTGCAGCACGGAGTCCAGGAGGGCCGGGTGCAGGCCGTAGTCCGCGGCGTCGTCGCCGGGCAGCTCCGCTTCGGCAAAGACCTCGCCGTCACGCAGCCAGACCCGGCGCAGACCGCGGAACGGGGGCCCGTAGGCGAAACCCGCCTCGGCGAAGGTGTCGTAGAACCCGGTCAAGTCCACTTCGGACGCTCCGGCGGGCGGCCACTCCCCCGCGTCGAAGCCGGTCGGGAGCGTGCCCGGGGCCAGGACGCCGGTGCCGTGCCGGACCCACTCGGCGTCGGCGCGCGAAGACACGCTCACCTCGCGGCGGCCGTCGGTGTCCGGGGCGCCGGCGACGACCTGCACGAGCGTCGCGCCGGACAGCACCAGCGGCGCCGCCACCGTGAAGTCCTCCACCCGGCCGCAGCCGACCTGGTCGCCGGCCCGCACCACCAGCTCGAGGAACCCGGCGCCGGGGAACAGCACCTGGCCGCCGATCACGTGGTCCTCGACCCACGACGGCGAAAGCCGGCCGGAGAAGACGACCTCGCCGGAGCCGGCGACCTCGGTGACCGCGCCGAGCAGCGGGTGCCCGGCCGCGGTGATGCCGAGCTGGTGCGCGCCCGGGACGAGCCGCGGCCAGTACCGCTGCCGCTGGAACGCGTACGTCGGCAGCGCGACGCGCCCGGCCCCAGTGCCCTCGAACAGCGCCGCCCAGTCGACCGGCACGCCGGCGACGTGCAGCGCGGCGAGCGCGGTCACGGCGGTGGTCTCCTCGTCGCGCCCGGCGCGCAGCACGGGCGCGAGGACCTCACCGTCGACGAGCGCGGTGAGCACGGCGTCCGGGCCGAGCTCGGCGAACGCCGTGACCCCCGCTTCGAGCAGGCTCGCGGTCGTGTCGGCGAAGCGGACGGTGTCGCGCACCTGCCGCACCCAGTACTCCGATGAGGTGAAGTCGCCGACCACCGGGATTTCCGGCTCGGCGAAGGTCAATCCGGCGACAACCGCGCGGAAGTCGTCGAGCATCGGGTCCATCGCCGCCGAGTGGAAGGCGTGGGACACCGTGAGCCGCTTGGTCCGCTCGAAGCCGGCGGCCGCGGCCAGCACGGCGTCCTCGGCGCCGGACAGCACCACCGACGACGGCCCGTTCACCGCGGCGAGCGCGACGTCGCCGGTCAGCAGCGGCCGGACCTCGTCCTCGGTGGCGCGCACGGCGACCATCGCCCCGCCGGACGGCAGCGCCTGCATGAGCCGGGCGCGCGCCGCGACGAGCGTGCACGCGTCGGCCAGGGACAGCACCCCGGCGGTGTGGGCGGCGGCGATCTCGCCGACCGAGTGCCCGGCGAGGAACGCCGGCCGCACCCCCCACGAGCGCACCAGGCGGAACAGCGCGACTTCCAGCGCGAAAAGCGCGGGCTGGGCCCAGCCGGTCTCGTCGAGCAGCGCGGCGTCGTCGCCGAAGACGACCTCGCGCAGCGGACGCGGCAGAGCGGGGTCGAGGTGCGCGCACACCGTGTCGAAGGCGTCGGCGAACACCCCGAACCGCTCGTAGAGCCCCCGGCCCATGCCGAGCCGCTGCGAACCCTGGCCGGTGAACAGGAACGCGACCGTCCGCTCACGGGCGGTCCCGCGGGCGACCGGGGTGCCGTCGACCAGCACGGCGCGGTGTTCGAACGCCGAGCGGGTGGTGGCGAGCGAGAAGCCGGTGTCGAGCGGGTCGAGCCCCTCGGGCAGGGCGGCGAGCTGGGCGTCGAGGGCGGCTTCCGATCGGCCGGACACGAGCCACGGCACCACGCCCGGCGTGACCGCCCGCTCCGGCGGCGCCGAAGGGAGCGGCGGGGCCTGCTCGATGATCACGTGCGCGTTGGTGCCGGACAGCCCGAACGACGAGACGCCGGCCCGGCGCGGGCGCCCGTTCTCCCGCCAGTCGACGGCCTCGGTGACCAGCTCGATCGCGCCCGGGGTCCAGTCGACGTGCGTCGACGGCTCGGTCACGTGCAGCGACGCCGGGATCCGTTCCCGGTGCAGGGCCAGAATCATCTTGATGACACCGGCGACGCCCGCCGCGGCCTGGGTGTGGCCGAGGTTGGACTTGATCGAGCCGAGCCGCAGCGGGGCGGCCCGGTCGTGCCCGTAGGCGGCCAGCAACGCCTGCGCTTCGATCGGGTCCCCGAGAGTCGTGCCGGTGCCGTGGCCCTCGACGACGTCCACTTCGGACGGACGCAGCCCGGCGCTCGCCAAGGCCTGCCGGATGACGCGCTGCTGGGAAGGCCCGTTCGGGGCGGTGAGGCCGTTGGACGCGCCGTCGGAGTTGATCGCCGAACCGGCGACCACCGCGAGGACGTCATGACCGTGCCGTCGTGCGTCCGACAGCCGCTCGACGACCAGGACACCGGCGCCTTCGGACCAGCTCGTGCCGTCGGCGGAGTCGGAGTACGCCTTGCACAGCCCGTCCGGCGCGAGGCCGTTCTGCCGGCTGAAGCCGACGAAGCTGACCGGCGTGGCCATCACCGTGACACCGCCGGCGAGCGCGAGGTCGCACTCCCCCGCGCGCAGGGCCTGCGCCGCCAGGTGCAGGGCGACCAGCGACGACGAGCACGCGGTGTCGATCGTCATCGCCGGGCCCTCGAGACCGAGCACGTAGGACAGCCGGCCGGACACGACGCTCGCCGCGACACCGGTGCCCGCGTGCGCCTCGACGTCGGTGGCCGAGCGGACGATCACCCCGGCGTAGTCCTGGCCGTTGGTGCCGACGAACACGCCGGTGCGGCTGCCGCGCAGGCCGGTCGGGTCGATGCCGGTGCGCTCGACGGCCTCCCACGACGTCTCGAGCAGCACGCGCTGCTGCGGGTCCATCGCGAGGGCCTCACGCGGGGAGATGCCGAAGAACTCGGGGTCGAAGTCGGCGGCGTCGGGCAGGAACCCGCCGCGGTCGACGTAGCTGCTGCCGCGGCCTTCGCCGGCCAGGGCCGACATGTCCCAGCCGCGGTCGCCGGGGAAGCCGGTGATGGCGTCGCGGCCCTCGGCCAGCAGCGTCCACAGGTCTTCGGGCGAGCGGACGCCACCCGGGAAGCGGCAGCTCATGCCGACCACGACGATCGGGTCGTCGGTGGTGCCCGCCGGGCCCGCCACGGCGGTCACCGGGGCGTCACCGCCGAGGACCTCGGTGAGGAGGAGCTCGGCCAGGGCGAGCGGGTTCGGGTGGTCGAACACCAGCGTCGCGGGCAGCCGCAGCCCGGTCGCGGCGTCGAGCCGGTTGCGCAGCTCGATCGCGGTCAGCGAGTCGAACCCGAGGTCGGAGAACGCCCGCGTGGCCCCGATTTCGGCGGTGCCCGCGTGCCCGAGCACGGTCGCGACGTGCTCGCGGACCAGCTCCAGCAGCACACTCGCGCGTTCGGCGGCCGGGGTCGCGAGCAGCCTCGTCGCCAGCGCGCCGCCGGCCGCGGGAGCCGTCTCGAGCTCGGCGACCACCCGGCGGACGACCGGCAGGTCGGCCAGCAGCGGGCTGCGGCGGACGCTCAGCAGCGGCCGCAGGACGTCGGCGTTCTGGATGTCGGCGACCACCAGCTGCGCGGCCGGGCCGCCCGCGTCGGCCAGCACAGTGACGGCGAGGTCGGGGTCCAGGCCGCCGCCGAGGCCGGCGGCCATGCCGTCGCCCGCCCAGGCGCCCCAGGCGATCGACGTCGCGGTCCGCCCGCGGGCGCGCCGGGCTTCGGCGAGCGCGTCGAGCACGGCGTTGGCGGCGGCGTAGTTGGCCTGGCCGGGGTTGCCGACGGCGCCGGCCACCGAGGAGAACAGGATGAACGCGTCGAGATCGCCGGTGAGCTCGTCGAGCAGCAGGGCCGAGTCGACCTTCGCGCGGAACACGGCGTCGAAGCGGTCCGGGGTGAGGCTGCCGAGGATACAGTCGTCGAGGACACCGGCGGCGTGCACGACGGCGTCGGGCCGGTGGGTTTCGAGGAGCTCGGTGAGCTGGGCGCGGTCGGCGACGTCGCAGCGCGCGACGACGACCCGCTCGTCCGGGCCGGGTTCACCGCCGGAACGGCTGGCCAGCACCACCCGGTCGGCGCCCTGGCCGAGCAGCCACTTCGTGACGTGCCGGCCGAGCGCGCCGGTGCCACCGGTGACCAGGACGGTGCCACGCGGCTGCCACGGCGTGGTCGCGGCGGCGGCCGGGGTGAGGCGGCGGCCGTAGACACCCGAGGCGCGGACGGCGATCTGGTCGTCGTCACCGTCGAGAGCCCCGGCGAAGCGGCTGAGGAGACGGGCGTCGAGGTCGGCCGGGAGGTCGGCGAGACCACCCCAGCGGCGCGGGTATTCCAGCGCGGCGACGCGGCCGAGGCCCCAGATCGCGGCCTGGGCGGGCGCGGTGAGGGGGTCGGCCGGGCCGGTGGACACCGCACCCCGGGTGACGCACCACAAGGCCGTGTCGGCGCCGAGGTCGTCCAGAGCCTGGACGAGCGCGGTGGTCCCGTCGAGCGCGAGCAGCGAGACGACCACCGGGGCGAGGTGGTCACGCAGGAGGCCGGCCAGCTCGGCGCGATCCACAGTGGACACCGTCAGCGAGGTGCCCAGCGCGGCCGCGACCTCGCCGAACCACGGGTCCTCCGAAGCCGGGACGAGGACCAGCCGGTCGCGGCTCGAAGCGGTCGTGGCCGGGAGGGGCCGCCATTCGACGCGGTAGCGCCAGCCGTCCACAACGGACTGCCGCTGCCGGCGGGCCCGCAGGGCCGACAGGGCCGGGACGACCGACGCCAGCGCCGGGGCGTCGACCTGGAGGTCGGCCGCGAGCGACACGAGGTCGCCGTTCTCCACCACCGACCAGAAGGAGTCGTCCGCAGCGGTCCGCGCGGCGGGCTCGGGCCAGTAGCGGCGGCGCTGGAAGGCGTAGGTGGGCAGGTCCGTGCCGCGGGCGCCGGTGCCGGCGAACCAGGCGGCCCAGTCGATCCGGGTGCCGGCGGTGTGCAGGGCGGCCACCGCCGCGGCGACGGCGGCACGCTCGTCGCGGTCGCGGCGCAGCACCGGGACGACGGCCGCGCCCGGGACGTCGACCAGCCCGGTGAGCACCGCGTCCGGCCCGACCTCGACGAACGCCGTCACGCCGCGCTCGGCGAGCCCGGCGACCGCGTCGGCGAACCGGACGGTGCCACGGACGTGCCCGACCCAGTACCCGGGATCGGTGACGTCGCCCGCGGTGACGACCGGGATCTCCGGCTCGGCGAAGGACAACCCGGTGACCACGCGGCGGAAGTCGTCGAGCATCGGGTCCATCAGGTGCGAGTGGAACGCGTGACTGACGCTGAGCCGCTTGGTCTTCCCGAACCGCGCGGCCACGGCCAGCACGGCGTCTTCGGTGCCCGAGAGCACCACCGAGCGCGGCCCGTTCACCGCGGCGAGGTCGACATCGCCGGTCAGCAGCGGGCGAACGTCCTCTTCGGACGCTTCGACGGCGACCATCGCGCCCCCGGGCGCAAGCGCTTGCATCAGGCGGCCCCGCGCGGACACCAGCGCACAAGCGTCCTCGAGGGACAGCACCCCGGCGACGTGCGCGGCGGCGATCTCGCCGACGGAGTGGCCGGCGACGAAGTCCGGGCGCACGTCCCACGACTCCAGCAGCCGCACCAGCGCGACCTCGATGGCGAACAGGGCGGGCTGCGCGTGCCCGGTCCGGGCCAGCGCGTCGGCGTCCGAGCCCCAGACGACGTCCCGCAGGCCGGGCTCGAAGAAGGCGAACACCTCGTCGAGCGCGGCGGCGAAGACCGGGTAGGCCTCGGCCAGCTCGCGGCCCATCCCGAGCCGTTGCGCACCCTGACCGGTGAAGAGGAACGCCTGCCGCGGCGGGCGGCCGGCCTCGGTGGACCCGGCCAGCGCCCGCAGCTCGCGGATCGCCGTTTCCGGCTCGGTGGCCACGATCGCGGCCCGGTGCGCGAAGCTCGCGCGGGTGGTGGCCGCCGCGAAGGCGACGTCGAGCAGCCGGCCCGGCGCTTCGAGCCGGTCAGCGAGCCGGGCCGCCTGGTCGCGCAGCGCGTCGGCGGTCCGGCCGGAGACGACGAGCGGCACCGGCGTCGCGGCGGCCTCCTCGCGGGGTGCTTCCGGGCGGGGCGCGGGGGCTTCGAGGATGACGTGGGCGTTGGTGCCGCTGATCCCGAACGACGAGACCCCGGCCCGGCGGACACGGTCCACCGCGGGCCACTCGATGGCTTCGGAAACGACCTCGACCGCACCGGCTTCCCAGTCCACATGGGACGACGGTTCGCCGACGTGCAGCGACTTCGGCACCACGCCGTGGCGCATCGCCTCGATCACCTTGATCATCCCGGCGACCCCGGCGGCGGCCTGGGTGTGGCCGATGTTGGACTTGATCGAGCCGAGCAGCAGCGGCCGGGCCCGGTCCTGGCCGTAGGTCGCCAGCAGCGCCTGGGCTTCGATCGGGTCGCCCAGGGTCGTCCCGGTGCCGTGCGCCTCGACGACGTCGACGTCCGAAGTGGACAGTCCGGCGTTCGCGAGCGCCGCGCGGATGACGCGTTGCTGGGACGGGCCGTTCGGCGCGGTGAGCCCGTTGGACGCGCCGTCCTGGTTGACGGCGGAACCTCGGACCACGGCGAGGATCCGGTGCCCGTTCCGCAGCGCGTCGGACTGCCGCTCGACCACGAGGAGCCCCGCGCCCTCGGACCAGCCGGTGCCGTCGGCGTCGTCGGAGAACGCCTTGCACCGGCCGTCGGGGGCAAGACCGCTCTGGCCGCTGAAGCCGATGAACCCGCCCGGGGTGGCCATCACGGTCACGCCACCGGCCAGGGCGAGGTCGCACTCCCCCGCGCGCAGCGACTGCGCGGCCAGGTGCAGCGCCACCAGCGACGACGAGCAGGCGGTGTCGATCGTCATGGCCGGGCCCTCCAGGCCCAGCACGTACGACAGGCGGCCCGAGGCGACACTCGCGGCCAGGCCGGTGCCGGTCTGCCCGCGCAGGTCGGCGTCGGTGGTCATGAGCAGGTCGGAGTAGGTCTGGCCGTTCGTGCCGACGAAGACGCCGGTGCGCGAACCCCGCAGCCGCGTCGCGTCGAGCCCGGCGCGTTCGAAGGCCTCCCAAGACACTTCCAGCAGCAACCGCTGCTGCGGGTCCATCGCGACCGCTTCCCGCGGCGAGATCCCGAAGAACGCGGCGTCGAACTCGGCCGCGTCGTAGAGGAACCCGCCCGCCTGGGTG
Organism: Amycolatopsis sp. NPDC104819; assembly: GCF_055583145.1. Classification (NCBI taxonomy): domain Bacteria; kingdom Bacillati; phylum Actinomycetota; class Actinomycetes; order Pseudonocardiales; family Pseudonocardiaceae; genus Amycolatopsis; species Amycolatopsis sp. NPDC104819. The sequence goes on along the minus strand of NZ_JBVJON010000025.1, from coordinate 40,513 downwards.
TCGCTGGCGGCCAGGGCGGCCGCGTCCCAGCCGCGGTCGGCCGGGAAGCCGGAGACGGCGTCGCCGCCCGAAGCGACCAGGTCCCACAGCCCGTCCGGGCCGGTGACCCCGCCGGGGAACCGGCAGGCCATGCCGACGACCACGACCGGGTCGTCGGACACCGGGCCGGCCACCACGACGGCGGCGCCGGCGCCGGCCGAGCCGACCAGCTCGCCGCGCAGGAACTCCGCGACCGCGCCCGGGGTCGGGTAGTCGAACACCAGCGTCGAGGGCAGCCGCAGCCCGGTCACCGCGGCGAGCCGGTTGCGGAACTCGACCGCGGTCAGCGAGTCGAAGCCCAGCTCGCGGAACTCCCGCGTCGGCTCGACGTCGTCGGGCGCGTGGCCGAGGACGGCGCCGGCCTCGGTGGCGACCTGGCCGACGAGCAGGCGCAGCTGCTCGGCCGGGCGCATCCCGGCGAGCTGTTCGCGCAGCGAGCCGCGCACGTGCTCGGCGTCGCCGCCCGCGCGGCGGCGGCCCGGCTTGGCGACCGGGCGCAGCAGCCACGGCAGCTCGCCCTGGGCGCGCATGGCCGTCATGTCCACGCGCATCGGCACGACGACGGGGCTCGGCGACCGCGTCGCCCGGTCGAACAGCCGGATGCCCTGCTCGACGGTCAGCGGCGGCACCCCGCCGCGGGCCATCCGCTCGCGGTCGGCGTCGGTGAGCGTGCCGACCATGCCGGTTTCCCAGCCGCCCCAGGCCAGGGACAGCGCGGCGCGCCCCTCGCGGTGGCGGCGCTGGGCGAAGGCGTCGAGGAAGGCGTTGGCGGCGGCGTAGCTGCCCTGCCCGGCCGAGCCGACCGTGCCGGCGACCGAGGAGAAGACGAGGAACGCGGAGAGGTCGAGGTCGCGGGTGAGCTCGTCGAGGTGGACGACGGCGTCGACCTTGGGCCGCAGCACGGTGTCCAGGCGCGCGGGGTCGAGCGAGGCGACCACGCCGTCGTCGAGGACACCCGCGGTGTGCACGACGGCGCGCAGCGGGTGCGCGGCCGGGATCCGGGCGAGCACGGCGGCGAGCTGGTCGCGGTCGGCGACGTCGCAGGCTTCGATGGTGACGCCGTCGCCCAGCTCGGCCCGCAGCTCGGCCGCGCCGGGGGCGTCGGGGCCGCGGCGGCTGGTGAGCAGGAGGTGCCGGACGCCGTGGGTGCGCACGAAGTGCCGGGCCAGTTCGCGGCCCAGCCCGCCGGTGCCGCCGGTGATGAGCACGGTGCCGTCGGGTTCCCAGCGCGGCGGCAGGGTCAGCACGATCTTGCCGACGTGCTTGGCGCGGCTCATGTGCCGGAACGCGGCCGGGGCCTGGCGCAGGTCCCAGCTGCGGATCGGCAGCGGGGTGAGGACGCCGTCGCCGAAGAGCCGCAGCAGCTCGCCGAGCAGCTCGGCCGTGCGGTCCGGGCCGGCCTCGCCGAGGTCGAACGCGCGGTAGCGGACCCGCGGCAGCGCGGCGGCGTCGCGGATGTCGGTCTTGCCCATCTCGAGGAACCGGCCGCCGTCGGCGAGCAGGTTCAGGGAGGCGTCGGCGAACTCGCCGGCCAGCGCGTTGAGCACGACGTCGACGCCCGAGCCGCCGGTGACGCGGCGGAAGTCGGCTTCGAACTCGAGCGAGCGGGAGGAGGCGATGTGGTCGCCGTCGACCCCGAGCTCCCGCAGGACGTGCTGCTTGCCCGCGCTCGCCGTGGCGAAGACCTCGGCGCCGAGGTGGCGGGCGAGCTGGATGGCGGCCATGCCGACACCGCCCGCGCCCGCGTGGATCAGGATCTTCTGGCCGGGCTTGAGGTCCGCGAGGTCGACCAGCGCGTAGTAGGCGGTCAGGAACACCAGCGGGACGGACGCGGCGGTGCGCGCGGACCACCCGGCGGGCACCGGCGCGAGGTAGCGCGGGTCGGCGACGCTGTGGGTGCCGAACGAGCCGGGCAGCATGCCGAAGACGCGTTCGCCGACGCGGGCCGGGTCGACGCCGGGGCCGACCGCCTCGATCACGCCGGCGCCTTCCGCGCCGAGGTCGCCGAGCTTGCCCGGGTACATGCCGAGCACGGACAGGACGTCGCGGAAGTTGAGCCCGGCCGCTTCGAGGCGGACCCGGACCTGGCCCGAGGGCGGGTCGTCGAGCACGTCCGGGCACGCCTCGGCGCCCAGGTCGTCGATCCCCGCGGGGCCGGCGGTGAGCCGCCACGCCGGTCCCGCGGGAGGCAGGAGGTCGCCGTTGCCGGCCAGCCGGCCGAGCCGGGCGACGCGGACGCTTTCGCCGCGCACGGCGAACTGGGGTTCCCCGGAGACGACGAACCCGGTGCCGGGCAGCGCCGCGCCGGCTTCGAGGTCGACGAGGACGAACCGGTCCGGCTGCTCGGACTGCGCGGAGCGGACGAGCCCCCAGGCCGCCGCGGCGGCGGGATCGGCGATCCGGTCACCGGGCTCGACCGCGACGGCTTCGCGGGTCACGAAAACAACCCGCCGGGCACGCTCGTCGGCGTTCTGCAGCACAGTCAGCGTGTGCGCGGTGACGGCGCGGACGGCGGTGGGCAGGTCGTCGTCCCCGGCGCCGATCGGGACCAGCAGGACGTCCGGTTCGCGGGCGAGGGCCTCGTCGAGGTCGACGCACGGCCGGGCCACCTTCGCCAGCTGCGGGTCGTCGCCGAGGAGGGCCCACGTTCCGGCCGGGGCGTCCTTGGCCAGGGCCGCCGGGACCCACGTGAGCTGGAACAGGGAGTCGTCGTCGGCGTCGCGCTGGGCCGCTTCGCGCAGCTGGAGCGCCTGGACCGTCAGGACCGGCGCACCGGTCTCGTCGGTGACGGCGATGGCCACCGACTCGCGGTCCACCGGGGTGATCCGGGCGCGGATCCGCGTCGCGCCCGAAGCGTGCAGCGACACCCCGGACCAGGCGAACGGAAGACCACCCGCGACCGTGTCGAGGCGGTGGAGGGCGTGCAGGGCCGCGTCGGACAGGGCCGGGTGCAGGCCGTAGTCGCCGTCGGGGTCGCCGGGCAGCTCCGCCTCGGCGAGCAGCGTGTCGCCGTCCAGCCAGGCGCGGGTCAGGCCGCGGAAGGTCGGCCCGTAGGCCAGGCCGGTCGTGGCCAGCTCGTCGTACACAGTGGACACATCGAGCTCGGTGGCGCCGGCGGGCGGCCAGTCGCTCCCGGGCGCGACCGGGTGTTCGCCGACGGCGACGAAGCCGGCCGCGTGCGGCACCCACCCGGCGTGCGGGCCGGTGCCGCGCGAGGAGATCGTCAGCTCGCGGCGCCCGGCGTCGTCCGGGCCGCCGACGGCGACCTGCAGCAGCACCGGCTCCTCGGGGCGCAGCCACAGCGGCGCGGCGATGGACAGGCTCTGCACAGCGGCGCAGCCGACCTGGTCCGCCGCGCGGACGGCGAGGTCGAGGAACCCGGTGCCGGGGAACAGCACGTGCCCGCCGACGACGTGGTCGGCCAGCCACGGGCGCGTGTCGGTCGACAGCAGCCCGGACAGCACCACCCCGCCGGAGTCGGCGAGGTCGACGGCGAAGTCCAGCAGCGGGTGCCCGGCCGGGGTGAGCCCGAGGCGCTCGACGGCGCCGCGGCCGGGCGTGACCCGCGGCCAGTAGTGCCGGCGCTGGAAGGCGTACGTCGGCAGGGTGATCCGCCGGGCGCCGGGGAACCACGGCGTCCAGTCGACACCCGCGCCGGCGACGTGCAGCCGGGCCAGCCCGGTGAGGAACGCCTCCGGTTCCGGGCGGTCCTTGCGCAGCAGCGGCGTGACGAGCGCGCCGGGCGCGTCGACCATCGCCGAAAGGACGCCGTCAGGACCGACCTCGACGAACGCCGTGACGTCGAGCGCGGCGAGGACGTCGGCGAAGCGGACGGTGTCGCGGACGTGCCGGACCCAGTGCTCCGGGTCGGTGACGTCGCCGGTGGTGACGACCGGGATCCGCGGGGGCGTGAAGGTCAACCCCTCGACGACCGCGCGGAACTCGTCGAGCATCGGGTCCATCAGGTGCGAGTGGAACGCGTGGCTGACGGTGAGCCGCTTGGTCTTCCCGAAGTGCGAGGCCACCGCCAGCACGGCGGCCTCGGCGCCGGAGAGCACCACCGCGCGCGGACCGTTGACCGCGGCGACGTCGACGCCGTCGGCCAGCCGGGCGCGAACGTCCTCTTCGGACGCTTCGACCGCGACCATCGCGCCGCCGCGCGGCAGCGCCTGCATCAGCCGGCCGCGCGCGGTCACCAGCGTGCAAGCGTCTTCCAAGGACAGCACCCCGGCGACGTGGGCCGCGGCGATCTCGCCGACCGAGTGTCCCGCGACCCGCGCCGGCCGGACGCCGTGCGCCTCGGCCAGCCGGGCGAGCGCGACCTCGAGCGCGAACAGCGCGGGCTGCGCCCAGCCGGTCTCGGCGAGCAGGCTCGGGTCGTCGCCCCAGAGGACGTCGCGCAGGCCGGGGTCGAGGTGCGCGAGGACCTCGTCGAGGGCGTCGGCGAACGGCTTCGACACCGCGTACAGCTCACGGCCCATGCCGAGCCGCTGGGAACCCTGGCCGGTGAACAGGAACCCGACCGACGGCGCGTCCCCGGTGCCGCGCGCGGCTTCGCGGACGCCGTCCGGCGTGGCCAGGAGCACCGCGCGGTGCGGGAAGCCCGCGCGGGTGGTGAGCAGGGAGTGCCCGGTGTCGAGCGGGTCGAGCCCGGCGGCGGTGATCCGCTCGATCTGGGCGGTGAGGGCGTCTTCGGTCTTGCCGGAGACGACCCACGGCACCACCGGGAGCACGGGCCGGGGCGCGGCCTCGGCCGGGCGCGGCTCGGGGGCTTCGAGGATGACGTGGGCGTTGGTGCCGCTGATCCCGAACGAGGACACGCCCGCGCGGCGGACGCGGTCCGCTTCCGGCCACTCGACGGCCTCCGCGACCACCTCGACCGCACCGGCTTCCCAGTCCACATGGGACGACGGCTGACCGACGTGGAGCGACTTCGGCACGATCCCGTGCCGCATCGCCTCGATCACCTTGATGACCCCGGCGACCCCGGCGGCGGCCTGGGTGTGGCCGATGTTGGACTTGACCGAGCCCAGCAGCAGCGGCGTTTCGCGGTCCTGGCCGTAGGTCGCCAGCAGTGCCTGCGCTTCGATCGGGTCACCGAGCGTCGTGCCAGTGCCGTGCGCTTCGACGACGTCGACGTCCGAAGTGGACAGACCGGCGTCGGCCAGCGCCGCGCGGATGACCCGTTGCTGCGACGGGCCGTTCGGCGCGGTGAGCCCGTTCGATGCCCCGTCCTGGTTGACGGCCGAGCCGCGCAGGACGGCGAGGATCTCGTGCCCGGCCCGCAGTGCCTCCGACTGCCGCGCCAGCACCAGCACACCGACCCCTTCGGACCAGCCGGTGCCGTCGGCGTTGTCGGAGAACGCCTTGCAGTGGCCGTCCGGGGCGAGGCCGTTCTGGCCGCTGAACCCGACGAACCCACCCGGTGTGGCCATCACGGTCACGCCGCCGGCGAGCGCGAGGTCGCACTCCCCCGCGCGCAGCGACTGCGCGGCGAGGTGCATCGCGACCAGCGACGACGAGCACGCCGTGTCGATCGTCATGGCCGGGCCCTCGAGCCCGAGCACGTACGACAGCCGGCCGGACACGACACTGCCGGCGATGCCGGTGCCGGTCTGGCCGCGCAGCTCGACGTCGCCGGTGAGGAACAGGTCGGAGTAGGTCTGGCCGTTCGTGCCGACAAAAACGCCGGTGCGCGAGCCGTGGAGACCCGTCGCGTCGAGGCCGGCGCGTTCGAACGCCTCCCAGGACACTTCCAGCAGCAGCCGTTGCTGCGGGTCCATCGCGACGGCCTCACGCGGCGAGATCCCGAAGAAGCCGGCGTCGAACTCGGCGGCGTCGTAAAGGAATCCTCCGGCGCGGGTGTCGGACGCGGCGAGCGCGGCCGCGTCCCAGCCGCGGTCGGTCGGGAAGCTCGACACCCCGCTGCGGCCGTCGGCGACGAGGTCCCAGAGGTCTTCGGGGCTTTCCACGCCGCCGGGGAACCGGCAGGCGACCCCGACGACCACGATCGGGTCGTCGTCCCGCCGGCCGGACGTCACCGCGGCGGGTGCGCCGGGGGCGCCGAACAGCTCGGCGAGCACGAGCCGGGCCACCGCGACCGGTGTCGGGTGGTCGAACACCAGCGTCGACGGCAGCCGCAGCCCGGTCACGGCCGCCAGCCGGTTGCGCAGCTCGACCGCGGTGAGCGAGTCGAAACCCAGTTCGGAGAACGACTTCGCGGCGCCGACGGCGGCCGGGTCCGAGTGGCCGAGGATGGTCGCGGCGCGGCCGCGGACGAGGTCGGTGACCTGCGCGAGCCGTTCGTCGTCGCTCAGGACGCGCAGCCGGCCGGCGAGGTCGGCGGCGGCCGCGGACGTCGTCGCGGCCGAGCGGCGGATGCCGCCGGCGAGCCCGCGCAGGATCGGCGGCAGCTCGTCGAGCAGGCGCAGCGCGGCGAGGTCGACGGCGACCGGCACGACCACCGGCTGCGGCCGGGTCACGGCGGTGTCGAACAGCGCCAGGCCGTGCTCGAGCTCGAGGGGCGGCATGCCGGAGCGGGCCATCCGTGCGCGGTCGGCGTCGGCGAGCGAGCCGGCCATGCCGACCGTCCAGGAGCCCCAGGCCAGGGAGAGGCCGGGCAGGCCGGCGGCGCGGCGGTGGGCGGCGAGGGCGTCGAGGAAGCTGTTGGCGGCGGCGTAGCTGCCCTGGCCGGCGCCGCCCATGATCCCGGCGACGGAGGAGAACAGCACAAACGCGGCGAGGTCGTGGGTCAGCTCGTGCAGGTGCCACGCGGCCGCGGCCTTGGCGGCCAGGACCGGCGCGAGCCGGTCGGGGGTGAGGGCGGTGACCACCCCGTCGTCGAGCACCCCGGCCGCGTGGACGACCGCGGTCAGCGGGTGCTCGGCCGGGATCGCGGCGAGCGCGGCGGCGAGGTCCTCGCGGTCGGCGACGTCGCAGGCGCGGATCTCGACGCCGAGTTCCTCGCGCAGTTCCCGCGCCCCAGGCGCGTCCGGGCCGCGGCGGCTGAGCAGCAGCAGGTGCCGGACACCGTGCTCCCGCACGAGGTGCCGAGCCAGCTCTGCCCCCAGTCCCCCGGTTCCCCCGGTGATCAGGACGGTCCCGTCCGGGTTCCAGGCGTAGCTTTCACGTGAAAGCTCCGGGTTGGCGCGGGCGAGGCGGGCCGCGTGGGCGGTGTTGTCGCGCAGCTGCAGCTGGGGTTCGTCGAGGGCGAGGGCACGCCGGATGACGTCGTCGGTGGTCTCGGTGTCGGTGTCGACCAGGACGAAGCGGCCCGGGTTTTCCGCCTGGGCCGTGCGGATCAGGCCCCATACCGCCGCGGCGGCGAGGTCACCGGCTTCGGTCACGAAGACGAGCCGCGACTTCGCGGAACCGTCCGTCAGCCAGTTCTGGGCCAGTTCGAGGGCGCGGGTGGTCAGCGAGGTGAGGCCGTCGAGGGGGCTACCGTCGGTGGTGAGCCGGACGAGGGTGACGTCGGTGGCGGCCTCCGGCGGCAGCACGACCGGCACCCAGTGCGGTTCGAACAGAGAGTCCACATCGGACTGTGCGGCCACGGCTTCCGCATGCACCGAACCGATCGACGCGACCGGCTGCCCGGCGGTGTCCGCGAGAGCCAGGCCGGTACCGACCTGGACCCGGACGCGGGCAGCGCCGGCCGCATGCAGCGAGACCCGGCTCCACCGGGTGGGGTATCCGGTGATCCCGGCCGCCTGCAGGACGTCCGCGAGGAGCCGCGGGTGCAGCCCGAAGCGCGCCGTCTCGGCTTCGTCCTCACCGAACGCGACTTCGAGGTCCGAGTCGGTGAAGTCTTCGTGGTGCGCCCCGGTGGCGAGAACACCCTCCGCCCGGCGAACCCAGCTGTCTGCGGCCCGGGTGTGGATGTCGAGCCGGCGGCGGCCGGTCCCGTCCGGCTCCCCGACCGAAAGCTGCAGGTCGACGGCCTCGTCGGCGGCCAGCTCCAGCGGAGCGCCGAGGGTGAGCTCTTCGACCAGGTCACAGCCGAGGTCGAGGCCCGCGCGCAGGGCGAGTTCGACGAACCCGGTGCCCGGGAACACCCCGTCGGTGAGCCACGGGTGGGTGCGCGCGGAGACGCGTCCGGTCAGCAGCAGCCCGTCGGACCCGGCCGGGGCCACGGACGCGCCGAGCAGCGGATGCGTGACGGGGTCGAGCCCGAGCCCGGCGGCATCGGCGGCTACGTCCACAGTGGACGGCCAGAAACGCTGGCTCTGGAACGGGTAGGTCGGCAGAGGGATCGTGCGGGCGCCGGTTCCGGCGTAGAACTTCGTCCAGTCGACGCGCACCCCGGCGGTGTGCAACCGGGCCAGCGCTTCGGTGAGCACCGCGGGCTCGTCGGAGTCCCGGCGGGCCACCGGAACCGCGGTGACGTCTTCGATCATCGGGGTGAGCGCGGCGTCCGGGCCCAGCTCGGCGATCACCGAGACCCCGGCCTCGGCGAGCTTCGCCACGGCGTCGGCGAACCGGACCGGCTCCCGGACGTGGCGCACCCAGTACTCCGCCGTGGTGACGGCCCCGGAGGCGATGAACGGCAGCACCGGCTCGGCGAACGTCAGCCCGGCGACCACCGCGCGGAAGTCGTCGAGCATCGGGTCCATCAGCGGCGAGTGGAACGCGTGCGACACCGACAGCCGGCGCGGGCGCTCGAAGTGCGCGGCGGCTGCCAGCACGGCGTCCTCGGTCCCGGACAGCACCACCGACCGCGGCCCGTTCACCGCGGCGATGGCGACGTCGTCACCCAGGTACGGCCGGACATCCGCCTCGCTCGCGCGGACGGCGACCATCGCGCCGCCGGCGGGCAGCGCCTGCATCAGCCGGGCCCGCGCGCCGACGAGCACACAGGCGTCGTCCAGCGACAGCACCCCGGACACGTGCGCGGCGGCGAGCTCGCCGACCGAGTGCCCGGCGACGAAGTCGGGCCGGATCCCCCAGGACTCCAGGAGCCGGAACAGCGCGACCTCGACCGCGAACAACGCGGGCTGCGCGTGCCCGGTCCGGTCCAGCGCGGCGGCGTCGGTGCCCTGCAGCACTTCGCGGACAGCGGGGTCGAGCCGGTCGAGCGACGCGGCGAGGGCGTCGGCGAAGACGGGGAACCGCGCGGCCAGCGCCCGGCCCATGCCCAGCCATTGCGCGCCCTGGCCGGTGAAGACGTACGCGAGAGCGGGCGGCCGGTCGACCGATCCCGTGACGACGCCGGGCGCGTCCCCGGTCTCCAGCCAGGCGGTCAGCGCCGCGCGCGGGTCCGGCCCCGAGACGCTCAGCCGCTCTTCGAACGCCGAGCGGGTGGTGGCCAGCGAGAACGCGACGTCCAGCGGGTCGGCGGGCACACCGGCGAGCTGGGCGACCTGGGCGCGCAGCGCGGCGGGGGTCCGTCCGGAAACCAGCCAGGGCGCGGGAACCGGCGTGCGTTCGGCCGGGACGACCGGCGCGGCCGGCGCCTGTTCGACCAGAACGTGGGCGTTCGTGCCGCTGACCCCGAACGACGAGACCCCGGCGCGGCGCGCCCGGTCCACCGCGGGCCACGGCTCGTTCTCCGTGGCGAGCCGGACCACGCCCGCGCTCCAGTCCACATGGGACGACGGCGTCTCGGCGTGCAGGGTCCGCGGCACCACCCCGTGCCGGATCGCCTCGACCACCTTGATGATCCCGGCGACGCCGGCGGCGGCCTGCGTGTGCCCGATGTTGGACTTGACCGACCCCAGCAGCAGCGGCGTCTCGCGGTCCTGGCCGTAGGTGGCCAGCAGGGCTTGCGCTTCGATCGGGTCGCCGAGCTTGGTGCCGGTCCCGTGCGCCTCGACGACGTCGACGTCCGAAGTGGACAGTCCGGACGAGGCCAGCGCGGCGCGGATGACACGTTGCTGCGAAGGACCGTTCGGCGCGGTGAAGCCGTTGGACGCGCCGTCGGAGTTCACCGCGGTGCCGCGGACCACGGCGAGCACCTCGTGCCCGTTGCGGTGCGCGTCCGACAGCTTCTCCAGCACCAGCACGCCGATGCCCTCGGACCAGCCGGTGCCGTCGGCGTCGTCGGAGAACGCCTTGCAGCGGCCGTCGGCCGACAGCCCGCCCTGGCGGCTGAACTCCAGCAGCGACCCGGGGGTCGACATCACGTTCACGCCCGCGGCCAGCGCGAGGGTGCACTCCCCCGCGCGCAGCGCCTGCGCGGCCAAGTGCACCGCGACCAGCGACGACGAGCACGCCGTGTCGACCGTGACGACCGGGCCTTCGAGGCCGAGGGTGTAGGCGATCCGGCCCGACAGCGCGCTCGCCGCGATGCCGGTGCCGACCGAGCCGTCGGCGTCGGCCAGCGACCGGACCATCAGGTAGGCGTAGTCCTGCCCGTTCGTCCCGGCGAAGACGCCGGTGCGGCTGCCGCGCAGCCGCCGCGGGTCGATCCCGGCCCGTTCGATCGCCTCCCAGGACACCTCCAGCAGCAGCCGCTGCTGCGGGTCCAGGGACACCGCCTCGCGCGGCGAGATCCCGAAGAACCCCGCGTCGAAGTCCGTGACGCCGTCGAGGAACCCGCCGGCCTGGCTGACGCCCATGCCCCGCTCGTCGACTCGAGCGCCGGTGACCGCCTCGACGTCCCAGCCGCGGTCGGCCGGGAACGGCCCGATCGCGTCCCCGCCGTCCTCGACGAGCCGCCACAGCGCTTCGGGGCCGCGGACGCCGCCGGGGAACCGGCAGCCCATGGCCACGATGGCGATCGGTTCCGTGGCGGCGGCCCGCAGCTCCTGGTTCTGCCGCTTGAGCCGCTCGGACTCCTTCATCGCGGCACGGAGTGCTTCGACGACCCGGTCGCTCGGGGTGGACATGTGTCAGCTCCGTAGGTTCATCGGGGGTCAGGTGGCCTCGCCGTCGAGTGCCGCGCGGACCAGGTCGTCGACCGACATGCCGTCGAAGTCGGCGGCCTCGTCCCCGGCCGGGTCGGGCCCGGCCAGGCGGCGCAAGGTGTCCAGCACGCCGCTTTCCCGCAGGCGCGCCGGGGAAACGGCCGCGAGCAGGGCCCGCAGCTCGGTGTCGACGTCGCCGGGGTCCTGCTCGTCACCGGCGAGCTGCCGCACCAGGTCGGCGGCGAGCACGGCCGGGGACGGCTGGTCGAACACGAGGGTCGCGGGCAGGTCGAGCCCGGTCGCCGCGGCTAGCTGGTTGCGCAGTTCGATCGCGCTCAGGGAGTCGAACCCGAGCCCGGAGAACGGCCGCTCCGGGTCGACCGCGTGCGGCCCGGTGAACCCGAGCACGGCGGCGACCTGGGTGCGGACGACGTCGAGCGCGGCCTTCTCGCGGTCGGCCGGTGGCAGCTTGCCCAGCCGCTCCCGCAGCACCGCGCCCGCGGTGACCGGCGCTTCCGCGGTGAGGCGGTGGTACTCCGGCAAGTCGGTCAGCAGCGGGGCCGGCCGGGCCGCGGTGAAGGCGCGCAGGAACGTCGCGTGGTCGATGTCGGCGACCACCGGGGCCGCGTCGGTCGCGAGCACGACCTGCGCGAACGCGGTGAGCGCCAGCTCCGGCGGCACCGGGCGGGTGCCGGTGCGCTGGGCCCGGGCCGCCGCGTCGGCGGTCTCGGCCATGCCCGCCCGCCAAGCGCCCCAGGCGATCGAGGTGCCCGGCAGGCCGTCCGCGCGCCGCTGTTCGGCGACGGCGTCGAGCACAGCGTTCGCCGCGGCGTAGTTGGCCTGGCCGGCGTTGCCGACCGAGCTGGACGCCGAGGAGAACAACGCGAAGACATCGAGGTCCAGGTCGCGGGACACCTGGTCGAGCACGAGCGCCGAAGCGGCCTTCGCCGCGAAGACGCTGTCGAACCGGTCCGGGCCGTAGCCTTCGAGCACGCCGTCGTCGAGTACGCCGGCCGCGTGGATGACCGCGGTGACGTCGGGCGTGAGCAGCTCGCGGACGGCGGCCGGGTCGGTCAGGTCGCACGCGACGACCGAAGCCCGCGGGCCGAGGTCGGCCAGCAGCGCGACGGCGTCGGGGGTGTCCGGGCCGCGGCGGCCGGTGAGCACGACCCGCGCGGCGCCTTCGCTGAGCACCCACCGGGCGACGTGCTTGCCGAGCGCGCCGGTGCCACCGGTGACGACCACGGTGCCGCGCGGCTGCCACGCCCGTGCCGGCGGTCCGGCCGGGGCGCGCACGAGGCGCCGGGCGAACGTGCCCGCCGCCCGCACCGCGACCTGGTCCTCGGTCCCGGCGAGCACCGCGCCCAGCCGGGCGAAAGCGTGGTCGTCGAGGCCGGCGGGCAGGTCGGCGAGACCGCCCCAGCGCTGCGGCTGCTCCAGCGCCGCGACGCGGCCCAGGCCCCACAGCGCGGCCTGCGCGATCGAGGTGACCCGGTCCGACGGCACGGCGGTGACCGCGCCGCGGGTCAGGCACCACAGCCGGGCCGCGCTGCCGGTGCCGGCGAGGGCCTGCAGCAGCGCGGTGGTGGCCGCGGCGCCCGCGGTCGGGGTGGATTCGTCCAGGCCCAGCAGGGAAACCACGCCGGTGACATCGGCGCGTTCCACGCTCTCGGGGCCGGTGAACTCCACCAGTTCGGCGCCGAGCGCCTGGACGACTCCGGCGACCCACGGGTCCTCGGCGAAGCCGGCGGGCACGACGACCAGCCACGTCCCGTCCGGCACCGCACCCGGAGCGCCGCCGAGCGGCTTCCAGGCGACGCGGTACCGCAGTTCGTCCACAGTGGACTGCTGCGCGCGCCGGTGCTGCAGGTCCAGCAACGCGGGCAGCACGGCGTCGAGCGCGGCGGGGTCGACGTCGATCTCCTTGGCGAGCACGTCGGCGTCCAGGCCGGACAGGAAGTCCGGCGTGACGGTGACCGCCGGGGTGTCCGGCCAGAAGCGCTCGTGGTGGAACCGGTAGGTGGGCAGGTCGACCGGGCGCGCCCCGTCGAACAGGCCCGCCCAGCCGACCGGCGTGCCCGTGACATCGAGCCGCGCGAGGGCCGAGACCAGCGTCGGCGCGTCTTCGCGGCCGGCGCGCAGGGCGGCGGTGACGGTGGCGGACTCGCCGGTGAGCGTCCGGGTCAGCGCCGCGAGGGTGCTGTCCGGGCCCAGTTCGAGGTACTTGGTGACGCCGAGGCCGTCGAGCGCGGCGACGGCGCCGGCGAACAGCACCGGCCGGCGGACGTGGTCGGCCCAGTACTCCGGCGTGCCCAGCTCGTCGGTGACCGGAGACGCGGTGACGGTGGACACGACCGGGAGCGCCGGCGGGGCGAACTGCACCCCCGCGGCGATCCGCCCGAACTCGTCCCTCATCGCGTTCATATGCGACGAGTGAAACGCGTGGCTGACCCTTAAAAGTCTAGACTTTCGGCCCCGGGCCGCGACCAGGTCCGCGACCTCGGCCACCGCGTCGGTGTCACCGGAGACGACCACCGCCTCCGGCCCGTTGACCGCGGCGATCGACAGCGGGCGGCCGGCGATCAGCTCGTCCGCTTCCGCTTCGGTGACCTGCAGCGCGGCCATCGCCCCGCCGGGCAACTCCTGCATGAGCCGGCCGCGGGCGGCGACCAGCCGGGCCGCGTCGGCCAGCGACAGCACCCCGGCCGCGTGCGCGGCGGCGAACTCGCCGATCGAGTGGCCCGCCAGGTGGTCGGGCCGCACGCCCCACGACTCGACGAGCCGGTAGAGCGCGACCTCGACGGCGAACACCGCGGGCTGCGACCACCGGGTCTGCGCCAGCAGGTCGGCGTCGTCGCCGAAGACGACGTCACGCAGCGAGCCGGGCAGCTCGAGGTCCAGGTGCGCGCAGGCCTCGTCGAACGCGGCGGCGAACACCGGGAACCGCTCGTACAGGTCGCGGCCCATGCCCGGGTACTGCGAACCCTGGCCGGAGAACAGGAACGCGAGCTTCCCGGTCGCCGGCTTGCCGGTGTGCACCAGCGGCGACGGCGTCCCGGCGGTGAGCGCGCCGAGCCCGGTCAGCAGCTCTTCCCGGTCCCCGGCCACGACGACCGCGCGCGACTCGAACCAGGCGCGGGTCGCCGCCGCCGAGAAGGCGACGTCGGACAGCGCGAGCTCGGGGTGCGCGACCAGGTGGTCGCGCAGGGCGCGGGCCTGGGCTCGCAGGCCGTCGTCGCCGCGCGCGGACAGCCGGACCGGCACGGTCGCGGGGGCCCCGGCCGGGCGCGGCTCGGCCGGCGGCGCCTGCTCCAGCACCAGGTGGGCATTGGTGCCGCTGGCGCCGAACGCGGAGATCCCGGCCCGGCGCGGGTGCCCGGTCTCCGGCCACGGCGTGCTCTCGGTGAGCAGCGCGACGCGGCCCGCCGACCAGTCGACGTGCTCGGACGGCTTGTCCACGTGCAGGGTCTTCGGCAGCAGCCCGTGCCGCATGGCCAGCACCATCTTGATCACCGCGGCCGCGCCGGCTGCCGCCTGGGTGTGGCCCAGGTTGGACTTCACCGAGCCGAGCAGCAGCGGCCGTTCGCGCTCGCGGCCGTAGGTGGCCAGCAGGGCCTGCGCCTCGATCGGGTCGCCGAGCTTCGTGCCCGTGCCGTGCGCTTCGACGGCGTCCACTTCGGACGGCGCCAGCCCGGACACGGCCAGGGCGCGCTTGATCACGCGTTGCTGGGCCGGGCCGCTGGGCGCGGTGAGCCCGTTGGACGCACCGTCGGAGTTGACCGCCGAACCCCGCACCACGGCGAGGATCCGGTGCCCGTGGCGGCGCGCGTCCGACTGGCGTTCCAGCACGATCATGCCGACACCTTCGGACCAGCCGGTGCCGTCGGCGGCGTCGGCGAAGGCCTTGCAGCGCCCGTCCGCCGACAGCGCGCCCATCTCGCCGAACTCGACGAACCCGGTGGGGCTCGACATCACCATCACCCCGCCGGCGACGGCGAGGGAGCACTCCCCCGCCCGCAGCGCCTGGGCGGCCAGGTGCAGCGCGACCAGCGACGACGAGCACGCGGTGTCGATGCTCACCGACGGGCCTTCCAGCCCGAAGGTGTAGGAGACGCGGCCGGAGAGCAGGCTGGCGGCCTGCGCGGTGGCCTGGTGGCCGGGGGTGTCGGTGGGCGGGGTGTAGTCGCCCGAGCCGCCGCCGATGTACACACCGGTGTCGCCGCCGCGCAGCCCGGTGGCGTTGATGCCGGCGCGTTCGAACGCCTCCCAGGCCACTTCGAGGACGAGCCGCTGCTGCGGGTCCATCACGATCGCTTCGCGCGGTGCGATGCCGAAGAAGCCGGGGTCGAACTCGGCCGCGTCGTGCAGGAAGCCGCCTTCCTTGGCGGCGCTGCTGCCGGGGCCGTCCCCGGTCAGCGTGGCGAGGTCCCAGCCGCGGTCGGCGGGGAAGCCGCCGACGACGTCCCGCTCGTCGACGACCGCCCGCCAGAGGTCCTCGGGTGAGCCGATGCCGCCGGGGTAGCGGCAGCTCATGCCGACGATGACGACCGGGTCGTCCCCGAGCGCCGCCGGGGCGGCTTCGGTGGTGACTTCTTCGTCGCCGAAGAGCTCGGCGAGGAGGAACGTGGTCAGCTCGCGCGGCGTCGGGTGGTCGAAGACCAGCGTCGCCGGCAGCCGCAGCCCCGTCTCGGCACTCAAGGCCGTGCGCAGGTCCATCGCGGTGAGCGAGTCGAAGCCCAGCGCGGAGAACGCGCGGTCGGCTTCGATCCGGTCGGTGCCGGTGTGCCGCAGCACGGTCGCGGCCGCCGTCCGGACCAGCTCCAGGACGACGTCGGAGCGCTCGCCCGGCGGCACGTCGCGCAGGCCGGGCCCGGTCGCCGGAGCCGGGGTGAACAACGGTGACAGCAAGGGGCTCGGGCGAGGCGCGGTGAACGCCGGGCCGAAGCGGTCCCACCGGACGTCGGCGACAACCGTGGTGAGGTCGGCCGACCGCACCGCGGCGAGCAGCGCGGTGGTCGCGGCGGCCGGGTCGAGCACGGGCAGCCCGCTGTCCCGCAGGTGGGCTTCGTCCTCACCGGCGCCCGCCCAGGCCGAGAAGGCGACCACGGTCGCCGGTTCCCCGCGGTCCCGCCGCTGCCGGGCGAAGGCTTCCAGCTCGGCGGCCTCGGCGGCTTCGTCCCCGCGGCCGCGCACACCCCAGACCCCGGCGACCGAGGTGAGCAGGACAAACGCTTCGAGCGGCCACTCGGCGTACCGCCGGGCCTCTTCGAGGCTTCCACTGTGGACGACCGCGTCCGGCGGTCCCGCCAGTGCGGCCGGATCACGGACGACGTCGACGCCGGGCAGGTGGTCCGCGAGGAGCGCGGCCGGGCCGTCACCCGTGACGAGCACGGTGCCGCGCGGCTCCCAGCGTTCCCCGCCCGCGGTGGCGCGGGTCAGGCGGCGGCCGTAGCTCCCGGCCGCACGGACGGCGACCTGGTCTTCGTCCCCGCCGAGCACCGCGCGCAGCCGGGCCGCGGCGCGGGTGTCCAGCTCGGCCGGGACGTCGACGAGCCCACCCCAGCGCATCGGGTCGTGCAGCGCCGCGACCCGGCCGAAGCCCCAGAGCGCGGCCTGGCCGTCGACGCGCTCGGCCGGGTTGACGGCGACGGCGCCGCGCGTAACGCACCAGACCGGGACGTCGACCTCGGCGAGCAGTTCCCTTGTTCCCGCAACGGTTTCCCGCAGCGAAACGACGAGGTCGGCGCCGGCCAGGTCGCGGCCGGCCCCGAGGGCTTCGGTGACCCGCTCGGCCCACTCGGCGTCGTCGCCGGGGACGACCACGATGTTCGCGGGCTTCGGCTCGGCGACGGTGACCGGCTGCCAGGTGATCCGGTAGCGCAGGCTGTCGGCCGCGGCGGCCTCGGCCTGCTTGCGCCGCCAGGCGGCGAGAGCGGGCAGGACCGCGTCGACCGCGGCCGGGTCGACGGCGAGCTGCTCGGCCAGCCCGGCGGTGTCGGCGCGGTCGACCGAGGCCCAGAAACCGTCGTCGGCCGGGCCGCCGGTGACCACCTCGGGCCAGTGGCGCTCGTGCTCGAAGGGGTAGGTCGGCAGCTCGGCGCGGCGGGCGCCGGTGCCGGCGAACCACGCGGCCCAGTCCGGGTTCACGCCCGCGGTGAACAGCGTGCCCAGCGCGATGGCCGCACTGTCCTCTTCGGACCAGCCACGGCGCGCCAGCGGCACGACCAGGCGATCGTCGACCAGCGGCGCCAATGCGGCGTCGGGCCCGACCTCGACGAACAGCGACACCTCGGCCAGCCGGTCGAGGGCATCGCCGAAGCGGACGGTCTCGCGGACGTGGCGCACCCAGTACTCCGGGTCGGTGACGTCGCCGCCGGTGACCAGCGGGAGGACCGGCGGCGCGAACCGCAGTCCGTTGACGACGGTCCGGAAGCCGTCCAGCATCGGGTCCATCAGCGGCGAGTGGAAGGCGTGGCTGACGCTGAGCCGCCGTCCCCCGCCGAAGGTCCCGGCCACCGCCAGCACGGCGTCTTCCTCGCCGGAGAGCACAACGGACTCCGGGCCGTTGACCGCGGCGATCGCCACCCCGTCGGTCAGCCGCGCGCGAACGTCCTCCTCGGACACTCGCAGCGCGACCATCGCGCCGCCCTCGGGCAGCTCCTGCATCAGCCGGGCGCGGGCGGCAACCAGCGTGGCTGCGTCTTCCAGCGAGAACACCCCGGCCACGTGGGCGGCGGCGACCTCGCCGATCGAGTGCCCGGCGACGAAGTCCGGGCGCACACCCCACGACTCCAGCAGCCGGAACGCGGCGACCTCGAACGCGAACAACGCGGGCTGGGCCCAGCCGGTCCGGTTCAGCTCGGCCGCGTCCTCGCCCCAGGCGACGTCGCCCAGCGCCGTCCCGAGGTGCGCGCAGACCTCGTCCCAGGCGTCGGCGAACACGGGGTACCGCGCGTACAGCTCGCGGCCCATGCCCAGGCGCTGGGCGCCCTGGCCGGAGAACAGGAACGCGGTGACCCGCTCGCGGGCCACTCCCCGGCTCACGACCTCGCCGCCGACCAGCACCGCACGGTGGTCGAGCGCGGCCCGGCCGGTGGCCAGGGTGAACCCGGTGTCGAGCGCCTCGCCGTCCACAGTGGACAGCAGCTCGTCCAGCGCCGTCTCGGACCGCGCGGACACGGGCCACGGCACCACCGCGGGCGCGGTCCCCGTGACCGCATCACGGGCGGGCGGGGCTTCCAGGATGACGTGCGCGTTCGTGCCGCTGACCCCGAAGGACGACACGGCCGCACGACGCGGACGGGCCGTCTCCGGCCACGCGGTCGCCTCGGTGACCAGGTCCAGGGACCCGGCCGTCCAGTCCACATGGGACGACGGCGTGCCGACGTGCAGCGTCTTCGGCACCACGGCGCGGCCGAGGGAAAGCACCATCTTGATCACACCCGCGGCGCCCGCGGCGGCCTGGGTGTGCCCGAGGTTGGACTTCACCGACCCCAGCAGCACCGGCGTCTCGCGGTCCTGGCCGTAGGTCGCCAGCAGCGCTTGGGCCTCGATCGGGTCACCCAGGGTGGTGCCCGTGCCGTGTGCCTCGACGACGTCGACGTCCGAAGTGGACAGACCGGCGTCGGCCAGTGCCGCGCGGATCACGCGTTGCTGCGAAGGGCCGTTCGGCGCGGTGAGGCCGTTGGAGGCGCCGTCCTGGTTGATCGCGGACCCGCGCACCACCGCGAGGATCTCGTGGCCGTGCCGGAGCGCGTCGGACTGCCGCTCGACGACGAACACCCCCGCGCCTTCCGACCAGGCCGTGCCGTCGGCGTGGTCGGAGAACGCCTTGCACCGGCCGTCGCCGGCGAGGCCACCCTGGGCGTCGAACTCGGTGAAGGAGAACGGGCTGGTCATCACGGTGACCCCGCCGACCAGCGCCAGGGAGCACTCGCCGTCGGCCAGCGCGCGGGCCGCCCAGTGCAGGGCGACCAGCGACGACGAGCACGCCGTGTCGACCGTGACGGCCGGGCCCTCCAGGCCGAGGGTGTAGGACAGCCGTCCGGAAAGGACACTCGCCGTGGTGCCGGTGGCCATGTGCCCGGCGACATCTGCGTCGGAGTTGAGCAGCACTCCGGTGTAGTCCTGGCCGTTGGTGCCGACGAACACACCGGTGTCGGTGCCGCGCAGGCTCGCCGGGTTGATGCCTGCGTGCTCCAGCGACTCCCACGACGTCTCCAGCAGCAGGCGCTGCTGCGGGTCCATCGCCAGGGCTTCCCGCGGGGAGATGCCGAAGAAGCCGGCGTCGAACCCGGCGGCGTCGGGCAGGAACCCGCCGTGGCCGTCACCGAGCTTCCCCAGGTCCCAGCCGCGGTCGGCCGGGAACGGCCCGATCGCGTCACCGCCGTCTTCCAGGAGCTGCCAGAAGGTGCGCGGCGAAGTGATGCCGCCGGGGAAGCGGCAGCCGATGCCGACGATCACGATCGGGTCGTCCGCGGTGGCGCGGGTGGTGCCCAGGACCGGGACCGGCGTGTCGGCGCCGAGCAGTTCGCCGAGCAGGAACGCGGTCAGCACCCGCGGGGTCGGGTGGTCGAACACCAGCGACGACGGCAGCGCGAGCCCGGTCGCCGCGCCGATGCCGTTGCGCAGTTCGACCGCGGTGAGCGAGTCGAACCCGAGGTCGGCGAACGCGGCGTCCGGGGCGACCGCGCCGGCGTCGGCGTGGCCGAGCACCATGGCGACCTGCGTGCGCAGCAGGCCCAGCAGGTGCTTCTCGCGGTCCGCGGCCGGCAGCCCGGCCAGCGTGCCGCGCAGGTCGCCGCGCTCCCCAGCTTCCCGCGCCTCGCTGAGCACGGCCTTGGCGCGCGGCAGGTCGGCCAGCAGCGGGAACGGCCGGCCGAGGGTGAAGGCGGGCACGAACCGCGTGAAGTCGATGTCCGCGACGAGGATCTCGGTGTCGCCGGCGCCGATCGCGCGCCGCATCGCGGCGACGGCCCGGTCCGGTGGCAGCAGCGCGAGCCCGCCGCGGCCGACGCGGTCCTGCACCCCCGCCTGGCCGCCGAGCATGCCGGCGCCCGCCCACGGGCCCCACGCGATCGACGTCGCGACCCGGCCGGCGGTCCGGCGGCGCGCGGCGAGCGCGTCGAGGTGGGCGTTGGCGGCCGCGTAGTTGCCCTGCCCGGCCGCGCCGAACGTGCCGGCGGTCGAGGAGAACAGCACGAACGCGTCGAGGTCGAGGTCCGCGGTCAGCTCGTCGAGGTGCTCCGCGCCGCGGCACTTGGCCGCGAACACGGTCTCGAACTGCTCGGCGGTCAGCGAGCCGGTGGTGCCGTCGTCGACCACGCCGGCGGTGTGCACCACGGCGGTCAGGTCCGGGATCGCCTCGATGACCCGGGCCAGCGCGTCGCGGTCGGAGACGTCGCAGGCCTTGACGGTCGCATTCAGCTCGGCGGCCAGTTCGGCTGCCCCCGGTGCGTCCAGGCCGCGGCGGCTGAGCAGCACGAGGTGCTCGGCGCCCGCGTCGGCGAGCTGCCGCGCGACCTCCGCGCCGAGGCCGCCCGTGCCGCCGGTGACCAGCACCGTGCCCCGCGGGGTGTAGTCCGTTATACGGCCCGCGGGTGCGGTGGTGAGGCGGCGGGCGAAGACGCCCGAGGGGCGGATGGCGACCTGGTCTTCGTCGCCGATCCCGCGCAGGACGGCGAAGAGGCGGCCGACCGCGCGGGTGTCGAGGACCTCGGGGAGGTCGACGAGCCCGCCCCAGCGGTGCGGTTGTTCCAGGCCCAGTACCCGGCCGAGGCCCCAGAGCGCCGCCGCGCGCGGGTCGGGCGCGGGGTCGGCCGCGCCGGTGCTGACGGCGCCGCGGGTGGCCCACCACAGCGGGGCCCGGTCGCCGACCGCTTGCGCGAGGCGCAGGGATTCGGCGGGGTCGGTCAGCAGCGAGAGCACGTGGTCGGCTTCGATCAGCTCGGCGTCCGGCTCGACACGGGTACCGCCGACGGCTTCGGCGACCGACTGTGCCCACGGGTCGTCGTGGGCCACGACGAGCACGCGGCTCGGCGCGGCGGGCTCGGTGCGGACCGGGCGCCAGACCACGCGATAGCGCCAGTCGTCCACTTCGGACTCTTCGCGCACGCGGTGGCGCCAGGCGGTGAGCGCGGGCAGGACGGTGCCGAGCGCGTCGCGGTCGACGTCCAAGGTGGACGACAGCTCTTCGACGTCCGCGGCTTCCAGCGCGGTCCAGAAGCCGGTGTCGGCCTCCGGCGCCGTGGGCGCGGGCTCCGGCCAGTAGCGGGACCGCTGGAACGCGTACGTCGGCAAGTCGACCCGGCGGGCGCCGGTCCTGGCGAAGAACGCGGCCCAGTCGGGCCGGTAGCCGCGCGTGTGCAGGTCGCCGAGCACCGCGGCGACGGTCTCCTCCTCCGGCCGGCCCTTGCGCAGCAGCGGTTTTGCGTCGGTCATCGCCGACAGCACCGCGTCCGGCCCGAGCTCGACGTACGCGGTGACGCCGGCTTCGTCCAGGGTCGTGACCGCGTCGGCGAACCGGACGGCTTCCCGGGCGTGCCGGACCCAGTAGTCCGGGCCGTCGGCGAGGTCCGCGCCGGCGACGGTGGAGACGAACGGCAGTTCCGGCGCGGAGAAGGTGAGCCCGGCAATGGCTGCGCGGAACTCGGCCAGCATCGGCTCCATCAGCGCGGAGTGGAACGCGTGGGAGACCGTCAGCCGGCGGGTCTTTTCGAACCGCTCCGCGAAGGCGAGCACGGCGTCCTCGGGCCCGGAGACCACAATGGACTCGGGCCCGTTGACCGCGGCGATGTCGACGTCGTCAGGGAGCTGGGCGCGGACGTCGGCCTCGGTCGCGCGGACCGCGACCATCGCGCCGCCGCCAGGAAGGGCCTGCATGAGCCGGCCGCGGGCCTGCACCAGCGTGGCCGCGTCGGCCAGGGACAGCACCCCGGCGACGTGCGCGGCGGCGATCTCGCCGACGGAGTGCCCGGCGACGTGATCAGGCCGCACGTCCCACGACTCCAGGAGCCGGACCAGCGCGACCTCGATCGCGAACAGCGCGGGTTGCGCGTGACGGGTTTCGTTCAGCAGGGCGGCTTCCGGCGTGCCCGGCTCGGCGAAGAGCAGCTGCCGGTCCAGCTCGAGGTGCGCGAGGACCTCGTCGAGGGCCTCGGCGAACACCGGGAACCGCTCGTACAGCTCACGCCCGGCGCCGGGCCGCTGGCTGCCCTGGCCGGTGAACAGGAACGCCGTCGTGGGCCGGGCGGTCGAGGTGCCACGCAGGACGTGCGCGGCGGGTTCGTCCTCGGCGATCGCGGCGAGTCCACTTCGGACTTCTTCGGCCGTCGCGGCGAGGATCACCGCGCGGTGGCTCAGGTCGGCGCGCGCGGTGGCCAAGGTGAAGGCGAGGTCGGCGGGCTCGGCCGGCCACGCCCGGAGGCGGGCGGCCTGGGCGCGCAGGGCTTCCGGGGTCCGGGCCGAGACCACCACGGGCACGGTCCCAGGCACCACCGGTTCCGGCTCTTCGGCGACAACCGGCGCGGGGGCCTGCTCCAGTACCGTGTGGACGTTCGTGCCGCTCAGCCCGAACGAGGACACGGCGGCCCGCCGGGGTTCACCGGTCTCCGGCCAGTCGGCGGCTTCGTCGAGCAGCCGGATCGCCCCGCCGGACCAGTCGATGTGCGACGACGGTGTGCCCGCGTGCAGGGTCTTCGGGAGCACGCCGTGGCGCATCGCCATGACGAGCTTGACCACCCCGGCGATGCCCGACGCCATCTGAGTGTGGCCGAGGTTGGACTTGACCGAGCCGAGCAGCAGCGGCCGCTCGCGGTCGCGGCCGTAGGTGGCCTGCAGCGCCTGGACCTCGATCGGGTCGCCGAGCGGGGTGCCGGTGCCGTGCCCCTCGACCGCGTCGATGTCCGAAGTGGACAGCCCGGCGCTCGCGAGGGCTTGGCAGATCACGCGTTGCTGGGACGGGCCGTTCGGGGCGGTCATGCCGTTGGACGCGCCGTCGGAGTTCATCGCCGAGCCGCGGACGACCGCGAGGATCTCGTGGCCGTTGCGCTGGGCGTCGGACAGGCGCTCGACGAGCACCAGCCCGACCCCCTCGGCGAGGCTCATGCCGTCGGCGTTGTCGGAGTAGGCCTTGCAGCGGCCGTCGGGCGCCATCGCGCGCTGGCGGCTGAACCCGATCCACGGCGCCGGGGTGGCCATCACGGTGACGCCGCCGGCGAGGGCCAGCTCGGATTCACCCGAGCGCAGCGACTGGCACGCCAGGTGCAGCGCGACCAGCGACGACGAGCACGCCGTGTCGAGCGTGACGGCCGGGCCTTCCAGCCCGAACAGGTACGCGATCCGGCCGGAAAGGACACTCGACACCGCGCCGGTGATCATGTGGCCTTCGGAGCCCTCGGCCGCGTTGAGCACGGTCGAGCCGTAGTCCTGGTAGCTGGCGCCGACGAACACGCCGGTCCGGCTCCCCCGCGCCGCGGCCGGGTCGACCCCGGCGCGTTCGAAGGTCTCCCAGGCGACTTCCAGCAGCAGGCGCTGCTGCGGGTCCATCGACAGCGCCTCACGCGGCGAGATGCCGAAGAACCCCGCGTCGAAGTCCGCGACGCCGTCGAGGAAACCACCGAGCGTCGAGTAGGTCTTGCCGCTGCGGTCGGGGTCGGCGTCGAACAGCCCGGCGTTGTCCCAGCCGCGGTCCGGCGGGAACGACGAGATCGCGTCGCCACCGCCGATGACCAGTTGCCACAACGCTTCCGGTGAAGTCACGCCGCCGGGGAACCGGCAGCTCATGCCGACAATGGCGATCGGCTCGTCGACGGCGGTGGCCGCGACGACGGTCTCTCCAGCCACCGGACCATCCACTGTGGACAGGATGAAGCCGGCGAGGGTGGCCGCGTTCGGGTAGTCGAACACCACGGTGCTGGGCAGGCTGAGGCCGGTCACGACCTCGAGGCGGTTGCGCAGGTCGACCGCGGTGAGCGAGTCGAAGCCCAGCTCGCGGAACGCGCGGTCGGCCTCGACGGCGTCCCCGCTCGGGTGCCCGAGCACGGCGGCCGCCTCGGCCCGCACGAGGTCGACGACGAGCCGGCGGCCGGCGGTCGCGGGCAGCGCCCGGACCCGGCTCGCGAACGCCGAGGCGTCGGCGGTGTCGTCGGCCGTCGCGGCGAGCCGCCGGACCGCGGGCAGCTCGGAGAACAGCGGGCTCGGCCGCACCGACGTGAACACCGGGTGGTAGCGGTCCCAGTCGAGGTCGGCGATGAGCAGGGAGGTCTCGTCGTCGGCGAGCGCGCGCTTGAGCCCGGCGAGCGCGAGCCGGGGTTCCATGAACCGCAGGCCGCTGCGCAGGATCCGGCCGGGGTCGACCCGGCCCAGCTCCCGGTCGTCGGCCCAGATGCCCCAGGCGACGGTGGTGGCGGGCACCCCGCGGGCGCGCCGCTGCTCGGCGAGCGCGACGAGGTGGGCGTTGGCCGCGGAGTAGGCGCCGTGGTCCCCGCTGCCCCACAGGCCGGCGGTCGAGGAGTACAGCACGAAGTGCTCGAGCTCGCCTTCGTCGAGGAGCTCGTCGAGGACGCTGTCGAGGTTGGCGGCGCCGGTCACCTTGGCGTCGAGAACCTCGGCGAAGGCGGCCGGGGTGGTGCCGGTGAGCGGAGCGAGCGCGATGTGGGCGGCGGTGTGCACAACGGTGGTGATCCGCCGGCCCTCGCTCTTCAGCCTGGTGATCAGGCCGGCGACGGCGTCCCGGTCGGTGACGTCGAGCGAGACGACCTCGGCCGAGGTGCCGAGCTCGTCTCGGAGCGCTTGGGCGTTGGGCGCGTCGGGACCGCGGCGTCCGGTGAGCACGAGGTGCTCGATGCCTTCGGCGGCGAGCCAGCGGGCCAGGTGCGGGCCGAGGGTGCCGGTCCCGCCGGTGATGACGGCGGTGCCGTGGGCGCGGTAGGCCCGCCGCGGCGTGTCTTTGACCGGGGCGGGCACGAGCCGCCGCGCGAAGGCACCCCCTGAGCGGACGGCGAACTGGTCTTCGTCCCCGGCCCCGGCTAGCACCGCGACGAGCCGCCGGGCGGCGGCGGAGTCGAGGGTTTCGGGCAGGTCGACGAGCCCCGCCCACTGCGCGGGGTGTTCGAGGGCGGCGGACCAGCCGAGGCCGTGGACCTGGGCTTGCGCGGGGTCGCGGACGGGGTCGGAAGGCCCGGTGGAGACGGCCCCGCGGGTAAGCGCCCAGACGCGCGGAGCAGGCTCGCTCCCGGCGACGGCTTGGACGAGCGAGAGGGTGCGGAGGAGGCCGCGGTCGAGCCCGGGGTGGTCGGTCGGAGTGTGGTCGGTGGCGAGGAGGGAGACGATCCCGGTGATGCCTTCGAGATCCCCGGGCGCGGGATCTGGGGAATCGGCCGAGCCACCCGCTCCGAGCGAAGTGGCATCCTCGGCACTGGCCGAGCCGCGCGAGGCGAGCGCGGCGACATCCTCGGAACCGCCCAGGTCAGCGGCGCCGAGCAAAGTGACATCCCTAGAACCGCCCAAGCCGCCCGCGCCAAGCGCCGCGGCCAGATCCTCACGGCCGATCTGGTCTTCGCCGAGCACCACCGTGCGCACCTCGGCGCCGTGGCCGCGCAGGGTCTCAGCGATCTCCTCTTCACCCTCCACGCCGGTGCCGAGCACCAGCCAGGTGCCGGACAGGGTCGTCCCGGCCGGGCGGACCGGGCGCCACGTGATCCGGTAGCGCCAGGCGTCCACCGTGGACTCTTCGTCGCGGCGGGCGTGCCATGCCGACAACGCCGGCAGCAGGTCGTCCAAAGCGGACTGCTGGCGATCGTCCAGGTCGAGCAGGTTCGTCAGCCCCGCCCGGTCGTCGCGGGTGATGGCCTGCCACAGCTCGTCGTCGGCCGGCGCGGTGGGAGCTGGAGCTTCGTCGATGGCCCAGTAGTGCTCGTGCTGGAACGCGTAGGTCGGCAGGTCCACGCGGCGGCCGCCGGTGAGCGTGTCCGCCCAGTCGACCGCCACCCCTCGCGTGTGCGCCTCGGCGAGGGACTTCAGGAACCGGTCGGCGCCGCCGTCGTCGCGGCGCAACGTGCCGAGCGCCGTGACCGGGACGCCGGCCGTCTCGGCCAGCTCCCCGATCGCCATGCCGAACACCGGGTGCGGGCTCGACTCGACGAACACCGCGTGCCCGTCGGCGACCGCGGCCGCCAGCGCCGCCGCGAACTCGACCGTGCCGCGCAGGTTGCGGCACCAGTAGTCACCGGTCAGCTCCCCCGGCTCGACGAGGCCGCCGGTGACCGTCGAGTAGAACCGGACGCCGGTGTCGCGCGGGGACACCGGGGCCAGCAGCTCGGCCAGCTCGGCCGCGATCCCGTCGACCTGCGGCGAGTGCGCCGCGAAGTCGACCCCGTCCAGCCGCCAGCGCATCAGCCCGGCCTTGGCCAGCCGGACCTCGAACTCCGCCAGCGCGGCGGGCTCGCCGGACACCGTCACCGAACGCGGCCCGTTCACCGCCGCGACGGCGATCCGGTCGGCCAGGTCGCCGATCAGCGCCCGCACTTCGTCGCCGCCCGCCACGACGGACAGCATCGCGCCGTGCCCGGACAGGCATTCGGCGATCAGCTTCGACCGCAGCGCCACCACGCGCGCACCGTCCTCAAGGGACAGTGCACCCGCGACACACGCAGCGGCGATTTCCCCCTGCGAATGCCCGATCACGGCGACCGGTTCGACGCCGTGCGCACGCCACAGCTCCGCCAGCGATACGAGCACAGCCCACAACACCGGCTGTACAACGTCAACGCGAGTCAAGGCGTCCTCGTGCAGCACGTCCCCCAGCGACCAGTCGACAAAGGGGTCGAGCGCGGCGGCGCACTCGGCCAGCCGGGCGGCGAACACCGGGGACGAGGTCAGGAGCTCACGGGCCATGCCCGGCCACTGCGAATCCTGGCCGGGGAAAACGAAAACCGGCGCGCCGGACCGCTTGGCCACACCCTGCACAAGCGCAGGATCGGCGGTGTCGCCGACGAGCGCGGTCAGGCCGCGCCGCAGGTCGGCGGCGTCTTCGCCGACCACCACGGCCCGGTGCTCGAACGTCCCGCGGGCGTGGGCGAGAGTCCAGCCGACGTCGACAGGGCGCGGGTCGTCGAGCAAGTCCAGCAGCCGCGAGGCCTGCGCCTTCAACGCGGCCGCGCTCTTCGCCGACAGCGGCCACACGACCGTTCCGGAGTGCGACGGCTCCGGCGCCGCATCGAGAGCGGGCGCCGCTTCGATGATCGCGTGGGCGTTGGTGCCGCTGATGCCGAACGACGAAACGCCGGCGCGGCGCGGGTGCCCGGTCTCCGGCCAGGCCGTCTCCTCGGCGAGCAGCTCGACCGCCCCGGCCGACCAGTCGATCTTCGTGGACGGCCGACCGACATGCAGCGTGCGTGGCAGCACACCGTGGCGCATAGCGTGCACCATCTTGATCAGGCTGGCGACGCCCGCGGCCGACTGGGTGTGCCCGATATTGGACTTCACCGAGCCGATCAGCAGCGGCCGCTCGCGGTCCCGGCCGTAAGTGGCCTGCAGCGCCTGGACTTCGATGGGGTCGCCGAGGGCGGTGCCGGTGCCGTGCGCGTCGAGAGCGTCCACTTCGGACGGTGTGAGCCCGGCGTTGGCCAGCGCCTGTCGGATGACGCGTTGCTGCGACGGGCCGTTGGGCGCGGTGAGGCCGTTGGACGCGCCGTCGGAGTTGACGGCGGTGCCGCGAACCACGGCCAGGATCGGGTGACCGAGCCGCTGAGCCTCGGAAAGCCTTTCCAGCACGAGCATCCCGGCGCCTTCGGCGAGCGACATGCCGTCGCCTTCGTCGGAGAACGCCTTGCAGCGGCCGTCGAAGGCGAGGGCCCGCTGGCGGCTGAACGCGACGAACGGGTCCGGTGACGCCATCACCGTGACGCCGCCGGCGATGGCCAGCTCGGATTCGCCGGAGCGCAGCGACTGGCACGCCAGGTGCAGCGCGACCAGCGACGACGAACACGCCGTGTCGACGGTGACCGACGGGCCTTCGAACCCGAACAGGTACGACAACCGTCCGGAAAGGACACTCGGGATGGTGCCGGTGACGAGGTGGCCCTCGGTGCCGTCGCCGGTGGCGACGCCGTAGTCCTGGAAGCTGGAGCCGACGAACACGCCGGTCCGGCTGCCCCGGACGGCGGCCGGGTCGACGCCCGCGCGTTCGAACGCCTCCCACGAGACTTCCAGCAGCAGCCGCTGCTGCGGGTCCATCGACAGCGCCTCGCGCGGCGAGATGCCGAAGAAGCCGGCGTCGAACTCGGCGGCGTTCTCGAGGAAACCGCCGAGCGTCGAGTAGGTCTTGCCGCCGCGTTCGGGGTCGGGGTCGAACAGGCCGGCGGCGTCCCAGCCGCGGTCGCCGGGGAACGACGAGATCGCGTCCACGCCGCCGGTGACCAGCGTCCAGAGTTCTTCGGGCGTGGTGACCCCGCCGGGGAAGCGGCAGCCCATGCCGACGATGGCGATCGGCTCGTCGGTGGCGCCGGTCGTCGCGACGACGGCGTCGGCGGTGCCCGAACCGTCGATCTCGGCCCGCAGGAACGCGACCAGCGCGAGCGGGGTCGGGTGGTCGAAGACGAGCGTCGCGGGCAGGGCGAGGCCGGTCGCTTCGGCGAGGTGACGGCGGAACTCGACGGCGGTGAGCGAGTCGAAGCCGAGGTCGCGGAAAGCGCGTTCTTCGGCGACGGCGTCCGCGGTGACGTGCCCGAGCACGGCGGCGGCTTCGGCGCGGACCAGGTCGAGCAGGGCGCGGTCGCGTTCGTCCTCGGACATCCCGGCGAAGCGGGCGGCGAAGGCGCTGACGACGGCACTCACCGGTTCGGGCCGGGCCTCGGCGAACGCGTCGAAGAGCCGGGTGGGGCGGGTGGCGGTGAAGACGGGCAGGAAGGTGTCCCAGGTGACGTCGGCGACCACGACGGTGGTGTCGTCCCGCACGAGGGCGCGTTCGAGCTCGGCGAGGGCGTTTTCGGTCGAGAGGAACCCGAGGCCGCGCCGGCTCAGCTGACCGGCGACGTGCTCGTCGGTGGCCATGCCCTCCTCCGCCCAGGCGCCCCAGGCGATGGAGGTCGCCCGGCGGCTGGTGGCGCGCCGGGCCTCGGCGAGGGCGTCGAGGTAGGCGTTCCCGGCGGCGTAGGCGGCCTGGCCCCCGCTGCCCCAGACGCCGGCGACGGAGCCGAAGAGCAGGAAGAAGTCGAGGTCGTGCCCGGCGAGCAGGGCGTCGAGGTGCGCGGCGCCGTCGGTCTTGGCGGCCGTGACGCGGGTCAGCTCGGCGAAGTCCGTGGTGTGCACGGGGTCCATCGCCTGCGCGACCCCGGCGGTGTGGACGACGCCGGTGAGGTCGGAGTGCTGCTCGAGCAGGGATTCGACGGCGGCGCGGTCCGCGACGTCGGCTTTCGCGATCGTGACGCGCGCCCCGGCGGCGGTGAGTTCTTGTTCGAGCTCGTCCGCGCCAGGCGCGTCGGACCCGCGGCGGCTGACGAGCACGAGGTGGTCGGCCCCGGCGTTCGCGAGCCACCGCGCGACGGACGCGCCGAGCGCGCCGGTGCCCCCGGTGACCAGGACGGTGCCGCGCGCCCGGAACCGGCCCGGAGCCTCGACCGGCCGGTACCGCACGACCCGGCGGCCGAAAGCGCCTTGGGCCCGCAGGGCGATCTGGTCTTCACCGGTGCCGGCCAGGACGGCGGCCAGGCGGCGAGTGGCGGGGAGGTCGAGGGTGGCGGGAAGGTCGACGAGGCCACCCCAGAGCGCGGGTTGTTCAAGCGCGACGGTGCGACCGAAGCCCCAGAGGCGTGCGGCGGCGGGATCGGGGGCGTGGTCACCGGGGGTGGCGACGGCGCCGGTGGTGAGGCACCAGAGGCGGAGGTCGAGGTCGGCATCGCCGAGGGCTTGGACGAGGGTGAGGAGATCGCGGAGGCCGCGGTCGTGCGGGGTCGGGAGGTGGATGACGCCTTCGGCGGGCCCGGCAGCGGCGAGCGCGGCGGCGAGGGTGGCGCGGTCGACGGCGGAGTGGTCGAAGGGCGGCACGGCGCCAGCTGCCTCGGTGGCTGCGGGGTCGCCGGCCGCCGACACTGCCTCGGCTGCGGGTTGCCCGGTGGCCGCGGGATCGCCGGCCGTGAGGGCCGCCGTCACGATGTGGGTCACCGTTGCGCCGTGGGCGGCCAGTGCGGCCTCGAGCTCGGCTCCCTCCTCCGCCGATGCCGTCACCAGCAGCCAACGGCCGCTCAACGCTGGGGTTTCCGCCGTCCGGAACGGGTGCCACTCCGTCCGGTACCGCCAGGACTTCGCCGTCTCCTCGGCCGCCCGGCGGTCGCGCCAGCCCGTCAACGCCGGGAGGAGCGTCTCCAGGGATGAGCGCTGCTCCTCCCCCAGGTCCAGCAACCCCGCCAGCTCCGACGCGTCGCCGCGGCCGATTGCCTCCCACAGCGGGCCCTCCGGCTGCTCCGCAACCCGCGGGGCAGCCGAAGCCCAATAGTGCTCACGCTGGAACGGGTACGTCGGCAACGAGACCACGCGCCCGCCGCCCAGGTACTCGCGCCAGTCCACCCGGCAGCCGCGCGTGTGCAGGGTCGCCAGCGCGGACAGAGCCGACTCCGGCTCCGGGCGGTCCTTGCGCAGCAGCGGCACCGTTCCGGGGCGGTCCAGCAGCGCCGACAGCGTGCCGTCCGGACCCAGCTCCAGGTACGTCGACGCCGCGTCCTCGACTGCCTCCGCGAACCGGACCGTCGTGCGCACGTGCTCGACCCAGTACTCCGGCGAACACACGTCGCCGTGAGAAAGGAAAGTCAGCGCCGGCGGGGAAAAAGTCAGCGGCGAGACCACCGCGCGGAACGCGTCCAGCATCGGGTCCATCAGGTGCGAGTGGAACGCGTGCGACACCGAAAGCCGCGTCGACTTGCCGAAGCGGGACGCGACCGCCAGCACGGCCTCCTCGACCCCCGACAGCACCACGGCCGAAGGGCCGTTCACCGCGGCGATGTCCACACCGTCCACAAGGGACGCGCGGACGTCCTCTTCGGACGCGCGCACCGCGACCATCGCCCCGCCGCCCGGCAGCGCCTCCATCAGCCGCGCGCGGGCGGACACCAGTGTGCACGCGTCGTCCAGCGACAGCACTCCCGACACGTGCGCGGCCGCGATCTCGCCGACCGAGTGCCCCGCGACGACGTCGGGGCGCACGCCCCACGACTCCAGCAGCCGGAACGCCGCCACGCCGAACGCGAACAGCGCCGGCTGCGCGTTGCCGGTCCTCTCCAGCGCGGCCGCGTCCGAACCCCAGACCACGTCACGGAGACCCGGGTCGCACCGGTCCAGCACGTCGGTGAACACGTCGGCGAACACCGGGAACCGCGCCGCCAGCTCGCGGCCCATCCCGAGCCGCTGCGCACCCTGGCCGGGGAAGACGAACGCGAGCCCGCCGCCGGTGACCACGCCGCTCACCACGCCGGGCGCCGGGGCGCCGGCCGCCAACGCGGCCAGCGCCGGCGCACGGTCCGCGCCGAGCACGACGGCCCGGTGTTCGAACGCCGTCCGCGTCGTCGCCAGCGACCACGCCAGGTCACCGCGCGGGAAGTCGAGCCGGGCCAGGTTCGCGGCCTGGGCCCGCAGCCCCTCGGCGGTCCGGGCCGAAAGCACCAGCGGCGCGTCTTCGAGCGTGTCGACGGCCGCCTGCTCGACGGCCGGGGCCGCTTCGAGCACGACGTGCGCGTTGGTGCCGCTGATGCCGAACGACGAGACGCCCGCGCGTCGCGGCCGGTCCGACGAAGGCCACGGCGTCGCGGCCGAAGCCAGCGACACCGCGCCTTCCGTCCAGTCCACATGGGACGACGGCTCGCCCGCGTGCGGTGAACCCGGCACCGTGCCGTGCTGCATCGCGAGGACCATCTTGATGATGCCCGCGACGCCGGCCGCGGCCTGCGTGTGCCCGATGTTCGCCTTCACCGAGCCGAGCAGCAACGGCGTCGAGCGGTCCTGCCCGTAGGTCGCCAGCAGCGCCTGGGCTTCGATCGGGTCACCCAGCGTGGTGCCGGTGCCGTGCCCTTCGACGACGTCGACGTCCGAAGTGGACAGACCAGACGTGGCCAGCGCCGCACGGATCACCCGCTGCTGCGAAGGCCCGTTCGGCGCGGTCAGGCCATTGGACGCGCCGTCGGAGTTCACCGCCGAGCCGCGCACCACGGCCAGGACGCGGTGCCCGTGCCGGCGCGCGTCCGACTGCCGCTCCAGCACCAGCACACCGACACCCTCGGACCAGCCGACACCGTCGGCGTCGTCCGCGTAGGACCGGCACCGGCCGTCGGGGGAAAGGCCGCGCTGGCGGGAGAATTCGACGAAGGAGTTCGGGGTGGACATCACCGTCACCCCGCCGGCGAGCGCGAGCGAGCACTCCCCCGAGCGCAGCGCCTGGGCCGCCCAGTGCAGCGCCACCAGCGACGACGAGCACGCCGTGTCGATGGTGACCGCGGGCCCTTCGAGGCCGAGGGTGTAGGCGACGCGGCCGGACACGACGCTGGCCGCCGTCCCGCTGCCCTGGAAGCCTTCGAAGTCGCCGCCGGCCAGCACCAGGCCGTAGTCGTGGTACATCACGCCGGCGAACACGCCGGTCGTGCTGCCGCGCAGGGTGCGCGGGTCGATGCCGGCGCGCTCGATCGCCGTCCAGGACGCCTCCAGCAGCAGGCGCTGCTGCGGGTCGGTGGCTTCGGCCTCGCGCGGGCTCATGCCGAAGAACGCGGCGTCGAACTCGCCCGCGTCGTGCAGGAAACCGCCTTCGCGGGTGTAGGACGTGCCGGGGTGGTCGGGGTCCGGGTGGTAGAGCGCGCCGAGGTCCCAGCCGCGGTTGACCGGGAACGGCGACGTCGTGTCGCGGCCCTCGGCCACCGCCGTCCAGAGGTCCTCCGGCGAGGTGATGCCGCCGGGGAAGCGGCAGCTCATGCCGACGATGACGACCGGGTCGTCGTCGGCGGCGGCCGTCCGGGTGCGGACCGGAGCGCCCGCGTCGGCGCCGAGCAGCCGGTCGCGCAGGTGGTCGGCGAGGGCGACCGGGGTCGGGTAGTCGAACGCCGTGGTCGCGGACAGCCGCAGGCCGGTCGCCGCGTCGAGGCGGTTGCGCAGCTCGACGGCGGTCAGCGAGTCGAAGCCGAGTTCGGCGAACGAGCGCGACGGCTCGACCGCCGCGGCACCGGCGTGGCCGAGCACGGCGGCGACCTCGCGGCGGACCAGGTCGGTCACCCGCGCGACCCGGCCGGCGTCGTCCAAAGTGGACAGCTGCTGCGCCAGCCGGCCGGCGCCCCCGGCGGCCCGTACCGCGCGGCGGCCGCCGGCCAGCGAGCGCAGCAGGGCGGGCGGGTCCGGCTGGGCGGCGAGCACCGGCAGGTCGAACCGGACCGGCACGACGGCCGGCTCCCCGGCCGCCAGCGCGGCGTCGAACAGGGCGAGCCCCTCGGCCTCGGTGAGCGCCGGGATGCCCAGCCGGGCGAAGCGGCCACCGGCGGCGCCCGCCATGCCGTCCCCGCCCCACGGGCCCCACGCCAGCGACACCGCGGGCAGTCCCGCGGCCCGGCGTTCCTGGGCGAGGGTGTCCAGGAACGCGTTGGCCGCGGCGTAATTGGCCTGGCCGGCCGCGCCGAGCGTGCCGGCGAGCGAGGAGAACAGCACGAACGCGTCGAGCTCGAGGTCGCGGGTCAGCTCGTGCAGGTGCCACGCGGCGTCGGCCTTCGGCGCGAACACCGTCGCGAGGCGGCCGGCGCCGAGGCGGTCGAGGAGCCCGTCGTCGAGAACACCGGCGGCGTGCACGACGGCGGTGAGCGGGTGCGCGGCCGGGATCCCGGCCAGCAGCGCGGCCAGCGCGTCGCGGTCGCTCACGTCGCAGGCGGCGACGGTGACGTCCGCGCCCAGCCCGGCCAGCTCGGTGACCAGGCCCTCGGGCGCGGCTCCGCGCCGGCTCACCAGCAGCAGGTGCCGGACGCCGTGGTCGCGCACGAGGTGCCCGGCGAGGGCGCGGCCGAGCTCGCCGGTGCCGCCGGTGACCAGGACGGTCCCGGCCGGGTTCCACTCCCCCGGCTCGCCGGTCGTCGTGCGCACCAGCCGGGGCGCGAGGATCCGCCCGTCACGGACCAGGAGCCGCGGCTCGCCGGTGGTCAGGGCCGTCTCGAGAACGTCCTCGGCGACCGGCTCGGCGGACTCGACCAGCACGAACCGGCCGGGGTGTTCTTGCTGCGCTGCCAGCACGAGCCCGCGCACGGCGGTCCCGGGCAGCCCGGCCGGGACGACCAGCGCCAGCCGGCGCGCGTCCTCGGTCAGCCGTTCGCGCAGCAGCTCCAGGGCCTCTTCCGCGAGCGCGCGGGCGGCTTCGGGTGGGGTGCCGTCCGGGACGGCCAGGGTGACGACGTCGGCGTCGGCGTCCGTGACGCCGGTGACGGGCTCGGTCCAGTCGACGCGGTGGATCCCGCCGCCGGTGACCGGGGCTTCGGTCACGATCGGGCGCACGATCAGCGACCCGGCCGTCGCGACGAGGTCGCCGTCCGGTGTGGTCAGTGCCAGCGCCAGGGTCTCGTCGCCGGTCTTGCGCAGCGTGACGCGCAGCGCGGTCGCGCCGACCGCGCGCACGGCGACGTCCTGCCACGAGAACGGCACCCCGCCCGGGCCGCCGAAGAGCGCCGCCGCGTGCAGCGCCGCGTCGAACAGCGCGGGGTGCAGGTCGAAGGTCTCGGCCTCGACGTCGTCGGGGAGCGCGACCTCGGCGAAGACGTCGTCGCCGGCCCGCCAGGCCGCCCGCAGGCCCTGGAACGCCGGGCCGTACTCGCGTTCGTCGTAGAAGCCGGCGAGGTCGACGGCCGTGGCGTCCGCGGGCGGCCAGGTCTCGAGAGCCGAAGCTGTGACGTCGAGGCGTTCGGCCAGCCGGCCGACGGCGTGCGAGGTCCAGCTGACCTCGCCGTCGGGGCGGGAGTGCACGGCCACCGGCCGGCGGCCTTGCTCGTCGGGGGCGCCGACCCAGACCTGCACGACGACCCGCTCCGCGCCGAGCACCAGCGGGCGGGTGAGCGTCAGGTCTTCGACGTCCGGGCAGCCGGTCTCGGCGCCGGCGCGCACGGCCAGCTCCAGCAGCGCGGTGCCGGGCACGACCACCGCGCCGCCGACGCGGTGGTCGGCGAGCCAGGCGTGCGTGCCCGCGTCCAGACGGCCGGTCAGCAGCAGGCCGCGGGCGTCGGCGACCTCGACCGCCGTGCCCAGCAGCGGGTGGTCGACGCTGCGCAGCCCGGCCGAGCGCAGGTCGCCGCGGCCGCGGCCGGTGTCGCGCGGCCAGAACCGCTGCCGCTGGAAGGCGTAGGTGGGCAGGTCGACCCGGGTGGCGGTGCCGGCGAAGAAGGCGGGCCAGTCCACGGCGACGCCGTCACCGTGCAGCCGGCCGAGCGCCTCGGCGACGGCGGTGGTCTCGTCGCGGTCCTTGCGCAGCACCGGCACGGCGAGCGCGCCGGGCACCTCGACCAGCGGCGTCAGCGCGGCTTCCGGCCCCACCTCGACGAACCGGTTCACTCCCGACCCGGCCAGGCGTGCGAGGACGTCACCGAAGCGGACGGTGTCGCGGACGTGCCGCACCCAGAACTCCGGGTCGGTGACGTCGCCCGCCGTCTCCAGCGGCACCGACGGCTCGGTGAAGGTCAGTCCCGAGACCACCTCGCGGAACGCGGGCAGCATCGGGTCCATCAGGTGCGAGTGGAACGCGTGGGAGGCGCGCAGTCGCGTCGTGCGCTCGAACCGCGCGGCGATCGCCAGGACGGCATCCTCCACACCGGACACCACCACGGCCGAAGGCCCGTTCACCGCCGCGATGTCCACACCGTCCACAAGCGACGCGCGAACGTCCTCTTCGGACGCGCGCACGGCGACCATCGCGCCCCCGGCGGGCAACGCGCCCATCAGGCGGGCGCGGGCCGAGACCAGCGTGCAGGCGTCGTCGAGGGAGAGCACACCCGCGCAGTGGGCGGCGGCGATCTCGCCGGCCGAGTGCCCGGCGAGCACGGCGGGCCGCACACCCCACGACTCCAGGAGACGGAAGAGCGCGACCTCGACGGCGAAGATCGCCGGCTGGGCCCGGGCGGTGTCCGCGAGCCGCGCGGCGTCGTCACCCCACACGACGTCCCGCAGCCCGGGCTCGAGCCGGGCGAGGACGTCGTCGAACGCCGCCGCGAACACCGGGTACGCGGCGTGCAGCGCGCGGCCCATCCCGAGCCGCTGGGAACCCTGGCCGGTGAACAGGAACGCGGTCCGGCCCTTCACCCGCGGCGCGCCGAACGCGGTCAGCTCCCGTAGCGACTCCGCGACCGCGGCGGGCTCCGAACCGACCACAGTGGACCGGACGTCGAACGCCGTGCGCGCGGTGGCGAGCGAAAACCCGACGTCGGCGAGCGGAGCGCCCCGGTCGAGCAGCTCGGCCAGCCGCGCGGCCTGCGCGCGCACCGCGTCCTCGGACCGGCCCGAGACCACGATCGGCACCGGCCGCGTGACACGCTCGGGAGCCGGTTCCTCCGCGGCCGGGGCCTGCTCGAGGATCACGTGCGCGTTCGTGCCGCTCAGCCCGAACGACGAAACGCCGGCGCGGCGCGGTTCGCCGGTCTCCGGCCACGGCGTCGCGGCGGTGGCCAGCTCCACGCGCCCGGCGGTCCAGTCCACATGGGACGACGGCGTGTCGACGTGCAGCGTCGGCGGCACGAGGCCCGCGCGCATGGCCAGCACGACCTTGATCACCCCGGCGACCCCCGCGGCGGCCTGGGTGTGCCCGAAGTTCGACTTCACCGAACCGAGCAGCAGCGGCGCCGGCCGGTCCTGCCCGTAGGTCGCCAGCAGCGCCTGCGCCTCGACCGGGTCGCCCAGCGTGGTGCCGGTCCCGTGCGCCTCGACGACGTCGACCTGAGCGGGCGCGAGCCGGGACGCCTTCAGCGCCTCGCGGATCACGCGCTGCTGGGAAGGCCCGTTGGGCGCGGTGAGGCCGTTCGTGGCGCCGTCGGAGTTGACCGCGCTGCCGCGGACCACGGCGAGCACCGGGTGGCCGTGGCGGCGGGCGTCGGAAAGCCGTTCCAGCACCAGCACGCCCGCGCCCTCGGCCCAGCCGGTGCCGGCGGCGGAGTCGGCGAACGAGCGGCAGCGGCCGTCCGGGGACAGCCCGCCCTGGCGGCTGAACTCCACGAACGTCGTCGGCGCGGACATCACCGTGACCCCGCCGGCCAGGGCGAGCTCCGACTCCCCCGCGCGCAGCGACTGCGCGGCCAGGTGGATCGCGACCAGCGACGACGAGCACGCGGTGTCCACGGTGACCGCCGGGCCGACCAGGCCGAGGACGTAGGCCAGCCGGCCGGACAGCACGCTGTTCGTGTTGCCGGTCAGGAGAAAGCCTTCGGACGGGCCCGCCGCGCCGGTCAGGTACTCCTGGGCCATCGCCCCGACGAACACGCCGGTCCGGGTGCCCTTCAGCGTCGCGGGCACGATCCCGGCGCGTTCGACCGCCTCCCACGCCGTCTCGAGCAGGATCCGCTGCTGCGGGTCCATTTCGGCCGCTTCCCGCGGCGAGATGCCGAAGAACCCCGCGTCGAACTCGGCCGCGTCGAGCAGGAAACCGCCGGACATCGCCGCCTCGCCGCCGTCCGCGGCGAGCGCGCCGAGGTCCCAGCCGCGGTCGGCCGGGAGCCCGGTGACGCCGTCGCGCCCGGAGCTCAGCAGC
This sequence comes from Amycolatopsis sp. NPDC104819, assembly GCF_055583145.1. Lineage (NCBI taxonomy): Bacteria > Bacillati > Actinomycetota > Actinomycetes > Pseudonocardiales > Pseudonocardiaceae > Amycolatopsis > Amycolatopsis sp. NPDC104819. The sequence continues at coordinate 2,899 of NZ_JBVJON010000025.1, read as the reverse complement.
TCCCAGAAGTCCTCGGGCCCGGCGACCCCACCGGGGTAGCGGCAGCCGACCCCGACGATCGCGACCGGCTCGGCCGCGCGGCTCTCCAGTTCCTCCAGCTTCTGCTGGGTGCGCACGAGGTCCGCGCTCGCCCGCTTGAGGTAGCTCCGGAGCTTCTGTTCGTTGTCCATGAATCAGCAACCCATCCCGACACGACGGCGAGCGGTGCGCCCCGGGACGGCTGCTGCTCCGCCCAACCCGGCGCCCGGCGGCCTGCCGCCCGGGGCGCGAATGTCTTTGGTGTCCCTCTCGGGAAAAAGCGCGTGCCTACCAGACGGCGGCCGTCAGCGCCTCGCCCAGGTCCAGCTCACGGCTGGTCTGGGTGAGGTCGGACTCGACCATCATCCGCATCAGCTCTTCGAACGACACGGTCGGCCGCCAGCCCAGCCCGGCGTAGGCGCGGGTCGCGTCGGCGCAGAGCACCTCGACCTCGGCCGGGCGCACCAGGCCCGGGTCGACGACGACGTGGTCGCGCCAGTCGAGCCCGGCCGCGGCGAAGGCGAGCTCGGCCGCCTGGCGGACCGTGTGCATCCGGCCGGTGCCGATCACGTAGTCGACGGCTTCGTCCTGCTGCAGCATCAGGTGCATGGCGCGCACGTAGTCGCCGGCGAAACCCCAGTCGCGGACCGCGTCGAGGTTGCCCAGCCGCAGCTCGTCCTGCACGCCCAGCTTGATCCGCGCGACGGCGTTGGAGATCTTGCGGGTGACGAACTCCATGCCGCGGCGCGGGGACTCGTGGTTGAACAAGATGCCGGAGACGCCATACATCCCGTAGGACTCGCGGTAGTTGCGGGTGATGTAGTGGCCGTAGCACTTCGCGACGCCGTACGGGCTGCGCGGGTGCAGGATCGTCAGCTCGTTCTGCGGCGTCTCGGCCGCCTTGCCGAACATCTCCGACGACGAGGCCTGGTAGAAGCGGATCTGCCCGCCCGGCGCGGCCCGCGACTTGTCGAGCCCGCAGACCATCCGGATCGCCTCGAGCACGCGCAGCACGCCCATGCCGTTGACGTCGGTGGTGAGCTCCGCCTGCTGCCAGGACATCGGGACGAACGAGATCGCACCCAGGTTGTACACCTCGTCCGGCTGGACGAGGTCCACGGCCGCGACGAGGCTCGCCTGGTCGAGCAGATCGCCGTGCACGAAGTTCAGCTCCGCGGCCAGCCGGCTCACGCGCGACTTGCGGGGGTTGGCCTGGCCGCGCACCAGGCCCCAGACCTGGTACCCCAGGCCGAGCAGGTGCTCGGCGAGGTAGGAGCCGTCCTGCCCCGTGATGCCCGTGATCAATGCTCGTTTTGTCATGGTTCTCCCACGTCCACCGGCCGGCCACGCCCACGGCTACCCGAGACTGCCGTTGATCGCCATCATTGGACGCCCCGCCGACTCGGGAAAACACTCGACAATGCCCGGGTTCCGCGGCGATCACTGGTGATTTCCCTTGCCGTTCCGGCCCATCCTGCAGCTTTCCGGTATCCCCGAAGGCTTGCGAGGACCCGATGGCCATCCGTTACCCCGTCTCCCAGCCGTACCTCACGGGCCGGGAGATCGACTACGTCACCGAAGCGGTCGAGACCGGCTGGATCTCCGCGCAGGGGCCGTTCGTCCGCCGGTTCGAGGAGGCGTTCGCCGCGTGGAACGACCAGGCGCACGGCGTCGCCTGCTCGTCGGGCACGGCGGCGCTGACGCTCGCCCTGCGCGCGCTGGGCATCGGCCCGGGCGACGAGGTGCTGGTGCCCGAGTTCACCTACGTGGCCTCGGCGTGGGCGGTCACCTACACCGGCGCGACCCCGGTGTTCGTCGACTGCCTGAGCGACCTCACGCTCGACCCGGCGCTCGCCGAGGCCGCGATCACCCCGCGCACCAAGGCGATCATGCCGGTCCACGTGCACGGCCGCCGCTGCGACATGGACGCGGTGATGGACCTGGCGTTCCAGTACAACCTGCGCGTCGTCGAGGACACCGCGGAGGCGCACGGCGTCCGCCCGGTCGGCGACGTCGCGTGCTTCTCGTTGTACGCCAACAAGATCGTGTCCTCCGGCGAGGGCGGCATCTGCCTGACGAACGACCCGCGGCTGGCCGCCCAGATGGCGCACCTGCGCGGCATGGCGGCCGGCAAGGCCCACGACTTCGTCCACAAGCAGCTCGCGTACAACTTCCGGATGACCAACCTGCAGGCCGGGGTGGCGCTGGCCCAGGTGGAGCGCTTCGACGAGATCCTCGAGCTGCGCGCCCAGATCGAGAAGCGCTACGACGAGCGCCTCGACTTCCCCGGTGTCACGCGGATGCCGGGCCGGGACGTGCTGTGGATGTACGACCTGCTGGCCGACGACCGCGAGGAGCTGCGCGCCCACCTGACGTCGGCGGGGGTGGACACCCGGCCGTTCTTCCCGCCGATGAGCCGTCAGCCGATGTACTTCCGCGAGTCCTGGACCGAGCTGAAGGCCGCCCGGTTCGCCGCCGAGGGCCTGTGCCTGCCGACGCACACGGGACTGTCCGAAGCGGACCAGGACTACATCGCCGACCGGGTCCGGGAGTTCTACGGGGTGCGCTGAGGCCCGAACGTAGTGAATGACTCATTCATGTCGTCTGACGACATGAATGAGTCATTCACTACGTGGGCGGCCGGTTCCTGCCTGACGCGAAGAACCGCCCACCGGACTCCGGTGGGCGGTTCTCGTGGGTGGGGATCCGGCGGGCCGTCCGCGCAGTGACCAGGACAGCCCGCCGGAAGTCTGGAGAAGATGTCGTGAGTGTTTCGGGGGGGTGGGAGAACCCCAAAAAACCCCCAAAAAACCGGGAAAGGTTTTCCACTCCCCAGCTTTTCCCCCAAAGCCAAGGCCCAGGCCCCCCAGCCCGACCCGAA
>NZ_JBVJON010000024.1:0-86909 GCF_055583145.1 Amycolatopsis sp. NPDC104819 | reverse complement strand
TTTCTTTTTTTTTTTTTTTTTTTTTTTTTGTTTTGGGGGGGGGGTTTGTCTGCCCCCCCCCCCCCCCCCCCCCCCCCCCCCCCCCCGACACAAAGGTCGCGGTCGGAGCGAGTTGAGACGCGGCCCGCTGCCGCGGGGTAGTCGCCGACGGCAGCTCGGCCGCGCGAATCCGACTTTGCCGGAACCCCGCCCAGGGAGGGCGGGCCCCGGCCGGTCGGGGGCGGGCTCGTGTTCCGGGCCCAAGTCGGCCGGGCGATGGCTCGTGTTCCGGGCCCAAGCTGGCCGGGGGATGGCTCGTGTTCCGGACCCAAGCCGGCCGGGGATGGCTTGTCTTCCGGGCCCAGCCGTCCCTCGACCTATCAGACGCGAGACCGCCCGGGCAGGTTGCGCTCACCGCTCGCGGCGGTCCGTCCGGCGCACGGGGCTCGGCTGTTCGCCGAGGTCACCGGGTACGGTGGCTCACCATGAGCGAGAAGATCCGGGTGGCGGTCGTGTTCGGCGGGCGCAGCAGCGAGCACACCATCTCGTGCCTGTCCGCGGGCAGTGTGCTGGGCAACCTCGACCCGGAGCGGTTCGAGGCGGTGCCGGTCGGGATCACCCGCGAAGGCCGCTGGGTGCTCGGCACCGGCGACTCCGCCCAGCTCGCCATCCGCGGCCGCGAACTCCCGTCCGTCGACGACGGCAAGGGCCTCGTCCTCGCCGGCGACCCGTCCAGCCAGGGCCTCGTGGCCGTCGAGCCCGGGCGCGAAAGCGAGCTGTTGTCCCAGGTGGACGTCGTCTTCCCGGTGCTGCACGGCGCCTTCGGCGAGGACGGCACCATCCAGGGCCTCCTCGAGCTCGCGGGAATCCCGTACGTCGGCCCCGGGGTGCTGGCCAGCGCGGCCGCCATGGACAAGGAGACGGCGAAGAAACTCCTTGCCGCGGAAGGGCTTCCGGTCGGCACTTTCGCCGCGCTCCGCCGTGACCAGTCCACTTTGGACGACGTCGACCGCGCCCGGCTGGGGCTGCCGGTGTTCGTCAAGCCGTCGCGCGCGGGTTCGTCGGTCGGGATCTCGCGCGTCGCGTCCTGGGCCGACCTGGACCCGGCCATCGAGCTGGCCCGCGCGACCGACCCGAAGGTTCTCGTGGAGGCGGCGGTCGTCGGCCGCGAGGTCGAGTGCGGTGTCCTCGAGTTCCCGGACGGCCGCGTCGAGGCGTCGCTGCCGGCCGAGATCCGGGTGCTGTCCGAGGACGAGGACGCCTGGTACGACTTCGAAACCAAGTACCTCGGCGACGACGCCGAGCTGGACATCCCGGCCAAGCTCGACGACGCCCTCACCGAGAAGCTCCGCGCAGTGGCGGTGGCGGCGTTCCGCGCGCTGGACTGCCAGGGCCTGGCCCGCGTCGACTTCTTCGTCGGCGAGGACGGCGAGCTGACCATCAACGAGGTCAACACGATGCCGGGCTTCACGACGAAGTCGGCCTACCCGAAGATGTGGGAGGTCACCGGCGTGGACTACGCGACGCTGCTGACCACGCTCATCGAGACGGCGGTCGCCCGGGGCACCGGCCTGCGCTGAGCGGCCCCCGACCTCAGGAGAACCGCAGCGGCCTGACCGGCAGCTTCGCCGCCACGGTGTCCGAGATCTGCTGCAGCGGTCCCGTCCCGGCGCTGTCCGGCACGGTCAGCGCCGCGTAGACCTCGCGGTCCACCACGTACCACGTCGACGCGCCGTCGCCCGGGACCTGGAGCCACTGGACCTTGTTCACCAGGCGCAGGGCCGCCGTCGGGGTCAGCTCCGGGGGGCGGCCCAGGCCGCAGCGCAGGACCAGCGGCTCCTGGTCACCCCAGGCGACCGTCGCCGGCGGGGCCGGGGAAGCCAGTGAACGGACCTTCAGCGCGGTGCCGTTCGACGTCAGCTCCGTCGGGACCGCGCCCAGCAGCGTCGTGCACGCCGGGGCCCCCGCCTCGGGGGCGGGCACCGGGACGAGCGGCAGCGCGCCGGCCTCCGGCTCCGAAGAGCGGTGGGTCAGCGCGAACACGGCGACGGCGACCGCCAGGGCGACGGCGAGCGCGGCTGCGGTGACGAGCACCACGCGGGGTGGCGCGCCGGTGTCGGAATCAGGCACCGGACCACTACACCACTGCTCAGAGATGGACCACCGGGCAGGTCAGCGTCCGCGTGATGCCCTCCACGTTCTGCACCTTCGCGACCACGAGCTGGCCCAGCTGGTCGACGCTGTCGGCGGCCGCGCGGACGATCACGTCGTACGGTCCGGTGACATCCTCCGAACTGGTGACGCCCGGGATGCTGGAGATCTCGGCCGCCACCGCGGCCGCCTTGCCGACCTCGGTCTGGATGAGGATGTATGCGTGGACCACGGCGCGCCCTTTCGTCGGGATCGGTCGGCTCAAGGTAGGAACGTATCGCCAGCTCACGGAAAAACATAGGGCATCCGACTATCGGTGATCGATCTTTGTCCCGATGGAGAAAGCAGAGGTGACCGGTGTCACCGAACGACGCAACGGTCGCCGAGACCGGCGAGTTCGCGCTCATCCGCGCTGTCACCGAAGGACGGCGCCAGCCACCCGGCACGCTGCTCGGGCCGGGGGACGACGCCGCCGTCGTCGCCGCGCCCGACGGCCGGGTGGTCGCCAGCACCGACGTCCTCGTGCAGGGGGTCCACTTCCGGCTCGACTGGTCGCCGCCCGGGCACGTCGGGCGCAAGGCCGTCGCGGTCAACCTGGCCGACATCGCCGCCATGGGCGCCACCCCGACGTCCGTCCTGGTCGGCCTCGCCTGCCCGCCGGACACCCCGCGCGAGGTCGTCACCGCGCTGGCCGACGGCATGTGGGCCGAGGCCGAGCGCGCCGGCATCGGCGTCTCCGGGGGCGACATGGTCCGCGCCGACCAGCTCGTGATCAGCGTCACGGCGCTCGGCGACCTGGGCGACCGCGAGCCGGTGACGCGCTCGGGCGCCCGGCCCGGCGACGTCCTCGCGGTCTGCGGACGGCTCGGCTGGGCCGCCGCCGGGCTGGCCGTGCTGGGTCGCGGGTTCCGGTCGCCGGTCGGCGTGGTCAACGCTCAGCGCTGCCCCGAGCCGCCCTACGAAGCCGGTCCCCGCGCCGCGCTGGCCGGCGCCACGGCCATGATCGACGTCTCCGACGGCCTGCTCGCCGACCTGGCCCACATCGGGGAAGCCTCCGGTGTCGGGATCGACGTCCGTACTGCCGACCTCGACGTGCCCGCGCGGCTCACCGAAGTCGGCGCCGCGCTCGGCGCCGACCCGCTGGACTGGGTGCTCACCGGTGGGGAGGATCACGCTCTTGTGGCCACCTTCCCGCCGTTCGCGGAGCTCCCCGAAGGTTGGCGCACGATCGGCGTGGTGACGATGGCCGACTCCGGGATCACCGTGGACGGCAAGCCTTTTACCCGAGATACCGGATGGACCCACTGGCGCTGAACTAAAGTCGGCGGACGTGAGAATCGTTCCGGTCCCCTACGACCACCCCGACGCGGTCAAGCTCATGGCCGCGGTGCAGCAGGTGTACGTCGAGCGCTACGGCGACGAAGACGCCACCCCGATGAGCCCGGCGGACTTCGATCCTCCGCAGGGCGTTTTCCTGGTCGGTTACCAGGGCGAGGAAGCGGTCGCCTGTGGCGCCTGGCGCGCGCACGACGGCCCGGCGCCGGACTTCCGGGACGGCGACGCCGAGTTCAAGCGGATGTACGTCGCCGATTCCGCCCGTGGCCGCGGGTTCGCGCGGATGATCCTGTCCGAGCTGGAGCGCACGGCGGCGCTGTGCGGGCGCAAGCGCGCGATCCTGGAGACCGGGACCAAGCAGCCCGAAGCCATCGCGCTGTACACGTCGTCGGGCTATGCCGAGATCCCGAAGTTCGGCGTGTACAAGGGCGAAGAGTCGAGCCGCTGCTACGGCAAGGACCTCACTTCGGTGTGAGCTTCAGCAGGGCCGCGGAGTGCGGACGCAGCACCGCGGAGACGTCGCTCCCGACGTCCTGGTGCGCCCACAGGTCCCGGACGTGCCACGAGCCGGGGACGTCCGCGGACACGGTCGCGGTGGTGGTGCCGGTGTTGAGCAGCACCACCGCGAACCCGCCGCCGGAAAGCGGTTTCCCCCACACCTGGTGACCCGCGCCGGCGGCGAGCCGGCGGCCCTGGCCGCCCGCGAAGTCCTGGTCGACGGCGATCGCCTCGGGGTTGCCCAGCGTCGCGAGGTCGGCGTCGCTCAGCTTCGCCGGGTCGGTCCCCGCGAACAGCGGCGCGTTCAGCACCGCCCAGACGCTGAAGTGGGCGCGGGCCTCGTCCGCGGTCAGCGTGCCGTTGCCGACCTGCAGCATGTCCGGGTCGTTCCAGCCGCCCGGCGCGCCGCTGTGGGTCGCGACGGCGGCCTGCTGGTCGATCGTCGTGAGCACCGAGTCCCAGGTCGCGACCAGGTCGTTCGTCGTCCGCCACAGGTTCGCGACCGGCCGCGCCCAGGTCCACGGGCTCGAGACGCCGTACTCGGAGATCGCGTAGACGATCGGGCGGGGCAGCGCGGCGAGCTCGTCGCGCATCTTCTCGAACGCCGTCTTCCGGTCGAGGCCGTCGATGGTGTCGGCGTTGCACCAGTCGTACTTGAGGTAGTCGACGCCCCAGCGGTCGAACGTCTCGGCGTCCTGGCGTTCGTGGCCCAGCGAGCCGATGCCGGCCGCCGGGTAGGCGTCGTTCGCCATCGCGCAGGTCCGGCTGCCGGGCACCGAGTAGATGCCGAAGAGCAGGCCGCGGGAGTGCACGTAGTCGGCGAGGTCGGCGATGCCGTGCGGGAACCGCGCCGGATCGGCTTCCAGCGAGCCGTCGGCGGCGCGTTTCGGCGCCTGCCAGCAGTCGTCGACGACGACGTAGCGGTAGCCGGCGTCCCGCAGCCCGGTGTCCGCGAGCGCGTCGGCCGCGCGCTTGACGACGTCCTCGGTGAGGTCGTGGCAGCGGACCTGGTTCCAGCTGTTCCAGCCCATCGGCGGGGTCGCGGCCAGGCCGTTCGCCAGGGCGGGCGACGCCGTCGGCAGGCTGAGCACCCAGGTCACCACGACGAGCAGGAGCACGAGGGCGGTGCTCCCGGTACTGGCTTTCCGGTTCGCGGTGATGCCGTGATCCAATCGCACCGCACGTGAAACCGCAGTCACCCGGAGGCGGCATGGCCATTTACGCACTCGGTGAGCTCGAGCCGACGATCCACCCCGACGCCTACGTCCACCCGGACGCGACGGTGATCGGCGACGTCCGGATCGGCGCGTTCGCGTCGGTGTGGCCGCAGACCGTCCTGCGCGGCGACCACGGGTACATCGAGATCGGCGAGCGGTCCAACGTCCAGGACGGCTGTGTCCTGCACTGCACCGAACGGCACCCGACGATCCTCGGGCCGTCGTCGGCGATCGGGCACTCGGTGCACGTCGAGGGCGCGACGATCGGCACCGGCTGCCTGATCGCGTCCGGCTCGGTGGTGCTCAACGGCTCGGTCGTCGAGGACGGCGGCATGGTCGGCGCCGGCGCGGTGCTGTCGTACGGGTCACACGTGAAGACCGGGGAGATCGCGCTCGGCGTGCCGGCGAAGACGCGGGAGAACAAGTCGTTCGGCGCGGAGAACATCGCCCTCGTCGTCGATTCGTACGTCCAGCGCGGGCAGCGGTTCCGCACCGAGCTGCGGCGCCTCGACCCGCGCGGGTGACGCCGGCCACGCCCGGTAAGCTCGCGGGCCGTGACCGCACGACCGCTTGAGGACATCGTCGAGGCAGGCTGGGCGCAGGCCCTCGCACCGGTGGCGCCGCAGGTCGCCGCGATGGGGGAGTTCCTCCGCGCGGAGATCGCCGCGGGCCGGACCTACCTGCCGGCGGGTGAGCACGTGCTGCGGGCGTTCAAGCAGCCGTTCCACGACGTCCGCGTGCTGATCGTCGGGCAGGACCCGTACCCGACGCCCGGGCACGCGGTCGGCCTGAGCTTCTCGGTGGCGCCGGACGTCCGGCCGATCCCGAAGAGCCTGGTCAACATCTACAAGGAGTACGCCGAGGACCTCGGCCACCCGCTCCCGGCCAACGGCGACCTGACGCCGTGGGCCGACCAGGGCGTCCTGCTGCTGAACAGGGCGCTGACGGTGCAGCCGGGCAAGTCGAACTCGCACCAGGGCAAGGGCTGGGAAGACGTCACCGAGCAGGCGATCAAGGCCCTCGCGGCCCGGTCGGAGCCGATGGTCGCGATCCTGTGGGGCCGCAACGCGCGCAACCTGCGCCCGATGCTCGGCGAGGTGCCGTGCATCGAGTCGGCGCACCCGAGCCCGCTCTCGGCGCACAACGGCTTCTTCGGGTCACGGCCGTTCAGCCGGGCCAACCAGCTCCTGGAGCAGCAGGGCGCGGCGCCGGTCGACTGGAAACTCCCGTAGGTTCGGTGTCCGGATCGCCGGTGGCGGCTCCGACCAAGGGGAAACGGACCCTGGAGGACACATGAACGTCACATCGGCCGACGGCACTTCCCTCTTCTTCGAGCAGCGCGGGAGCGGCGCGCCGGTCATCCTGATCGGCGGCGCGTTCAACGACCGCACGACGGTCGCCGGCCTGGCCGAAGTGCTGGCCACGGACTTCACGGCCATCACCTACGACCGGCGTGGCCGCGGCGACAGCGGTGACGCGCCGGCGTACACGGTGGACCGGGAGGTCGAGGACGTCGCGGCGCTGATCGCGCACGCCGGCGGCTCGGCTTCGGTGTTCGGGCACTCGTCGGGGGCGGTCCTCGCCCTGGAAGCGGCGGCCGCCGGACTGCCGATCGAGAAGCTGGTGGCGTACGAGCCGCCGTACGCGACCCCGGAGGAAGACCGGCCCGACGTCCTGGACGAGGTGCGCGCGCAGCTCGCGGCGGGGGACCGTGACGGCGCGGTGGCGACGTTCCTGGTGCTCGCGGGCACCCCGGAGGCGATGCTCGGCGGGATCAAGGCGTCCCCGGCGTGGGCCGGGCTGACGGCGCTCGCGCACACGCTCCCGTACGACCTGACGATCTGCGGCCCGGGCGGCCGCCCCCGCCTGGACCACCTGGCCCGCATCACGGCCCCGACGCTGGTGATCGGCGGCGGCGCGAGCCCGGAGCCGCTCAAGGCCGGCGCCCGCGTGGCCGCCGAGGCCATCCCCGGAGCCCGTCACGAGGTCCTGAAGGGGCAGGACCACGGCGTGCTCGCGTTCCCGGAGGCGCTGAAGCCGCTCCTGCTGGAGTTCCTTAAGTAAGGCCCCGCTTGAGGTGACCACACGAAAATGGCGGGTGCTCCGGAGAGCACCCGCCATTTTCGAACTCTTCTCGCCTCAGCCGCGAACGACCTTGCCCGCCTTGATGCACGAGGTGCACACGTTCAGGCGCTTGCGCTGGGACACACCCACCTTGGCGTGGACGGTCTGGATGTTCGGGTTCCACCGGCGGTTGGTACGGCGGTGGGAGTGCGAGACCGACTTGCCGAAGCCGGGTCCCTTGCCACAGACGTCGCACACGGCAGCCACGTCGAACTCCTTTGGATCTGGGTCATAGAAATGAGCCCAGATGCACTGGGCAACTCGACCATAGTAACTACTGGCTTCGCGAGGCCCCGCACCGGGTCGATACGCTGCCTCGGACCGGCTAGGAGGTTACGGGGTGCGGGTGCTGGACACGGCGGCGGTGTCGGCCTGGGCTGCGGGTTGTGTGCACAGCCTGGCGAGCCTGCGGCCGGCCATCAACGAGATCAACGTCTACCCCGTCGCGGACTCCGACACCGGCTCCAACATGCTCTTCACCATGACCGGCGCGGCCGCCGCACTCGACACCGCCGAGCCGGTGTCCGCCGCCGACGCGCTGAAGACCCTCGCCCGCGGCGCCGTCGCCTCGGCCAAGGGCAACTCCGGCGTGATCCTCTCCCAGGTCGTGCGCGGGCTGGCCGACCGCGCCGAGGGCGACCTGGACGGCGCGTGGCTGGCCCAGGCGCTCGGACACGCCGACGAGGTCGCCACCGGCGCCGTCAGCCGCCCGGTCGCCGGGACCATCCTCACCGTGCTGCACGCCGTCGCCCTCGCCGTGCGCGGGGACACCCGGTCGCTGACCGAGGTCGCCCTGGCGGCCGCGAAGGAAGCCGCGCACGCCCTCGAGAAGACGCCGCTGCAGCTGCCCGCGCTGGCCAGGGCCGGGGTCGTCGACGCCGGCGCCCGTGGGCTCGTCGCCGTCCTCGACGCCCTGGTCGGGGTGCTCACCGGCACCGCGCTCGAACGGGACCACGCGCTCGAAGTGCCCACGGCCGAAGAACAGGCCTACGCCTGGGAGGTCATGTACCTGCTCGACGGCGTCGAGGAGGCGAGCCTGCCGACCCTGCGCAAGGAGCTGAGCGGCCTTGGCGACAGCGTCACCGTGGCCGGTGACGGCTTGGGTAGCCACGCCGTGCACGTCCACTGCGCCGACATCGGCGCCGCCATCGAAGCCGGGCTCGCGCTGGGCCGGCCGCGCAGGATCCGCGTCGAGCCGCTGCTCACCCCGACCCCCATCGAGCCCGGTGGCGGGATCGACCGGACGGTCGTCGCCGTCGTGCACGGCGGCGGGCTCGCCGAGCTGCTGCGCGCCGAGAGCATCCCGGTCCTGGCCGTGCCCGAAGGCGAGACGCCGAGCGTCGAGGACGTGATCGGCCTGCTCAACGAGGCCGCCGGGCGGCACGTCACGGTGCTGCCGGGCAGCGTCGCGCTCACCGCGGCGGCCGACGTCGCGGCCGGGCACGCGATGGCCGCCGACCGCGACGTCGTGGTCATCCCGTGCGCGTCGCCGGTGCAGGTGCTGGCCGCCCTCGCCGTGCACGACGCCGGGCGCCGCACCAACGACGACGTCGTCGCGATGGCCGAAGCGGCCGCCGCGACCAGGCGTGGCGAACTGCGGATCGCGCGCGAGGAGTCGCTAACCTGGGTGGGCCGGGCCCAGTCCGGTGACGTCGTCGGCCTGGTCGACGACGAGGTGGTGCTGATCGAGCCCGCGCCCGCGTCGGAGACGAACCTGGTCGCGGCCGCGATGAAGGTGCTCAACCGGATGCTGGCGCTGGGCGGCGAGCTGGTGACGGTGCTGAGCGGGGCCGCCGCGCCGCCCGGGGTCGCCGAGGAGCTCGCGGACCAGCTGCGGCTGGAGCACCCCGAGGCGGAGCTGGCCGGCTACACCGGCGGCCAGGCGGAGGCCGTGCTGCTGATGGGAGTCGAATAGCCGATGGCCGGACTGCGCGACAAGCTGCCGTTGCTGCTCGGCGCCAAGACGGCGAAGGCGCTCGCCACGGCGTTGGACATCGAGACGGTCAGCGACCTGCTGCGCCACTACCCGCGCCGCTACGCCGAGCGCGGGGAGCTCACCGACATCGCGGGCCTCGAGCTCGGCGAGCACGCCACCGTGCTGGCGCGCATCGAAAAGGTGAGCAAGCGCCGGATGAAGGCCCGCAACGGCACCATCCTCGACATGGTGATCACCGACGGGAAACGCCGGCTCACCTGCGCCTTCTTCAACCAGGCGTGGCGGGAGAAGGAGCTGGTCCCCGGCAAGACGGGCCTCTTCGCCGGCAAGGTGTCCGCCTTCCGCGACACCCTGCAGCTGACCAACCCCGAGTACGAGCTGTTCGCCGCCGAGCGCGAGGCCGAGGCGATGGAGGACTTCCTCGCCGCGATCATCCCGGTCTACCCGGCGGCGCAGGGCATGCCGACGTGGTCGATCGCCAAGTGCGTGCGCCAGGTCCTCGACGTCCTCGAGGTCGACGACGACCCGATGCCGGCCGAGCTGCGCCGCCTGCACCGGCTGGCGGACCTCGACAACGCGCTGCGCGGCATCCACCGCCCCGAGAACTGGGCGCACCTGGAGGCGTCGAAGAAGCGGCTCAAGTGGGACGAGGCCATGGCCGTCCAGCTGATCTTCGCGCAGCGGCGGCATTCCGCGATCTCGCGCCCGGCCAAGGCGAACCCGCACACGACCGGTGGCCTGCTGGACGCGTTCGACAAGCGGCTGCCCTTCGACCTGACCGCGGGCCAGCGGGGGATCGGCGACGAGATCGCCGCGGACCTGGCCACCGAGCACCCGATGAACCGGCTGCTGCAGGGCGAGGTCGGCTCGGGCAAGACGGTCGTCGCGCTGCGGGCGATGCTGCAGGTCGTCGACAGCCGGCGGCAGGCCGCGATGCTCGCGCCGACCGAGGTCCTCGCCGCGCAGCACGCGCGGTCGCTGCGGGAGATGCTCGGCGACCTCGGGCAGGCGGGCGAGCTGGGCGCCGCGGAGAACGCCACGCGCGTCACGCTGCTCACCGGGTCGATGGGCGCGAAGGAGCGCAAGAAGTCGCTGCTGGAGATCGTCAGCGGGGAGGCGGGCATCGTCGTCGGCACCCACGCGCTGATCCAGGACCACGTCGAGTTCGCCGACCTCGGCCTCGCCGTCGTCGACGAGCAGCACCGCTTCGGCGTCGAGCAGCGGGACGCCCTGCGCACCCGCGGGGCCGGGGACACCAGCCCGCACGTCCTCGTCATGACGGCGACGCCGATCCCGCGCACGGTCGCGATGACCGTCTACGGCGACCTGGAGGTGTCGGCGCTGCGCGAGATGCCGGTCGGGCGGTCGCCGATCTCGACCACGGTCGTGCCGGTCGCCGAGAAGCCCGCCTGGTTCGACCGGATCTGGCAGCGCGTCCGGGAAGAGGTCGGCAAGGGGCACCAGGCCTATGTCGTCTGCCCGCGGATCGGCGACGAGCCGCCGTCGGACAAGAGTGACAAGCGGCCGCCGCTCGCGGTGCTCGACGTCGCGCCGGACCTGGAAAACGGGGCGCTGCAAGGGTTGCGTGTCGGTGTGCTGCACGGCCGGATGCACCCCGACGACAAGGACGCGGTGATGCGGGCCTTCTCCGCGGGCCAGCTCGACGTGCTTGTCGCGACCACGGTGATCGAGGTCGGGGTCAACGTGCCGAACGCGACCGCGATGGTGATCATGGACGCCGACCGCTTCGGCGTCAGCCAGTTGCACCAGCTGCGCGGCCGGGTCGGCCGGGGCAACAACCCCGGGGTCTGCCTGCTGGTCACCGAAGCCCTCGACGGCACGGCGACGCGCGAACGGCTGGCGGCGGTCGAGTCGACCACCGACGGCTTCGAGCTGTCACGCCTCGACCTCGAGCTGCGCCGCGAAGGCGACATCCTCGGCGCCGCGCAGTCCGGGAAGCGCTCGACGCTCAAGCTGCTGTCGCTGCTGCGCGACGAGGACGTGATCGCCGAGTCCCGGGCTTTGGCGCAGGAGATCGTCACGAAGGACCCGGAGCTGAAGAAGTACCGGGGGCTGGCGCAGCTGGTCGCCGACGTCGTCGACGTCGAGCGCGCGGAGTACCTGGAGAAGAGCTGATCCGCGCGGCCACCGTCGCCGACGCCCCGGCCATCGGCGAGGTTCACGTGGCGTCCTGGCGGGCGGCGTACGCGGGCCTGCTGCCGGAGGACTTCCTGGCCGGGCTCTCGGCGCCGGAGCGGACGGCGGAGTGGGCCCGGCGCATCGAGGACGGCGCCGGGGTGCTGGTCGTCGAGGACGCGGGGGTCGTCGTCGGGTTCGCGGCTTTCGGGCCCGGGCAGCTGTACGCGCTGTACCTGCTGCCGAGTTGCTGGGGCCGCGGCCTCGGCCGGGCGCTGCACGACCGCGTGGTCGACGAGCTGCCTGGTGACGGCGCCGTCCTGTGGGTGCTCGCTGCGAACGAACGGGCGAAGGCGTTCTACACGCGGCAGGGCTGGCGGCCCGACGGCGGCACCGGGACCGAGACGCTCGACGGTGTCACCCTGGAAGTGGTGCGGTTCCACCGTTCGCTGTGAACACCCCGGCTTTCGCGGCCGCCGCGGCAGCAGCGGCCGCGATCCCGGCGTCCTGTGTGGACACTCCCTCCCGGGAGACGAACAGGCGGTAGAAGATCGGCCCGCACGCCACACGCACGACCTCGACGGCGTCGGTGCCCGCGGGGACTTCCCCGCGCTCGACGGCCCGGTCGACGACCACCGCCGAACGGGCGTGGCGGTCGACGTAGAACTCCTGCAGCGCGTCCGCCGCACGGGCGGAGAGGAAGGCCGCCGAGATCGACGCCGTCGGGAGCTCACGCTCGCCCGGCGAGGTGAAGTAGTGCACCAGCTCGGCGTTGATGCCGCGCAGGTCGCCTTCGAGCGACCCGGTGTCCGGCGCGGCCCACTCCTGCTCGGTCCCCATCAGCAGGGCGGCCGCGACCAGGCCTTCGGCGGACTCCCAGCGGCGGTACAGCGTCGTCTTGTGCACGCCGGAGCGCTCGGCGACCGCCTCGACGGTCAGCTCCGCGTAGCCGCGCTCGCCGAGCAGCTCGAGCGTCGCGTTCAGCGCGGCGAGGCGGGTGCGCTCGGTGCGGCCGCCCGGGCGCTGTGAGCCGATGGTCTCCAAATGCCACTCCTGGTGCGTCAGTGCGTCCAGTATGCCGACGGGAACGATTCACCGGCCCGTCGCAGGTCAGGTGTGCCCGTTCGGCTGCTTGCCGTAACGCGCCCGAAGGGCGTTCCCTACCGGTATGTCCGGGCGGAGGCGGGCGCTGATCGTCGCCAACGGCGAGTACGACAACGCGGGGCTGCAGCGGCTGGGCTCCCCCGCGGCGGACGCGGACGCGCTCGCCGGGGTGCTGTCCGACCGCGCGATCAGCGACTTCGAGGTCCGGGTGGTGCGCAACGAAACCGCGCACGTGGTGCAGGCGGAGGTCGAGGACCTCTGCGCCGAGGGCCGCCCCGACGACGTCCTCCTGCTCCATTTTTCCTGCCACGGCTTGAAGGACGACGCGGGCCAGCTGTTCTTCGCCGCCCGCAACACCCGCCCGGACCGCCTCCGGTCGACCGCGGTGCCCGCGCAGTTCGTGCAGCAGTGCCTGCGGCAGAGCCGGTCGCGCAGTGTGGTGCTGCTGCTCGACTGTTGTTACGGCGGCGCGTTCGGGCAGGGCGTGGCGGTCCGCGCGTCGGGCGACGCGAACGTCCTGGACAGCTTCCGCGGCGGCCGCGGCCGCGCGGTCATCACGGCGTCGAACTCGATCGAGTACGCCTTCGAGGGCGCCCGCCTGGCCGAAGGCGGCGTCGCGCAGCCATCGGTGTTCACGGCGGCCCTGGTGGAGGGCCTGCGCACGGGTGAGGCCGACCGCGACGAGGACGGCTGGATCGCACTGGGCGAGCTGTACGAGTACCTGTTCGACCGCGTCCGCGAGCGCAACCCGAAGCAGACCCCGAGCCGCGACATCGAGATGCAGGGCGAGCTGTACCTGGCGAAGAGCCGGCGCCGCCGCATCAAGCCGTCCCCGATCCCACCCGACCTGGCAGGCGCGATCGCGGCGGAGAACCCGTTCACGCGGCTGGGAGCGGTGGCGGAGTTGAGAAGGCGGCTGGCGAGCTCGAACCTCGAAGTGGCGGTGGGGGCGTTCGAGGCGTTGAAGGCGATGGTGGACACGGACATCCAGCACGTGGCCGCGGCGGCATCGGCGGCCCGGGAGGACGCCGCGGTGCGCGCGGACGCGCCGGAGGTGCGGTTCGAGGGGGAGAAGGAGACGGATCGGATCCGGTTGCTGGGGCCGCCGGTCGCGCGGGCGTGCGCCTTCGAGGCGTCCCACGACTGGATAGAGGTCCAGGAGGTGGCGGGCGGCGCGGAAGTCCGGGTGAGGCGTGGGCCGGAGGTGCGGCGGGGCAAGGTCGTGGTGACGGGACCGACGGGGGAGACGGTGGTGGCGGTCGAAGCGGCGGCCGCGGCGGCCCGGCCGGTGGCGGGAGTGCCGGAACCGGAGACCGAAGCGGCGGCGGCCCAGCCGGTCGCCACGCCGCGGCCCGGAGCCACCGCCGAACCGGAAGCCCCGACGGCCGGTGCCGCAGCACCGGGGCTGGCGTCGGTCGAAGCGGCTCGGGGGCCCGCTGCCCGTCCGGGGAGCCCGGCCCAGCCCGCTCAGCCGGTGGCCACAGCCCCGGAACCGGAGACCGTGGTGGCGGCCGAAGCGGCTCGGCCCGCCCGGCAGGCAGTGCCGGAACCGGCCGCCGCCCCTTCCTCGCTCCCGGCCGCACCAACGCCACTCACCACCGGCCTCGGGCTCCTCACCGCCGCCGGCGGGGTGCTGGCCCTGCTGAGCATGGCCTTCGAATACACCTACGACCTCGACGACTACAGCTACACGCTCGCGGGCGCCCAGCCCGGGCTGGAGTGGTTCGTCTGGCCGTTCGCGGTGCTCGCGGTCGTCGCCGGTGGCCTGGTCGTCACCCAGGCCCGGACCGGCTGGCTCGCCGGGCCGGGCTTCGCCGCGGTGTGGGGCCTCGTGATCACCTACTCCACCGGGCGGTTCCTCACCTCCGACAGCGACAACCACCTCGGGGCGGGCTTCGGGTTCCTCTTCACCGGCCTGCTGGCCGTGTTCGCGGCCGGGGTGGGCGCGGTGTGGGCGGTCCGCCGCGAGCTGCGGTTGCGCCGTCCCGACCGGTACTCGTGGGCCGCGGTCGCTGCGGCCGTGCTCGGGGTGGCCGGCCTGACCGTCCAGTACGCCGTCGACAGCGGCGCGGGCGTGGCCGAGATCGGCGGCACCTTCGTCCTCACGGCCACGCTGGTGCTGGCCGTCCCGGTACTGGCCGCCGTCGTGCGGCCGCGGGGCTTCGGGGGCCAGGTCCTCCTCGGCTGGGCCTTCGCCGCGCTGAGCCTGCTCGCCGGCATCACCCGCTCCGGGCACCATCCGAACGTCGCGGGGCTGATCATCTGCGGGGTCTCGCTCCTCGTGCTCGCCGTCGTCGGCGGGCTCGCCGGGCGGAACCATCCGAACGGGCGACAGGCCTGAGTTGTCGCCCGGCCGGCGCCGGGGTACCACGACGATCATGAAGATGTGCGCAGCGGCAGTGGCAGCCGTCCTCGTGCTCGCCGGTCAGGCTCCGGCCGGGGCGGCCGGTGGGGTGCAGAAGGATCCGCCCAGCTGGGGGCTCGACCGGATCGACCAGCGCGCCGGGCTCGACCACGCCTACCACTACGCCGGGGACGCCTCGGGTGTCACCGTCTACGTCATCGACAGCGGTGTCGACGCCCGGCACCCCGACTTCCAGGGCCGCGTCGCGCCCGGGCGGGACTTCCTCAACGGGGGCTCCGACACCACCGACACCAACGGCCACGGCACCCGCCTCGCCGGGATCGCCGCCGGCAAGGACTACGGCGTTGCCAAGGGCGCGCAGGTCGTGCCCGTGCGGGTGCTCGACAAGGACGGCGGGGGCGCCACCGACCGGATCATCGCCGGCATCGACTGGGTCGCCCAGAACGCCCAGCAGCCCGCCGTCGCCGTCCTCGGGATCGGCGGGGTGCCGAACGACCAGCTCGACGCCGCCGTGAAGCGGCTCGCGGCCGTCGTCCCGGTCGCCGTTCCCGCGGGCAGCGAGACGGCCGACGCGAGCGGGTTCTCGCCGGGCCGGGTGGCCGAGGCGCTGACCGTCGGGGCCACCGACACCCAGGACCACCCGGACAAGGCGTCGAACTTCGGCCAGGACGTCGACCTGTACGCACCCGGCGTGGACGTCCCGGGCCCCATCGCGGGCGGCGCCGGCGCGGGGCCGGAGTCCGGCACCTCGATGGCCGCGGCCTTCGCGGCCGGGGTGGCCGCGCTCTACCTGGCCCAGCACCCCCAGGCAACCCCAGCCCAGGTCGACGACGCCCTTGTCCAGGCGGCCACGCCGAACGCGCTGCAGGGGGTGCCGGAGGGCACCGCCAACCGGCTGCTTTACGCGCCGCCGGGATCCTGAAAGGCTGCCCAGGCCGGTCCTCGGCGAATCTTTCAACGTGCATGATGTCCATCACCTGGTATGGAACTCCCGCAGAGCGGGAAGAACCGGGTAACGTGCGTTGACTTACCGATCCATACGGGAAGGACCGGGCATGTTCCGCAAGGTGCTGGTGGCCAACCGCGGCGAGATCGCCATCCGCGCGTTCCGCGCCGGCTTCGAACTGGGCGCGGGCACGGTCGCCGTGTTCCCCCACGAAGACCGCAACTCGCTGCACCGGCTGAAGGCCGACGAGGCGTACGAGATCGGCGAACCCGGTCACCCCGTGCGCGCGTACCTCTCGGTCGACGAGATCGTGAGCGCGGCCAAGAAAGCCGGGGCGGACGCCGTCTACCCCGGGTACGGCTTCCTGTCGGAGAACCCCGACCTCGCGCGCGCGTGCGAGGAAGCGGGCATCACCTTCGTCGGGCCGAGCGCCGACATCCTCGAACTGACCGGTAACAAGGCCCGCGCGGTCAAGGCCGCGCGCGAGGCCGGGGTGCCGGTGCTCGGGTCGTCCGAGCCCTCGAGCGACGTCGACGCGCTGGTCGCGGCGGCCGAGGACCTGGGTTTCCCGGTGTTCGTGAAGGCCGTCGCAGGTGGTGGCGGACGCGGCATGCGGCGCGTCACGGAGCCGGCCCAGCTGCGCGAGTCCATCGAGGCCGCCGCGCGCGAGGCCGAGTCCGCCTTCGGCGACCCGACCGTCTTCCTGGAGAAGGCCGTCGTCGAGCCGCGGCACATCGAGGTGCAGATCCTCGCCGACGGCGCGGGCAACATCATCCACCTCTACGAGCGCGACTGCTCGGTGCAGCGGCGCCACCAGAAGGTCGTCGAGCTGGCCCCGGCGCCGAACCTCGACCCCGAGCTGCGCGACCGCATCTGCGCGGACGCCGTCAAGTTCGCGAAG
Source organism: Amycolatopsis sp. NPDC104819 (assembly GCF_055583145.1). Classification (NCBI taxonomy): domain Bacteria; kingdom Bacillati; phylum Actinomycetota; class Actinomycetes; order Pseudonocardiales; family Pseudonocardiaceae; genus Amycolatopsis; species Amycolatopsis sp. NPDC104819. The sequence continues at coordinate 70,217 of NZ_JBVJON010000024.1, read as the reverse complement.
CAGATCGGCTACCGCAACGCCGGCACCGTCGAGTTCCTGCTCGACAAGCAGGGCAACCACGTCTTCATCGAGATGAACCCGCGCATCCAGGTCGAGCACACGGTCACCGAAGAGGTCACCGACGTCGACCTCGTGCAGTCGCAGCTGCGGATCGCCTCCGGTGAGACCCTCGACGACCTCGGGCTCTCCCAGGACAAGATCTACCTGCGCGGCGCCGCGCTGCAGTGCCGCATCACCACCGAGGACCCGGCCAACGGCTTCCGCCCGGACACCGGGATGATCTCCGCCTACCGCTCGCCGGGCGGCTCGGGCATCCGGCTCGACGGCGGCACCGCCTTCTCCGGCACCGAGATCAGCGCCCACTTCGACTCGCTGCTGGTGAAGCTCACCTGCCGCGGCCGTGACTTCAAGACCGCCGTCGGGCGCGCGCGCCGGGCCGTCGCCGAGTTCCGGATCCGCGGCGTCGCGACGAACATCCCGTTCCTGCAGGCGGTTCTCGACGACCCGGACTTCCGCGCCGGGCGCGTCACGACGTCGTTCATCGAGGAGCGCCCGCAGCTGCTCACCGCGCGGCAGTCCGCCGACCGCGGCACGCGCCTGCTGACCTACCTCGCCGACCAGACGGTCAACAAGCCGAACGGCGAGCGCCCGAAGACCCCGGACGCCACGCTCAAGCTGCCGAAGCTCGCGAAGGACGCCCAGCCGGCCGACGGTTCGAAGCAGAAGCTCGTCGAGCTCGGCCCGGGCGGGTTCGCGGAGTGGCTGCGGAAGTCGCCGCACATCGGCGTCACCGACACGACGTTCCGCGACGCGCACCAGTCGCTGCTCGCCACCCGCGTCCGCACCAAGGACCTCCTGGCGGTCGCGCCGATCGTCGCGAACACCCTCCCCGGACTGCTGTCGCTGGAGTGCTGGGGCGGCGCGACCTACGACGTCGCGCTGCGGTTCCTCGCCGAGGACCCGTGGGAGCGGCTCGCCGCGCTGCGCGAGGCCGTGCCGAACATCTGCCTGCAGATGCTGCTGCGCGGGCGCAACACCGTCGGGTACACGCCGTACCCGACCGAGGTGACCACCGCCTTCGTCCAGGAGGCGACGAAGACCGGCATCGACATCTTCCGGATCTTCGACGCGCTCAACGACGTCGAGCAGATGCGCCCGGCCATCGAAGCCGTGCGCGAGACCGGGACCGCCGTCGCCGAGGTGGCGCTCTGCTACACCTCGGACCTGTCGGACCCGGGGGAGAACCTCTACACGCTCGACTACTACCTCAAGCTGGCCGAGCAGATCGTCGGCGCCGGGGCGCACGTCCTGGCGATCAAGGACATGGCCGGGCTGCTGCGCGCGCCCGCGGCGACCCGGCTGGTCACCGCGCTGCGCCAGGAGTTCGACCTGCCGGTGCACATCCACACCCACGACACCGCGGGTGGCCAGCTGGCCACCTACCTCGCGGCGATCAACGCGGGCGCGGACGCCGTCGACGGCGCGGTGTCGTCGATGGCGGGCACGACGTCGCAGCCGTCGCTGTCGTCGATCGTGGCGGCCACCGACCACTCCGACCGCACCACCGGGCTGAGCCTGGACGCGATCGGCGAGCTGGAGCCGTACTGGGAGAGCGTGCGCAAGATCTACGCGCCGTTCGAGGCCGGGCTGGCTTCGCCGACCGGGCGCGTCTACCACCACGAGATCCCGGGCGGGCAGCTGTCGAACCTGCGCACGCAGGCCATCGCGCTGGGCCTGGGCGACCGGTTCGAGGACATCGAGGCGATGTACGCGGCCGCCGACAAGATCCTCGGCCACCTGGTGAAGGTGACGCCGTCGTCGAAGGTCGTCGGCGACCTCGCGCTGCACCTGGTCGGCGCGGGCGTCTCCCCGGCCGACTTCGAGGCGGAGCCGAGCAAGTTCGACATCCCCGACTCGGTGATCGGCTTCCTGCGCGGCGAGCTCGGCGACCCGCCGGGCGGCTGGCCGGAGCCGTTCCGCACCAAGGCCCTGGAGGGACGCGCGGCCGCCAAGCCGGTCGCCGAACTGTCCGAAGAGGACCGTTCCGCGCTGGCGTCGGAACCGCGCCGGACGCTCAACCGGCTGCTGTTCCCGGCGCCCACCAAGGAGTTCGAGGCGCACCGCGAGGCCTACGGCGACACGTCCGTGCTGCCCAGCAAGGATTTCTTCTACGGGCTGCGCCCGGGGGAGGAGTACCAGGTCGACCTCGAGCCGGGCGTCCGGCTGCTCATCGAGCTGGAGGCGATCGGCGAGGCCGACGAGCGCGGCGTGCGCACGGTGATGTCGACGCTGAACGGCCAGCTGCGGCCCATCCAGATCCGCGACCGCTCGATCGCCTCGGACATCCCGGCGACCGAGAAGGCGGAGAAGGGCAACCCGAAGCAGGTCGCGGCGCCGTTCGCCGGAGTGGTGACGCTGCAGGTGTCCGAGGGCGACACGGTCGAGGCCGGTGCGACGGTCGCGACGATCGAGGCGATGAAGATGGAGGCCTCGATCACGGCGTCCGCGGGCGGCAAGGTCGGCCGGCTGGCGATCAACTCCGTCCAGCAGGTCGAGGGCGGCGACCTCCTGCTCGTCCTGGAATGACGCTGGTCAACGCGGTCCCGCAGCGCCAGGGCGCGGTGGGACCGCGGGCGGCCGAGCTGCCCGACGGCTGCCTGGCGCTCGCGGAGCTGGCCGGGCACGTGCTCGGCCGGCCGGTGCACCACGTCCGGCAGACGACCGAGGTGTCCGAAGTGGACCGGGGGATCGCCTCCCGTGCGGTGCTGACGGGCCCGAACCGCGCGGCGCAGCTGGCCGCGCTGGAGGCGCCCGGCGGCCCGGTCCTCACGATCGGCGGCGACTGCGGCGTCGAGCTGGTCCCGATCGGCGTGGCCCGGTTCCGGCACGGACCCGGCCTGGGCGTGGTGTGGTTCGACGCCCACCCGGACCTGAACACGGCTTCGACGTCCCCCTCGGGCGCGTTCCACGGGATGGTGCTGCGGTCGCTGCTCGGCGAGGGCGACCCCGAGTTCGCGGCGTCCCCGGCCCTGTCCCCGGGCCGCGTGGCCCTGGCGGGAACCCGCGTGTTCGACCCCGAGGAACGGGCGGCGGTCGCGCGCGGGCTCGCGGTCACGTCGGTGGCTGCCTTGGCGGGGGCGGAAAAGCTGTACGTCCACGTGGATCTGGACGTCCTCGACCCGGCGGAGTTCGCGGGCCTGAACTACCCGGAGCCGGCCGGCTGGACGATCTCGCGCCTGGTGTCCGAGCTGGACGCCCTGGCCGGCTACGAGGTCGTGGGCGCGGGGATCACGGAGTGCGTGGGCACGCCCGGCGAGGTCGAGGTGCTGGCGCCCGTCCTGGAAGCGGTGGGTCGCCTTCTCGTGAGTGTTTAGGGCGGTTCTAACCGCCCTAAACACTCACGACCAGGCAGCGCGGAGGGCGTTGAGGGCGGTGTCCAGGTCGGCGCCGAGGTCGCGGGCCTCGGTCGCGTAGGCCGCCGCGGCGGACAGCAGCAGCTCCGCCGGGGCCGGGCGGCCGGAGGGGATGGTCACCACCGTGCCGCGGGCCCGGGCCGTCGCCACCCAGCCCGCCGCCTCCAGCTCGCGGTACGCCCGGGCCACCGTTCCGGACGCCAGTCCCAGGTCCCGGGCCAGCTGGCGGATCGGCGGCAGGCGCGCCCCCTCCGCCAGCGCCCCGGACGTCACCGCGCGGACGATCTGGTCGTGCACCTGCCGCCACGGGGCGAGCCCGTTTTCCGTGTCGACGACGATCTTCACGCGGCCGCCGGCTGCCGCTTCAGCGGCGCAGTCACCGCCAGGAACGCGGCCAGGCCGGCTACGACCGTCAGCAGGGAGCCGAAGTTGCCCGCCGGCCAGCCGACCGCCGAGCAGGTGGCGATGCCCAGCCCGATCGCGACCCGCGCGCTGCGGCGGCGCAGGGCCAGGTCGGCGCGCGGCGCGCCGGTCGCCGGGCGGCGGACCGCCAGCAGCGTGATCGCCCAGCAGATCAGCGTCGTGCCGGCGGCGATCGCCAGCAGTGTCCACCGCGCGGTCAGCGTCAGGTGCACGATCGCGCCGGCCGAGGCCAGCCCGCTCAGCACCAGCGCCCACACCGGCACGACGTCGAGCAGCGTCCGCGGCGCGAGCACCGCCTCCCGGCGCGCGCCCTTCGACGACCGCTGGGCCAGCAGCTCGGCGATCAGCCCGCCGAGCAGCAGCGTGGCCACGACCGACGTCCCCGTCGTGTCACCCAGAATCGGCGGGATCGCCAGGAAGAGCCACGGGTACCAGAGCCGCCGCCGCTTGAGGTAGCGGACGGCGAGCGCGATCTCCCCGGCGTCCGGGTCCGGGACGCCCCACCGTTCGAGCAGGCGCCGCCCGTGCTTGTCTCCTGGCCAGAGGGCGATCAGGATGGCCAGGCCGACCAGGCCCAGGAGCAGCCCGACCCCGAGCGCGTTGTCCCACGGCATGCCGTACCTCCTCGCTTGTATCAACCACACGATACAAGCCTTCGGGGCGCTGCGCGACGTTCGTCCGTTCGTACGCAGGATCTCGCGCACTCGGCGGGGTAGTTGTCAGCGGTGTGCAGCCGTGGCTGGTGAACTTGTCACGAAACTGACAAGAAATCGGTTTCCCTTCGAAGGTGTGACACGTTCGGGGCTACTTTTTCGATGTGTCCGGTGTCACCCCGCACCAGGCGCGGGGTGCTCGGCCACGCGTCGGCGGGGTCACCGGGTGGGAGCAAAGGAGCTGCGATGTCGGTCGAGCGCGGATTCGATCACGCTGCGCCGCCGCCCGCCGCACTACCCCGCAAGCTCGCCGACATCCTGCGCCCCGAGCTCGCCAGCCTCGCCGCCGAGATCGTCGACGAGATCCGCGCGACCATCCCGGCCTACGCCCGCCCGCTGGACGGCCCCTACGGCAAGTCGATCCGGGCCGGCGTCGAGTACGCGATCACGCTGTTCGTCGCGCAGATCGCCGACCCGACGGTGTCCAAGGAGCAGTCCCACGAGGTGCACCACCGGCTGGGGCAGAACGAAATGCGCGAAGGCCGCAGCCTCGACACGCTGCAGTCGGCCTACCGGGTCGGCGCGCGCGTGTCGTGGCGGCGGATCATGCGCGTCGGGCGAAGAAGCGGGCTCTCGTCGGCGGTGATGTCCCAGCTGGCCGACGCGATGCTGGCGTTCATGGACGAGCTCGCCTCCGTCGCGCTCGACGGTTACCTGGAGGCGAAGGCGCGCACGGCGGGAGCGCTCGACACCTGGCGCCGCAAGCTGCTGCACCTGATCCTCGAGACGCCGCCCGCGTCCCCGAAGGCGATCGCCGAGCTGGCCCAGCTGATCGGCTGGCCGGTGCCGACCGACGCGACGCCGGTGGCGGTCTGCCCGGCCGACGGCGTCGCCCCGGCCCGCCGTCACGCGGGCCTGGACGCGGACATCCTCGCCGAGCTCGACACCCCGGACCCGAAGCTGGTCGTCCCCGGTGAGCTCGGCGGCGCCCGGCTGGCGACGCTGCAGGTGGCGCTGCCGGACTGCCGGCTCTCGATCGGGCCGTGCGTGCCGCTCGCGTCCGTCGCGGACTCCCTGCGCTGGGCCCGGAACGCGCTCCAGCTGGCCGAACGCGGGGTGCTGACCCCGCGGCCGGTGCTGCGCGCCGAGGAGCACCTGGCGACGCTGCTGGTCAACTCCGACACCGGCCTGGTCGGCACGCTGCGGCACCGGCTGTTCGCGCCGCTGGCGGACATGACGGGCAAGCAGCAGGAGCGGCTGCTGGAGACGCTGCGGGCGTGGCTGGACAGCCAGGGCAACGTCGTCGAGATCGCGGAGCGTTTGGGGGTGCACCCCCAAACGGTCCGCTACCGCATGCGCCAGCTGCAGGCCACGTTCGGCGAGAGCCTGCGCGACCCGTCGGCCCGCTTCGAGATGGAGCTGGCCCTGCGCGCGGGCGCCGCGCCGCTGCCGCTGCGCTACCCGGTCACCGAGCTGCTCCCGGCCCCGCGCTCCGGCAGTCTCCGTCCACAGTGGACGCCGCGGTAGCCGGGCGCTTCGCCCGGCCACCGCGGTCGGTCAAGGGACGTCGACCTGCCAGGAGGCGTCGGCCGCGTAGCCGGTGGGCGTGTCGTACGGGTGCTGGCCGCTGGAGTCGGCCGCCCACACCTGCGTGGTGAACTGGCGGACGAACCGGCCCCGGGCGCTGAACGACTCCAGCGTGACCCCGGCGCCGGAGAGCCCGGCCTTCGAGCACCACGTCGCGTCCGCGCGGAACTGGTCGGTGCCGTCGGACGCGGCGAGCACGACCCGCAGCCCCTGCTGGCGCAGGTAGTACTCGGGGTGCGCCACCGATTCGAACGAGTGGCACGTCGAGTCCGCCTTGCCGGGGACGACCCGCCACGCCGTGTCCGCGCCGGCCCCGGCGCCGACCACGGCGTCGGTCAGGCCGCGCAGGTACCAGCCCGAAGCCCCGGCGCTCTGCGACCGGACGGACTGGACCAGCACCGCGTCCTCGTACTGGCCGAGCCGCAGGAAGCGGTCGACGTCGTCGTCCGTGCCGGCCATGGCGGTGTTGGCCCCGGCGACGAGTGCGGGGTGCACGCGGCTCTGCTCGGCGCGCGTCCGCAGCTCGAACAGCAGCCGCCGGTCCGCCTCGCCCTTCTTCCGGATCCAGGTGAACCAGTCCTGCAGGTTCGCGCTGTGGATGCCGGTGCCGACGTAGGCCTTCAGCTGGGCGGAATCCATCGTCCGCAGTGCGCGCTCGGCCGCGGCGCGCACCTCGGTGCCCGCCTTCGCGACCTGCCAGAGGTCGAGCACGAAGTTGACGTCCGGCTCGACGAGCTGGCCTTCCGTGGGCACCACGGCGACCACCGCCGCGGCCCGGACCCGCGCGTCCCGCTCCGCCCGGGCCGCCTTCTCCGCTTCGCTCGCCTGGGTGTCGGCGTCGATCGCGTCCTGCTGGTCGGCCGCGCGGGCGGTGAAGATCCCGGTGAGGATGAAGTCCCGCTGCGCGGCGGCGTCACCCTGGTAGGCGGCCAGCGCCGCGAGCTTCAGCTTCGGCCCGGAAGCGTTCTCCCACATGGCGAAGGCGAACTCGCGGTCGCTCTGGATCAGCAGCACCGGTGACGGCGTGATGTTGTTGACCAGCGCCGCCCGCTGCTTGGCTTCGCGAGCCGCCCGCGCGACCGCGTCGTCCCGCAGGATCCGGGCCTGGTCGCGGGCGTTGGCGTCGTGGACGCCGGTCTTGATCCACTGCGTCCACTCCGCTTCGACACCCGCGTAGGCGAGCTGCGCCGACGCCCGGACCTCGGTGCCGGTCGCCCGCTGCCACAGCGCGAACACGAAGTTCCGGTCGGTGAGGATCAGCAGGTCGGGGCTCGCGACGAGGCCGATCTCCTGCGCGGCCCGGACCTTGTCGTCCTGGGTGGCGCTGCGGGGCGCGTCGGCCGTGGTGGCGGCTTCGGCCCGCGGGACGAACGCCGGGGCCGTGGTCCCGAGCAGCGCGAGCGCCGCGGCGCCCGCCACGAGCCCCAGCCTGGTTGCCAATTCGGCCAAAGGTAGGCCGACCCTCGCTCGGTACAGAACCATTGATGCGAAGTCATTCGGCCGTGGCCGTGGCCGGATTGGTAACGATCGGCACAGTCTCCTTGTCATCGCCGTGCTCCTTCAGCTCGCGGGGTAGACGGTCGCCACGCCGGCGGCGGTGTCGTAGTCGATGCGGCCGCGTTCGAACGTGCTGCGGCGGCCGCCGGGGATGACGACCTCGTCGGACGTCGGGTAACCGAGCGTGGACTTCTCCCCGCCGAGGGAGAGCCACTTGGCGCGGATCTCGCCGAGCACGACGTGCGCGCCCGCGCGGTCGACCGAGTAGATCGAGCCGCCGCCGGCGAAGTTCACGAACCGGCCGGCCTTGTCGGACGTGCAGGCCTCGTCGGTGATCGGCACCCCGAGCGCCGGGTGCCCGCCCAGGCGCAGGTAGGCGGCCAGGATCTCGGGTGACGCGCAGGTCGTGCCGCGTCCGGTGGTCAGCGGGTGCACCGCGCCGCCGCGGCTCCAGTAGCTGCGGAAGGCGACCTGCCCGGGCGCGGTCCGGCGCTGGAAGTCCCGGTACCGCACGGCGCCGTCGACCTGCTCCGGCCCCAGCGGCGAGACCAGCAGGTCGGTGTAGGGGTCGTAGTCGGGCAGGTACTTGTTGAGCCAGTTGACCGTGATCTCGGTCGAGTCCGGCAGCGGTTCGGTGACCCACCAGTAGAACTCGATGCCGAGCCCCGCGCGGCCGTCGGCCTGCCGCGTCAGGAAGTCCGCGCCACCGCGCAGGGTCACCCCGGCGCCGGGCAGGATGTTGTCGACGCACCAGGTGGCGTTCCAGCCGAAGTCGACGGTCCCGTCCGCCGGCCGCACCCCGACCTGCGTCTTCTTGCCGTCGAAGTACCGCGCGAGGTAGTAGTTCGGCTTGCTGGGCGATTCGAGGGAGAAGCAGTCTTCGCCTGCCAGCCCGGCGACGATCCGCCAGGTCGCGTCGAGCCCTTCGCCCGCAAGGGGTTCCGCGGCGCCGGGCTTGACGACCACGCCGTCGGCGGTCTCGCGCAGGTACTGCCCGGCGATGTTGCCGTTGACGGCGTTGCGGCTGAAGGACTGCGTCAGCGTGTCGTACTGCCCCTGGTCGAGGAACGCGCGCACGGCGTCGACCCCGCCGGCGAGCGCCCGCTCGGCGGCCCGCGCCAGCCGCGGCTGGATGCCGCCCACCACGGCCTTGTGCCGGATGTCGTCGACGAGCGCCCGGTCGGCCTCGGCCTTCTGGGCCAGCACGGCGGCGACGTCACGCCAGTTGGCGTCGTAGACACCGGTGTCGATGAAGCGCTTCCAGTCCGCCCGGACGCGGCTGCGGAGCGCGGTGACGGCGGCCTTCTCGATCTCGCTGCCCGGCCGGGCGCCGTCGGCGATGACCCGCAGGACGTCGTCGTCGGGCAGGCTGACGATGTCCGGGGTCGGGATGACCCGCACGACGGACACCGCGCGGCCCCGGGCCGCCTCCGCGGCTTTGCGGATCTTCTCGGCCTCGGTGGTCTGCTGGTCGGCGTTGATGGCGTCCTGCTGGTCGCCGGCGTGCGCGGTGCGGAGGCCGTTGCTGATGAGCTCTTTCTGCTCGGCCGGCGTCCCGCCGAGGGCGGCGAGGATCGCGGCCCGCACGCGCGGCCCGGTGACCCGGCCGAAGACGGTGAAGAGGAAGTCACGGTCGTTCTGGACCACGAGCTCACCATCGGGCACGACACCCAGCACGATCAGGGCGGCTTCCTTCGCCTCCCGCGCGACTCGAGCGGCCTCGGCGTCCCGCATCTGCTGCTGCTGGTCCCGCTCGTTGGCGGCGAGGATCCCGGACTTGATCCATTCGGTGCAGGCGAGATCGGTGCCGGCGAAGGCGAGTTCGGCGGAGGCGCGCACTTCGGAACCGGTGGCTTGGCGCCAGAGGGCGATGACGAATTCCTTGTCGCGGAGGAGAAGCATCGCGTCGGTGGGGACGACGCCGAGAGTCCGGGCGGCCCGGACCTTTTCGGATTCACTGGCGACGGGCGGTACTTCGGCGGCGGCGGTGACGCCGGTGGGCACGGCCGTCGCTTCCGCAACGGGAACGACGAGCGCGGTCGCCGCCACGACGGCGACGGCCAAGGTGGCGAGTGCTCTCACGGTGTCTCTGCTTCCTCCGCGGGGTCGCGGACTTCCCATCCGGACCAGTCCCGGTATTCGTGGTGGTGGGCGGTGAACCCCATGGCCCGCACGACCTCGACGAGCGCGTTCTCCATGGCGGCCTCCACCGCTCCGTAGCGCAGGGTGTCCGGGTGGTCCGACCGTCCGGCGGCGATGTGCCCGACCACCCGTTCGGTCCAGGACGGATGGACGTACCAGTCCAGGAATACGCCCGGCGCATACCGAACCTTCTTGACCTCGACTTCGACCCCGCCCGCTTCGGTGGCCGCGGCAGGCACCGCGAAGCCCGCCACGCGCAGCTGCTCGGTCACCCGCTCGGCGAGCTGCCGGAGCCGCTGCTCATGGTCGTCGTCGATGAAGGGATCGGGGTTCAGCTCAAGCTCTGCCACAGGTCTTTCCATTCCCGGTAGGTGTCCCGGTCCCGGGACGCCGGGAGCAGGTGCTCGATCCGGTCCAGCTGGCGGGCCAGGAGCATCGGCGCGGCGAACCGCCGGAGTTCGGCCATGTCGGGTTCGCCGTGCCACCGCGAGACCGTGCTCCGGGCCGCCGCGGGTGAGGCGGGAAGCTCGGCGGCGAAGTCGGCCAGCAGCCGTCCGGGCGACAGCAGCGCGAGCCCGGGCCGCGGCCCGACTTCGAGCAGGAGGCTGGCGGACAGGTGGAACCGGTCGCCGGTGACGCTCAGGTGGGAGGCTCCGCCGAACGTTTCCACCCAGGTGAAGAGGTTTCCGGCGACCTCGTCGCAGCGAAGCCATTCGGTTTCGCCGAGCTCCCGGCAGTGGGCGATGAGCCCTTCCCGGAACTGTTCGCTCGTCAGGGTCCACTCCCCGTCGGCGAGCACGTCCGGGTCGAGCGCGGCGAGCTCTCCGGCGCGGATCCGGGCCAGCCGGTCCACCAGGTCCCGGAAGCTCAGCACCCTGAGTTCGTCCAGTTCCGGGATCATGGGAAGTACACCCCGAGGGCTTCGAACGCGTCCCTGGCTATCTTCATGTATCCCCGTCCTCGTGAGCCACTACGCGGAGTCTGGTAGTGGCCGCTGCTCAGGTTGATGTCGATCCCGAACGTCGCCGGGCCGGCCCCGCTGATGGTCGCCTCTCCCGCGTCGAGGACGTCGGCGCCCCCACTGAGCACCGGGTGCTTGAGCTCGACCGACCCCACGAACTTCGGGATCACGACGAGCCGGCCGTCCAGCAGGACCGCCCACTTGAGGGTGATCGAGCCCGCCCCGATCAGGTGCCTGAACTCCTGGCTGCCCACCGCGATCGGTTCGACGCCGAGCTCCCGCGCCTGCCTGAGCTCGTCCGCCAGGCGCTCCGGCAGGTGGTTGGTCAGCGGGATGCAGAAGAAGAACTCGTCGGCCTGGACGGCGGCGTCCCGGCTCGCGGCGAGCCGGTTGCCGATCCGGCAGACCCTTCGCAGCTGGTCGAGCAGGACGCCCATCTTTTCGGCCAGCTTCGCGATCTTCTCGGACTTGGCGAGGTACTTGCCGATGTTCACGACGACCGCGGTGATCGCCTTGACGATCGCCTTGCCCTTCACGAACGGCAGGACCAGCCCGACGACGTTGACGACGGTCCAGAGGCAGGACGCGATGTCACCGGAGCCGAAGCAGCGTTTGAGGTCGGGGATGCCGATGTACTCGAGGAGCACCTCGCCGCCGACCTCTGCGAGGAAGCTGAGGACGTCCTCGCCGTTCATGCAGCCTTGCTGGGCGTCCCGGTACTCCGTGAGCGCGGCTTCGCTCGTCGGCTCGGCCACGAGTTCGTCGATGTCCTCGACCGAGAGGCCGGGCAGGCAGCCGGCCAGCACCATCGCCTTGGTGTAACCGATCTCGGCGTCCCGCTGCCGCTGGTTGATCTCCGCCAGGTCGGCGGCCCGCTGGGCGTCCGCCGCGGCGTCGCGGGCCCGCTGGGCCGCGGCGGACGTCTCCTCCGCGTGGTGGCGCGCCCGGTCCGCCGCCGCGGCCGCCTCGGTGGCGTAGCCCTCGGCCTTGGTCGCCGCGGCGCGGGCGGCGGACGCGTCGGTTTCGGCCTGGGTGGCCGCGCCGCGGGCGGCTGCCGCCTGGCCTTCGGCCGCGTCCGCGGCCAGGCCGGCGATCGCCGCGTCCGCTGCCGCGTTGTTCGCCTGCTGGCGGGCGTCGGCGGCGTTCCGGTGGGCCGTCGCGTCGCTGTCGTTCGCGTTTTCCGCGGCCGCGCGGGCCAGGTAGCCCTGCGTTGCCGCGACGGACGCCCACTTCAGCGCCTCGGCCACGGATTGCGAGGCCTGCCACGCGGACTTCGCCGCGTTCGCCGCCGCCTGGAACGCCGCCTTGCTGTCGGCCCCGGCGTTGTCGGCGGACTGCTGGGCCTGCGTCGCCGCGAGCTTGGCCTCGTCCGCCCGGGTCTGGGCGGCCTGCGCCTGTTCGTCGCCGACGGCCTGGGCCTGCGCCGCGACCTCCGCGACGAAGTCGGCGTCGAGATCGACGCCGGTGAACGGGGCCACCACGACGATCGCGGTGTTCGCCGGGGTGGTGATGGCGGCCGAAGACGCTCTCGCGGCCAGCGCGGCCCGGCCGGCGAGGTTCGCCTGGGTCGTGGCGGACACCGCTTCGTTGAACGACTCGGTGGCACTCTGCCCGGCCCGGACGGCGTCCACCGTGGCCAGCCGGGCCTGTTCCGTCGCCTGCTCGGCGAGTCCGGCAGCGGTGCGGGCGGCCTCCGCGGCCTTGACCTCTTCGGCCGTCGCGGTGGCGGCCGCGGCGTTCGCGCGCGTGGCGGCCAGGTGCGTGTCGGCGGCCGCGGATTCGGCGTTGTCCGCGGCCAGGTCCGCGTTCGCCGCGGCCTGCTCGGCCTGCTGCGCCGCGGCGCGGGACGCGGCGGCGGCCGCGGTGGCCTTGGTGGCGGCTTCGCGGGCCCGCGCGGCGGCGCCGGTCGCCACGTTGGCGGCGTCCCGCGCTTCGCGGGCCGCGCTCGCCGCGTCACCGGCGTCCCGGCGGGCTTCCTGGGCCGCCGCCCAGGCGGGTGCCTCCTGAGCGGTTCCCCGCGCCGCCGCCGCGGACGCTTCGAGTGCCTGCGCCCGGGCTTCGGCGGCGTTCCCGGCCCGCTCGGCGGCCCACGCCCGGTCGCGCGCGGTCGTGGCCTTGCCCTCCTCCAGCCGGGCGGTCGACTCACACCCGGCGGCGATGTCCTCCTGCGCGCGAGCCCGCGCCAGGGCGGCGGCCGCTTCCCGCTTCTTCGCTTCGGCCTCGCCGCGGGCCCGGCTCGCGTCGGCCGCGGCTCGGTCGGCCTCCGCGCGGTAGCGAGCCGCCTCGTCACGCTGGCGTTCGGCCTCCAGCCGCGCCGTGCTCGCGTTCCCCGCCTGCCGCTGAGCTTCGCGGAGAGCGTCATAACTGCGTTGCATGCCTTCCCAGGCCGCGTCGCGGGCGGCCTCGGCGTCCAGCCGGGCCCGCTGCGCCCGGTCGGACGCGTCCTTCGCCGCCTGGGCCTGGTCCGCGGCCGCCGCGGCCAGCGATGCGGCCTGGCGGGCGTGCTCGTCGGCGTGCAGACGCCACTGCCGCGCCTCCTCCGCCCGGGCCGCCGCCTCGTTCTGGTGCCCGATCGCCGCGTCGGTGGCCATTGTCGCGTCGAGCGCGTGCTGGGCCGTCTGGATCGCCGACACCGCCGCCTGTGCCGCGGCTGCCATGCCCCGGGCCAGCTTCGCCCAGTCGGCGCCGTAGGGCAGGCCCACCTCGACCAGGATGTTCGCTTCGGCCGTCGATGCCGCCGAGGCGTTCTGGGCTTCCGTCGCCGCCTGGCCGGCGAGATCCAGCTGCCGCTGGGCCTCCTGACGGACCAGGCTGAACGTCTCGGGGGAGTGGTGGCCGCCCGCGGTGTTCGCCGCCAGGATCTGCGCCGCCTGGCGGGCCGCCGTGCCCGCCGAGACCATCGCGTTCGCCGCGCGCTGCAGGGCGCGGACGCCCCGGCCGTTGGCGACCAGGAGGTTCTGCCGGGCGTGGGACGCGCGAGCCGCGCGCTGGGCCAGGTCGCTCGCCGCCTCGGCGGCCTTGTTCCGCTCTTCGAGGTCCTTCAGGTACTGCTCGCGCGCGGCGGCGTCGCGCTGCGCGGCCGCGACGTAGCCGCCGTTGAAGAACGCCACGATCGCCGCGTCCCCGGCCGCGAGCGCCTGCTGCGCGGCGAGCTTGACCTCCGGCCCGGCGGAGCCGGCCAGCGCCGTCACCCGCGCCCGCAGCTCGTCGGCGCGCGCCTGCGTGTTGCGCCGGGCGCGCTCGTCCCGCTCGGTCGCGATGCCCCGGCCGTAGTCCAGGAACGCGGCCCGGTCGGCGTCCGAACCGGCCAGCACCCGCTCGACCTCGGCGTTGAAGATCGGGCCGCCGGTGCCGCGCAGGTCCAGGACGGCCTCGCGGTTCAGCCGGGCGGTGTTGTCGCGACGCGCCTGGGCCCGTTGCTGCGCCTCGACCTCGCCGTTGTCGAGGAAATCCCAGATCGCGTCCTCGGTGCCGGCGTCCAGTGCCGCCTGCGCCGCCTCCCGGACCTCGGGTTCTTCGGACAGCTGGGCGATGTCGGCGACGAGCTTCCACAGCCGCGGGTCGATCGGCTCGCCCATCCCGCTTTCGCCGTCCCAGCCCGGGTACTCGGTGTGCGGGATCGGCCTCGGGGTGCCGGCCGGCGGGTCTTCGACCGCCACGGCCGTGGGCGCGGGCGTGATCGCACCGGCGTCGGTCGTGGCGAAGACGGTGAACGCCAGCACCAGGGCGAGCAGCTTCGTGACGATTCCGTGCGGCATTTACCTCGTCCTGTCGAAAGAGAAGGGAAAGCGCTTACCGAGCCGCCGTGAATTGCGGACTCCGCATCCGGGTTTCCCCGTCGACGGCTTGGGCGAGCAGGTCGGTCCAGAAGCCGGCCTGCCCGGCCGCCCAGTCCTGTTCGGCCGCCCAGGCGGCCCGGGTGGGGTCGGCCGCGTCGCGCACGGCCTGCCAGTTCGGCCCGGTCGCGGTCTGCGCGGCGGCGGCGATCGCGGCCCAGTTCGCGGCCTGGTCCCGGGCGACCTGCCCGGCGTCCGCCCACGCGGTGCGGGGCGGCCCGGTCTGCTCGCCGACCCGCTGCCACGCCCGCGCGGCGGCGTCCCGCAGCTGGGCCTCGACCTCGTCCGCGGCGTCGAGAGCGGCACGTTCGGCTTCCTGCGCGTCGACGACCAGCCGCCGGACGGTGGCCAGCCAGCGGGCCTCCTGCTCGGCGTCACGCAGGCGGTGCGCCTCCAGGTCGAGCTCCGCGCCGGTGGCCCAGCCGTAGGCGAAGAACTCGACGACGTCGGCGTCGGTGGCGTCCGGCCGGGTCGCCCACGCGGCGGCGGCGCGCACCTGGGCGCCGGGGTCGTGCCCGGCGAGCGTGCGGACGTACTGCCGATCGGCTTCGGCGAGCGCCTCCTGCTGGCTCCCGTCCGCCTCGCGCGCGGCCCGGTCACGCTGCTCGGCGGCCGCGAAACCACTGCGCACGAACAACTCCCGGTCCGAGTCGGCGCCGAGCAAGGCGCGTTGCGCGGCGGCGTTCACCTCGGGCGCGTAGGCCGCGGTGTAGGTCAGGAGCACGCGCCGGCAGAAGTCCGAGTTGACCGACGCGGTCTCGGCGGCGCGCTGTTCGGCGGCGGCGAGCCCGAAGTCGAGGAACTCGTAGACGACGTCGTCGTTCTCGTCGGCCCAGGCCACCCAGGCATCGGCCCGCACGGCGGCGCGAGGGTCCTTTCCGGCCAGCCGGCGGACGAGTTTCCGCGCGGTGGCCGCGGGATCGGCGGCGACCACTGACAAGTCCGATGCGGCCGCCGACGTGGCCGGAACTTCGATGGCTCCGGTGATCGCCGCGGCGGCGAGCGCACCGCACAACAGGACGCGAAGCCGCGCCATCATGGCCTCCCCCCATGGCGACCGGGCGGGCAAAACGCCCGATCCGGCTCAACGTAACATTGCGGTGGAGCGATGATCAATCGGCCGTTCGGCCCCACCGGATTTTTTGTCGTGATCCGATGAAAGGGGAGTTTTTCCTTGTCTGCTCTCCAATTCTTTGGTTAGCCTCCGAAAAGGACGATTCCGAGGGGGAGTCACGGTGGAACCTGCCTTCACAAGACGGTCTGCGCTGCGCGGGGCGACGGTGCTCGCCGCGAACGCGGCTGTGCCGATCGGCATCGCGGCCGCCGACGAGTTCCCGGAGCTGACCTGGCGGGCCACCGGGCCCGGGGCGAGCCCGCCGCCGTTCCGGATGCGGATCATCTCCGGGATCCCGGCCGTCGTCGGCTACGGGACTCCGGTGACCCTCGGCCCGGTGATCGTGCAGGCGATCAGCGATCGTGTCTTCCCGCTGATGGTCCGCAACGGCGGATACAGCTCGGTGTCCGCGACGGTCACCGGCGCGGTGGTGATAACCGACGCCCGCGGCCTCTCCGGGCGCGTGCCGGTGACGATCTACTTCCCGCGCGTCACGATGCCGACCGTCGCGATCGAAACGGTTCTGACCGGAACCGCGACCCTGACCGGGTCACCGCAGCTGCCCGCGGTCCGCAATGCCGGGATGATGACGCTCAAGGTCGAGCCCGGCGCCAAGGGTGCCGTAACCGTGTTCAAGGACAGCGGCGCCAGCAACTCCTTCACCAGCACGATCACCCTTGCCGGCCCCTATCCCGTTCCTCCGGTCGCAACGATAGAGGTGCGTTGACCGTGCTCATGGACGCGAAGACAGCGGCCGCGCTCGACGAAGCGAAGACTCGGCTGGCCGACGAACACCTCACCGACCCGAACGTCGTGGGCGTTGCGAAGGGCTTCCGCACCCGCGGTGGTGAGCTCACCGAAGAGCCGGTTGTCATCGCGCTGGTCCGCAAGAAGCGCCGCGCCGCCCTGATTTCCCGGCGCCGGCTCTTACCCGGCACCGTCGGCGGGCACGGCGTCGATGTCGTGGAGACGGGCGAGTTCCGGTTCTCCGGCGCCACCAAAGCGGCCGCGGCCACGCCGATCGCCGAGCGCTTCCGACCGCCGCTGCAGGGCGGCAGCCTCGGCTCGCTCGCCGACGGCACCCTGGGCACCCTCGGCTGCTTGGTCCGCGACCGCACCGACGGCTCGATCTGCGTGCTCTCGGCCAACCACGTCCTGGCGAACTTCGGCACGACCGCGCCGGGCGCCGCGGTCGTGCAGCCCGCGCCGCTCGACGGCGGTGCCACCGAAGCGAACACCGTCGCCCGGTTCAAGCGGGCCATTCCGCTCGTCAAGGGCATCCCGAACACCGCCGACGCCGCCATCGCCCAGCTGGAGCCGGGCATCGACGTCAGCTCCACGGTGGCCCGCAACCTGATGGCGCCGATCTCCCCGACCCACCGGGCGATCGGGCTGGCGTTCCTCGCCAGCGTCCACGGCGGCACCTTCATGGCCAAGATCGGCCCTGTGCTGGACCAGCTGGACGTCGAGCTGCTCAAGCCGGACTCGGTCGCTCCCGCGGTGGAGGGCGGCCGGATCGAGAAAGTCGGCCGTAGTTCGGGTTACACCTCGAGCGTCGTGCTGGACACGACCGCGACCGTGGTCGTCGACGGCTATGTCTTCACCGACCTCATCTACGCCCAGCGGTTTTCGCTGGTCGGCGACTCCGGTGCCGTGGTCTGCGAAGGCGGCAACGGCAAGACGTACACGCCGATGCCGGCCATCGCCTGCCGGATGCTCGGCGCGGCGGGGGCGTTGTACGACCTGCCCTTGTCGGACGACAACGCCTACCTCGACCAGGCCCGGGACGAGTTCTTCGGCGAGAGCGCCGTCGGGAACCTGGTCGTCCAGCTCGTCTACCAGAACCTGGACGTCGCCGTGAACCGGCTCGAGGTGGCGACCGTCGGCCCGGAGGAGAAGGCCGAGGCCAGGCGGTACTACGACAAGTACCGCGCGCTCGTCATCGGCCTGCTCGGTGATCCCGGATCCACCGTGCAGCTGAGCCAGGAAAACGTGGACGACGTGCGCTCGGTCTTCGCGGGGTTGTCTCCCGAGTTGGTCACCCTGCCCGAGAAGCAGGCGCTATGGGTGATCTTCGACGACGTCATCGTGCCGTCGGTGGGCAGCACTCGCACCGAGCTGCTCGACTACATGAACGACCTGGCGGTGTACCAGCGGGTGGTGGCGGCGTTGCGGGAGATCCCCGGGCTCGACGTCGACGAGACCTTCGGGTTCTCCTCCCGGTGACCACGACCGCGGACCCCGTCCGGTACCACCTCGCCCGGCTCGTCGGCGGGCTCTCCGCACCGTTGCGCGACACCGTCGGCGGGCTCGTCGACCGGCCCGGCAAGCTGCTGCGGTCCCGGCTGCTCACCGCGTGCGCCGGGTACGGCCGGCCCGATCGCGAGCGCGTCGCGCGGCTCGGCGCGGTGGTCGAGCTGGTGCACCTGGCCTCGCTCGTGCACGACGACGTGATCGACCGGGCGGCCGTCCGGCGGGGCGGGCCCGCCGCGCACCGGATCGCCGGGCCGGAGCTGGCCGTGCTCGCCGGGCTGGCCTGCCTTTCGGCGGCCGGGACCGAAGCCGCCGACCTCGGTGAAGGTGTCGCCACGGCGGTGAGCCGCACGGTCGCCGACCTCGCGCACGGCGAGCTGCTCGACGTCGAGCGCGGTTTCGACACGGGGCTGTCCCTGCCGGACTACGTCGACTTGGTGCGGCGCAAGACCGGCGTGCTGTTCCGGCTGTGCTGCCTGCTCGGCGCGGTGGAGTCCGGAATGGACAGTGCGGTCGTCGCGGCGCTCGCCGAGTTCGGCGTGGAGTGGGGGATCGCCTTCCAGGTCCTCGACGACTGCCTCGACCTGGAAGCCGCCGACAGCGACAAACCGGCGGGGACCGACCACCTGCTCGGCCTGTTCGGCGCGCCGAGCCTGGCGGCCCTGCGCGGGGACACGTCGGGGGAGCTGCACCGGCTCCTCCTGACGCCGTCGTTCTCGGGCGGCGACCTGACGCGGGTGCGGGAACTGGTCACCGCGCACGGCGGGTTCCGGGCCGCGCGCACGCTCGCGGGTGTCCACTTCGGACACGCACACGCCGCGCTGGCCCGCACCCCGGACGGTCCCGCGCGCCGCGCCCTGGCGGGAATGCTCGAAGCGAGCCGTTCTTGAGCCACGCCGTTGTGCTCGGCGCCGGGCCGGCCGGTGCCGTGGCCGCGGCCGTGCTCGCGCGCGGCGGGATGCCCGTCGTGCTGGCCGGGCGCGACGACGACCCTCCGTCCTACGACGTCCTGCTCAGCGGCCCGGCGCGGGAGATCCTGCGCTCGATCGGGGTCCCGGTGGACGGCTGGCCGGTGTTCGGCGTGACGATCGCCTTCGACGAGACCACTTCCCACGCCGTGCCCGACGCCGGGTACGCCGTGGTGGACAGCGGGGTGCTCCGGGACACCTTGCGGGAGCACGCGGTGCGCTGCGGCGCGGAGTACCGGACGTCGGCGCTGGCCGCCCCGCACGTGGTGCTGGCCGGTGGTGCGGGGGACGGCGCCGGGGTGAGCTGTGCGCGACGGTTCACCGGGCCGGTCACGGGAGACCGGGTGGTGCTCAGGATGCTCGCCCCGCCCGCGGACGACCCCCGAGGACGCCCCCGCTGCGCCTGGCTCGCCCCGGCGCCGGGCGGCTGCACGGTCGGCGCGTCGGCCCTCGGCGCGGTGCCGGCCGGTGACCTGATGGACGAGGCGGTCGCGGCCCTGGCCGAGCTGGATCCCCACGTGCGCGAGTGCGTTCCGGCCGGGCCGGTGGTTTCCGGTCCGCTGTCCTGCGGGTTCAGTCCCGGTTCCGCGGCGGGCCCCAGCGGGCTGCGGACCGGGGACGCGGCGGGCCTGGTGAACCCGTTCACCGGCGAGGGGCTGAGCGGCGCCGTCCAATCAGGACGGCTCGCCGCCCGTGCGATCCTGTCCGCACGCGACGATCCGGCCGCGGCGCGCCGGGAGTACGAGCGGCAGTTGGAAGCGACGTTCGTCGGGTATTTCGAGACCGCGCGGCACGCCGCCCGCCGATACCACCTCGCCTGGCGCGTCCTCGCCGCCGGTGCGGGCAGCGACCACCCGTTCTACGCGAAGGGGCGGCGGGCGGTGGTGCTGCCCGAGGGCGTTTCGGTGCTCGCCGGAGCCGAACCGCTGGACCTGCCGCGCGCGACCCGGGTCCGGCTGCTGCCGTTCCTCACCGCCTGCGACGAGGTCTGCCTGTCGATCGTCCGCGGCGACTGGCCGTTCCTGGCCCGCATGTTCACCGCCGATCGGGAGGAGAAGCTACCGCTGAGGCCCGCGATCGGGTTCTTCGCGGCGCTGGTGGCCGGCGGCGGGCCCTCGCGCGGCGACGCGTCCGTCGCGGCAGCCATCGAGCTCGCCACGCTCGGCGCGCTGGCTTTCCTCGGGCCCTCGGCGCCACCGCGCGAAATGCGGGGCGTGGACTGGGAGTCCGCGACGACGGTGCTCGCCGGGGACTACCTCCTGGGGCAGGCGTCGAGGCTGATCGCGGAAGCCGCGCCCGAGCTCGCCTGGTCCTTTTCGGACTGGCTGGGCGAGCTGGCTTCCTTGCGCGCGATCGTCGTCACGACCGGTGCCGGAGCCGAGGCGGTCTTCGCCTCGCTGTTCGAGTTCCCGCTGCGCATCGGCGCGGCCCTCGGCGGCGCCGACGCGGAGGCGTTCCGAGCCTGCGGTGAAGCGCTGGGCAGGTTGTTCCTGCGTGGGGAAGACGTCCTGGCCCTGCGCGGCGAGCGGACCCGTCTGGACGTCACCCTCGCCGACCTGCTCGACGGCCGGATCTCGGGCCTGCCGGAGCTGCTGTCCACACCGGACCTGACGGCCGGCGCGCTTCCGCCGCACGCCGTTCGAGTCGCCGTCAAAGCGGCGCGCGAAACCCACGCGGAGTTCGAGCGGGCCTGCGATCGGCTCCCGGACCCGGCCGCCCGGACATTGCTGGACGCCGTCGGCGCCTGGGTGGCCGCTCCGGTGGCCACCACCCAAGAGGCAGTCCCATGACCCATTCGCGTCACCGAAGTCACGGCCGAAGTGGGTGAGACGCGCCGGCCTCAGCAGGGGGCGGAGTCTCGACGGCAGCCCGGCCGGGCGAATCCGGCGGTGCCGGAGCCCTGACTCCGGAGACGGGGAAACATGAGCCGCCTCACCGGCTCGCGCGGAAGGCCTCCGCGGGGATCGGCGCGACCGGCGGGCAGTTGCGGTGGTCCGCTTCCATGCACAGCTGGATGATCGTCAGCCGCGCCGAGGCCTGGTTGCCCGGTCCGGAGTTCTGGCCCGTGAACAGCGAGCTGAGCTTCTCCGCCGCCCCGCAGTTCGTGAACTCGGGCAGGGTGAAGCCGCGGTACTTCGGGTCGGGGTTTTCCGGGTCGGTGCCGATCAGGCCGCCGTTGAACGGGTCGTACTCGCCGATCATGTCGATCGGCATCGGCGTTTTCGAGACGCAGTCCGGGCCGGCGTCGAGCGGCACACCGTTCACCTTGACGTCGCTCAGCCGGGAGACCACGTCGAGGTGGTTGCGCAGGATCCCGTCGAACAGGGTGCCGAACGAGTGGATCATGGTGCCGCTGCGGTGGTCCGCCGGCAGGAACTCGACGGTCGCGCTGATCGGCAGGAACCCGTAGCCCAGGTACGACACCGTGACCGGGGCGAATGCCACCTCGCCGGTGATCTCGCTCCGGATGGGGTCCCCGTTGGCGGTCGTGATGCGGAACCAGACGCCGTTCACCAGCGCGGCCGGTTTGCTGTGGATCTTCGCGCCGGTCTTGGCGATCGACGCGGTGTTGTCGATCTGGTTCGGCTGCAACGGCAGGATCAGCGTGACGTTGTCGTCCGGCGGCGGCTCCTCGTCCAGCAGCGAGTGCTTCTGCGAGCCGTTCGGCCGCGGTGCCGGGGTGGACTTCTTGTCCGGCGCGGGTTTCCCGGCCGGCGGCGCGGTGGCCGCCAGCACGGCGATCGAGCCGAGGGCGAGGTCCTGGCCGCCGTCGGCGGTGCAGGCCACCTGCTCGGCGGGCCGGTCCGGCGGCGCGCCCGTCGGGCCCAGCGCGAGCTTCGGCGCGGTCAGCCGGATCCGCATGATCCCGGCGGTGGACGGCGAAAACGCGGGCAGCTTCCCGGTCGCGACCAGCGGCAGGTCGCCGTCGGCGGGCAACCCGGTGGCGGCGATGGTCATCGGGACCGCCAGCGCGTCCTTGACCTTCCCCTGCTCCAGCAGCAGCTGGAAGGTCAGCCCGCCTTCGAGTGTGCTCGCGGTGCCGAGCAGCTGCTGCGCGGCGGCGCGCGGCAGCGAAAACGCCACGGCCAGCTCGGTGATCGCCGCGGGCTTGCCGACGGTCATCGAAGCGGGCAGGGACGCCGTGGTCTTCACCGCGAGCTTCAGCGGCCCCACGGGATCGGCGAAGGGGCAGGACGCCGTGACCGTCTTCGTGACGTCGCGGCCACCCCTCCCGGCGTCCGGATCGGGCGCCCCGGGTGCGGCGGACCCCGTCCCGGTGAGCGCGCCGGTGGTGACCGACACCGCGCACACCAGCGCGAGCGCGCCGTGGGTCGCCGTCCGCCGGGTCAGCCGTGGGGCCATGCCGTGCTCCTGTCTCCTGCCGCGGGAAAACGAGCCGTAGGGATGGCCGGGGCCCCGGCCATCCCTACGGTAGTGCTACACGCAGCCGATCACGTGATGACGAAGTTCGGCGAGAACGCCAGGTTCTGCGCCGGGCTGGTCACCTTCGGGGTGCAGGTCATCGCGTAGTTCGACCAGGTGTTGTTGGACGCCTTGTGGAACTGCAGGGCCGCCGTGATCGGCGTGCCCAGCGACAGCGTGTCGCTGCCCGCCGTCGCCGGAGCGGTGTAGGTGGGGATCGACGAGGAAGCCACCTGGCTGATGTTCACCGTGATCGGTCCACCGGTCGGGTAGATGACCTGCGGGATGTTCAGGCCGCTCGCCGGTCCGGAGACCGAGCCGCGCGCGGCGGTGACCGGGACGGTCGCCGTGCCGCGGATGCCGTCGTAGCCCACGGCGGTCAGCAGCGAGTGGACCGCGGCGGAGATCGTCGCGGTGCCGCCGACGCCGGTCGGCACGGCGGTGCCACCGTGGACGATCGAGTCCGGGCCGGTGAGGAACGCGGTGATGCCCACGTCCTGCTGCGGGATGCCGGGGAACGTGCACCGGTAGGTGGCGCCCGCGTTGTAGGTGGTGGCGGCCGACGCCACGCCGGTCAGCACCATGCCGAACGCGCTGACGGCGGCCACGGTCGTCGCTGCCTTGAGGGACAGGTTCCTGAGTCGGGTCATGACTGTCAATCTCCTTCGATCATCCAGTTGACGTCTCGGGCGGGCGCTGCCCACGCGCCCCGCGGACCGAACGGGTACCGCGAATTCCCCCGGGTGTTTTCCCTGGTACAGCCCTAACCCTCGCGAGAGGCTGTGATAAATGAGGTTACTCGCCAGTCGGTTGCGCAACAAGGATGTCACGTGGTCGGTTTCCGCCGGCCTTTGCCGAGGTGGGTTCTTGTCAACACCGGAGTAGCGATGTGATGACCTTGGTGCGATGGTGACAAATACTTCGCGGGGTCCCGATCGGCGGTTGTCCGGGTTAGTATCGATACCACGCGCGTACCGCGAGCGCGGGAATCGATTCAGCGAAAGAGGATGCCGTGGCCCTCCGTTTCCGCACCACTCCCCGCCGGGCCACCGTGCTGCTCGCCGTGACGCTGGCGGCGGTGCCGGTGGTGTCGGCGGCGTCCGCTTCCGCGCAGGCGCCCGGTGTCGGCGGCGTCGTGGAATGGGGGTTCTCGAACTACATCCTGGGACCGCCCCCGGAGGCGGCCGAGGGGATGAGCGTCGTCTCCATGGGCGGCATGGACGCGATGGGTCTCAAGGCCGGTCAGGTCCTGGTGTGGGGCGACAACAACTTCGGCCAGACGGAGGTGCCCGAGGCGGCGCTGTCCGGGGTCAGCGCGATCGCCGCGGGCTGGGGCCACGAGCTCGCGCTCAAGAACGGCGGCGTCCTGGCCTGGGGAAACGACTGGTACGGCCAGACGGACGTGCCGGCCGAGGCGAAGTCCGGCGTGGTCGCCGTCTCGACCAGCGCGATGCACAGCCTCGCGCTCAAGGCCGGCGGCCGCGTGATCAGCTGGGGCCTGCGCACGGACGTCCCGGCCGCGGCGGCGTCGGGGGTCACCGCGATCTCCGCCGGGGGTGACCACAGCCTGGCGATCAAGGGCGGCGCGGTGCTCGCGTGGGGCGCCGACGACCACGGCCAGACCGACGTCCCGGCCGACGCGACGTCGGGGGTCACCGCCGTTTCCGCCGGTCACCAGCACAGTCTCGCCCTGAAGGACGGCCGGGTCATCGCCTGGGGCCGCAATGACAACCACCAGGCCGAAGTGCCCGACGCGGCACTCTCGGACGTCGTCGCGATCGAGGCGGGGTGGACCTTCAACTTCGCGCTCAAGAGCAACGGGGACTACGTCGCGTGGGGGTCGAACGACGTGACCGAAAGCGACCCGGTCGGCTGGGGTCTCTGCGGGCCGTTCCTCTCCGTCTCCGCCGGTGACCGCTTCACCGTGGCGCTCAAGGAAGATCCCTCCGCACCCTGCTGACCAGGCACGGAAAGAGGGGCGCACCGGCCGGTGCGCCCCTCTTTCCGCATCCGGTTCAGCCGTCGGTCTTGGCGGCCAGGTCCAGCGAGATCGTGTTGCCCGGCCCGGACACCAGCGCGCCCAGTGCCAGGTCGGCGATGAAGCAGTTCTTGAACTCCGGGATGGTGTAGGTGCCGGTGACGGTGATCTTCGGGCCGAAGATGTCGACGTCCTTGGCCGTCAGGTCGAGGTCGAGCGGCTTGCTCGCCTTGCAGCTGCCCGGCACCGTCGGGATCGGGATGACCGGGACGACCACGCCGGCCCAGATGTCGTAGATCTCCATGTTCGCCTGGGCGTGCGTGGTCAGCGTGCCGTCGGCGATCGTGCCCGTGGCCGGGCCGGTCGGGGTGATCTTGACCTTCGCCTTGATCCGGAAGATGCCCGACGCCAGTGAGATGTTCGCCTGCGACGGCGGCAGGCTCAGGTTCGCCCGGAGGCCGACCGAGCCGGTCTGGTCGTCGATGATCAGGGCGCCGTCGAGGTTGCCGGGGCCCAGCGCCAACGCGCTGCCGGTCTTCTTCACGACCGTGCTGCCGGTGACGGTGTAGCCCACCGGGATCTCGACCACGTCGGCCGACGCGGGCACCGCGGTGACGACGCTCAGCGCGACGCCGGCGACCGCCGTGACCGCGGCCGCGCGAGCCCATTTGCGGCCGTTCTTCCGAGTGCGCGACAAAACAGGCATGCCAACTCTCCTTCGAATTGTGCAGCGGTGGGGAAAACGGGGTCAGCGGGGCGTCAGCCCGGTAATCTTCCAGGCATTACCCTCACGTTCCGCGGTCACCGAAAGCTGCGCGGCCGCGGAACTGCTGGAATTGTTGTCGGCGCGGGTGGCGGCCTGGTCCAGGAACACGAGAAGGCGGGCGTGCCCGTCTCGGAGCTCCTGCACCGCGGACGACGTCACCCGTGTCGTCAGCACCAGTTTCTGGGCCGGTGCTTTTTCTTTCACCTGGGCGAACAGCCGGTCGTAGGTGGTGAGCGCTTCGCCGCGCAGGACCTCGCGCGCGGCCTGGCCGGTGACCTCGGTCTTGTCGTAGGAGTAGGAGAAGATCCGGTTGAGCGCCAGCGTCACCGCCGAGGTGACGTCGGCCGTGCCCCCGACGTCGGTGAGCGCGTGGTTGGCCGCGGCCGGGTTGTCCGCCGCCGAGCGCGCCGCCAGCGTGAACGCGACACCCGCGGCGGCCAGCAGGACCGAGACAGTGATCAGCAGCGGCAGCAGCAGACGGCGCCGCGGCGCGGTCTCCACGACCTCCTCGGCCGTGACGTCGTCAGTTGCGGGCAGCGCGTCGGTGCTCATCTCGCCCCCACCGGCAGCTCGTCGAGGGCGCTGAGCTTCCAGCCGCCGTCGGTCCGGGTCAGCCCCGCGGCGAACCGGTTGCGCTTGGTCGCCGGCGCGACCCCCTCCTTCAGTGCGGTGATCTCCACCGACGCCAGCAGCTTCGCGGTGCCCGCGTGCTCGTCCAGCTCGCTCAGCGCGGCGTCCAGGACCTTGCCGGTCGACACCGTCGCGTCCTGGGTGAGGGTCTTCTTCGTGGCGTCGTCGGTGTGGGCCAGCCGGTCGTGCAGCGGCCCGGTCGACGCGTCGAGCCACTGCGCCAGCCCCTGGTCGAGCTGGTGGTAGTCCAGGGTGCACAGCCGCGCGACCAGCTCACGGCCACTGGCCAGCGCCTCGTCGCGGGCGGTCCCGTAGGTCAGCGTGTCGCTGTGCGCGGCGCGGTACCAGCCGATCCCCGCCCAGGCGGCGAACGCGGCGGTGACGACCACCGCGGCCACGGCGGCCCGCAGCGGCCACTTCACTTTCCCAGCCACAGCATCTCCTCGAGGGTCGGGGACACCGGCTGGCCGGCGGAAAAGGTCAGCGGGGATCCCGAGCCGGGCACCGCCGCGGGCGGCACCGGCGGGTGCGCCGCGTTCTGCGAGCCGCGCACCGACGTCTCGTCACCCTTGGCGAGCGTGCACGACGCGCCGGTGTTGAACGGCAGCGGCGTGGTGTCCGTGCTCGGCCGGTACTGCGTGCTCTCGTACCCGGCCCGGCAGGGGACCGGGTCGTAGAAGGTCAGCGCCATGCCGAGGTTGCCTTCGTGCCCGCCGAAGACCGTCGACGCCGCCGCGACCGCCTTCGGCGTCGAGACGAGCAGCTGTTCCAGCTGGCCGGTGCGGGCCTGGAACACCTGCGACGTGGTGAGCAGGTTGGCCAGCAGGATCGGCAGCCCCGGGTCGGTCTCCTTCAGCAGGGTGCCGAGCTCGGTCGCGGCTGGCGGCGCGGTGGCGATCAGCCGCCGCAGGTCACCGTCCGAATCGGACAGCTGCGCGGCGAACAGCTTGGCGTTGTTCGTGAACGCGCGCCATTCGGCCGCCGAATCCAGCTGCGTCCGCAGCACGGTCGTGCCGTCTTCGATCAGCTTCGTGGTCTGCGGCAGGTTGGCCGCCGCGTCCTTCGTGAACGACGTCGCGGTGTCCAGCAGCACCTGCAGGTCCGGGCCGGTGCCGCGCAGCGCGTTGTCGAGCTCGTCGACGACCGTGCGGAGGTCGCCGGTCGGCACCGACGCGGTCAGCGAGTCGAGGTCGCCGAGCAGGTGCTGCACCGGCATCGGCAGCGTGGTCTTCTCCCGCGGGATGACCGCGCCGGCGGCCAGGTAGGGCCCGTCGGCGGTCCGCGGCTGCAGGTCGACGTACTGCTCGCCGACGGCGGACCGGTTGGCCACCACGGCCTGGGCGTTCGCCGGGATCGGCGGGGCCGAGCCGTCGATGACGAGGTCGGCCTCCATCCCGGACGGCGTCAGCCGCAGCTCGCCGATCCGCCCGACGGCGACGCCGCGGTAGGTCACCTCGCCGTTGGTGAAGATGCCGCCGCCTTCGGCGAGCTCCAGCTTGACGGTGTAGCCGCTGCCGCCGAAGAGCCGGTCGATCCCGGCGTAGTTCGCGCCGACGAAGGCGACCGTCACCAGCGAGATCACCACGAACGCGATGACCTGGACGCGGACCCGGGTGGTCAGCATCAGCGCCCTCCCGACGTCGTGACACCGCTGGCCGGCAGCGGCAGAGTCGGCAGGCCGGGCGGGACGCCTTCGCCGGGCGGCGGCAGCGGGACCCCGGGCGCCGGGATCACCGACGCGTAGACGTTGAGGTAGTCGCCCTTGATCGCCGGGATGACCGCGTCGGTGTACGGGAACGACGGCAGGATCTCCAGCGACTTCGGCAGCGACGCCCCGGCGTCGGCGAGCCGGTGCAGGATCGGCGCCAGCGCGGTCAGGTCCGCCACCAGGTCGGCCCGGCTCTTGTGGATGACGTCGGTGGCGACGCCGGAGAGATCGTCGAGCGACTGGAGCATCACCACGAGCTGGGTGCGCTGGTCGGTCAGGGTGCGCAGGCCCGGCGTGAGGTCGGTCAGCGCGCCGGACACCTGCCGGTCGCGGTCGGCGAGCGTGGTCGCCAGCTGGTTGACCCCTTCGAGCGCCGAGGTGATGTCCTGGCGGTGCGCGTCCAGGTCGGTGGCGAGCGTGTTGACCCCGGAGAGGAACGACCGGATCTGCGTCTCGTTGCCGGTCATCACCTTGGACAGCTCGCGGTTGATCGTCTGCAGCTGCCCGATGCCGCCGCCGTTGAGCAGCAGGGAAAGCGCGCCGAAGACCTCTTCGAACTCGGGGTTGCGGTTGGTGCGCGACACCGGGATCACGGCGTTGTCGGCCAGCCGCGCGGTCTGCGGTGAAGGTGAGGCCGCGCCGTCCGGGGCGGCGAGCTCAACGAACTTCTCCCCGAGCAGGCTGGACTGCCGCAGCCGCCCGACGGCGTCGGCGGGCAGCACGACGTCGCCGTTGACCTCGACGACGGCCTCCGCGGTCCAGCCGTCCGCGCCGAGGCGGATGGTCTGGACCCGCCCGACCGGGACGTCGCCGACCTTCACCGCGGCCTGCGGCACCAGGTCGAGGACGTCGGCGAACTGCACGGTCACGTGGTACGGGTGGTCACCGACGTCCGCGCCGCCGGGCAGCGGGAGGTCGTAGACACCTTTGAACTCGCCCGAGCAGGCGGTCAGCACCAGGCAGCAGCCGGCGGCCAGGGCGGCGATGCGTCGCAGTGGTCTCATTTCCCGCCCGCCTCGTTCGTGTAGACGGACCCGGTCACTGGCAGCGGCAGGTAGTCGAGCAGGTCGGTGCGGCTCTGCAGCGCGCCGGTGGCGGGGTCGACCGTCTGGAGCACGTTCGTCGCGGCCAGCGGGGCGGTCTCCAGGGTCTCGGCCAGCGACGCGCGCTGGTCGACGAGGGTCTGCGTGGTCACCGCCAGCTTGTCCACATTGGACTTGATCAGCGCGCGGTTGTCCTTGATGAAGCCCTGGATGTCCCCGAGCGCGCTGCCGAGCGAGCGCAGCGCGGACGCCAGCTCGTCGCGGTTGGCCGACAGCGTGCCGGACACCGCCGCGAGCTGCTGGTTGACCTGCGCGACCTGGTTGTCGTTGGCGGCGAGCATGCTGGTGAACTGCTGCAGCTCCCGGACCGTCGTGAACAGGTCGCCGGAGTTGCCGGCCAGCGTCCGGGCCAGCTCGGCGAGCTGTTTGACCGAGTCGTTGAACGCGGTCCCGTTGCCCTGCAGGTTGCGGGCGCCGGTCTTCAGCAGGTCCGACAGCGCGCCGTTCTTGTTCGCCCCGTCCGGCCCGAGCGCCTTGGTGAGCGAGTCGAGGCTGGCGTAGAGCTCGTCCAGCTCGACCGGGGTCGCACTGCGGTCGACGCCGATGGTGGCGTTGTCGACGAGCCGCGGCCCGCCGCGCGCGGGCTTCGAAAACTGGACGTACCGGTCGGCGACCACACTCGGCGCGATCACGACGACGTCGGTGTCGGCGGCGATCGGCGCCGAGCCGTCGTAGGTCAGCGTCACCTCGACCTGCTCGCCGCGCGGGGTCACCGATTCGACCTGGCCGATCCGGACGCCGAGCAGCCGGACGTCGGAGCCGCTGTAGACGCCGACCGCGCGCGAGAAGAGCACGGTCGCGCGGTCGAGCCCGGTGCCGGAGAAGATCCACCACAGCGCGGCCACGACGACCAGCGCCGTGACGACCGCCGCGGCGAGGAACCGGGAGGTGCGGGTCGCGTTCACTTCGGGGCTCCCGACTGCTTCGGCGGCACGCAGGGGTCGCGGTTTTCCGGCAGCAGGCCGCAGAGGTAGGAGTCGAGCCAGCGGCCGTTGCCGAGGGTGTTGTTCGCCAGCCGGAAGTACGGCCCGGCGGCGGCGAGGCTCTTGGCGAGGTTGTCGTTCTGCCGCGTCAGCAGGTCGGTCACGGTGTTCAGCTGGCTCAGCGCCGGCTTCAGCGCGCCGGTGTTGTCCGCGACCAGCCCGGACAGCTGCGTAGCCAGCGCCTGCGCGCCGGTCAGCAGGTCGTGGATGGCCTGGCGGCGCCGGTCGAGCTCGCCCAGCAGCAGGTTGCCGTCGGAGAGCAACTGCTCGAAGTCCTCGTTGGAGTCCGCCAGTGTGGTGGTGATCTTCTTGGCGTTGGCCAGCAGCTCGGCGAGCTGGTCGTCGCGGGAGGACACCGTCTTCGACAACGCCGAGAGCCCGTCCAGCGCGGTGCGGACGTGGGCCGGGGCGTTGCGGAACGTGTCGCTGATCGCGGTGAAGCTGTCGGCCAGCTGCGTGGTGTCGATCTGGCCGGCGGTGTTCGCGAGGCCGTTGAACGCCTCGGTGACGTCGTAGGGCGTGACCGTCCGGTTCCGCGGGATCGCCTGGTCCGGGTCCTGCACGCCGTCGCCGGTCGGCTTGAGCGAAAGGAACTTGCGGCCCAGCAGCGTCTTGATCCGGATCTCCGCCGACGTCCGGTCGCCGACCCAGGCGTTCTTCACGCGGAAGGTGACGAGCACGTGGTCGTCGGCCAGCTCGACGTCGCGGACCTCGCCGACCTTGATGCCGGCGACCCGGACCTCGTCGTCGGTCTGCAGCCCGGCCGCCTCCGAGAACTCGGCGCGGTAGGTGGTGCCGCCGCCGACGATCGGCAGGTTGTCGTAGTTGAACGTCACGGTCAGCAGCGCGGCCAGCACCAGGCTCCCGGCGGCGCCGAGGACGATCGGGTTGCGTTCCTTGAAGGACTTCACGCGCCGCACCTCTCCGCCGTGACGGGCGTCCCGCGCGGGGGCGTGGTCTGCAGGGTGGCGCTGCACAGGTAGAAGTTCATCCACGAGCCGTAGGAGGCGATCCGCCCGAGGCCGTTGAGCTTTTCCGGCAGGGTGCTCAGGGTCTGCTCGAGGCCCGGCAGGGTCTTTGCGTCCGCGAGGTTCTGCGAGACGCGGTCGAGGCCGGTGATGCTGTCCTTCAACGGCGTCCGCACGTCGCCGAGCAGGCCGGCGGTCGCCGTCGACAGGTCGGCGAGGCCGCCGATCGCGTCGCCGATCACGGTCCGGTCCGAGGCCAGGCCCGAGACCAGCTCCCGCAGGGTCGAGATCAACGTCGTCAGCGCGGTTCCCTTGCTGTTCACCGTGCCGAGCACGTGGTTGAGGTTGGTGATCACCTCGCCGATGAGCTGGTCGCGGCTCGCCAGCGTCGAGGTCAGCGAGCCGGTGTGCGCGAGCAGCTCCTCGACCGTGCCGCCTTCCCCTTGCAGCACCTGGACGATCTCGCCGGAGAGCTGGTTGACGTCGGTCGGCGAGAGGGCCTGGAACAGCGGCTTGAAGCCGTTGAAGAGGTCGGTCAGGTCGAGCGCCGGGGTGGTGCGGTTCAGCGGGATCTCGCCGCCGACCGGGAGGACGCCCTTGCCGCCGGCGCCGCGTTCGAGGGCGACGTAGCGCTGGCCGACCATGTTGCGGTACTTGATGACCGCGCCGACGTCGGCGGGCAGCTGCCGGCCCTCGTCGAGGGAGAACCGGACGTGCGCGAGGCTGTGGTCGGCGATCTCGAGCTCCTCGACCTGCCCGACGCGGACCCCGGAGATCCGGACGTCGTCCCCGACGTTCAACGACGTCGCGTCGGTGAACATCGCGCCGTAGAGGTCGGTCCGGCCGACGCCGGTGTTGCCGATGGAGATCGCGAGCAGCACGGTCGCGGCGGTGGTGACCAGGATGAAGATCAGGCTCTTGACCAGCGGGGCGGCGAACTTCCTCACTTGAGCGTCACCTCCGTGCCGCGGTAGAGCGCGCCGACGAGCACACTGCTCCAGTCCGCGACCTGGCCGGCGGGCACACCCAGCTGCGGCGCGAGCACCGTGGCGAGCAGCTCCCGCTCCTGGGGCGAGTTCGCGACGCCGAGGTCGTCCCGCGTGCCGGTGACCAGCGGGTGCTGGGGCGCGCCGGGCGCGACGGCGGCGGTGCCGGTCGTCGGGGCGACGCCGCTCGGGTAGCAGCGCGGGCCGCCGCCGGCCGACGGGATCATCGGGTCGTCCTTGCCGGGCACGTACTTGCCGCGCGCCTGGGTGACGGTGATCTGGGCGTGCATGCCGGGCTGGTTCGTGCCCTTGCCCAGCGCCTCGTCGACCGGCTCGCGCAGCGCGTCCATCGCCTTGAGGGTGCAGGGGAAGCTGGGGGAGTACTCCGCCGCTACTTCGAGCGCCGCGCGGCTGTCGGCCGACAGGGCGATGATGTTGTTCTTGTTGCGGCTCAAGAACTTCTCCACCTCACCCGCGGAGCTCGTCACCTGCTGGTACACCGTGGCGAGGTCGGCCGCCTTGTCGTGCACCGTGTTCAGCGTGACCGCCGAGTCGGTGAGCGCGTCCAGCAGGTCGGGCGCGATGTCGCCGTACAGCCGGGAAACCGAGGCGAGGTCGCGGACGTCCTGGGTGAAGTTCGGCAACTGCGGGGTGAAGTCCTTCAGGTAGGTGGCGGCGGTGGAAAGGGTGTCGCCGATCTGCTCGCCGCGGCCCTGCAACGCCGTCGACACCGCAGTCAGCGTCGTCGCGAGCTTCTGCGGCTGGACGGCCTTGAGCAGCGGAAGCAGGTTGTCGAAGACCCGTTCCAGCTCGATCGCGTTCGCCGACCGGTCCTGGTTGATGACGTCGCCCGCGACGAGGTGGGTGTCCTTCACACCGTCCGGAATGGACAGCTGGACGTACCGCTCGCCGAAGAGCGTCTTGGGCACGAGCAGCGCGGAGACGTTGCGCGGCAGCATGTCCACCTTGTCCGGCTCCAGCGCGAGGGCTATCTCGGCGCCCTCCGGCGTCGCGCGGACGTCGCGGATCTCCCCGACGAGCACCCCGCGGGCCTTGACCTGGCCGCCCGCCGAGAGCTGGTTGCCGATCCGGCTCGCCTTGAGCGTCACCGGGACCGTGCTGACGAAGTCCTTGTCGTAGACCTTGATCGACAGCGTCACGAGCACGCCCAGCACCACCAGGAACAGCACCCCGGCGGTGCGGACCCCGGCCTTGCGGCGGGTTTCCCGTCTCATCCCGCCACCTGCACGGTGGTCGTCGCGCCCCAGATGGCCAGGCTCAGGAAGAAGTCGATGATGCTGATCGCGACGATCGCGGTGCGCACCGCGCGGCCCACGGCGACCCCGACGCCGGCCGGGCCGCCGCTCGCGCGGAAGCCGTAGTAGCAGTGGGCCAGGACCACGACGACGCTGAACACGAGCACCTTCCCGAACGACCACAGGACGTCGCCGGGGGGCAGGAACAGCAGGAAGTAGTGGTCGTAGGTGCCCGCGGACTGGCCGAAGAACCAGACGGTGATCTGGCGTGAGGCGAGGTAGCTCGAGAGCAGGCCGATCGCGTAGAGCGGGATGACGGCGAGGAACCCGGCGATCACCCGGGTCGTCACCAGGTACGGGACGCTCGGGATGCCCATGACCTCCAGGGCGTCGATCTCCTCGGAGATGCGCATCGCGCCGAGCTGGGCGGTGAAGCCGCAGCCGACGGTGGCGGACAGGGCCAAGCCACTCACGAGCGGAGCGATCTCGCGGGTGTTGAAGTAGGCGGAGACGAACCCGGCGAACGCCGACGTGCCGACCTGGTTGAGCGCGGAGTACCCCTGCAGCCCGACGACCGTGCCGGTGGCGACGGTCATCCCGATCATCACGCCGATCGTGCCGCCGATGACGGCGAGCGCCCCGCTGCCGAAACTCACTTCGGCCAGCAGCCGGACGACCTCGCGCAGGTAGCGGTGCAGCGCGCGCGGCGTCCACGCGATCGCGCGGAGGAAGAACAGGATCTGGTCGCCGAGCGTGTCGAGGAAACCGAACCGGCGGTCGACGGCTTCACGGACCCGCGTGGTCCTGGGGACTTCCGTGGTGGTCACGTTCAGCTCCCCTTGGGCGGCACAAGCTGCAGGTACACCGTGGTGAGCACCAGGTTCAGCACGAACAGGAGCAGGAACGTGATGACCACGGACTGGTTGACGGCGTCCCCGACACCCTTCGGCCCGCCCTTGGGGTTCAGCCCGCGGTAGGCGGCGACGACCCCGGCGACGAACCCGAAGATCAGCGCCTTGATCTCGCTGATCCACAGGTCGGGCAGCTGGGCGAGGGCGGAGAAGCTCGCCAGGTAGGCGCCGGGCGTGCCGTGCTGCATGATCACGTTGAAGAAGTAACCGCCGAGCACGCCGACGACGCTGACCATGCCGTTGAGGAAGATCGCGACGCCCATGGCGGCGAGCACCCGCGGCACGATCAGCCGCTGGACCGGCGAGACGCCGAGCACCTCCATCGCGTCGATCTCTTCGCGGATGGTGCGCGCGCCGAGGTCGGCGCACATGGCGCTGCCGCCGGCGCCGGCGATGAGCAGCGCGGTGACGATCGGGCTGGCCTGCTGGATGATCGCGAGCACGCTCGCCGCGCCGGTGAAGGACTGCGCGCCGATCTGCGTGGTCAGCGACCCGATGTGCAGCGCGATCACCGCGCCGAACGGGATGGACACCAGGGCCGTCGGCAGGATCGAGACGCTCGCGATGAACCAGAACTGCTGGATCAGCTCACGCAGCTGGAACGGGCGCCGGAACGTCAGCCGGACGACGTCCAGCCCGAGCCCGTAGAGCCGTCCGGTCTGCCGCAGCGCGGCGGCCCCGGGGAACGACGCCGTCGTCGTCCGTTCGGCCATTCGTGTGCCTCCCCAGCGGTTTCGACGGCACGCCGAATACACCCGAGTCGAGCAAAGGGAAATGGTCCGAACGGGGTAACAATTGTCGGCCATTCACGGTCTCGGGGTCACCGTGCCGTTTCCTACTGGTCGGTACGCTAACCACGGCCATGCTGGGAGACAAGAACTTGAGCACGATCACGCGGTCACGAGCAGGTAACCGCGCATTTCTTGTCCGGGACTGACAACCGGGCCCGATCTTGTTGTCAACGGAGGAAAAGAAATTCCCGCCCCGGATGCCGGACCTGTCCATTCCCGCGCACCGGCGTGCGTGCCGGAAGGGGTCGACACGTGGAGTTGCCCCCTGGGAGCGGACACCTTGAATCCAGACACAGGTCTGGAGGGAGGATGTCCCGGTGTCTCGCAGGTCGAAGTATCCGGAGCAGTTCCGTCGCGACGCCATCGAACTGGTCCGCACCAGTGACCGGCCGTTGCGGCAGATCGCCCGAGAACTAGGCGTCAACCACGAGACCCTGCGGTCCTGGGTCAACACCGCCAAGCAAGCCGCCGAGGCCGGACCACCCGAGGACCCCGCGGTCACCGACGAAGTCCAACGGCTGCGGAAACAGGTCGCTGAACTGCAGAAAGAGAAGGAGATCCTGCGGAAAGCAGCCGCCTATTTTGCGCGCGAGATGGATCGATGACCTACCGCTACCGATTCATCTCCGAACACCGCACCACCTTCGGTGTCCAGCGGCTATGCCGAGTCCTCGGGCTGCGCCGGCAAGGCTTCCACGAATGGGCCGCCTCCGAAGCCACCCGGACCGCACTAGCGGAGGCCGAGGCCGAGCTGGTCAGGCTGATCACCGAGATTCACGCCGAACATCGTGGCGCCTACGGGGTCCCGCGGATCACCGCCGAGCTGCACCGCCGCGGTCACATCGTGAACCACAAACGGGTCGAACGGCTGATGCGCGAACACGGGCTGGCCGGGATCACCCGCCGCAAACGCCGCACGCTGACCCGGCCCGCGGCCGGGCCGGTCACACCGGTGGCTGATCTGATCCGCCGCGACTTCACCGCCGAGAAACCGGGGACCCGGTTGGTCGGGGACATCACCTGCCTGCCCACCTTCGAAGGCTGGCTGTATCTGGCCACGGTCATCGACCTGCACACCCGCGAAATCGTCGGGCACGCCATGGCCGGGCACATGCGCACCGACCTGGCCTGCGACGCGGTCGACCTCGCCGCCGCCCGCGGCCTCATCGACGATAATGCGGTGTTTCATTCCGACCGCGGGGTCCAGTACACCTCGGGCCAGTTCCGGGCCGCACTGGCCGAGCGGAAGATCCGGGCGTCAGTCGGGCGGGTCGGGTCCTGCTACGACAACGCCGTCGCCGAGGCGTTCTTCGCCACGCTGAAAACCGAGATCGGTGCCACGATCTGGCGGACCCGCGCCCAGGCCCGCCAGGACGTGTTCGGCTACTTGCGCTACTACAACCACCACCGGCTGCATTCCACTGTCGGCCACAACACCCCGACCGAAACCCGGATCAACCACTACGCTCAGGTCTCAGCTGCCTGAAACCCCGTGTCCGCCCCACCGGGGCAACTCCACACGCGTGTCCGGAGGGTCGACACGCGTGATCAGGAGGTCGACACGCCGCAGCAGGGTAAGCCGCGCCGTGTCGACCCTTCAATCGCGCGTGTCGACCCTCTGATCACGCGTGTCGGCGTTCTGGTCACGGTCAGGACTTGAGGCCGGCGATCAGCTCGTAGGAGCGGACGCGGTCCGCGTGGCCGTGGACCATCGTGGTGATCATCAGCTCGTTCGCGCCGGTGTCGGCGAGGAGCTGCTCCAGTCCCTTGTGGACCGTCTCGGGGGAGCCGATGATGCTCGAGCCGAAGCGGTCGGCGAGGAACGCGCGGTCCATCTCGGTGTACGGGTACTCCGCGGCCTCCTCCGGCGTCGGCAGCGCGATCGGGCGGCCGCGGCGGAGGCTGAGGAACGTCAGTCCGGACGGCCCGGCCAGGAACTTCGCACGCTCGTCGGTCTCCGCGGCGACCACGGACACCCCGAGCATCACGTGCGGCTCGGCCAGCACCTCGGACGGCTGGAAGTTCTCCCGGTAGAGCTGCACGGCCGGGATGGTGTTCTCGGCGGCGAAGTGGTGCGCGAAGGAGAACGGCAGCCCGAGCCGCCCGGCGAGCTGGGCGCTGAAGCCGCTCGAGCCGAGCAGCCAGACCGGCGGCTGGTTGCCCTCGGCCACCACGGCGTTGACCCCGCGGGCCTCCGAATGGGTGAAGTAGCCGATCAGCTCCTGCAGGTGCTGGGGGAAGTTCTCCGCGGACAGCCCGCCCGGCCCGCGCAGGGCCAGCGCCGTCCGCTGGTCGGTGCCGGGCGCGCGGCCGATGCCGAGGTCGATGCGGCCCGGGTGGAACGCCTCGAGCGTCCCGAACTGCTCGGCGACCACCAGCGGCGCGTGGTTGGGCAGCATGACGCCGCCCGAGCCGACGCGGATCCGCTCGGTCGCGCCGGCGACGTGACCGATCAGCACGGCCGTCGCCGAGCTGGCGATGCCGGGCATGTTGTGGTGCTCGGCCAGCCAGTAGCGGTGGTAGCCCAGCCGCTCGGCGTGGCGGGCGAGGTCGAGGGTGTGGCGCAGGGTCTCGCCGACGGTGTTCCCCTCGGACACGGGGGACAGGTCGAGCACGGACAGCGGCACGTCAGGCAGTGAGCTCACAACCGGGTCCAACGCCCCGGTGCCGCGGATGCTTCCCGGACGCCGGTGATGATCTTCACGCCCGTCCGGGTCGATCGGCCACGCGGGGTGCGGGCGACCCGATACGGTGGGCGCGGAAAATCCGGCGGAAACAGGAGGACGAGGTGCCGCGTCCGGAGCGCCCCTTGGATCCCGGGGACGATCTGCTGATCGAATTCGCCGCCGATCTCCGGCGTTTGCGCGAGAGCGCCGGGAATCCGACCTACCGCGAGCTCGGCCGGCGCGCGCACTACTCGGCCGGGACGCTTTCGGAAGCCGCCGGCGGGCGCAAACTCCCCAGCCTGGCGGTCACTTTGGCCTACGTGCGGGCCTGTGGCGGGGTGCCCGGTGAATGGGAGGAACGCTGGCACGTCGTCGCCGAAGATCCGGGCCAGGGTGGTGCCGATTCACCGGCCGAGCCCGAAGCCGGGGAAATTCCGCCTTACGTCGGGCTGGCCGCATTCACCTCAGCTGACGCCGGGCGATTCTTCGGCCGGGAACGGCTTGTCGAAAAGCTCGTCGCCCGCCTTTCGGGACAACGTTTTCTCGCCGTCCTCGGCGCGTCCGGCTCGGGGAAGTCGTCCCTGCTGCGGGCCGGCCTGCTGCCCGCCGTGAAGGGCCCGGTGGTCCTGCTCACCCCGGGCGCCCGGCCGCTGCAGGAGTGCGCGGTGAAGTTCGCCGCCGTCCTCGGCGTCGCTCCCGGAGCGCTGCTCGACGACTTCGCCGCGCACCCGCGCAACCTCGGCCTCGCCGCCCGTCAGCTGGCCGAGGCCGACGACATGGACGTCGTGCTGGTCGTGGACCAGTTCGAAGAGGTCTTCACGCTCTGCCAGGACGACCAGGAGCGCGCCCGTTTCCTGGCCGCGCTGGTCACCGCGACCACCGAGCCCGGCAGCCGCGCGCAGGTCGTCCTCGGCATCCGCACCGACTTCTACACCCACTGCGCGCGCCACGCCGAGCTCGCCGAGGCCATGCAGGACGCGCAGGTCCTGGTCGGCCCGATGACCACCGAGGAGCTCCGCCAGGCGATCTCACGCCCGGCCGTCGACGCCGGTTACCGCGTCGAGAACGCGCTGGTCTCCCGGCTCGTCGCCGACGCGACCGGCCAGCCCGGGGTGCTCCCGCTGCTCTCGCACGCGCTGCTGGAGACGTGGCGGCGGCGCCGCGGCACCACGCTCACCCTGGCCGGCTACGAGTCCAGCGGCGGGATCGAGCGGGCCATCGCGCAGACGTCCGAAGGCACCTTCGCGAAGCTCTCGGCGCGGCAGCAGCGGCTCGCGCGGCAGATCTTCCTCCGGATGACCGCGCTCGGCGAAGGCACCGAAGACACGAAGCGCCGGATCAGCCGCGCCGAGGTCGACACCGACGACGAGGACACCGCCGTCGTGCTCGGCGAGCTGGCCGCCGCGCGGCTGGTCACCCTCGATGACACCGGCATCGAGATCGCGCACGAGGCCCTCATCCGCGGCTGGCCGCGCCTGCGGGAGTGGCTGACCCAGGACCGCGAGGGCCTGCGGGTGCACCGGCAGCTCACCGAGGCGACCGACGCCTGGGAGTCGGTCGAGGAGGACCCGGGCTGGCTCTACCGCGGCACCCGGCTGGCCATCGCGCGGGAGTGGGCCGCGCGCCAGGAGACCGCGCTGTCCCGGCGGGAACGGCGGTTCCTCGACGCGAGCCTCGCCGTCGAGCACGCCGAGCAGGACCGCGACCGGCGCCGGACGCGGCGGCTGCGCCAGCTCGTCGCGCTGCTGGCGGTGCTGCTGCTCGTCGCCGTGGCCGCGTCCGTCTACGCCGTGCGCGCCGAGACCACGGCCACCGACCAGCGCAACAGCGCGCTCGCCCAGAAGGTCGCCGGCCAGGCGCTGGCCATGCGAGCCACCAACCCCGCGCTGGCCGCGCAGCTCGCGCTCGCCGCGTACCGCCTCGACCCGAGCGCCGACGCCCGCAGCAGCGTCCTCGGCGTGGCCGCGACGCCCTACGCGACCCGGCTCACCGGGCACACCGGCCGGGTCAACACCGTCGCCCTCCGCCCGGACGGCCGGGTCCTCGCCACGGCCAGCTGGGACGGCACCGCGCGG
The DNA here is from genome assembly GCF_055583145.1 of Amycolatopsis sp. NPDC104819. Lineage (NCBI taxonomy): Bacteria > Bacillati > Actinomycetota > Actinomycetes > Pseudonocardiales > Pseudonocardiaceae > Amycolatopsis > Amycolatopsis sp. NPDC104819. The sequence goes on along the minus strand of NZ_JBVJON010000024.1, from coordinate 31,126 downwards.
CTGTGGGACGTCCACGACCCGCACCACCCGGCGCCGCTGGGCGTCCTGTCCGGGCACACCGGCAACGTCAACTCCGTCGCCTTCGCGGCCGACGGCCGCAGCGTTGCGACCGCGGGCTTCGACGGGACCGTCCGCGTCTGGGACGTCACCGACCCGGCGCGGCCCGGCCCCGGCGCCGTCGTCGAGCAGCACGAAGGCAAGGCGTACGCGGTCGCGTTCAGCCCGGTGGGCCCGCTGCTCGCGACCGGCGACGTCGAGGGCACACTGCGGCTCTACGACACCACCGGCCCGGGGCGCCCGCGGCCGGCGGGGGAGCTGACCGGGCACACGTCGTACGTCAACAACCTCGCCTTCAGCGCCGACGGCAAGCTGCTCGCCTCGGCGTCGGCCGACAAGACCGCGCGGATCTGGGACGTCGCGTCGCGGCGCCAGCTCGGGGTCGCGACCGGGCACACCGACGTCGTGCACTCGGTCGCCTTCAGTCCCGACGGGCACGTCCTCGCCACCGCGAGCCAGGACCAGACCGCGCGGCTCTGGGACGTCACCGACCCCGGGCACCCGGCGCAGCTGTCGTCGCTCGGCGCGCACAAGGCGATCGTCCGCTCGGTCGCGTTCACCGCCGACGGCCGCACCCTCGCCACCACCGGCTTCGACCGCACGGCCCGGCGGTGGGACGTCGCCGACCCGCGGCACCCGCGTGAGCTGCCGGCCCTGCCCGGGCACACCGGCGCCGTCGTCTCCGCCGTGTTCAGCCGGGACGGCCGCACGCTCGCCACGGCCAGCGACGACCAGACCGCCCGGCTCTGGGACCTGCCCGGGCCCGCCTACCCCGCGCACACGGCGCAGACGTGCCGAGCCGCCTTCGGCGCCGGCGGGAAGCTGCTGGCCACCGGCGGCTACGACGAGGTCGTGCGGCTGCACGACCTCACCGACCCGGCCGCGCCGCGCGGGGTCGCGACGATCGGCGGGTTCGGCGACGCGGTCTGCGGGGTCGCGCTCAGCCCGGACGGGCGCACGCTGGCCACCGGCAGCTGGGACCACACGATGACGCTGCGGGACGTCACCGACCCGGCCCGCCCGGGGCCGCCGGTGGTGTTCAACCGGCTGCACGACGACGTCGACGCGGTCGCGTTCAGCCCGGACGGGCGGCTGCTCGCCACCGCGGGGGACGGCCACACCGCCCGTCTCTGGGACCTCGCCGACCGCCTGCGCCCGGTGGAGATCGCGCGGCTGCAGGGCCACGAGGACGACGTCCACACGCTGGCCTTCAGCCCCGACGGCCGCACGCTGGCCACGGCCGGCTGGGACCACACCGCGCGGCTGTGGGACGTCTCGGCGCCGCGCGCGCCGAAGCCGCTGGCGACGCTCGAAGGGCACACGGACACGATCTTTTCGGTCGCCTTCAGCCCCGACGGCAAGCACGTCGCGACCGCGAGCGCGGACCGCACGGTGCGGCTGTGGGACGTGGCCGACCCGGCCCACGCGCGGCTCTCGGCGGTGCTGGCCGGGCACGCCGACAACGTCATGTCGGTGTCCTTCAGCGGGGACGGCGCCACGCTGGCGTCCGGCAGCTACGACCGCACGGTCCGGCTGTGGGACGTCGCGAGCGCGGCGCCGTACGCGGTGCTGCCCGAGGAGCGCGACCGCGTCTACGTCGTCCAGTTCGCCCCGGACGGCCACACGCTGGCCGAAACCGTCGCGGACGGGACGGTCCGGTTGTGGGAGACCGACCCCGGCCGGGCGGCGACGAGGATCTGCGCGGTGACGGCGCCCCGCATCACCGAGCCCGAGTGGACGGCGAGCCTCCCCGGCCTCGACTACGCGCCACCCTGCCCCTGAGCAGTTGTTCGGCGTTGTTGTTCGGTGCCCGGGCGCGGACACCGAACAACCCGGATCGGCTAGACATGCCTCGGACGGACCGCACGTCCGAAGACGTTCATTTCACCGGGGGTCTGAAGGGCTCCTTCAAGGGCACGGGAACCCCGCCTCCCGCCCCTCGAAGGAGCCCTTCAGCGTGTCCCGGCTCCGGCGAGCCTCGTCTGGACGTCGAGCGGCGTGGCCGCACCGATGCCCACCTCGCCCTGGCCGCGCGGACTGAACGCCGTGGCAGCAGCCCTGAGTCGTGAGTGACTCATTCATGGCGTCCTACTTCAGGGGCCCGGCAAAGTCGGGGCGAACGTGCCCGGCGGGCCGCTGCGATGCCGTGAATGACTCATTCACCTCGCCAGAGGTCATGAATGAGTCATTCATGACCCTTCCTGGCCGCTACCGCAACGTCTGGTGTGGTGTACCTGGCCGTCCGCGCTGCGAGCTGACCGGCGAATCCGACTTTGCCGGAACCCTGGCGTCGGACGTAGTGAATGACTCACTCATGACGTTCGAAGCGGATCTCCGGGTCAGCTCGGCAGCCAGTCCGGGTTCGACGCCAGCACCGTCAGCTGCTGCGTCGCCCGGGTCAGCGCCACGTACAGCACGCGCCGCCCGGTCGTCGACTCCGTGATCAGGTCGTTCGGCTCCACGAGCACCACCGCGTCGTACTCCAGGCCCTTCGAGTCCAGGCTGCCGACGACCTTCAGCCGCTCGTCACCCTGGTCCGCGAGCCAGCCCGCGACCTCCGGGACCCGGTCCATCGCCGTGATGACGCCGACCGTGCCCTCGACCGCGCCCAGCAGCTCCTTCACCGCCGCCTGGGTCGCCGAGGCCAGGCCCGCCGCCTCGACCGGGCGGACGTCCGGCTCGACACCCGTCTTGCGGACCGCCACCGGCAGCTCGCCCGACTCCGCGTGCCCGGACACCACCTTCGCCGCCAGGTCGAAGATCTCCGCCGAGTTCCGGTAGTTCGTCCGCAGCGTGAACCGCCGCCGGGCCGTCTTCACGCCGAACGCCTGGTCGCGCGCCTGGGCCGCCTCGGCCGGGTCCGGCCACGAGCTCTGCACCGGGTCGCCGACGACCGTCCAGCTCGCGTACTTGCCGCGCCGGCCGACCATCCGCCACTGCATCGGCGAAAGGTCCTGGGACTCGTCGACGACGACGTGCGAGTACTCGTCGTAGTGCTCGGGCCGGGTCGGGGCGCCGCCGGAGCGCTGCGGCTCGACCTCGATCATCTGACGGCGCTTGCGCTTCGGCGGCGGCCCGATCAGCACGCGCAGCTCGTCCAGCAGCGCGACGTCCGCGATCGACCAGCCGCGCGAGCGGTCCGCGAAGTCCGCGGCCAGCATCGAGATCTCGTGCCGGTTCAGCACGCCCTTCGCCACCGACGCCAGCCGCTTCTCCTCGCCCAGCCACTTCAGGATCTGCGCGGGGTACAGCACCGGCCACCACACGACCAGGAACCGGTGGAAGTCGATCCGCTCACCCAGGTCGGTGATCAGCTCCGCCCGTTCGAACGGCTTGCCGTCGGCCTTCGCGTACTCCTCGGCCTTCGCCGCGAGCGCGTCCAGCAGCAGCTCGGCCGCCCGGATCCGCGACCGGTTCGGCGGCGCGCCCTGCGTGTGGGCCTTGCGGCGGACCTTCTCCAGCTCCCGCGCGTTCAGCTTCAGGACCTCGCCGCGGTAGACGATCCGCATCTCCTCGGGCGCCTCCGGCGGGGTGTCCCGCAGCGCCCGCAGCAGGATCTTTCGCATCCGCAGCGAACCCTTGACCGCGGCGAGCGGCGCGGGGTCCTGCCGGGTCGCCTCGAGGCCGTCGAGGACCTCGCCGAGCGCGCGCAGCTCGACGTTCGTTTCACCCATCGAGGGGAGGACGCGCGAGATGTAGCTCGTGAACACCCCGGACGGCCCGATCACCAGCACTCCGGCCCCGCCCAGCTGACGGCGGTAGCGGTAGAGCAGGTAGGCGGCGCGGTGCAGCGCGACGGCCGTCTTGCCGGTGCCCGGCCCGCCGGTGATCTCGGTGACCCCGCGCCACGGCGCCCGGATGACCTCGTCCTGCTCCTTCTGGATGGTCGCGACGATGTCGCGCATCTTCTCGCCGCGCGAACGCCCCAGCGCGGCCATCAGCGCGCCTTCGCCGACGATCTGCATGTCCTCGGGCACGGCGTCGGCGATCAGGACGTCGTCGTCGACGTCGAGGACGTTCTGGCCGGAGCAGCGGATCACGCGCCGCCGCACGACGTCCATCGGCTCTTCGGCCGTGGCCTGGTAGAACGCGGCCGCGGCCGGCGCGCGCCAGTCCGTGACGAGGTTGTCGAACTCCGCGTCGCGGATGCCGAGGCGGCCGACGTAGGTGCGTTCGCCCTCACGGTCGTCGAGGCGGCCGAAGACGAGGCCCTCGTACTCGGCGTCGAGCGTCTGGAGCGTCTGGTTGGCGTGGTAGACCATCATGTCGCGCTCGAACAGCATCGACGCCTGCTCGAAGATCGCCTCGCGCTGCGCGCCCTGGCCGATCTCGTAGCCCTTGGTGCGCATCGCCTCGGCTTGGGCCCGCAGTTCGTCCAGACGGGTGTACACGCGATCGACGTGGGCTTGTTCGATGGCGATCTCGGCCCGTCTGACCCGAGGTTCCGACACGCATGGCTCCTTGACAGCTTCTGGATCGCCTCCGAGGGCGAAGAACGACTCTACGCGTTGGGTGCGGCGGGTTCACCAATGTCCCGGCCATCAGTGCGCCGTGTCATCCCCGCACAATCAGGGGGTGACCAGGATCGTGGCCGGGACGGCGGGCGGGCGGCGGCTGAAGGTGCCGCCGAAGGGCACCCGGCCGACGTCGGAACGTGTGCGGGAAGCCCTGTTCAACGCCCTGGAGACGGCCGGCGAGGTGGACGGCGCCCACGTCCTCGACCTCTACGCGGGCTCCGGCGCGCTCGGTCTCGAAGCCCTCTCGCGCGGCGCGGCGGACGCCCTGTTCGTGGAGTCCGACCGGCGCGCGGTGGACGTCCTGCGCGGCAACGTCGCGGCACTGGGCCTGGGCGGCACGGTCCGCCCCGGTCCGGTCGAGACGGTCGTCGCGGCGCCCGCGCCCCGGCCGTTCGACCTGGTGCTGGCCGACCCGCCGTACGCCGTCGACTCGGCCGCCCTGGGACGCGTGCTCGCCGCGCTGGCCGCGGGCGGCTGGCTGGGGGAGTCCGCGCTGGTCGTCGTCGAGCGCGCGGCCCGCGACGGCGAGCCGGACTGGCCGGGCGGCTTCGAGCCCTCGCGCGCGAAGAAGTACGGCGACACGGCGGTGTACTGGGCGGAGTACGCGGCTGTGGTGTGAACCACCCCGCGGGGGACGGGCGGGCGGCGGCCGGGCACGGTAGCGTCCGCGCCATGCGGCGTGCGGTCTGTCCCGGTTCCTACGATCCGGCCACCAACGGGCACCTCGACATCATCGAGCGGGCGGCCCAGCTGTTCGACGAGGTCGTCGTCGCGGTGGGGGTGAACAAGAGCAAGAAGGGCCTCTTCGAGGTCCCCGAACGGCTCGACATCCTCCGCGAGATCACCGCGAAGCTGGGCAACGTGCGGGTCGACTCGTGGGAAGGCCTGCTGGTCGACTACTGCCGCGACAACGGCATCGCGGCGATCGCGAAGGGCCTGCGCTCGGTCAGCGACTTCGACTACGAGCTGCAGATGGCCCAGATGAACCGCGAGCTCACCGGCGTCGAGACGCTGCTGATGGCGAACAACCCGGCGTACGGCTTCGTGTCCAGCTCGCTGGTCAAGGAGGTCGCGGCGCTCGGCGGCGACATCGAGCACCTGGTGCCGGCCGTGGTGTACGAGCGCCTCTCGGAGAAGTTCCCGAAGCTCGGCGCCTGACCGGTCCCCTACGTTCGTCGGGACTTGCGGCCGTTACCGCCCGAGTTCACGTTCTCGTCTTCTGACGATCATTCGATCGAGCTACGGTCCGAAAATGACCAACAATCGATCACGCCTGGTCGCGATCCTGTTCGCGCTCCTGGCCACGTTCTCCATGGGGGTCACCGCCGCCGAAGCGGTGACGAACACGACGGCCGCCCAGAACGCGTGCGGGAACCTCTCGGGCTTCTCGCACACGACGCTGTCGGCCCTGCCCGCCGAGGCGACGACGACGTACAACCTGATCCAGAAGGGGGGCCCGTTCCCGTACCCGCAGAACGACGGTGTCGTCTTCGACAACCGGGAAGGCATCCTCCCGTCGTGTGCGTCGGGCTACTACCACGAGTACACGGTGCCGACGCCCGGCTCGAGCAACCGCGGCACGCGCCGCATCGTGACCGGCAGCGGCGGCGAGTACTTCTACACCGGTGACCACTACGCGACGTTCAAGGTCATCGACATCTCCGGCGGCGGCCAGACGCACGCGTGCGGAGACCTGTCCGGCCTGACGAAGATCGGCTACTCCCAGCTTTCCGCGGCGGCCCGCACGGTGGTCGACAACGTCCGCGGCGGAGCGACCAGCAGCACGACCTACGAGAACCGCGAAGGCGTGCTCCCGGCCTGCGCGTCCGGCTACTACAAGCTGTTCAACGTCGGCACGAACGACCGCGTGATCTCCGGCAAGGCGGGCGAGCTGGCCTACACGCCCGACCACTACGCCACCTTCAAGCGGATCGACCTGAGTTCCTGACGTTCGCGAGGGGACACGCCCGGCGCCGTGCGCTTTCACCGGTTCGGCGCCGGGTACGGGCAGACTGATCTCAGCGACAGGGGATTGGAGTTGCCGTGTACCGGGTTTTCGAGGCGCTCGACGAGCTCGTCACCATCGTCGAGGAGGCGCGCGGCGTCCCGATGACGTCCAACTGCATCGTGCCCCGCGGCGACGTGCTCGAGCTCCTCGACGACGTGCGGGACGCGCTGCCGGCGGAGGTCGACGACGCGCAGGACGTGCTCGACAAGCGCGACGACCTGATCCACGCCGCCCGCAAGGAGGCGAGCGAGACGGTCGCCGGCGCGAACGCCGAAGCCGAGCGCGCGCTCGCCGACGCCACGGACGAGGCCGAGCGCATCATGGCCGACGCCCGCGCCCGCGCGGAGCAGATGCTCGCCGACGCCCACGACCAGGCCGACCGCACGGTCGCGGCGGGCCAGGCCGAGTACCAGAACCTCACCGACCGCTCCCGCGCCGAGTCCGAGCGCATGATCCAGGCCGGCCGCGACGCGTACGACCGCGCCATCGAGGACGGCCGCGCCGAGCAGGGCCGCCTGGTCGCGCAGACCGAGGTGGTCCAGGCCGCGCACGCGGAGTCGGCCCGCATCGTCGACGAAGCCCACGCCGAGGCCGACCGCCAGCGCGTGGACTGCGACGCGTACGTCGACGGCAAGCTGGCGGAGTTCTCGGAGCTCCTGGCGACAACGCTGAGGACGGTCGACTCGGGCCGCAACCACCTGCGCTCCCCGGCCAACCTCCCGAACAGCGGCGGCCGTCCCACCCTGTACGACTACCAGGTGTGACACGCCTCTCAGCAGCTGGTTGACTCGCGGGCGACCGGTTGTCCACAGCTCCTGCGAGTTGGGGACAACTCGGGTTCCCGGCCGCGACTTTCCGGGCTTTGTCGGACACCGCCGATACGCTGGACAAGGGACGCCCCCCAGGGAGGGTGGGGGCCCGGCAAAAGTCGGGGCGAACGTGGTCGGCGGGCCGCTGCGATGTCGTGAATGACTCATTCACCTCGTCAGAGGTCATGAATGAGTCATTCATGACCTTCCCGGGCCGCTACCGCGACCTCCGGTGTGGTGTATCTGGCCGTCCGCGCTGCGAGCTGACCGGCGAATCCGACTTCGCCGGAACCCTGCCAGGGGGTGGGGCCCGGTCCTGGGCGGCCTGGGGTCCGTTCGACTCGCGCACGTGCCGGCCGCGGTCCGCTCGACTCCCGCAGGCGCCTTGAGATGAGCGACTCATTCTGAGCGTCCGGCGCCACGAACGAGTCACCCACTACGCCCGATCCCGAGCCCGCCCGACCTGCGCGGGTGCCAGCTCGAAAGAGGTGGCGCCCCCTGCGTACCCTGGACGGGATGTCCGAGAACAAGACCCCCCAGCTTGACGACCGCAGCCCCTGGGTGATCGACACCCGTGAGCTCGGCCGTCACGCCGGCCTCAGCCGCGCTATCACGCGCAGCGTGCCGGTGGAGACGCCGCTCGGCGTCCCCGACGTCATCACCATCGACGCCGGCTCCGAACTCGAGCTCGACCTGCTGCTCGAGTCCGTCGTCGAAGGCGTCCTGGTCAGCGGCACCGCGAAAGCCACGGCGAAGGGCACCTGCGCCCGCTGTCTCGACCCGCTGACCGAAGAGGTCGAGGTCGAGGTCCAGGAGCTGTTCGCCTACCCGGGGTCGGCCACCGAGGAGACCACCGACGAGGACGAGATCCCCCGGCTGGTCGACGACAAGATCGACCTCGAGCCCATCGTCCGCGACGCCGTCGTGCTGGCCCTCCCGCTGGCGCCGCTGTGCACCGAGGACTGCGCCGGGCTCTGCACGGAGTGCGGCGTCAAGTGGGCCGATCTCGAGCCCGGACACGGGCATGAGAAGATAGACCCTCGGTGGGCCGCACTGGTCGAGCGTTTCGACGAGAATGCGGGCGAAAAGCCTGCGCCGGGTCCCGCTGAGCAAGCCTGACGAGCGCCCCAGCTCGGTCCGGAGGAAGTTCGCTCGCGACCGCGAGCAGACCGTCATAAGGAGATCTACTCGTGGCCGTCCCGAAGCGGAAGATGTCGCGATCCAACACGCGCTCCCGCCGCAGCCAGTGGAAGGCGGCTCCGGTGCAGCTGGTGCCCTGCTCCAACCGCGCCTGCAAGCAGCCGAAGCTCCAGCACATCGCGTGCCCGTCGTGCGGCCAGCACAACGGCCGCCAGGTCGTCGAGCCCGCCTGATCGGGTAGCCGACATGGGGGGCAAGACGCCCGGGGGACCACCGGCCGATCCGGCGCCGTTGCTCGAAGCGCTCGGGGTCACACTCGACCCCGAGCTGCTCGAGCTGTCGCTGACCCACCGTTCGTACGCGTACGAAAACGGGGGCCTGCCGCCGAACGAGCGGCTGGAGTTCCTCGGTGACGCCGTGCTGGGCCTGGTCGTCACCGACCACCTCTACACCACGCACCCCGACCTGCCCGAAGGTCAGCTCGCGAAGCTCCGCGCCAGCGTCGTCAACATGCACGCGCTGGCGCGGGTCGCCCGCGGGCTCGGCGAGGGCGGGCTCGGGGCGCACCTGCTGCTCGGCAAGGGCGAAGAGCTCACCGGCGGCCGGGACAAGGCGAGCATCCTCGCCGACGGCCTGGAAGCCGTGATCGGCGCCGCCTACCTGGCGCACGGCATCGAGATCGCGCGCAAGCTCGTGCACCACCTCTTCGACGGCCTGCTCGCCGAAGCGCCGTTGCGCGGGGCGGGGCTCGACTGGAAGACGAGCCTGCAGGAGCTGACCGCGTCGGCCGGCCTCGGCGTGCCCGAGTACAAGGTCGAGGACACCGGTCCGGACCACCGCAAGGAGTTCACGGCCACCGTCCTCATCGCCGGCCGCCCGCTGGGCAACGGCACCGGGTCGACGAAGAAGGAAGCCGAGCAGAAGGCCGCCGAGACGGCCTGGCGTTCGCTGTCGGCCGAGCTCGAAGCCGAAAAGGCCGAGCAAGCCGAGAAGAAGGACGACCCGGAGTCCTGACCACCGGGAACCTCCGTTGACGATTCCGCCCGCCTCTCAGTAGCGTGATGATCATCCGCCGCGCTGGTACTCACTGAGAGGTTGGGCGGATGCGTCTTTTTCTCCTTCCCCTGCTCGCGGCGGCGCTTGTAGTCTTGCCCGGACCCTCGGCGGCCGCGGCGCAGATCCGGGTGACTTCCCTGTCCGCGTTGCAGTCCGCGCTGGACAAAGCCCAGCCCGGCGACACGATCGCCCTGGCCGACGGCTCCTACGCGGCCGGTTCGACCCTGGCGATCAAACGCTCCGGCACCACTGCGCGGCTTCAAGTTCCGCAACGGCGCTTCGCGGAGCGTCCCCGCCGGCGCGTCGCACAACCGCTTGTCCCGCAACGACTTCCAGCTCACGAGCGACGGCAACTGGGTCACCGTCAGCGGTGACGACACCGAGGTCGACCGCAACGTCTTCCAGAACCGCACCAGCCAGGGTGTGTTCCTGCAGATCCTCGGGCCCGCGAAGGCGATGGCCCAGCGCGTCCACGTGCACCACAACTACTTCTTCAACCACCAGTTCTCCGGGGCGAACGGCGGCGAGTCGGTCCGGCTCGGCCTGAGCGACCACCAGTCCTACTCGGCGCACGCGCTGCTGGAGTACAACCTCTTCGAGAAGGCCGACGGCGACAGCGAGGCGATCTCGGTCAAGTCGTCGGACAACGTGGTGCGCTACAACACGATCCGCGACAGCAAGGGCTACTTCGTGCTGCGCCACGGCAACCGCAGCGTCGTCGAGGGCAACCTGCTGTTCGGGTCGGGCATCCGCTTCCACGGCAACGACCACAAGATCGTCGGCAACTACGTCGCGAACTCCGGCGACCGCGCGATCGTGTTCGGCTCCGGTGACGAGGCCGACAGCGGGCCCACGAGTAAGCTGCACGACCGGCCCGACCGCGTCACGGTCGCCTACAACACCGTGCTGGGCTCGAAGAGCGTGATCGACGGCGACGGCGGTGCCTTCAAGCCGAAGGACTGCGTGGTCGCGGACAACATCGTGAAGGGCACCTCCGGCCCGCTCGTCACGCTGCCGAGCGGGTCGACGGTCAAGTACGAAGGCAACATCACCTTCGGCGGCACGGCCGGGATCCCGTCGCGGTCGGTCGACCCGAAGCTGGTCAAGGACCCGAACGGGCTGTACCGGCTGGCCTCGGGCAGCCCGGCGATCGACACCGGCGCCGGCTCGTACCCGTTCGCCGCGACGGACTTCGACCTGCAGGCGCGCACGGGCGTGTACGACGTCGGCGCCGACGAGTACTTCGCCTCCGGCGCGACCCGGGTGCCGCTGGTGAAGGCCGACGTCGGACCGGCCGCGTCGTGACTGTGCCTTTTCAAAACTGTCGTACCCGGCGGGCACAATGGTCGTATGCCCGAACTTCCCGAGGTCGAAGTCGTCCGAGTGGGCCTGCAGGCGCACGTCGCGGGCCGGACCATCCACGCGGCGGAGGTCCTGCACCCGCGGGCCATCCGCCGGCACGCGCTCGGCGCGGAGGACTTCACAAAGCGGCTGGCCGGCACCCGCGTCGAGGCGGCGCGGCGCCGCGGCAAGTACCTGTGGCTGGAGCTGTCCGACAAGGAGGCGCTGCTGGCCCACCTCGGGATGAGCGGGCAGATGCTCGTCCAGCCCGAGGGCGCGCCGGACGAGAAGCACCTGCGGGTGCGGCTGCGCTTCGACGACGACGGCCCGGAGCTGCGCTTCGTCGACCAGCGGACGTTCGGCGGCCTGGCCCTGGACGACCTGCACGACATCGGCGGCGAGGTGCTGCTGCCGGACACGATCGCGCACATCGCGCGTGACCCGATGGACCCGGCGTTCGACCTCGACGCGGCGGTGCGCGCGCTGCGGTCGCGGCGCACCGAGGTCAAGCGGGCCCTGCTCGACCAGACGCTCGTCTCGGGCATCGGCAACATCTACGCGGACGAAGCGCTGTGGCGCGCTCGCCTCCACTGGGCCCGTCCGACGGAGAAGCTGACGCTCGCGAAGGGCCGTGAGCTGCTGTCGGCTGCGTCGGACGTGATGAACGCGGCGCTGGGCGCGGGTGGCACGTCGTTCGACGCGCTGTACGTGAACGTCAACGGGCAGTCGGGGTACTTCGACCGGTCGCTGGACGCGTACGGCCAGGAGGGGCTGCCGTGCGGCCGGTGCGGCACGGCGATCCGGCGGGAGCCGTTCATGAACCGGTCGTCGTTCTCGTGTCCGCGCTGCCAGCCGCGGCCGCGGGCTAGCTCGCGTTGATTAATGGTGTTCGCCTTTCAGCTAAGATGAATGTGCCTGGCAGCTGAGGGAGTGCATCGTGGTCAAGGAGCCCGGAAAGTCGACGCTGGCCGACAAGATCGACCAGCTGTTCCACGTGGTCCGCAGGCCCGATCGGGAGCCGTACAGCAACGAAGAGGCCGCGAAGGCCTGCCGCGAGGCAACGGGGGAGAGCTTCTCGACGACCTACCTGTGGCAGCTGCGCACCGGCCGCCGGGACAACCCGACGAAGCGGCACCTGGAGGCGCTCGCCCAGTTCTTCGGCGTGCCTCCGGCATACTTCTTCGACGACGAGCAGAGCAGGAAGATCGCCGAAGAGCTGGCCCTGCTGGGCGCGCTGCGTGACGCGGGGGTCCGGGACCTGGCCTTGCGCGCGGTGACCCTGTCGGCCGACGGGCTCGACACGATCAGCGACATGATCGACGCGATCGCCCGCCGCGAAGCCGGCCGCGGGGGAGCGAAGTAGGAGGCCGGGACCGCGCGGAGGGGTTCGGGATCGGCTGGGGAGTGATCTGCCGGCCGGAGTCTTCTAGGCTGACCCGAGGCGGGGAACGTGATCGGCCGGTCGGAGGCGGTTGAGGGTGGCGAAGGCTGAGGTGGCAGGGCTCTGGCAGCGGCTTTCCGCGCGCCGGCCGAGCCGCGCCCTGTGGCGGCGCGCCCGTGAGGTCGCCGACGCCGTCAGCCTGCCGGAGCCGTTCGACGCCGAGCGGTTCGTCGCTAGCCTGGCCGCCGGCCGCGGCCGCCCGATCGAGCTCATGCCGGTCAGCGCCCCCGAAGGCGCGCCGTGCGGGCTGCTCATGAGCACCGAACGCGCCGACTACATCCTGTACCCGACGAACACGACCGCCCTGCACCGGCGCCACATCCTGCTGCACGAGGTCGGGCACCTGCTGTGCGGGCACACCGGGGCCGACGCCGGCGCGGACGGCGTCGCGATCGACGCCGCGGCCGGCCGGCAGCTGATGCCGAACCTTTCGCCGGAACTGGTCCGGCGGGTGCTCGGCCGCACCACGTACACGGAGGTCCAGGAGCGGGAGGCCGAGCTCGTCGCGAGCCTGCTGGCCCAGCGCGTCGTGCGGCCCGAAGAGCCGCGCGAGCCGGCGCCGGACGTCCCGGACGGCCTGCGGAACTTCGACTCGCTGTTCGGCGGCCGGTCCCGCCGCCGCGCGCCGTGACCGAGACCCTCGCGTACCTCCTGTGCGTGGTGGGGTTCGCGGGGTTCGGGTACAAGCTGATCGAGGCCCGCCACAGCCAGCCGGTGCGCACGATGTGGTTCCTCGCCGGGTTCGGCATCTGCATCGCCACCGGCATCCTGGTGCTGACCCCGGCGATGGAGGCGTTCGTCGGCCCGGGCCCGGTCGCCGAGTGGGTCCTGACCCTGGCCGGCGACGAGCTGAAGCTGGGGGCGATCGGCTTCGCGGTGGCGTTCACGCAGTCGGTGTGGCGAGGCGAAGGCGCGCGCCTCACCCCGCACGGGCTGTTCACCGGAGCGGCGATGGTGCTGCTGGCGGTGTGCTTCGCGCTGTCCGAGCCGCAGCGCGTCGGTGACGAGACGGTGTTTTCGCCGGGCACGCTGCCGTTCGCGCTGGGGGACAAGGCCGTGTTCCTGATCTACAGCCTGGTCAGCCTCGGGCTGCTGATCACGGTGTTCACCCGCAGTGCGTGGCACGCCGAGCCGGGCCCGCTACGCGCCGGCCTGTGGCTGCTGGTGATCGGCGTGGGCGCGGCGATCGCGTGGACGTTCTGGGACATCGACGACGTCCGCCGCCTCGCCCAGTCGGCGCGGATCGGCGCCCGAGAGGACCTGCCATCGTCGGTCCTGGCGGCGACGACGATCTGTTTCGTGACGGCCGGCGCGACGCTCAGCGCGTGGTCACCGGCGGTGTCGTCGGTGGTCGGGCGGGTCCGCGCGTACCGCGCGTACCGGCGCATCGAGCCGTTGTGGAAGGCGCTGCGCACGGCGGTCCCGGGCATCGCACTGGACCCGGGCCGCGAGCTGACGGCGGGCGCGGAGTTCGCGCTGTACCGCAGGGTGATCGAAATCCGCGACGGCCATTTGGCGCTGCGAGCCCACTTCGACCCGGCCCTCCCGGCGCGGGTGGAGGCGGAGGCCCGCCGAGCGGGAGTCCGAGAACCGGACTTGGCTCCGACGGTGGAAGCGGTGACCTTGGCCGCGGCGATCGAGGCGGGTAGGGAGGGCCGCCGTTTCGAGCAGGCGGAGGGAGCGCCGTTGGCACCACTGGAGGCCGAGGCGGACGCGGACGTCGCCGCAGAGGCGGCTTGGTTGGTGAGGGTGAGCCGGGCGTGGCAGCGAGACGCGGTCTTGAGCCGGGTCCGGCAGGGCGCGCTGCGCTGAGAGCGGTTGGGGCGACCGGAAGCTGCTCTGGGCGGCTTCCGATCGCGGGCTAGTGGGGGCTTCGCTGCGCTGACCGAGCCGCGAGCGGGCGGAGCCGGCAATTTCGCGTCGCCAGCCCGCCAGCCCGCCAGCCCGCCTGCCCGCCTGCCCGCCTGCCCGCCAGCCGCCAGCCGCCAGCCGTCCGCCCGCCGGCCCGCCACCCGCCAGCCGTCAGTCCGCCCGCCAGCCCGCCCTCACCGCGGGTAGCGCGCCCCGTTCACCGTCACCCTCAGCGTGTACACCGAGCTCGAAGCCGTGATGAACAGCTCGTTCCCGCGCGCCCCGCCGAAGGTGAAGTTCGAACAGATCTCCGGCACCCTCAGCTTGCCGATCCGGGTTCCGTCCGGGGCGAAGCAGTGCAACCCGTCGTGCGCGGCCGCCCACACCTGGCCCTCGCTGTCGACCCGGACGCCGTCGAAACCGCCGCTGTCGGATGTTGCGAACACCTCGCCGCCCGTCAGCTTTCCGTTGTCCCGCACCTCGAACACCCTGATGTGACTCGGGTCCTGGCGCGTGTCGGCGATGTACAGCAACGACTCGTCGGCCGAGAAGGCGAGGCCGTTCGGGCGGGAGAAGTCGTCCGCGACGATGCGGACCTCGCCGTCGGACGGGGACACCCGGTACACGTGGCAGCCGCCGATCTCGCTCTCGGCTCGGTACCCCTCGTAGTCGCTGTCGATGCCGTAACTCGGGTCGGTGAACCAGATTGACCCGTCCGAGTGCTCGACCACGTCGTTCGGGCTGTTCAGCCGCTTCCCCTCGAAGTGCGACGCCAGCACCGTGATCGTGCCGTCGTGCTCGGTGCGGGTCACCCGGCGCGGGCCCTGCTCGCAGCTGACCAGCCGTCCGGCGCGGTCGACAGTGTGTCCGTTCGCGTACTCGGACGGCTGACGGAAGACCCCGACCCGCCCGGTTGTCTCGTCCCAGCGCAACGTGCGGTTGTTCGGGATGTCGCTGAACACCAGGTACCGCCCGGCCGGGAAGTACGCCGGCCCCTCCGTCCAGCGGCAGCCGGTGTGCAGGCGCTGCATCCACTCGTCGCCGTTGACCCGCGCGAAGCGGTCGTCGAGCACCTGGAAGTCCGTCTTCACCAGATCCATCGGTCAACCCTAACGAGGTTCCGTGCTCAACAGGGACGACCCGTTCGGGCCCTCGCCGTGCACACTACTGTGCAATGCGTGGTACCTTTCCAAGCGTAAGACTGGAGGGTGCAGTGGAGATCAGTCAGCTGCTCAAAGGGGTGCTCGATCTGGCCGTGCTGGCGGTGCTCCGCGAGGACGACGGCTACGGGTACGACGTCCTGCGAAGACTCCGGGCCGCCGGCCTGGACGAGGTGGGGGACGCGTCGGTGTACGGGACGCTGCGCAGGCTCTACAAGGCCGGCCTGCTCACCTCGTACGTGGTGCCCAGCGAAGAAGGGCCCCACCGCAAGTACTACAGCCTGAACGAGCCGGGCCGGCTCCGCCTCGCGGAGTCGGGGAAGACCTGGCAGAGCTTCGCATCGACGATGAACGTGCTTTTGGGAGAGGCAGCATGAGCGAGAAGCCGACCGCCGTGCGGGTGTATCTGGCGCGGGTCCGCACCGCGCTCGCCGACCTGCCCGCGAGCGAAATCGAAGAGATCCTCGAAGACGTCCGCCCGCACCTGGCGGAGCTGGAGGCCGAGCTGGGGGAGGGCGCCCGCGTCGAGGCGCTGATCGAACGGCTCGGCTCGCCGGAGAGCTACGCCGCCGAGCTGCGCGCCTCCGGGGGTTACCCGGCGCCGGCCGAGGGGGCGGCGACGCAAGTGCTCACCACCACCAAGAGCCCGAGCCTGGCGAAACCGCGGATCGCGTTGTGGGGCCTGGTGATCTGCGCGCTGGGGCTGGCGATGCTGTCGTTCGGCGCCGCTGTTTCCATCGACCCGGACGTGCTCCTGGGCCTGCTGCTGTTCCTCCCGGTGTTCCTGGTCAGCCTGTTCCTGCTGCTGCGCGGCGGGATCGAGCCGGTGCTGGCGCTGCCGGAGATGGTGTGGCTGCGCGGCGCGCTCGCCAGGGGCCGCGAACAGGAAGACGCCGGGAAGGTGCTGCGGTACTTGAGCTCGCTCAAGCCGGCGTGGTGGATCCTGTGCGCCGTCACGCTGATCGCGTTCGGGGTGCTGCTCATGCTCCGGCAGCGGAGCGCGGTGCTGATGCTGCCGTTCCTGCTCGTCGCGGGAGCGGGGATCGTGTGGGCCGGCCCACGGGTGCGCGGCGACCGGCGGCTGCTGTGGCTGGCCGTGCCGATCTCGGCGTTCGTCGTCGGCGGCGCGCTGGGCGGGTTCGGCGCCGCGGTCGACCTCATCTCGAACCGGAACGCCTACCAGAACTCGCCGTCGTCGTACTACCAGACGTCCGACCAGTACGGGAACGACCAGCTGAGCTACGGCAGCCACGAGATCGAGAACGTCTACGCGTTCGACGCCGAGGGCAAGCCGCTGACGGAGGTCTACCTCTACGACGAGCAGGGCCGTCCGATCACGCTGACCCGCTACGGCTGCGAGCGGTCGAGCGGCACCAAGGAGAAGATCGGCGAGGACAACCGGTTCCCGCGGCCGCGGGTCGAGCAGGGCGTCACCGACAACCAGGGCAACTACAACGGTTACAACGGGTATCGCTCGGCCTGCCGCGAAGACCCGAACGTGCCGTTCAGCGCCGCGATCCCGAAGGTGACGGCGCCGACGCCCACGACCACCCCGCCGACTTCGACGACAACGCCGTCGACGACGCCGACGACCACGCCGACGCGATGAAAGCCTTCAGGAGCGGAGGTCGGGGCCGCTCCTGACGCGACGAAGGCCGCCTCCGGACCCGATCCGGGGGCGGTCTTCGACCTTTCGCGGTGTTGACCCGATCCGAACGTGGGCGAAACGCGGGCGTGCTGAGCTGGATCCGTGCCACTCACCGAGGTCGGGGCGGACAGCTTCGCCCCGCGCACCCGCGTCGTCCACGGGTACGAGCGCGCCTACCGGATGGCCGGGCGCGGGCCCGCCCTGCTGTTCCTGCACGGCATCGGCGACGACTCGGCGACGTGGCTGGAGCTGCTGGCCTCGCTCTCGGCCGACCACACGGTGATCGCGCCCGACCTGCTCGGCCACGGCGCTTCGGCCAAGCCGCGCGCGGACTACTCCGTCGCGGCCTACGCGTGCGGCATGCGCGACCTGCTGACCACGCTCGACGTCGACCGCGTGACGGTGATCGGGCATTCGCTCGGCGGTGGTGTCGCGATGCAGTTCGCGTACCAGTTCCCGGAACGTTGCGAACGGCTGGTGCTGGTCGGGTCGGGCGGCGTCGGGGCGAGCGTGCACCCGCTGTTGCGGCTGGCCGCCGCGCCGGGTGCGGGGCTGGTGCTGCCGCTGCTGGGCACGCGCCCGGCGCTGACGGCGCTGCGCGGGCTCGCCGAGCTGCTGCGGGTGTCCGAGGGGCTCGGGCTGGGGCCGGACCTCGACTACGTGGTGACGCGCTACGTCCGGCTGCTCGAGCCGGGCACGCGCTCGGCGTTCCTGCGGACGCTGCGGTCGGTCGTCGACTGGCGCGGGCAGGTGGTCAACATGCTGGACCGTTGTTACCTGACCGAGGGGATCCCGACGCTGCTCGTGTGGGGGACCGACGACCGGGTGGTGCCGAGCGGCCACGCGCGGCGCGCGCACCGGGCGATGCCGGGCAGCAGGCTGGTGCTGTTCGAGGGCGCGGGCCACTTCCCGCACCGGTCCGACCCGAGGCGGTTCCTGGAGATCCTGCGAGAGTTCCTGGCGGAGGCGTCCCCGGCTGAGTACGACCGCGGGCGGTGGGGCGAGCTGTTGCGTGCGGGCCGCCGGGCGGGTTCGCCGGACCCGGCGGAGATTCCGGACGCGCCGACGGTGTCGTCGGGGACTTGAGTTGCGCCTGCCGATGGTGTGGCCGGGGACGTGAGCAGCCCCCGTTTTCCACGCTACCGGGAGGCACCGACAGTTCCGGCGCGCTCCGGGCGGGTTGTCCACAGCCCGGCAAGCGCCCCAATGTGGCCTTGGTTGCGTTCACCGCACCGAAGGGCCCCTTGGGTGCGTTGAGCGCACCGAAGGCCACATTGGGGCACTCCTGACCTGGCTCGGACGCGACGATGGCCACCTCCCGCGGGAGGTGGCCATCGTCGATCAATGCGTCAGTGGCCGAAGGCGCTCCGCGCCGCGAGGTCCGCGAGCAGCTCACGACCCTTCTCGGCGTTGCGTGGCTGCGACAGCACGTCGTACCGCCGGGCCACCAGCTGGCTCTGCGAGATGAACCCGCGCTTGTTGCGGTTCGCCGCGTAACCCAGGGCCCCGAACAGCAGGTTGAACCCGAGGCCGGCGACCAGGCCGATCGCGATCGGCACGAGCCCCGCGCCGGGGTTCAGCAGGCTGAGCACCAGGCCGAGGAACACACCGAACATCGCGCCGGACGTTGCCGCGCTGCCCAGCACCTTGCCCCAGGACATCTTGCCCGCGATCCGCTCCACGAGCATCGGCTCGACGCCCACGATCGTGACGTCCGTGACCGGGAAGTCCGTGCCCGCGAGGTGGTCGACCGCGCGCTGTGCCTGCTCGTAGGACTCGTACGAACCGATCGGCCAGCCGGTGGGCAGGGTCGGCAGCTGGGGCCGGGCCTGCTGTTGTCCGATCGTGGTCTGCGTGAATGCTGTGGTCATCGATCTCACCTCTCCTGCCCCGTTCAACGTGGGAGTACCCCGGATTCCTCCCGTCGAGCGGGAATTCACAGACTCTTCTCAGCCGGGCAAACCGCGCATACCGGCTGCCCAGCCAATGGCTCAAGAAAATACCTTTGTTCCGGTTGACCGTCGCGGCGTCACCGGGTAGGAAGAAGCCGCAAAGGATTCGCATCAAACCTTTGGGGCGGCTGATGGCACGCAGGCGAGGCATGCTCACGCTGGACGAGCTCCGGGCGCGCGTGGACGCGGGCACGATCGACACCGTGCTCGTCGCGCTCACGGACATGCAGGGCAGGCTCCAGGGCAAGCGCTGCTCGGCCGAATACTTCCTGGACGAGGTCGTCGGCCACGCGACCGAGGCCTGCAACTACCTCCTGGCCGTCGACGTCGACATGAACACCGTCGACGGCTACGCGCTGTCCTCCTGGGAGAGCGGCTACGGCGACTTCGTGCTGCGTCCCGACTTCGAGACGCTGCGGGAGATCCCCTGGCAGGAGGGCACCGCGCTGGTGCTGGCCGACGTCGAGCGGGTGCAGGGCGGGTCCGTCGACGTCTCGCCGCGGCAGATCCTGCGCCGGCAGCTCGACCGCCTCGCCGAGCGCGGGCTCGGCGCCTACGTCGGGACCGAGCTCGAGTTCATCGTCTTCGAGGACACCTACGAAGCCGCCTGGGACAAGCGCTACGCCGGTCTCAAGCCAGCCAACCAGTACAACGTCGACTACTCGATGCTCGGCACCGCGCGCCTCGAGCCGCTGCTGCGCCGCATCCGCAACGAGATGGCCGGAGCCGGCCTCTACCCGGAGTCCGCCAAGGGCGAGTGCAACCCCGGCCAGCAGGAGATCGCCTTCCGCTACACCGACGCGCTCACCACCTGCGACAACCACAGCGTCTACAAGAACGGCGCCAAGGAGATCGCCGCGCAGGAGGGCAAGAGCCTCACGTTCATGGCGAAGTACAACGAGCGCGAGGGCAACTCCTGCCACATCCACATCAGCCTGCGCTCGACCGAGGGCCGCGCGGTGCTCGCCGGTGACAACGAACACGGCTTCTCGAAGCTGATGGAGCACTTCCTCGCCGGCCAGCTCGCCGCGCTGCACGAGCTGACCTACTTCCTCGCGCCGAACATCAACTCTTACAAGCGGTTCGTGCCCGGCAGCTTCGCGCCGACCGCGATCGCCTGGGGCACCGACAACCGCACCTGCGCGCTGCGGGTCGTGGGCCACGGCGAGTCGCTGCGCGTCGAGAACCGCGTGCCGGGCGGGGATGTCAACCCGTACCTCGCCGTCGCCGCGCTGATCGCCGCCGGTCTCCACGGCATCGAGAACGAGCTGGAGCTGGAAGAGCCCTTCACTGGCAACGCCTACCACTCCGACCGCGGCACGGTCCCGACCACGCTGCCCGCGGCCGCCGCGGCCCTCGCGGGCAGCGAGATCGCCCGGAGCGCGTTTGGCGACGACGTCGTCGAGCACTACCTGAACGCGGCGAAGATCGAGGTGGACGCCTACAACGCCGCCGTCACCGACTGGGAGCTCATCCGTGGTTTCGAGCGCCTCTAAGCCCGTCATCGGGCTCACCAGCTACCTCGAACCCGCGAAGTTCCTGGTCTGGGAGACCGAAGCCGTGCTGCTGCACCGGGTCTACGTCGACTGCGTCGTCGCGGCCGGCGGCGCCCCGGTGGTGCTGCCCCCGGTGTCCGACGCCTACGACGAACTCGTGTCCACTGTGGACGGCCTGGTGCTCACCGGCGGCGCGGACGTCGAGCCGGAGCGCTACGGCCAGGAGCAGCACCCCGCCACCTACACCCGGCCGAACCGCGACGCCTTCGAGTTCGGCCTGTTCGAAGCGGCCCGGCGCCAGGGCAAACCGGTGCTCGGCGTCTGCCGCGGCCTGCAGGTGATGAGCGTCGCCCTCGGCGGCACCCTGACCCAGCACCTGCCCGAGGCCCGGGACACCACCGAGCACCAGCCCGCGCCCGCGACGTTCGGCCGGGGCACCGTCACGCTGGCCGAGGGCAGCCGGGCCGCCGCGATCCTCGGGTCCGAGACGAAGACGCTGTGTTACCACCACCAGGCCGTCGACCGCCTCGGCGCCGGCCTGGAACCCGTCGGCTGGGCCGCCGACGGCACGGTCGAAGCCGCCGAGGTCCCGGGTGAGTTCACCTTGGGCGTCCAGTGGCACCCCGAGCAGGACACCGACGACGTCCGGCTGTTCCAGGCCCTCGTCGAAGCGAGCAAGGAGAGGAAATGACGACGTTCGACGTCCTGAACCCCGCCACCGAGGAGGTGGTGCGGACCGTCCCGCTGACCGGCGCCGAGGAGACCGACGCGGCGATCGCCCGCGCCCAGGCGGCGTTCCCGGCGTGGCGCGACGTCACTCCCGGCGACCGCGCGCGGCTGCTGCGCCGCTTCGCCGACGCCGTCGAGGCCGACATCGAGAACCTCGCGCGGCTCGAGGTCGAGAACTCCGGGCACACCATCGGCAACGCCCGCTGGGAGGCGGGCAACGTCCGCGACGTGCTCAACTACTACTCCGCCGCGCCGGAGCGCCTGCTCGGGCAGCAGATCCCGGTGCCGGGCGGGGTCAACGTCACCTTCCACGAGCCGCTGGGCGTCGTCGGCGTGATCGTGCCGTGGAACTTCCCGATGCCGATCGCCGGCTGGGGCTTCGCGCCCGCGCTCGCCGCCGGCAACACCGTGGTCCTCAAGCCGGCCGAGCTGACGCCGTTGACCGCCATCCGGCTCGGTGAGCTGGCGCGCGAGGCGGGCATCCCCGAGGACGTCTTCCAGGTGCTGCCCGGCAAGGGATCCGTGGTGGGCCAACGGTTCGTGGACCACCCGGGTGTGCGCAAGGTCGTCTTCACCGGCTCCACCGAGGTCGGCAAGCAGATCATGGCCGGCTGCGCGGCGCAGGTGAAGCGCGTGACGCTGGAGCTGGGCGGCAAGAACGCGAACATCGTCTTCGCCGACGCCGACCTGGAGAAGGCCGCGGCCACCGCGCCCTACGGCGTCTTCGACAACGCGGGCCAGGACTGCTGCGCGCGGTCGCTGATCCTGGTGCAGGCGAGCGCGTACGACCGCTTCATGGAGCTGCTGGAGCCCGCGGTGCACGGCGTCGTCGTCGGCGACCCCGGCGACGAGAAGACCGAGATGGGCCCGCTGATCTCGGCCGCGCACCGGGAGAAGGTCGCCTCCTATGTGCCGGACGACGCGCCGGTCGCGTTCCGCGGCACCGCGCCGGAAGGCCGTGGCTTCTGGTTCCCGCCGACCGTCCTCACCCCGCCGGACCTGCGGCACCCGGCCGCGGCGGACGAGGTCTTCGGCCCGGTCGTCGCGGTCGTGCCGTTCACCGAAGAGGCCGATGCGCTGCGGATGGCCAATGCGACCGAGTACGGCCTGTCCGGGTCGATCTGGACCCGCGACGCCGGCCGCGCGTTCCGGGTGGCGCGCGGCGTGGAAGCCGGCAACCTGTCCGTCAACTCGCACTCTTCGGTGCGCTACTGGACGCCGTTCGGCGGGTTCAAGCAGTCCGGCCTCGGCCGCGAGCTGGGCCCCGACGCCGCGGCGGCGTTCACCGAAACCAAGAACGTCTTTCTGAGCACGGAGGAGTAATGGTCCAGCGTTTCGAAGGCCGCGTCGCGGTGATCACCGGCGGCGCGAGCGGCATCGGGCTCGCCTCGGCCCGCCGTCTGGCGAGCGAAGGCGCGAAGGTCGTCATCGCGGACCTGACGCCGGTCGAGGGCAAGGCGGCCGCGGACGAGATCGGCGGCGCGTTCGTGCAGACCGACGTCACCGACGCCGAGCAGGTGGAGAGCCTCTTCCACACCACGGTCGAGCAGTTCGGCTCGGTCGACGTCGCGTTCAACAACGCCGGCATCTCCCCGCCCGAGGACGACTCCATCCTGACCACCGGCATCGACGCGTGGGAACGGGTCCAGCGGGTCAACCTGACGTCGGTGTACCACTGCTGCAAGGCCGTCCTGCCGCACATGCAGCGCCAGGGTCGCGGGTCCATCATCAACACGGCGTCGTTCGTCGCGGTGATGGGCGCGGCGACGTCGCAGATCTCCTACACCGCGTCCAAGGGCGGCGTGCTCGCCATGAGCCGTGAGCTCGGCATCCAGTTCGCGCGCGAGAACATCCGCGTTAACGCGCTGTGCCCGGGGCCGGTCAACACGCCGCTGCTCAAGGAGCTGTTCGCGAAGGACCCGGAACGCGCGGCGCGGCGCCTGGTCCACGTGCCGGTCGGCCGGTTCGCCGAGCCGGAGGAGATCGCGGCGGCGGTGGCGTTCCTGGCCAGCGATGACGCCAGCTTCATCACGGCGTCGCAGTTCCTGGTCGACGGCGGCATCTCCGGCGCGTACGTCACTCCGCTCTAACGCTTGGTCGGTTTCTTGACGCCGTAGACCTCCCGGAGGTAGCTCCAGGCGGCGTTGAGCTTCTTGCGCTCTTCGGAGACGAGCCGTTCGCGGCGCCGCAGCACGCGAACGGCGATCTCCGAGGCGAGGAACGCGCCGGCGGCGAAGGTCAGGACGCCGACGATCAGGGTCAGGGCGATGACGGTGGTGGTCATGGTCACCAGCGTCGAGCCGGCGTGGGCGATTTGTCCCTGCGCAAAACTAGCGGGTTTCGTTAGCTTTGTGAGGTGACGCACTGGCGCGCCGACGAGTGGGCGGAAGCGGTCCGGGCCGGCATCCGCGCGAGGGGGCTTTCCTTCGACGAGGCCGCGCGACGCATCGGCGTCCCGACGTCGACGCTGCGCAGCTGGGTCGAGCACCGGCACGCGCCGAAGGTGACCGTCTTCGACCACTGGGCCCAGCTCGCCGAGGTCACCGGGCTCAGCGAGGCGGACCTCCTGCGCGTCGCCGGCGTGCTGCCCGACTCCCTGGCCAGCCCGGTGCACGTCGCTCACGCCGCGAAGGCGCTGCGGGAAGGCATCGACCAGGCCGGGCAGTTCCTCCGGCAGGCCACCGCGCTCGTCTACTCCTCGCCCGGCACCCAGGTCGCCAACCTCATCGCCGCGTCGCCGGTCGACTGGGAGATGCGGATCCGGTCCGCCACCCGCGGGGACGAGGTCCGCGTCACCTACCACCACTACGTCGGGATCGTGCCGCCGCGGGACTTCCCGTTTTCCGAGGAAGAGGCGCGGCGGATCCTCGAACACGACGTCCTCGGCGAGCTGTGGCGGCCGCTCGGGCTGTACTGGCGGGTCGCCGAGGTGCACGACTGGCACGAGCCGCCGCGGCTGGTCATCCAGGTGCCCGAGCAGGAGGCGACGCGCCCGCCCGCGCCGTCGCCGGTCGTGGCCGCGCCGCCGGTTGTCGTGCTGTCGCCGATCTGGGGGTACGGCGAGCTGCTCGCGTCGCTGGTCGCCGACGGGCTCGGGTTCGGCAACGTCGACTTCCGCTACTTCGGCCTGCCCGACACGATGGCCGACCGCGTCCGGATCACCGCCCGTGAGCTGGCCGAACCCGCGCCGCGGCTGGTGCACTCGGTGCCGCCGATCATGCTGCTGCACGGCCTGGCCGTCCCCGACCTGACCGGACGGCTCCCGGTCGTCGTCCGCTACGGCCCCCGGATGCGCGCGCGGGCCGCCCGGATCTACCGTTCGGCGCTCCTCGAAGCGGGCTTTGACGATCCCCTCGACGGCGCCCGCGCGATCGAGGAGGCGGTGTCGGTGCCCCCGGGCCACGCTTACTTCGAAGTGACGCTGGCCGACGAGGACGTCTTCGACGGCGCCCGCCCGAGCCTCGACCGGCTCAACGACACGGTGGCTTGGCTCGCGGAGCAGATCGTGGAGCAGGTGCTCCTCGGCGCCGGGCACCCGCCGGTGCCACTCGGCGGGCCGTTGAAGCGGCTGGTGCTGCCTTCGGGCCGGGTGCGCCGGCCGCCTGTGCTGGCGGGGAGCGCCGTGCGTCGAGTCGCGCTCGAAGACTGATGTGGCGTTGCCCGTGTGAAGTAGACTGATCTCGCAGGCGGCAGGTACGGTAACCGCCACAACTGCAGATCGGGCCGTCGAGCCGAGGCGGGAGAGCCCTCACGAACGTGGTGGGGCACCGAAGGAGCAAACTCCCCGGAATCTCTCAGGTAACCGCTACCGCTTCGCGCGAGGCCACTCTGGAAAGCAGGCGCACCCGCGCCTCACCCAAGGTGAAAGCCGCTTCACACGCGGTGAAACTCTCAGGTGCCATGACAGAGGGGGAGTTCCCAGCGCACCCGTGTGCGCCCGGCCTGAGGAGCTCCCGATCACTTCTACGCAGTTCGACGCCCGCCACATCGGCCCGTCCGAGGCCGAGCGCGCGAAGATGCTGGCCGAGTGCGGTTACGGCAGCCTGGACGCCCTCGTCGGCGCCGCCGTCCCGAGCGCCATCCGCGCGACCCGTGAGCTCACCCTCCCGCCGGCCGCGTCCGAAGAGGACGCCACCGCCGAGCTGCGCGCCCTCGCCGCGCGCAACCGGCCGATGACGCAGATGATCGGCCTCGGCTACTCCGACACTGTCACCCCCGGCGTGATCCGCCGCAACGTCCTCGAGAACCCCGCCTGGTACACCGCGTACACGCCCTACCAGCCGGAAATCTCCCAGGGCCGGCTCGAAGCGCTCCTCAACTTCCAGACGATGGTCGCCGACCTGACCGGCCTGGCCACCGCGAACGCGTCCCTGCTGGACGAGTCGACCGCCGTCGCCGAGGCCGTCACGCTGATGCGTCGCGCGTCCAAGTCGAAGTCCAACAAGGTCGTGCTCGACGCCGAGTGCCTGCCGCAGACCATCGCCGTCGTGCGGACCCGCGTCGAGGCGCTCGGCATCGAGGTCGAGGTCCGCGACCTGCTCACCGGCCTCCCGGACGAGTTCTTCGGCGTCGTCGCCCAGTACCCCGGCGCGTCCGGTGTGCTGCGCGGCCGCGGCTTCTACCACGCGATTTCCGAGTCGGCGAAGGCCGCGGGCGCGCTGTTCACCGTCGCCGCCGACCTCCTCGCCCTCACTCTGATCACCGCGCCGGGCGAGTTCGGCGCCGACGTCGCCGCCGGGTCGACGCAGCGCTTCGGCGTCCCGCTCGGCTACGGCGGCCCGCACGCCGGGTACATGTCCGTCCGCTCCGGCCTCGAGCGTTCGCTGCCCGGGCGCCTGGTCGGCGTCTCGGTCGACGCCGACGGCAACTCCGCCTACCGCCTCGCGTTGCAGACCCGTGAGCAGCACATCCGCCGCGAGAAGGCGACGTCCAACATCTGCACCGCGCAGGTCCTCCCGGCCGTGCTGGCCGCGATGTACGCGGTCTACCACGGCCCGGACGGCCTCAAGCGGATCGCCCAGCGCGTCCACGGCCTCGCCGCGGGCTTCGCGGACGCTCTCCGCAAGATCGGCGTCGAGGTGGTGCACGAGTCCTTCTTCGACACGGTTGTCGCACGGGTCCCCGGCCAGGCCGCCGAGGTCCACGCCGCCGCCCGCGAAGCCGGGATCAACCTCGGCCACGTGGACGCCGACCACGTGCGGGTCGCCTTCGACGAGGTCAGCACCTCCGCGATCGCCGCGAAGGTCCTGAAGGCGTTCGGGGTCGAGGAAGACGTCCAGGACGGCGTCGCGCTCCCCAACGGTCTCGCCCGCGAGAGCGGCTTCATGGGCCACGAGGTCTTCGGCAGCCACCGCTCTGAGACGGCGATGCTGCGCTACCTGCGTCGCCTGTCCGACCAGGACTACGCGCTCGACCGCGGCATGATCCCGCTCGGCTCCTGCACGATGAAGCTCAACGCCACCACCGAGATGGAGCCGATCAGCTGGCGCGAGTTCGCCGGCATCCACCCGTTCGCCCCGGCCGAGGACGCTTCCGGGTACCACACGCTGGTGGGGCAGCTGGCGGACTGGCTGGCCGAGGTCACCGGCTACGACCAGGTGTCGCTGCAGCCGAACGCGGGCAGCCAGGGCGAGCTCGCCGGGCTCCTCGCGATCCGCGCGTACCACCGCGCGAACGGCGACGAGGCTCGTGACGTCTGCCTGATCCCGTCGTCCGCGCACGGCACCAACGCCGCGTCCGCGGTGCTCGCCGGGATGCGCGTGGTCGTCGTGAAGTGCACTGACGAGGGCAACGTCGACCTGGCCGACCTGCGGTCCAAGGTGGACAGCCACCGCGACACGCTCGCCGCGATCATGGTCACCTACCCGTCCACGCACGGCGTGTACGAGCACTCGATCGACGAGCTGGCCAAGATCGTCCACGACGGCGGCGGCCAGGTGTACGTCGACGGCGCGAACCTCAACGCCCTGCTGGGCCTGGCCAAGCCGGGCGAGTTCGGCGGCGACGTCTCGCACCTGAACCTGCACAAGACCTTCTGCATCCCGCACGGCGGCGGCGGCCCCGGCGTCGGCCCGGTCGCGGTGCGCGCGCACCTCGCGCCGTACCTGCCGAACCACCCGCTGCTCGACGCCGCGGGCCCGGAAACCGGCGTCGGCCCGATCAGCGGCGCGCCGTACGGCTCGGCGTCGATCCTGCCGATCTCCTGGGCCTACGTCCGGATGATGGGCGCGCCCGGCCTGACCGCCGCGACGAAGGTCGCCGTGCTGGCCGCGAACTACGTCGCCTCGCGCCTCGCTCCGCACTACCCGGTGCTCTACACCGGCCAGGACGGCCTGGTCGCGCACGAGTGCATCCTCGACCTGCGCCAGCTCACCAAGGAGACCGGCGTGACGGTCGACGACGTCGCGAAGCGGCTCATCGACTACGGCTTCCACGCGCCGACCATGTCGTTCCCGGTCGCGGGCACGCTGATGGTCGAGCCGACCGAGTCCGAGGACCTGGGCGAGATCGACCGGTTCTGCGACGCGATGATCGCCATCCGCGCCGAGATCGACGAGGTCGCGGCGGGCAAGTGGAGCGCGGAGGAGTCGCCGCTGCGGGGCGCCCCGCACACCGCGGAGACGCTGGTCGGGGAGTGGGACAAGCCCTACAGCCGCGAGCTGGCCGTGTTCCCGGCCGGGGCGTCGCGCAAGAACAAGTACTGGCCGCCTGTGCGGCGCATCGACGGCGCCCGCGGGGACCGTAACCTCGTCTGCTCCTGCCCGCCCCTCAACGCTTACGAAGGCTGATCCCGACGTGTCGAAGGAAACCTCCCTCCACGGAGTCCACAAGGGACTCGGTGCGCTGTTCACCGACTTCGCCGGCTGGTCCATGCCGGTCCGCTACGCCAGCGAGCTGGCCGAGCACAAGGCCGTCCGCGAGGCGGCCGGGCTGTTTGACCTCTCGCACATGGCCGAAATCCACGTCACCGGCAAGCAGGCGGCCGACGTCCTGGACTTCGCGCTGGTCGGCAACCTCACCGGGGTCAAGCCCGGCCGGGCGCGCTACACGATGATCTGCGACGCGTCCGGCGGCGTGCTGGACGACCTCGTCGTCTACCGCCTGGCCGACGAGCACTACCTGGTCGTCGCGAACGCGGGCAACGCGAAGGTCGTCGCCGACGCGCTGGCCGAGCGGGTCGCGGGCTTCGACGCGGTGGTCGACGACCGGTCCGAGACGACCGCGCTGATCGCCGTCCAGGGCCCGAACGCCGTCGCGATCCTCGGCTCCGTGACCGACGCCGACCTGGACGCGTTGAAGTACTACGCGAGCGTCCCGGCGGTCGTGAAGGGCCACGACGTCCTGCTCGCCCGCACCGGCTACACCGGCGAAGACGGCTTCGAGCTGTTCGTGAACGCCGACGAGGCGCCGGCGGTCTGGCGGATCCTGACCGAGGCGGGCGAGGGCCACGGCCTGGTCCCGGCCGGGCTGGCCTGCCGCGACACGCTGCGGCTGGAAGCCGGAATGCCGTTGTACGGCAACGAACTCACCCTCGACCAAAGCCCGTTCGAGGCCGGGCTCGGGCGGGTCGTCAAGTTCGAGAAGCCGGGTGACTTCGTCGGCCGCGCGGCGCTGGAAGAGCGGTCCAAGGCCGACGTCCCGCGCGTGCGGGTCGGTCTTCGCGGAGCGGGACGTCGTGCGCCGCGGCACGGTTACCAGCTGCTGTCGAACGGCGTCGAGATCGGCGAGGTCACGAGTGGGGCGCTGTCGCCCACGCTGGGTTACCCGATCGCCATGGCGTACGTCGATCGGGCGTACGCCGAGCCCGGCACCGAGCTCTCCGTCGACATCCGGGGCAGGATCGAGCCCGTCGAAGTCGTCGCCCTGCCCTTCTACTCCCGCGCGTAAAGGACTTACTGAACCGTGAGCATTCCCGAGAACCTGCAGTACACCAAGGAACACGAGTGGCTGTCCGTCTCCGACGGCGTCGCGACGGTCGGCATCACCGCCTTCGCCGCCGAGTCGCTCGGTGACATCGTGTTCGTCCAGCTGCCCGACGCCGGCGCGACCGTGACGGCGGGCGAGGTGTTCGGCGAGGTCGAGTCGACCAAGTCCGTCAGCGAGCTGTACGCGCCCGTGTCCGGCGAGGTCGTCGAGGTGAACGGCGCCACTTCGGACACCCCCGAGGTCATCAACTCGGACCCGTACACGGAAGGCTGGCTGCTGAAGGTGCGGCTCACGGGCGACGTCCCCGAGCTGCTCGACGCCGCCGCGTACGCCAAGCTCACCCAGGAGAACTGATGACGACCTTCGACGCCCACCTCGCCGACGTCGACCCCGAGGTCGCCGCGGCCGTCGCCGACGAGCTGACCCGCCAGCAGTCCACGCTGGAGATGATCGCGTCCGAGAACTTCGCCCCGGTGGGCGTGCTCGAAGCGCAGGGTTCGGTGCTGACCAACAAGTACGCCGAGGGCTACCCCGGCCGCCGGTACTACGGTGGCTGCGAGCACGTCGACGTCGTCGAGCAGCTCGCCATCGACCGCGCGAAGGCGCTCTTCGGCGCCGAGCACGCCAACGTCCAGCCGCACTCGGGCGCGCAGGCCAACGCGGCCGCGATGTTCGCGGTGCTCAAGCCGGGCGACACGATCCTGGGCCTCGACCTGGCGCACGGCGGCCACCTGACGCACGGGATGAAGATCAACTTCTCGGGCAAGCTCTACACCGTGGTCGCCTACCATGTCGACAAAGAGACCGGCATCGTCGACCTGGCCGAGATCGAGCGTCTCGCCGTCGAGCACAAGCCGAAGCTGATCATCGCCGGCTGGTCCGCCTACCCGCGTCAGCTCGACTTCGCCGAGTTCCGCCGCATCGCCGACCTCGTCGACGCCCGCTTGATGGTGGACATGGCGCACTTCGCCGGGCTGGTCGCGAGCGGGCTGCACCCGTCGCCGGTGCCGCACGCCGACATCGTCACCACGACCACGCACAAGACCCTCGGCGGCCCGCGCGGCGGGCTCATCCTCTGCCGCGAGGAGCTCGCGAAGAAGATCAACTCGGCGGTGTTCCCCGGTCAGCAGGGCGGGCCGCTGGAGCACGTCATCGCGGCCAAGGCCGTCGCGCTGAAGATCGCCGCGAGCGAGGAGTTCAAGGAGCGTCAGCAGCGGACCCTCGAAGGCTCGCGGATCCTGGCTTCGCGCTTGTCCCAGTCGGATTGCGCTGACGCCGGTGTCCGTGTCCTGACCGGCGGCACCGACGTCCACCTGGTGCTGGTCGACCTCGTCCAGTCCACTCTGGACGGTCAGCAGGCCGAGGACCGGCTGCACGAGGTCGGCATCACGGTGAACCGCAACGCCGTCCCGTTCGACCCGCGCCCGCCGATGATCACCTCGGGCCTGCGCATCGGCACCCCGGCGCTGGCCACCCGCGGCTTCCAGGCCGAGGACTTCACCGAGGTCGCCGACGTCATCGCCGAGGCGTTGAAGCCCGACTTCGACGACGCTCTCCGCTCGAAGCTGCGTGACCGCGTCGAGGCGCTCGCCGCGAAGCACCCGTTGTACGCGGGCCTTTCGCGATGAGCGCGCTGCCCGAGGGCCGGAAGCTGCTGCGGCTGGAAGTCCGCAACAGCGAGACGCCGATCGAGAAGAAGCCGCCGTGGATCAAGACGCGGGTGCGGATGGGGCCGGAGTTCACCGAACTTAAGGGTCTGGTGCGCCGCGAAGGTCTCCACACTGTGTGTGAAGAAGCGGGTTGTCCCAACATCTACGAGTGCTGGGAAGACCGTGAAGCCACCTTCCTGATCGGCGGTGACCAGTGCACCCGCCGTTGTGACTTCTGTCAGATCGACACCGGCAAGCCTGCTGCTTTGGACCGCACTGAGCCGCGCAAGGTCGCGGAGTCCGTGCAGGCCATGGGTCTCCGGTACTCGACGGTGACTGGTGTTGC
>NZ_JBVJON010000023.1:49817-90832 GCF_055583145.1 Amycolatopsis sp. NPDC104819 | reverse complement strand
AACGTTGATCTTGGTCGACGATGTTCTAGCGGAAGCTCCGTTGCCTTGTGTCACGGGGTTGACATCACATCTGAAGCCTTAACTGCCCGGCCTTGGTCATTGGGGACGTCTGGGCTGCGGTTCGGGTGTTGTGAATGACTCTTTCATGGCGTCGGAGGGCATGAATGAGTCACTCACGGCATTGCGCTGCCGAGCCGCGCTGTCGAGCCGCGCTGTCGTGCGCGACCACTCCGCGGCAGAGCCCAGACCGGACCCCGCCCCTTGACCCGGAGTGCACTCCAGGTGTCACTCTGGGGCGGTGACGTCCTACACCCCGGCTCAGGTGACCGAAAAGACCGGCTTCACCATCGACACCCTCCGCTACTACGAGCGCATCGGCCTGCTCCACGAGGTCGGCCGCACCGCCGGCGGGCGTCGCACCTTCACCGACCACGACGTCGAGTTCCTCCAGCTCCTGCGCTGCCTTCGCTACACCGGCATGCCGGTCGCGGAGATGCTGCGGTTCGTCGAACTCCTCCGCTCCGGTGACGCGACGCAAGACGAGCGTCTCGAAGTTCTCCGTGAGCACGAAACCCGCGTCGCCGGGCAGATCGAGCGGTTGCGGGAACACCAGGAGCACATCCGGTTCAAGATCCGGCTCTACAGCGGGGCGGGTGAACTCGCGACCGCGGGCTGACGCCGGGAGGCCGGATCTCGCTCTCCGTGTTCTGATGGTGACCACAGACGAGAGGGGAACCGGGTGACCACCACACCGCCGCCGGGCTGGGTGCCCGTCGAGCACCGGCTGTTCGGGCTCGACCGCCGGACCTTCACACCCGCGCTGGTCGCCCTGGTGATCGCCGTGCTGCTCGCCTACGGGCTGCCCGCGCTGAACGCCGCCATCCCGTGGCACAACGAGATCCGGGCCGGCGACCGGCTCGACCTCGGGGACGGGGCGAGCGCCGTCCCGCCCGTCGGCTGGCAGCTGCAGAACGGCACGCTCCTCGGCGCCGCCGCGACGAACCCGGCGACCCTGCAGACCGACCTCGCCACCGGCGGCGCGACCATCGCCCTGCGCGGCGCGCCCTACCGCGGTTCCGCCGAAGACTTCCTCGACCAGGTCGAACGCTCCGAAGGCGACGTGCCCGGCGTCAACGGCGCCCGGGGCACCGTGACCACCGCCGCCGGGCTGACCGGCGTCGGGCAGAGCGGGACCGGGCCGGGCGGCGACGCCCTCGACGTCGCCTTCAAGATGGCCGCGCCCGGTCAGGACGCCGACGCCGCGCCCGCGCTGCTCTTCCGCGTGCGGACCGCGCCGGGCCAGTTCGAGCGCTTCCGCGACGAGATCAACGGCGTCCTGCGCAGCATCACCCCGGGAGCGGGCCGGTGACCGCGCCACCGGGGACCAAGGCGGCCCAGCTCACCGCCATCGAAGAGTCCGGCTGGGGGCAGCCGTTCCGGTTCTTCCAGCCGCACAACCTGGCCTTCTGGGTCTACCTCGCCGGCGTCGGCGGCGGCGCGCTCGCCATGCTGCGGTACTTCGGCACCGGCGGTGAGTTCTACACCCCGGCCCTGACCGGCGGGATCCTGCTGTTCGGGCTCTACCTCGTGCCCTGGTTGCTGCTGCTGCGCCACCAGAACCGCTACACCGCCCAGCCGGGCGGGCTGCTGGCGGCGGCGTTCGCCTGGGGCGGGATCGCGGCGGCGTTCTGGGTCGCGCTCCCGGCCAACACGGCCCTGCTGGAGATCTGGACGAAGCTCGGCGGCACCGCGTTCGCCTCGAACTGGGCCGCCGGCCTGACCGCGCCGATCGACGAGGAGTTCGCGAAGGCGCTCGGGCTGGTGCTCCTGATCGGGCTCGCGCCGCGGCTGGTCCGCAGCGTCTACGACGGCTTCATCATCGGCGCCTTCCTCGGCCTGGGCTTCCAGGTCTTCGAGGACGTCCTCTACGTCTACAACGGCGCGGCCCAGACCTTCGGCGCCGACCAGCTGAGCTCGTCGCTGCAGATCTTCGTGGTCCGCGGCGCGTCCGGGATCGTGTCGCACGCGCTGTTCAGCGCCATCTTCTGCGCCGGCCTGATGTGGGTGCTGGGCCGGGACCGGGCCGACCGCAACGTCGTCCGCGGTGTGCTGACCATGCTGACGGCGATGGTCTTCCACTTCGCCTGGGACGACATGAACGGCCTCGGCGGCAACGGCCCGCTCGTCGGCGTGCTGCCGTTCGTGATCGCGGCGGTCGAGCTGACGTTCCTGTTCTACGTCCTGCGCCACGCCGCCCGCCGTGAACGCGGCTGGACGCGCGAGCTGCTCGGCCCGGAGGCGGAGGCGGGGGTCGTCGACCCGCCGCTGCTCGACGCCGTCAGCGGCCTGCGGAAGCAGCGCAAGGCCTACCGCAAGCACGTCCGCAGCCGCCGCGTCGCGCGGCACCGGATGGCCGCCGCGAGCGACCTCGCCCGGGAGATCGCCCGGGCCGGCGGCCAGGAGACCACCCGCGTCGCCCACGCGCGCGCCGAGGTCGTCCGGCTCCACCGGCGCTGACGTTTGTACAAAAGCTGTACGCGGCCGCGGCAGAGTCCGCCGCATGGACCTCAGCCACCTCCCGCGGCGCACCTTCCTCCGCGGCGCCGCCGGGCTCGCCGTCGCCGGCGCGACCGGTCTCGTGCTGCCCCGGGCCGCCCAGGCCGCCACCGCGCCCCGGATCCACAGCTGCGCCGAGTGGGGCGCCCGGCCGCCCGCCGACGCGCTCACCACCCTCGACCACCCCGCGAACCGCATCCTCATCCACCACATCGCGAGCGCCAACAGCACCGACTACTCGCTGGCGCACGCCTTCCAGGTGGCCCGCGACGACCAGCACGACCACATGGACAACAACGGCTGGTCCGACACCGGCCAGCACTTCACCGTCAGCCGCGGCGGCTACCGGCTGGAAGGGCGGCACGGCAGCCTCGACGCCCTGCGCGGGCGCACCACGATGATCCAGGGCGCGCACTGCCCCGGCCAGAACACCAACGCCATCGGCATCGAGAACGAAGGCCTCTACACCAGCGTCGAGCCGCCCGAGGCGCAGTGGGCGTCGCTCGTGGTGTTCTGCGCCTACATCTGCCGCCAGTACGGCATCGGCGTCGAGGAGATCAAGGGGCACCGCGACTTCTACAACACCGAATGCCCCGGCGACCGCCTCTACGCGAAACTCCCGCAGTTGCGCGAAGAAGTGGCCGCGTCAATGTAGGTAACGCACGAGGGCGCAGAGCTCAGCCGGGGGCAGCGCGCCGAGCCGCGCGATCTCGCCGCGTCGCACGTCCATCAACGTCGTCGCGAACTCGGCGCCGAACGCCGAGGTCAATGCCGGGTCCGCCTCGAACGCCGTCACCGCTTCGGCCAGCGAGGTCGGCAGGCGGACGGCCGAGGGCAGCGTCCCCGGGTCGACGTCCACCGGCTCCGGCAGCGACGCCTCGTCGGCGACGCCGGCCAGGCCCGCGAACAGCAGCGCCGCCACCACCAGGTACGGGTTCGCGGTCAGGTCGAAGCACTTGACCTCGAAGTTGGCCGTCCGGTCGCGCTGCCCGGCCGGGCCCTGCACCAGCCGCAGCGGCGCCTCGCGGTTTTCCAGGCCCCACACCGAAAACACCCCGGCCCAGTGGTGTGGCTCGAGCCGCAGGTAGCTGACCACCGACGGCGCGCCGATCGCCAGCAACGCCGGCAGCCGGGCGAAGATCCCCGCGCCGAACGCCTCCGCCGTCGGCGTCAGGCCGAACCGGCCGTCGCCGCCGGCGCACAGGTTGCGGTCGCCGTCCCAGAGGCTCAGGTGGACGTGGCCGCCGTTGCCCACGCCGTCCGGCGCGAACTTCGGGGTGAACGACGCGCGCAGCCCGTGCCGGGCGCTGACCATCCGGATCGTCTCGCGGGTCAGCACCGCGACGTCCGCCGCGCGCACCGGCTCCTCCGGCGCCACCGACAGCTCGAACTGCCCGGCCGCGTACTCCGGGTGGACCTGTTCGACCACCACGCCCTGAGCGGACAAAGTGGACACCAGCTCCCGCAGGTAGCCCGCCTGCGCGGAAAGCCGCGCGAAGCCGTAGGCCGGGCCCGCCGTGGCCGAGCGCGGGTCGTCCGGCGCGTCTTCCGCCGTGATCACCCACTCGATCTCGAACGCGGTCCGCACGTGGTAGCCCAGGGCAGCGAGCCGGGCCGTCGCGGTGGCGGCCAGCGCCCGCGCGTCCAGCGGGTGCGGCTCGCCTTCCTGGTCGTACTTGCGGACCGGCGCCCACGCCCAGCCCGGCTGCGCGGCCAGCGGCACGAGCGCGTCGAGGTCCGGGTGCAGCCGCAGGTCGCCGACCGGGCCGCGGCTGTAGGTCCCGTCGGTGATGTCGTCGGTGGCCAGGAAGAAGTCGAACGAGTTCGACGCGCCGACGCCCCACGCCGCCGCCGACCACAGCCGGTCCACCGGGACGGCCTTGACCCGCGCGATGCCGCTGTTGTCCACGAAGGTCAGCGCGACCAGCTCGACGCCGGCCGCGCGCAGGCCGTCGGCCCGGAGCGCGCCCTGCTGTGCGAGTTCTGCCCGATCGAGCTGGCTCATCCTGCTCCCGTCGATGTTCACTTGAGTTTCACCGCAGAAAAGAGGTGAAGATCGTGTCAGACACCGTCGAAACCCGTCCAGGCCTGCGCCGGTCGCTGTCCGTCTGGCAGGCCTTCGGCCTGTCCGTCGCGCTGATGGCCCCGAGCATGGC
The DNA here is from genome assembly GCF_055583145.1 of Amycolatopsis sp. NPDC104819. Taxonomy (NCBI): domain Bacteria; kingdom Bacillati; phylum Actinomycetota; class Actinomycetes; order Pseudonocardiales; family Pseudonocardiaceae; genus Amycolatopsis; species Amycolatopsis sp. NPDC104819. The sequence goes on along the minus strand of NZ_JBVJON010000023.1, from coordinate 86,120 downwards.
CGCCAACATCAACCCCCAGCAGACCGCCGCCTCGGCCGGGCGCGCCGTCCCGCTCGCGTTCCTGCTCTCGGCGGTCGGCGTGCTGCTGGTCGCGTACGGCTTCGTCAAGCTCTGCCAGTACTACCAGCACGCCGGCTCGGTGTACGCGTTCGTCGGCGCGACGCTCGGCCCACGCGCCGGTGTCGTCTCCGGCATCGGCCTTCTCGGCACCTACACGTTCTACGCCGTCGTCACGAGCTCGGCCGCGGGCACGCTCGGCACGGCTTTCCTCACGCAGGTGGGGATCTGGCCGAACCCGCCGTCGTGGGGGCCGTTCGTGCTGACGGCGGTCGCGCTGGCCGGCGCCTGGCTGCTCGCGGTGGTTCCCGCGCGCCGCGGCACGAGCACGCTGCTCGCGGTCGAGGGCGCGACGATCGCGGTGATCCTGCTGGTCACGGCGGTGATCCTGGTCCGGCTCGTCGCGGGCAACGCCCCGGACGGCGCGCGTTTCACCCTGGACGTGTTCGTCCCGGACACGGGAGTGTCCGGAGTGTTCCTCGGCGCGGTGTTCGGCTTCCTGTCCTTCGCCGGCTTCGAAGCCGCGGCAACGCTCGGCGAGGAGACCCACGACCCGAAGCGCAACATCCCCCGCGCGATCCTCGGCACGGCGATCTTCGGCGGCGTCTACTTCGTGGTGGTCACGGCGGTCGAGATGATGGCGTTCGGCACGGACGCGACGACGTTCCACGACTCGCCGTCCCTGCTGGGCGACCTCGGCAGCCGCTACGCGGGAGGCTGGGTCGGCGACGTGATCAGCGTCGGCGCGGCGATCAGCGCGTTCGGCTGCTGCCTGGCCTGCATCGTCGGCGGCTCACGGCTGCTGTTCGCCCTGGGCCGCGACGCACTCGGCGGCCGCGGCATCGGCCGGACGTCCCGCCGGGGCACCCCGGTCACCGCGGTCAGCGTGGTCACCGGCGCGGCAGTGCTGATCATCCTGGTGTGCGCGCTGTTCTTCGGAGCAACGGCGTCGGACACGTTCGCCTGGAGCGGCTCGATCGGCACGTTGGTGTTGCTGGTGATCTACCTGCTGACGACGATCGGCGCGATCCTCCTGCTGTTCGTGAAGCGCCGCATGCGAGTACCGGCGTGGCACCTGGTGTTCCCGATCGGCGCGCTCGCGGTGCTGGGGTACACGGTGTACGTCAACGTGGTCCCGTACCCGACGGAGGGCCCGGCGCGGTGGTTCCCCGTGGTGGCGGGGGCGGTGCTGGTGCTGGCGGTGATCTTGGTGCTGGCCGCGCCGGGGTTCGCTCGTCGGGTGGGGGAGAGGTTGAGCACGGTGGACGGCGGCGCATGACTGAGGTGCCGCTCGACCAGGACTGGACTACAGCGGCTTGGCCAGCTCGCGCCGACCGATGTCGGTGAGCACGTAGTAGCGCTGGGCCTCGGCAGCCGAGGACTCATCCCAGCCATCGGCGAGCCAGCCGCGTTCGAGCAGTCGTGTCAGCAGCGAGTTCAGCCGATTTCCGCGAAGATTCGCCGCACCGCGCAGATCGTCGCTTGAGAAGCGGGCATCGTCAGGTCCCGCGAGCAGCACCATCGCCAGCCTGCGCATTTCCCGGGTCGATCGCATGGCCTGATGCTAGTCCTCGTCGTCTTGCACCGGCGGTTCCGGCGGCCGGCGGAACACGCTCGACCGGTACGTGCCGCCCGGTCGGGTGGGGCCGGTCGGTTGTAGCGGGGGTCGGCTTCCCGGCAAGCCGAAGACCACCTTTCCGTCCTGACCTCCGACGAGGCAACTGCGTCGGTCCAGGCGGCGAGGCAGTGGGTTCTTGGTCAACGGCTTTCCTAACGCCTCGGAGGTGGCGGTTGGATTGGGCGAGGTTGCGGGGCAGGGTTGTCACGCGTGGGCGAGCTGGGCCTGTCTTTGCCCGGCCCGGGCCTCGTGGGTCCTGGACCGGCGGGGTTACGTCGCATCGGCTGTCCGGCCGGAGGTCATGGGCGGTACTCGGCGGAGCACCTGTGGCCGCGGAGGGCACGCGGACTGGTGACGTGGCCACATTCCCGGCATGTGAACTTCAGCGGAAGCGGCGGCCGGGGCGGGGGCGCCGGGCGGGCGAATCCGGGCGCGCCGTCAAGCCACGCCGTGAACAGTGCGAGCGGGCTGACACCGGTTTCGTTGCCCAGGTACCGACGCCGCGTGTACTGGCCTCCGCGCTTGCCAGGCATGGTTCGGGCGTAGCCCGGACACGGCTGACCGGGTACTGGAATTCCACTTTCGTGTGGTGTCACGAGGTCGACGCTAAGAGCGATAATGGCTGGTAGGAGGAGCCCGTGAGGGTGGCCATTCGGAGGGGTGGCCAGAACTGGGGGCCAGGACGCTGGTGGCGCCGGACCACGAGGAGTACGTATGGAGCAGCAAGGGATAGGCCTTCTGCTCCGGCTCCTGCGGAAGCAGGCAGGCCGTTCTCAGGCGGATCAGGCCGAGGTGCTGTCCGAGTTGTCGGGACGCGCCGTCACCCGGAACGAGATCTCGCGGTGGGAGTCCGAGCGACGCCTGATGTCGCCGTTCTGGCAAAAGCACATCGCCGCAACCTTCGAAGTTGACGACGAGGCGATCCGACGAGCTGTCTCGGTGACCCGTGCGGAACGGCGGAAGGCGAAGACGGGAGAGGTAGTGCAGCGGCGTGAGTTCATCGGAGCAATGGCGACGTTGGCGATTCCGCTCGCCCGTACGGAACAGCCGACCGGTCGTCGCATCGGACACTCCGATATCGATGAGCTGCGTCGTAGGACGGCTCGCCTCCGACGCCTCGACAACGTCATAGGCGGAGCAGAGACGTTCCCGGTGTACACCGTCGAGGTCGATTTCACCGAGCGCCTGCTCCGCGACTCCAGCCACACGATCGAAATCGGCCGACAGCTGCGAGCGCTGTTGGCCGAGCAACAGCAGCAGGCGGGCTGGGCCGCCTTCGACCACGGTCAGCACGCCCTTGCCCAGCGGCTGTATCGCGACAGCCGGCAGGCCGCCGAAGAGGCAGGTGCGCTTGACCTGGCAGGGAACGCCCTGGCCTACGCCGCGTACCAGCAGACCAGTACACCTTCGCGGAGCGGGATCGCGCTGGCCACCGACTCGTGCGACGTCGCTCGGCCGATGGCCACGCCAAAGGTGAATGCGTTGCTGCTCGAGCGGAAGGCCTGGGCACACGCGACGGTCGGTGAGGCACGCGAGGCCGACCGGGCTTTGAACCTGGCACGCGAGGCCTTGCAAGCCCCGGATCACCGAACGGAACCGGACTGGGTGTTCTGGGTGGACGAAGCCGAGATCGACATCATGGCCGGCCGATGCTGGACCGAGCTGCGCCGGCCGCTGCGGGCTGTACCGGTGCCGGAACGGGTGCTGTCGGGGTTCGACGACACCCACGCACGGGACAAGGCGCTCTACCTGACGTGGTTGGCCACGTCCTATTTGGAAGCCCGCGAGATCGAACAGGCTGTCACGATCCTTGGTCGCGCCGCGGACCTGGCTGCCGGAGTCAGCTCGGTACGCCCGGCCATCCGGATCGGCACGGTAGCCCGGCGGCTGGCGCGGTATCGGGCGACGCCTGCCGTCGCGGACCTGCTGACCCGCTTGGGCGCCTAAGCTTCGGCCCCGGTCGACGTCTCGATCCACCGCAAGTAGCCCGGGGAACCACGAACCAGCTCGACCGCGGTCACCTCGGGCTTGGCCCAAGGGTGTTCAGTGATGATGTGCGCCTCCAACTCGGCGTAGCGAGTGTCCGTGGTCTTGAACGTCACGTTCCACTCTTCGCCTTCACCTTGCTCGCCGGCGTGCCAGAAGAACGACACCACGGGGCCAGTGACCTGCGCGGTGGCAGCAAGGCGCGCGGCTACGGCCGATCCGGCGATCTTCGTGCCCGAGGCGCGGTCCGGGGTGGTCGTGGTCACGAGAAGATGGACGGCCATGCAAGCAGCCTAAGGGCGGACGCGCAGCTCGCACAGGCTGTCCGCGCCGGAGCTCGCTCAGAGGAGGTGCCGAGGTGTGTTCGTCACGCCGCGGCTGCCGGAGGACGCCCGGCCCGTTCGGGGCGGCGTACCACCAGCGCGCCGGCCAACACGATCCCGCCGAGCGCGAGCAGGCCCCAGCCGAAACCGCGCCGCGTCGACAGCGCGCTGTCACACGCTGCCTGGTAACCGGCGGTGCCGTCGGAGAGCCTCCAGCCGGCACCGGCGTCGGCGGCGTAGGCGTTCGTCAAAGCGTTGACGTTCGAATCGTGCGCGGCCTGGCTCATGTCGGTGTGGAACCCGGTCCCGCACGCCACGGACTGCCCACCCGTGGCGGTCGCCTTCACGGGGACCCCGAGCAGGACCAGCGCACCCAGGACGACGGCGGCTGCGACGACGGCGACGAATGTGCGGGGCGTCATGACGTCCTCCGAGGGAATAGGCGGCGTTTCGGCACAGGTCGCCCCGATCAGCGATCTTGTTACGCGCGTCCGCTACCTGCTCGTCGGTGGATCTTCGTCCTGTCCACACCCGCCCTCGCTCGTAAGGTGGAGCAGAGCCTGACCACCACGAACGGAGGCCCATGACCGACCTGCTCCCGTTCGTCGCGGACCTGCCGCTGGTGGACCACCACTGCCACGGCGTGATCACGAAAAACGTGGCCCGCGCGGACTTCGAAGCGATGCTGACCGAGGCCGACACCACCTCGCCGCTCGGCACCAGCCTCTTCGACTCGCTCATCGGGCTCGCCGTGCGCGAACGCTGTGCACCCGTCCTCGACCTGCCGAAGCATGCCGAACCCGACGTCTACCTCGAACGCCGCGCCGAGCTCGGCGCGGCCGAGGTGGCGAGGCGGTTCCTGCGGACCACCGGCACCACCGACTTCCTGCTGGACGGCGGTTTCCTCCCCGACGCGCTCACCACGACCGGGGACTTCGCGGATCTCGCCGGCGCCCGCGCGCACGACGTCGTCCGGCTGGAACAGGTCGCCGAAGCCGTGATCCGCGGGAGCACGGCTGAAGGGTTTGCCACGGCCTTCGCCGATGAGCTGGGGAAACGGGCGAAGACCGCCGTCGGGCTCAAGTCGATCGCCGCCTACCGGGTCGGCCTCGAACTGAAAGCAGAGCCGCCGACGCCGGCTGAGGTCGCAGCCGCCGCGGGGCGGTGGCTGCGCTCCGGAGAGGCCCGGCTCGCCGATGAGGTCCTCCACCGCTTCCTCGTCTTCAGCGGGCTCGACCTCGGCTTGCCCGTGCAGTTCCACGTCGGCTACGGCGACGCCGACGTCGACCTGCACCGGTGCGATCCGCTGCTGCTCACCGGCCTGCTGCGGGCCACCCGAGACCGCGGGGTGCCGATCCTGCTGCTGCACAACTACCCCTTCCACCGCAACGCCGCGTATCTGGCGCAGGTCTTCGAGCACGTGTTCGTCGACGCCGGGCTCATCACGCACAACGCGGGGTTCCGGGCCCCGGCGATCCTCGCCGAGCTGCTGGAGCTGGCGCCGTTCGGGAAGGTGCTCTTCTCCACCGACGCGTTCGGCCTCGCCGAGCTGTACCACCTGGGCACGGCCCTGTTCCGGCGGGGACTGTCCGACTTCCTGCGTGCCGCGCTGGCGAACGGCGCAATGTCCGAAGTGGACGCCGTCCGGATGTGTGCTTTGGTGGGACACGAGAACGCGAAGAGGATCTACCGCTTGGAGCGCGTGTGAGTGACCTGTGGGCCCGGTGGACACGGGCGATCGCCGAGGAACTGCCCGCCGCCGTCGAGCTCCGGCACGCCGTGCACGCCGACCCGCGCGGCTCCGGCGACGAGGAGGACACCGCCCGCCTGGTCGCCGAAGCCCTCGGCGCGGGTGACGGGACCCGGGTCGCCAAGACCGGCCGCGCGATCCGGCTACCCGGTGGCGAAGGCCCGGCGATCGCGCTGCGGGCCGAGCTCGACGCGCTGCCGGTGCTGGAAGGCACCGGCGTGCCGTGGGCGTCGGAGTCGGACCTGATGCACGCGTGCGGCCACGACGTCCACCTCGCCGCGCTGGTCGCGGTCGGCCGCGCGGCGGTGCGCGTCGGCGTGCCGCGCCCGATCCTGGCGCTGCTGCAGCCGCGGGAGGAGACGTCGCCGCCCGGCGCGCTCGACGTCGTCGAGTCCGGGGTGCTGGCCGAAGCGGGCGTGGACACGGTGATCGGCGCGCACGTCCAGCCGCGGATCGCGCACGGGGTCGTGTCGGCGGTGCCGGGCCCGGTGAACGCCTCCACCGACGAGTTCGAGGTGACGATGCACGGCCAGGGCGGCCACGCCGGCTACCCGCACCTGCTGCGCGACCCGATCCTGGCGCTGTCCCAGCTGGTCGTGAGCCTGCAGCAGCTGGCGTCGCGCCGGATCGACCCGGTGCACGGCGCGGTCTGCTCGGTCGGCCGCATCCAGGGCGGTGCGGCGGCCAACGTCGTTCCGAACAGCGCGTCGGCGTTCGGCTCGCTGCGCCTGATGCGCGCGAAGGACCGCGAGCGCGCGCTGGCGACGCTCGCGGAGATCGTCCACGGCACGGCGCAGGCCCACGGCTGCACGGCCGAGCTGCAGATCAACCCGTGCGAGCCGGTGCTGGACAACGACCCGGCGCTGGCGGCGGCCGCGCAGGGCTGGCTCCGCCACGGCGGGTTCACCGTCGACGACGAGTTCCGCTCCTTCGGCGCCGACGACTTCGCCCACTACTGCGGCGGCCCGACCCGCGGGCTGATGTTGTTCGTCGGCCTCGGCGACACGGCCGGCGTGCCCAGCCTCCACGACGAGCGCTTCCTCCCGCGCGACCAGGCCGTCACCCAGGTCGCGCACGCGCTGGTGGCGGGCTACCTGGCCGCCTTGGAGGCGCCGGCGCCTTAGCGCTACGGTGACCGCGTGATGACCGCCTACCTCGCGACGTTCCCGAGCCCCGACCGCGGGGTCTGGCACCTGGGACCGATCCCGATTCGCGCGTACGCCCTGTGCATCATCGCCGGCATCATCATCGCCATCTGGTGGGGTGAACGGCGCTGGGTCGCCCGCGGCGGCACCAAGGGCACGGTCATCGACGTCGCGGTGTTCGCCGTGCCGTTCGGCCTGGTCGGCGGCCGGTTATACCACGTCGTCACCGACCCCGAGCTGTACTTCACCGAGGGCAAGAACCCCTGGAAGGCCTTCGCGATCTGGGACGGCGGCCTCGGCATCTGGGGCGCCATCGCCCTCGGCGCGGTCGGCGCGCTCATCGCGTGCCGCCGCAAGGGCGTCCCGCTGCCGGCGATGGCGGACGCGATCGCCCCCGGCATCGTCGTCGCGCAGGCCATCGGCCGCATCGGCAACTACTTCAACCAGGAGCTCTACGGCGCGCACACCGACCTGCCGTGGGGCATGGAGGTCTTCCAGCGCTTCAACCCGGAAGACCCGGAAAACCTGCTGAACGGCGTCGCGACGGGCCACATCCCGCTGCCGGAGAGCCCGGTCCACCCGACGTTCCTGTACGAGCTGATCTGGAACCTGCTGGTCGCGCTGCTGGTGGTCTGGGCGGACCGCAGGTTCAAGCTGGGCCACGGGCGGGCGTTCGCGCTGTACGTCGCGGGTTACACGGTCGGCCGCGGCTGGATCGAGATGATGCGCACCGACACGGCCAACCACATCCTCGGCCTGCGGGTGAACGTCTGGACGTCGATCCTGCTGTTCGCAGCGGCGGTGGTGTACTTCGTGGTCGCCGGGAAGCGCGGGCCTCGAGAGCTGCCGGAGACGCTGCGGAGCAAGGACGCGCCGAGCCCGGACGAGACGCCGGTCGAGGACGCCGCCCCGGCGGGCGAGGAGCCCGAGCACGCCAAGGTGGCGGCCGAGGCCCCGGCGGAGAAGCCCGCCGAAGAGGCCCCGGCGGAAGAGCCGAAGAAGACCGACGAGAGCTGAGCGCTCGAGCTTTCCGAAGTCCGTCACCAGGACACCCGGTGATGGCCGCCAGCGCCCCAAGGCCACATTGGTTGCGTCAGACGCACCGAAGGCCACATTGGGGCGCTCGTTTTCCACGCTAACCGGGGGCTACCGACAGTCCCGGGGTCACGAAAGGTCCGGCAGGCCCAGGTCCAGGTTGGGCGCCTGCAGCCCGCCGTCCACCTCGAGCACCTTGCCCGTGATGTACCCGCCGGCCCGCGAGGCCAGGAACACCACCGTCGCCGCGATGTCCTCGGCCTCGCCGAGGCGCTTCAACGGCGTCGCCGACTCCATCTTGGAGCGCAGCTCCGGGTTGCCCGCCACGATCTCCAGGGCCGACGTCAGGACCGAGCCCACGGAGATCGCGTTCACCCGCACCTTCGGGGCCAGGTCCGCCGCCGCGAGCCGCGTGTAGTGGGCCAGGGCCGCTTTCGCCGTTCCGTACGCCGCGAAGCCGCGGCCGCTGACCCGGCCCATCACCGACGAATGTTGACGATCGAGCCGCCCGACTCCGCCAGCGAGGGGGCCGCCGCCACCGTCAGCGCGTGGGCCGTCGCCACGTTGAAGCGGAACGCCTCTTCCATGAAGTCCACCGAAGACTCCAGCAGGGGCCGCGGGTACGTGCCGCCGACGTTGTTGACCACCAGGTCGAGGCGACCGAGCTCGGTCACCGCCGTCGACGCCAGCGCCGCCGTGGCCTCGGGTGAGGAGAGGTCGCCCGGCACGGGCACTGCACGGCGGCCAAGCGCCGTAACGCGCGAAGCGACCTCGGAAAGCTGGGAAGCGGTGCGGGCCGCGATGACCACGTCGGCGCCCGCTTCGGCGAGGGCCACGGCCGTGGCCGCGCCGATCCCGCGTCCCGCGCCGGTGACCACCGCGACCTGCTCGTCGAGCCGGAACCGGTCGAGGATCATGGCCGGAAACGTAACACGTTCTAGTGATCGGCGACACAGCTCCACTGTGCTGCGTCGGGCCGGTCACGTTAGGCTTGACGGACGTTTCCCAGCCGTATACTTAGCAGAACGAACTACTGGGAACCCATCAGGAACTATGTCGTTCCGCGCAGCCAGATCGTTACCGTCCGACGCCGTTCGGCGCGCTCCGAAGTGCTGCTGGCGTGTTTCCCAGGTGTTAAAGTCGCGCTAACAAGCGGGCCATCGTCGTCCCGTGCGCTCCCCGGCCGGTAGCCCGGCCCGCACGAACAGACGACGAAGGAGGTCCCTTCATGATCTTCTCCGCCATGCCCGGCAAGCAGGGTCTCTACGACCCGGAGACCGAGCAGGACTCCTGCGGTGTGGCCATGGTGGCCGACATCCGCGGGCGCCGTTCCCACGGCATCGTCACCGACGGCCTGGCCGCGTTGACCAACCTGGACCACCGGGGCGCCGCGGGCGCCGAGCCGACCAGCGGTGACGGCGCGGGCATCCTGCTGCAGCTGCCCGACACGCTGCTGCGCGCCGAAGCCGGCTTCGCGCTCCCCGAACCCGACGAACACGGCCACCACACCTACGCCGCGGGCATCGCGTTCCTGCCCGAAGACGCCGAGCAGCGCCGCAAGGCCGTCGAGCTGGCCGAACGCATCGCCGTCGAAGAGGGCCTCGAAGTCCTCGGCTGGCGCGAGGTGCCCGTGGACGCCGACCGCGCCGACATCGGCCCGACCGCCCGCTCGGTCATGCCGCACTTCGCCATGCTCTTCGTGGCCGGTGACGGAAGAGCGGGCGTGGAGCTCGACCGCCTGGCCTTCTGCCTGCGCAAGCGCGTCGAGCACGAAAGCGCGAACTCCGGCTGTGGCACGTACTTCCCGTCGCTGTCCTCGCGGACGATCGTCTACAAGGGAATGGTGACGCCGGAGCAGCTGCCCGCGTTCTTCGCCGACCTGCGTGACGAGCGGCTGGAAAGCGCCATCGCCCTGGTGCACTCCCGCTTCTCCACCAACACCTTCCCGTCGTGGCCGCTGGCCCACCCCTTCCGGTTCGTGGCCCACAACGGCGAGATCAACACCATCCGCGGCAACCGCAACCGCATGCGGGCCCGCGAGGCGCTGCTCGAGTCCGAGCTGATCGACGGCGACCTGAGCCGGCTGTTCCCGATCTGCTCGCCGGACGCGTCGGACTCCGCGTCGTTCGACGAGGTCCTGGAGCTGCTGCACCTCGGCGGCCGCTCGCTGCCGCACGCGGTGCTGATGATGATCCCGGAGGCGTGGGAGAACCACGCGACGATGAAGCCCGAACGCCGCGCGTTCTACCAGTTCCACGCCAGCCTGATGGAGCCGTGGGACGGCCCGGCCTGCGTCACCTTCACCGACGGCAGCCTGGTCGGGGCGGTCCTCGACCGCAACGGCCTGCGCCCGGCGCGTTGGTGGCGCACGGCCGACGACCGCGTGGTCCTCGCCAGCGAGGCCGGCGTCCTCGACGTCGCGCCGAAGGACGTCGTCGCCAAGGGCCGCCTCAAGCCCGGCAAGATGTTCCTGGTCGACACCGCGGCCGGCCGGATCGTGGACGACGAGGAGGTCAAGTCCGCGCTGGCCAAGGACCTCCCGTACGAGGGCTGGCTGCACGCCGGGCTGCTCCAGATCGCCGAGCTGCCCGACCGCGACCACGTCGTGCAGAGCCACGACTCGGTGCTGCGCCGCCAGCTTTCCTTCGGCTACACCGAAGAAGAGCTGAAGATCCTGCTCGCGCCGATGGCCGAGAAGGGCGCCGAGCCGATCGGGTCGATGGGCTCCGACACCCCGCCCGCGGTGCTGTCGAAGCGATCTCGGCTCCTCTACGACTACTTCAAGCAGAACTTCGCGCAGGTGACCAACCCGCCGCTGGACGCGATCCGCGAGGAGCTCGTCACCTGCATGGCGCGGATCATGGGCCCGGAGCGCAACCTCCTGGCGCCGGGACCGGCTTCCTGCCGCCACCTCAAGCTGCCGTACCCCGTCATCGACAACGACGAGCTCGCCAAGCTCATCCACATCAACGACGACGGCGACCTCCCCGGGTTCGCGTGCAGTGTCCTTTCCGGACTGTACGAAGTGGACGGCGGCGCCGAGGCGCTGGCCGCGGCGATCGAGCGGGTCCGGCGTGAGGCGTCCGAGGCGATCGCGGCCGGCGCGCGCACGCTCGTGCTGTCGGACCGCGACTCCGACCACCGGATGGCGCCGATCCCGTCGCTGCTGCTGGTCTCCGCGGTGCACCACCACCTGGTCCGCACCAAGGAACGCCTGCGCGTCGCGCTGGTCGTCGAGTCCGGCGACGCGCGCGAGGTGCACCACATCGCGCTGTTGCTGGGTTACGGCGCCGCGGCGGTCAACCCGTACCTGGCCTTCGAGACCATCGAGGACATGATCGGGCAGGGCGCGGTCACCGGCATCGAGGCCGGCAAGGCGATCCGGAACTACGTGCAGGCGCTCGTCAAGGGCGTTCTGAAGATCATGTCCAAGATGGGCATCTCGACGGTCGGCGCGTACACCGCCGCCCAGGTCTTCGAGTCCCTCGGCCTCGGCCAGGACCTGCTCGACGAGTACTTCACCGGGACGTCGTCGAAGCTCGGCGGCGTCGGGCTCGAGGTGCTCGCCGAAGAGGTCGCCGTGCGGCACCGCCGCGCGTACCCGGACAACCCGACCGAACGGGTCCACCGTGGACTCGACACCGGTGGCGAGTACGCCTACCGCCGCGAGGGCGAGCTGCACCTGTTCACGCCGGAGACGGTGTTCCTGCTGCAGCACGCGTCCAAGACCGGCCGCGAAGAGGTCTACCGCTCCTACACCGACGAGGTGCACCGCCTCTACCGCGAAGGCGGCACGCTGCGCGGGCTGTTCTCCTTCCGCAACGGCGTGCGTGAGCCGATCCCGCTCGACGAGGTCGAGCCCGCCGAAGCGATCTTCAAGCGCTTCAACACCGGCGCCATGTCGTACGGCTCGATTTCGGCCGAGGCGCACGAAACCCTGGCCATCGCGATGAACCGGCTCGGCGGCCGGTCCAACACCGGCGAGGGCGGCGAGGACCCGGAACGCCTCTACGACCCGGAACGCCGCAGCGCGATCAAGCAGGTCGCTTCGGGCCGGTTCGGTGTCACCAGCGAATACCTCGTCAACGCCGACGACATCCAGATCAAGATGGCGCAGGGCGCGAAGCCCGGCGAGGGTGGCCAGCTGCCGCCGAACAAGGTGTACCCGTGGATCGCGCGCACCCGGCACTCGACGCCGGGGGTCGGCCTGATTTCCCCGCCGCCGCACCACGACATCTACTCCATCGAGGACCTGGCGCAGCTGATCCACGACCTCAAGAACGCCAACGAGCACGCCCGCATCCACGTGAAGCTGGTGTCCTCGCTCGGCGTCGGCACGGTCGCGGCCGGGGTGTCCAAGGCGCACGCGGACGTCGTGCTCATCTCCGGGCACGACGGCGGCACCGGCGCGTCCCCGATGAACTCGCTCAAGCACGCGGGCACACCGTGGGAGATCGGCCTCGCCGAGACCCAGCAGACGTTGCTGCTCAACGGGTTGCGTGACCGGATCACCGTGCAGGTCGACGGCGCCATGAAGACCGGGCGCGACGTCGTCATCGCGGCGCTGCTCGGCGCCGAGGAGTACGGCTTCGCGACGGCCCCCCTCGTCGTCGCGGGCTGCATCATGATGCGCGTCTGCCATCTCGACACCTGCCCGGTCGGCGTCGCCACGCAGAGCCCCGAGCTGCGCAAGCGGTACACCGGCCAGGTCGAGCACGTGATCAACTTCTTCAAGTTCGTCGCCGAGGAAGTCCGGGAAACCCTGGCGTCGCTGGGCTTCCGGACCCTCGACGAAGCCATCGGGCACGCCGAGCTGCTCAACACCGACGAGGCCGTCGACCACTGGAAGGCGTCCGGGCTGGACCTGGCGCCGATCTTCGAAATGCCGTCGGAGACCCCGTACGGCGGCGCCAAGCGGCGCACCCGCGGCCAGGACCACGGCCTCGAGCACGCGCTGGACCGCACGCTCATCCAGCTCGCCGAGGCGGCCCTGGAAGACGCGCACAGCGTGAACATCGAGCTGCCGGTGCGCAACGTCAACCGGACCGTCGGCACGCTGCTCGGCTCGGAGATCACCCGCCGCTACGGCGGGGAAGGCCTGCCCGAGGGCACGATCACCGTCAAGCTGACCGGGTCGGCCGGGCAGTCGCTCGGCGCGTTCCTGCCGCGCGGCATCACCCTCGACATGGTCGGCGACGCGAACGACTACGTCGGCAAGGGCCTCTCGGGCGGCCGGATCGTCGTCCGCCCCGACCCGGCGGCCGCGTTCGCCGCCGAGGCGCAGACGATCGCCGGCAACACGATCGCCTACGGCGCGACCGCCGGCGAGATCTTCCTGCGCGGCCAGGTCGGCGAACGCTTCTGCGTCCGCAACTCCGGCGCCACCGTCGTCGCCGAGGGGGTGGGCGACCACGCCTTCGAGTACATGACCGGCGGCCGCGCGGTGGTGCTCGGCCCGACCGGGCGCAACCTGGCGGCCGGCATGTCCGGCGGCATGGCGTTCGTGCTCGACGTCGACCGCAAGAAGGTCAACCAGGACATGGTCGACCTGCTCAAGCCGGGCCCGGACGACCTCGCCTGGCTGAAGAAAACCGTGCAACAGCACTACGATCTCACCCGCTCTGCGGTGGCGGCCTCGCTGCTCGGCGACTGGCCGCGCCGCTCGGCGGCGTTCACGAAGGTGATGCCGCGCGACTACCAGCGGGTCCTGGACGCGGCGAAGGCGGCGCGCGCCGCCGGCCGCGACGTCGACGAGGCGATCATGGAGGCCGCTCGTGGCTGACCCGACCGGTTTTCTCAAGTACGGCCGCGAAGAGCCGAAGAAGAAGTCCAAAGAGGACCGGCTGCACTCGTGGGGCGAGGTCTACGCGGACGTCGACCCGGGCGAGCGCAACGAAAAGGTGCGCAAGCAGGCGTCGCGGTGCATGGACTGCGGCATCCCGTTCTGCCACTCCGGTGGTTCGGGCTGCCCGCTCGGCAACCTGATCCCCGAGTGGAACGACCTGGTCCGCCGCGGTGACTGGGCCGCGGCCGGCGACCGGCTGCACGCCACCAATAACTTCCCCGAGTTCACCGGGAAGCTGTGCCCGGCGCCGTGCGAGGCGGGCTGCGTCCTGTCGATCTCGCCGGACTCGGGCGGGCCGGTGGCGATCAAGCGCGTCGAGCAGACGATCGCCGACCAGTCCTGGGAAGCCGGTTACGTCCAGCCGCAGGTGGCGGAGGTGTCGTCCGGCCAGCGGGTCGCGGTGGTCGGCTCCGGCCCGGCCGGGCTCGCCGCCGCCCAGCAGCTGACCCGCGCCGGCCACGAGGTCACCGTCTTCGAGCGCGACGACCGGCTCGGCGGGCTGCTGCGTTACGGCATCCCCGAGTTCAAGATGGAGAAGAAGGTCCTCGACCGCCGGCTCGCGCAGCTGCGCAAGGAGGGCACCCGGTTCGTCACCGGCTGCGAGGTCGGCGTCGACCTGACGGTGGAGGACCTGCGCGCGCAGTACGACGCGGTGGTGCTCGCGGTCGGCGCGCTGCGCGGCCGCGACGACACGGTGACCCCGGGCCGCGAGCTGGCCGGCGTCCACCTGGCGATGGAACACCTGGTGCCGGCCAACAAGTTCGTCGAGGGTGACGGCCCGCCGTCGATCGACGCGCGCGGCAAGCACGTGGTGATCATCGGCGGCGGTGACACCGGCGCCGACTCCTACGGCACGGCCACCCGCCAGGGCGCGCTTTCGGTGACCCAGCTGGACCAGTACCCGACCCCACCGTCCACAAGGGACGACGAGCGCTCGCCGTGGCCGACCTGGCCGTACATCCTGCGCACGTACCCGGCGCACGAAGAGGCGGGCGAGCGGAAGTTCGCGGTGGCGGTCAAGCGGTTCGTGGGCAACAACGAGGGCCGGGTGAGCGCGGTGGAGCTCCAGCAGGTGCGGGTGCAGAAGGACCCGTCGACCGGCCGCCGCGAGGTCATCCCGGTCAACGACGAGATCGAGACGCTCCCGGCGGACCTGGTCCTGCTGGCGATCGGCTTCGAAGGCGTCGAGGAGATGCCGCTGCTGGAAGGTCTGGGCCTGTCCCTGACCCGCCGCGGCACGCTGTCGTGCGGCGTGGACTGGCAGACCGAGACCCCAGGCGTGTTCGTCTGCGGTGACGCCCACCGCGGCGCGTCCCTGGTGGTGTGGGCGATCGCGGAGGGTCGTTCGGTGGCCAACGCCGTCGACACGTACCTGACGGGCGCGTCGGACCTGCCGGCGCCGGTCCACCCGACGGCGTTGCCGCTCGCCGTCGTCTGATCGCAGGGTTCCGAAAGCCCCCTCGCCGCTGGTGAGGGGGCTTTCGACCGTTTCGACCCATTACGCCGAACGGTGGCTGCGCTCTGCGTACACGGACAACTACTTTCGAGTAACCGTGCCGGTTTCGCGGTAATTCACCTCGGCGGAAGGTGGGCGTCTTGAAGCACACGGCTCTCCGGACAGCGGTCGTGACCGCAGTCCTCTCCCTAGCGTTCGCCCTGGTCGGCGTGCCCGCCCAGGCCGCTCCGAAACCCTTCTGGACGCCCGAGGCCATGCGGTCGGCCGTCCCGATGGACAACCTCGTCAAGGTGCCCGCCTTCACCCCGAAGGACGTCGCGCGCGGGCAAGCCGCCATCATCCAAAGCATTCCCAACGGCGGGGGCGTCTGGACCGGCGGCGGCCAGGTCACCCATACCGCCGGGCGCGTGTTCTTCGTCTTCAACGGCCAGAACGCGTCCTGCTCCGGGGACGCCGTCACCAGCACCAACGGCAGCGTGGTCGTCACCGCCGGGCACTGCGTCAAGTACCAGGGCACCTGGCACACCCAGTGGACCTTCGTGCCGGGGTACGACAACGGCAACGCGCCCTACGGCCAGTGGGCGGCCAAGACCACCCTGACCACACCACAGTGGGAAGCCAGTGAAGACATGAACTACGACGTCGGCATGGCCGTGGTGAACCCGCTGAACGGGCAGCGGCTCACCGACGTCGTCGGCGCGCAGGGCATCGCCTTCAACCAGCCGAAGAACCAGAGCATGTACACCTTCGGCTACCCGGCCGAGGCGCCCTACGACGGCACCAAGCTGGACTACTGCAGCGGCACCACCTTCACCGACTTCCTGCTCACGAAGGACCACGGCATGCGCTGCACCATGACCGGCGGCTCGAGCGGCGGCCCGTGGTTCCTGTCGTTCAGCGAGGCGACCGGCACCGGCGTCCAGGCCTCGGTGAACAGCTTCGGTTACGTCTTCCTGCCCGGTTACATGTTCGGGCCGTACTTCGGCGCCGACGCGCAGAACCTCTACAACCGCGCGCAAGCCGCGTGAGGCGCGTCAGCCCGGGGGAGGACAACGGAGTCCGGCCCCTGGGCTGACGTCCGCGCGGGCTTGCCGGGCCAGGCTCGGAGCATGCGAAGACTGTCGGCCCTCCTGGTTTTCCTGCCCCTGCTCGCCGCGCCGCCGGCGGCCGCGGCGCCGCGGCTCACCTGGACGACCCCTTGCCCGGACTACGGCATGTCGCCGTCGCCCACCGCCGGGCTCGAATGCGCGACCCTGCGTGTGCCGCTCGACTACGCCCATCCCGGGCGCACCATCGAGCTGACGCTCTCCCGGCACACCGCCGTCCCCGGCAAGCGCCGCGGCGCGCTGCTGATGAACCCCGGCGGCCCGGGCAGCCCCGCGCTCGCCATGCCCGCGCAGCTGCTGGCGCGGATGGGCGGCACCGGCCTGCCCGACGCCTACGACGTCATCGGCTTCGACCCACGCGGCACCGGCTACAGCACGCCGGTGACCTGCGACATGACCCCCGAGCAGCGGGGCGCGGTGCTCGGCCCGTACGCGGACGGCCCGCGTGACGTCGTCACCACCGCGGCGAAGGCGCGTGTGGTGGCGCAGAAGTGCGGCGAAGCGGCGACGGCGGACCTGCTGCCGCACATGACCACCGCGAACACGGCCCGGGACCTGGACCGGATCCGGGAAGCGCTGGGGGAGAAGAAGATCTCCTACTACGGCGTCTCGTACGGCAGTTACCTCGGCGCCGCCTACACGTCGATGTTCCCCACCCGCAGCGACCGGATCGTGCTCGACAGCGTTCTCGGCCCGCGAGGCCTCGACGTCGTCGCGAACCAGCGTTTCGCCGAAGGCTTCGCCGACCGGTTCCCGGACTTCGAGGCCTGGGCCGCCGCGCGTGACGACGTCTACCACCTGGGCCGGACCCCGGAAGCGGTGACGGCGAAGTTCGCCGAGCTGGCGGCCGTGCGGAGCCCGGAGTTCCGCTCGGACACCTGGAACGGGCTCTACGACGACGCGTTCTTCCCCGCGCTGGCCGCGGAATGGGCCGGCCCGGCGCGGGCCGCGGCGGGGCCGCTCGACGGCGACACCCGCGCGGCGCTGCAGCTGCAGGTGATCTGCAACGACTCCGACTGGCCGGAGCAGGTCGGCTACTACCGGCGTGCGGTCGAGCGCGAACGGGTGCGGCACCCGATGTTCGGCCCGGCCGCGGCGAACGTGAACCCGTGCGCGTTCTGGCCGGTCGAACGCACCGAGCCGCCGGTGCGGGTGGGCGGCCCCGGCCCGGCGGACGTGCTGCTCGTGCAGAACCGGCGTGACCCGGCGACCCCGCTTTCGGGAGCACGCGAAACGCGAGCGGCTTTCGGGAACCGGGCGCGAATGGTGACCGTCGACGCCGGCGGGCACGGTGTCTTCACGCGGGACAACGCCTGCGGGAACGCCGTGGTGCTGCGCTATCTGCGTGACGGGGTGTTTCCGGCGAGCGACGGCTCCTGCCCGCCGGGGAGGTGATGGGCCGACCGGGGGGAGCGAAGCGCGGCGGGAACCTTATCCTGGGTGTCGTGAACTGGACTGTGGACGTCCCCGTCGACACACTGCCCGAACTGCCGCCGCTCCCGCCCGAACTGCGGGAACGGCTCGACCAAGCACTGGCCCTCCCCGCCGCGCAGCAGCCGGAGTGGCCCGATCCGGACGCGACCCGCCGGGTCCGCGGTGTCCTGGAGAGCGTGCCGCCGATCACCGTGCCCGCGGAGATCGACCGGCTCAAGGACCGGCTGGCGATGGTCGCCAACGGCGAGGCCTTCCTCCTGCAGGGCGGCGACTGCGCGGAGACGTTCGAGTCCAACACCGAGCCGCACATCCGCTCCAACCTGCGCACCCTGCTGCAGATGGCGGTCGTGCTGACCTACGGCGCGAGCCTGCCGGTCGTCAAGGTCGGGCGCATCGCCGGCCAGTACGCCAAGCCGCGCTCGGCGGCCACCGACGCGCTGGGCCTGCCGGTCTACCGCGGCGACATCATCAACTCGCTGGTCGCCAAGCCCGAGCTGCGCGTGCCCGACCCCGGCCGGATGATCCGCGCCTACGCCAACGCGGGCGCGGCGATGAACCTGGTCCGCGCCCTCACCGGCGCCGGCATGGCCGACCTGCACCAGGTGCACGACTGGAACAAGGACTTCGTGTCGGCGTCGCCGGCGGCGCAGCGCTTCGAGGCGCTGGCCAACGAGATCGACCGCGGCCTGCGGTTCATGTCGGCCTGCGGCGTCACCGACACGTCGCTGCAGTCGACCGAGATCTTCGCCAGCCACGAGGCGCTGCTGCTCGACTACGAGCGTTCGATGCTGCGGCTCGACAAGGCGGACGCGGCCAACCCGAAGCTGTACAACCTGTCGTCGCACTTCCTCTGGGTCGGCGAGCGCACCCGCCAGCTGGACGGCGCGCACATCGCGTTCGCCGAGCTCCTGTCGAACCCGATCGGCCTGAAGATCGGCCCGACGACCACGCCGGAGCAGGCGCTCGAGTACGTCCAGCGGCTCGACCCGCGCAACGAGCCGGGCCGCCTGACGCTGATCGCGCGGATGGGCAACGGCAACGTCCGCGAGGTGCTGCCGGCGATCGTCGAGAAGGTCGAGGCGTCCGGGCACAAGGTCATCTGGCAGTGCGACCCGATGCACGGCAACACGCACGAGTCGTCCACCGGGTACAAGACCCGCCACTTCGACCGCATCGTCGACGAGGTCCAGGGCTTCTTCGAGGTGCACAACAAGCTGGGCACCTACCCGGGCGGCATCCACGTGGAGCTGACCGGCGAAGACGTCACGGAGTGCCTGGGCGGCGCCCAGGAGATCTCGGACATCGACCTCTCCGGCCGCTACGAGACGGCGTGCGACCCGCGGCTGAACACCCAGCAGTCGCTGGAGCTGGCGTTCCTGGTCGCGGAGATGCTCCGCGGCTGACAGCGCTCGGCGTCAGGAGGCGTCGAGCAGGCGGGACGCGGACTTCAGCACCGCGTCCCGCAGCGACCCGACGTCCGGGACCGCCTCGCCGTTGACCTGCAGTCCGATGTGGACGGCGTCGCGGTAGGTGGCCACCGCGATGCCGACCGCGTGGCGCGGGGCCAGCGGGACGAACGGGTAGATCTCGGCCAGCCGGGCGCCGTCCAGGGACAGGCGGGCCGGGGGGACCGGGACCGTCGTGATCACCAGGTCGAACAGCATCGGCGCGGCCTGGCCCGCCCGGCGGGTGCCCAGGCGGTGCAGCAGCGGCGGCACGCGGCCGGCCAGCAGCGGGAGCGCTCCGGCGCCGCGGCTCGGGCCCGCCGCCTTGTTGCGGGTCATCGCGCGGCGGACGACGCGCAGCCGCTCGACCGGGTCGTCCTCGCCGACCGGCAGGTCGCAGAGGTAGCCCGAGAGCTTGTTGCCGCCGAGCTGGTCACCCGCCCGGCCGCGCACGCTCACCGGGATCAGCGCGCGCAGCGTGCGGCCGTCGGCGCGGTGGCCGCGGTTCACCAGCCATTCGCGCAGCGCGCCGGAAAGCACCGCCAGCACGACGTCGTTCGTCGTGCCGCCGTGGGTCCGGCGCACCTCGCGCAGCTCCGCCAGCGGCAGCCGGACGAACCCCAGCCGCCGTTCGGCTGACGGCGGCGCCGACACCGGCGACAGCGGCGGCCGCGCGGCGCGCACCAGCGACGACGCGATCCCGGCCGTCTCGTTCGCCTGGCCCCACGCCGTGCCCAGTGCGTCCTTCACCGTGTCCAAAGTGGAGCGCGGCGCGGGAATCGACCGCGACGGCGCCGCGATCCGCTCCGGCAGCTTGACGCCGTCGAGCAGCCCGGCCGCCACCGCGTACGCCCCGGCGCCGTCGGTGAGCGCGTGGTGCAGCTTCAGCAGCAGTGCGAACCGGCCGTCGGGCAGCCCGGTGGCCAGCGTGAGATCCCACAGCGGACGGCTGGTGTCGAGCGGCTCGGCGATCCACCGCGACGCGAACGCCGCCAGCGGGTCCGGTTCGTACAGCGAACTGAGCGGCGCGTGGTGGATGTGGTGCGCGGCAACGAACTCCGGGTCGTCGGCCCAGCTGGCCGAGCCCGGCGGGAACAGCTCCGCGCGCGCCCGCTGGCGCAGCTTCGGCAGCCGGGCGGCCCGGTCGGCGAGCAGTTCGGTCAGCACAGCGGGATCCACCGGGCCGCGCGGGGTGAAGGTGACCACCGCGCCCATGTGCATGGGGGTGGTTTCGCTTTCCAGGCAAAGGAAAGCGACATCGAGTGCGCTGAGCGGCGAGCCTGCCATGAGCGACCTTTCCCATCCGGGTTCGCGGGTGTGCACGGCCACGTGCGTCGGGGGGAGGAGATTCCACTGCACCAGCCCGACATGACGAACGGGTGGTCGAAGTGTTTCCACGACGCTAACTACCCACCCCATTCATCCATTCGAGATACCCCGGGCCGCGGTGCCCGGGGTCACAGATCAGGAGTTTTCACTCACCGGGGGCGGGATCGGGCTGCTCCGCCCGCACCACCGCCGCGGTCCCCCATTCGGGGGTGAGCGTGACCTGCTTGCCGACCCGGCGCACCGGCAGGCCGTTCGCCTGCCGCTTGCCCAGCCCCGGCCAGATCTCCGCGGCGTCCTTCGCCGCGGCGCGGATCGCACCGCCGTCCAGCGTCGTCCGCGTCTCTTCGATGCCCCGGTCGCGCCACTGGACGACCAGCTTGAGCGGCCCCGCCGACGGCAGCGGCCAGAGGAACACCTCGTGCTCGACGGCGAACCGCGTCCCGCCGACGGCCTGCGCCCGCAGCACCGGCCCGTCCGGCTCACTCGCCGAGGGTACGGAGACGGTCTCCGAGCTGGCCCGGCTCCCGTCGGCGTAGAGCACGCCGATCAGCAGGCCGTTGTAGTCGGGCACCCGGCGGTGGTCGATCAAGCCCTCGCCGGGGTCGTCGACCAGGCTGTCGCGGGAGTACACCGTGATGCGCAGGGTGACCGCCTCCGGCCACACCTCGACCGCCCGCAGCGCGACGACCGTGCGCTCGGACCGGCCCAGCGGCTGCGCCCACGGCAGCACGGCCGGGACGATGTGCTCGCGCGGGGCGTCGGTCCAGTGCCGGCCGCTGAACGCGTACAGCTCCTGCTCCGGGACGGGGAACAGGGGACGCTCTCGAGGACCGCCGTTGAAGAAGGTCATCGGGCGGTCCGCGACGAGCTGTCCGGCACCATGCGCCCACGGTAGGACAACCGCCCGGGAATTTCCGCCCCCGAACGGGCGTACGGCCCCTGCCTCCCGTGATCCGGGACACAGAAGCCGTACGCAGCGTGACGAACTACTCGCTCAACTTGAGTTCCCCGTTGCGCCGGGCGGACTCGTCGAGCTCCTTCTCGGTCGGCTTCCCCATGGAGTCCATCAGCTGGCGGGCCAGGCCGAGACCGGTTCCGCCGAGCGACAGCGCCTTGGCGAACATGTCGGACATGCCGTCGGCGCCGTTGAGCACGACCATGTGGTCGATGTTGCCGAACGCGCTCGCGCCCGCCTCGACGATCTCCGGCCAGCGTTCGGCGAGCTGCTGGGCGACGACCGCCTCCTGGTTCTCGGCCAGCGCCGCGGCGCGCGCCTTGATGGCGTCCGCCTCGGCCAGGCCCTTCGCCCGGGCCGACTCCGCTTCGGCGAGACCCTTCGCCTTCGCGGCTTCCGCGTCGGCGAGACCGCGTGCCTTGGCCGCGGCCGCCTCCGCCTCACCGGTCGCCCGGGTCGCCCCGGCCGCCGCCTCCGCACGGGCCTTCGTCGCCTGCGCTTCGGCCTCGGCCGCGGTCTTGACGCGGGTCGCGTCCGCCGCCGCCCGCAGCTCCGTCTCCTTCGCCTCGGCCTGGGCCTTCGCGATGGAAGCGTCACGGGCCGCGTCGGCCGTCGTACGCGTGTCGTACGCCTTCGCGTCGGCCGGCTTGCGGACCTGCGACTGCAGCCGCTGCTCCGCGAGCGCCGCCTCCAGCTCGGCCGCCCGGGTCTCCTGGACGACGACCTCCTGGCGCGCGGTCGCCTCGGCCAGCGGACCCGACTGGGACATCTTCGCCCGCGCCTGGTCGACCTCGGCCTGGTAGCCGGCCTGCTGGATCTGGCTCTCGCGGACCGCGGCCGCCTTCTTCGCCGCGGACATCTGCTCGACCTCGGCGGCCTCCTGGTCGCGCTGTGCCTCGGCGATGCGGGCCGACGCGGCGATCGCGGCGGCGTGCGGCTTGCCGAGGTTGAGGATGTAACCGGACTCGTCGTCGATCTCCTGGATCTGCAGGGAGTCCACGATCAGGCCGAGCTTGATCATCTCCGTGGCCGAGGACTGGCGCACCTCGCCGGTGAGCGCGTCCCGGTTGTGGATCATCTCCTCGATGGTCAGCCCGCCCACGATCGAGCGCAGGTGCCCGGAGAACAGCTCGTGGATCGTGTCGTTCATACCCTTCTGCTGGTCCAGGAACCGGCGGGCGGCGTTGGCGATCGACGAGAAGTCGTCACCGACCTTGTAGATCACCACGGCCCGCACGGTGACCGGCAGCCCCTGCCGGGTCACGCACGAGACCTGCAGGTTGACGCCCCGGGTGTCCAGCGACAGCCGCCGGGCGGTCTGGAACCCCGGGATGACGTTCACGCCACGACCGGTGATGATCTTGAAGCCCAGGCTGTCCGCGGTCTCGCTGCGCTCGACCCGGATCCCCCAGCCGGACACGATCAGCGCCTCGTTCGGCTCCGCCACCTTGTACAGGATCCGGAGCAGTCCGAAGATCACGATCACGGCCACGACGGCGATGCCGACGATCAGCAGGATGTTCATTGGCCTCCCACACCCCTCGCTCTTCTGTTGTTGGTAGCCCTTCGACGCCGCTAGCGGCTCAGTGGTTGCCACCGTTCGACATAAACCGTGCGAGGGGGTTCGAAGTCGACGACGAGCACCTGCGTGCCCGAGGTGAAGGTGGCGTCCGGGTCGACCGGGTAGGCGTAGAACGCCTCCGTGCCGCCCCGGACGTTCAGGAGCACCTCGCCGACGAGGCCGGGGCCGATCGTGCCGGTCACGCGGCCACGGCTGCCGATCATCCCCCGAAGCCCTTCAGCTTGACCTTGCTGCCCTTCTGCACGAACGTGCCCGGCTGCGGGTCCTGCTGGAAGACGAAGTCGAAGCCGCCGCCGCGCCCGCCACCCCGGCCGCCGTCGCGGTCGGCCTTCAGCCCGGCCTGCTCGAGGATCTTCTGGGCGTCGTCGAACGAGCGGAACCGGACGTCCGGCACCTGGACGGCGTTGTTCACGAAGACGCCGATCCGCTTTTCCTTGGCCTGGGAGTTGGCCGGCGGGTCGGTCCGGGTGACGGCGCCGCCCGGGACCTCCTGCTTGAACTCCTCACCCGCCTGGAACGGCTCGAAGCCGGCCTGCTGCAGCAGCTGGAACGCCTCGTCCTTGCTCCGCCCGGTGACGTCCGGGACCGGTGGCAGCGGGATCGGGCCCTTCGACACGATGATCGTGACCTGGCCGCCGATGTTCAGCTGGCTGCCCGCGGCCGGCTCGGTGCGGATCACCGCGCCCTGCGGGACGTCGGCGTCGAAGTCGTCCGTCCCGCGGACCGGCGTCAGCTGCGCGGTCTTGATCGCCTGCTCGGCGTCGGGCAGCGCGGTGCCCGGCCGGATGTCCGGCACCGCCGGGCGGCCCTTCGACAGCACGACCGACACCGTCGAGTTCGGCTGCAGCGTGGTGCCCTCGGCCGGCTCGGCGCGCAGCACCGTGTTCGACGGCACGGAGTTGTCGAACTCCTGGCTGAACTGCGGGGTCAGCTTCGCCGCCCGCAACGCGTCACCGGCCGCGGCCTGGTTCAGCCCTACCAGCTTCGGCACCGTGGCGGTCTTGTCGCCGCCGGTGTCGGTGAGCATGAAGACGAACGCCGTGATCAGCCCGCCGAACAGCAGCACCGCGGCGGCGATCACCGCGATCCGCTTCCGGTTGTCCTTCGGCTTCTCCGGTTCGGGCTCGCTCCGGCGGCGCGGCGGCCGCACCGGCGGCACCTGCTGGGTGATCCCCGGGGCCGGGGTGGCCGGGTGGCTCAGCGCCCGCGTCGCGTTCGGGCGGTGCACCGGCATGGTCCGGTCGACGTCCGGGCGGACCGCCGGGATCCGCGTCGTCTGCTCGGTGTCGGCGACGTCGTCCCCACGGCCGTGCGCCACCGGGATCGGCACGGTCACCGGCAGCAGGCCCAGCTGGGCGCGCACCGCGGTCAGCTCGGTCAGGAACTCCCCGGCGTCGGCGGGCCGCAGGGCGGCGTCGCGCCGGGTCGCGCGGGTGATCAGCTCGTCCAGCGCCGGCGGCAGGTCCGGGCGCAGCTCGCTCGGGCGCGGGACGTCGTCGTTGACGTGCCGGTAGGCCACCGAGATCGCGGTGTCGCCGGTGTAGGGCGCGCGGCCGGTGATCATTTCGTAGAGCAGGATCCCGGCCGAGTAGACGTCGCCGCGCGCGTCGGCCGCGCCGGTGGTGACCTGCTCGGGGGAGAGGTAGGCGACGGTGCCGAGGATGACGCTCGAGGAGGTCGTCCCGGCGCTGGCCACGGCCCGCACCAGGCCGAAGTCGGCGACCTTGACCACGCCGCCGCCGCTGTGCGGCCCGGCCCGGCCGATCAGCACGTTCTCGGGCTTGACGTCGCGGTGCACCAGCCCGGCCCGGTGCGCGGCGGCCAGCGCCGACAGCACGGGCTCGGCGACGCTCAGCGCGAGCGCGACGTCCAGCGGGCCCTGCTCGTCCAGCAGGTCGCGCAGCGTGCCGCCGTCGACGAGCTCCATCACCAGGAAGGCGAGGCCGCCCTCTTCGCCCTGGTCGTGCACCGCCACCACGTTCGGGTGGTGCAGCTGGGCGGCGGACTGCGCCTCCCGCACGAACCGGTCCACGAAGGACCGGTCGTCGGCGAAGCGCGGATCCATGATCTTGATCGCGACCGGGCGGTCCAACCGGGTGTCCGTCCCCTGGTAGACCGACGACATGCCACCGTGCGCGAGCAGCCGGTCCACCCGGTAGCGCCGCTCGAGGAGCGTGCCGGCCAGGCTGGGATGGGTGCGTGTCACGAGTAAGGATCGTACGGAACCGCACACGCGTCGTGGAGGAGACCTCGCGGGTCACCCGTGCGCACTAGCGGGTGAGGGGACGGAATGTGGCACAGTGTCACCTGTGAGTGGGATTCCTGTCGCCGAAGACATCCTCGACGCCGCTGTCGCAGTCCTCCCGTTGCCGGAGGTGGCGACGGCCCTCGGGACGTCGACCAACAAGGTCCGGCAGATGCTGCGCGACGGGCAGCTGATCGCGCTGAAGCGCGATGGTGAACTCTGCGTGCCCGGGGCCTTTTTCGTGAAGGACGGCGTCGTCAAGGGGCTCGCCGGCACGATCACGGTGCTCGCCGACTCCGGGTTCTCCCGGACCGAGATGCTCCGCTGGCTCTTCACCGCCGACGACACCCTGCCGGGCAGCACCCCGGTCAACGCGCTGCGCACCAGCCACGGCACCGAGGTGAAGCGGCGCGCGCAGGCGATGGCCTTCTGACCGGCGGAGATACACCGCCGCGGCGCCTATCTGGACGGCCGCCGCGGCGCTGAGGCACGCCGGGAGCGACCACGTCGCCAGCGGCCCGGCGAGGGCTGCCCCGGCCGCCAGCCCGGTGATCTTCACACTCGCGGCCGTCGTGAACACCTGAGCGCGCACGTGCGCGGGCGCCTCACGGTGCCGGATCGCGAACAACGCCGTGAGCTGCGGTCCTTCGGCGAACCCGGCGAGCGCGGCCGCGGCGACCAGCGCGACGACGTCGTGGGCGAGCGCGGCCAGGCCGAAGCTCGCCGCGAGGACCAGCGTGCTCAGCCAGACCGTGCGATCCGGCGCCCACGGCAGCGGGTGCTTGGCGAAAACCGCGTTGGCCAGCAGGGACGCCGTCGCGAGCACGGTCAGCAGCAGCGCGCCGTCGGCCGGGCCGCGCAAGTGCGCCGCGCCCAGCAGGGGGTAACAGACGGTGACCATCCCGATGCCGGCGCAGGAGAGCGTCGACGCGAGGGTCGCCCGCCGCAGCGGCGTGTTGGTGACCAGAACCGTGAAGCCGTCCTTGAGGTGTGTCCTCGTCGCGGGCTTGCTTTTCGGGAGCCTCCACGCCACCGGGACGGCCACGGCGACCAGGACGACGGCGACCCCGAGCCCAGCGTCACCGAGGAGCCCGGCGAGCCCCGGCCCGGCGAGGGCGGCGGCGGTGAAGGTCAGCGCGTCGAGCCGGCTGGCCTTCTGGAGCCCGGCGCCGGCGACTCCGGGCAGCTGAGCGGTCCACCCGCCTGCGACAGCGGGGTTGAGCAGCCCGGTGACCACGGCCACGGCGACCACCGCGACGAGCGGAAGGTGCCCGAAGGTGGCGGCGACCAGGGCGATCCCACCGGCGTACCCGGCAAGGGCGGCGGCCAGCAGCCGTCCCGGCGCGGCACTGCGGTCCAGGAAAGCCCCGAAGACGGGCCCACCCACGGCGGCGGCCGCGGTCAGCCCGGCGAGCAGCGCGGACCCGGCGTGCGGACCGGCGGTCAGTCCCAGCAGGAGCAGCGCGGGCCCGGACAGCTCGTCCCCGGTCCGGGCGAGGGTGGCCCCGAGCAGGTAACGCCTTATCATGGTCAAGACGTTACAGTGGGGTATGGCTTTCCCGCACCGAGATTCCGTCCAGCGCGCCGTCGACCTGCTGGAGGTCCTGCTGGTTCCGGACCCCGACCCGGCTTCGGTGGCTCGTGTCCTGCGTGCGCACGGGGAACCGTCGGTCCGGTTGTCTTCGTCGGATGTCGCGGAGCTGCGTTCGGCGGCGCTCGAGCTGCGTGAGGTGTTCGCGGCGCCCGACGCGGCTTCGGCGGCTTCGGTGTTGAACCGGTTGTTCGCGGCGTACGCGAGCCCTCCGCGGCTGACGGACCACGAAGAGGGCTACGGCTGGCACCTGCACGCGGACGCGGCGGACGACGGGCCGTGGGGAGCTTGGCTGGTGACGTCTTCAGCGCTGGGGCTGGCATCGCTGCTGGCGGAGCGCCAGGACGTCCCGGGCGGGTTGTGCGCGTCGGCGTCGTGCGGGAAGCCGTTCGCGCATACGGGCGGGGGGAGTACGCGGCGGTTCTGTTCGTCGCGGTGCGCTACGCGGGAACGTGTTGCGGCGCATCGGGCCCAAAAGCCGTGAAGGCCGCCTTGAACTTCCTCAAGGCGGCCTTCGGGAAACAAATCTCAGCCGTTGTTCTTGTCGCGCCAGGCGACCCACGCCTCGAGCTTGCTCAGGTCGTGGTCCGGCCCGCCGACACCCACGGTGAACGTCGTGACACCCAGGTCCAGCAGCTTCGGGCCCAGCTCGTCCGGCTCGCCCTGGACACCGCACGAGCGCTCGATCTCGGCCGGGTCGCGGCCGACGTCCGCGCAGTGCTGGTCGAGGATCTTCACCTTGCGCTCGACGACCTCCGGGTCGCCGAAGCCGTGCCAGATGTCGCCGTGCTTGGCCACCAGCTTGAGCGTCTTCTTCTCGCCGCCGCCGCCGATCAGGACCGGGATCTTGCGGGTCGGCGCCGGGTTCAGCTTGCCGAGGCGGGCCTCGATGCGCGGCAGGGACTCCGCCAGGTCGTCGAGGCGGCCGCCGGCCGTGCCGAACTCGTAGCCGTACTCGTCGTAGTCCTTCTCGAACCAGCCGGAGCCGATGCCCAGGATGAGCCGGCCGCCGGAGATGTGGTCGACCGTGCGGGCCATGTCGGCCAGCAGCTCGGGGTTGCGGTAGCTGTTGCAGGTCACCAGCGCGCCGATCTCCACCCGGGACGTCGACTCCGCCCACGCGCCGAGCATCGTCCAGCACTCGAAGTGCTTTCCGTCGGCGTCGCCGTACAGCGGGTAGAAGTGGTCCCAGTTGAAGACGATGTCCGCCCCGAGGTCCTCGGCGGCGGAAGCGGTGCGCCGGATGGCGTCGTAGTCGGCGTGCTGCGGCTGGAGCTGCAGGCCGATCCGGATGCGTCGTTCGCTCATGAGCCGAGCCTACGACCGCCCCCGAAGGTCTCGCGCGCCCAGACCACGGCCAAGGGGGGTAGTGCGACCACCAGCCTGCGGGACTTCGGCACTACCGCGCGCCGCGTGAGGATGTCGTAGTCCAGGGCGACGATCTCGTCGAGGATTCCCTCGTACAGCGTCAACGCCGTCCGCACGCACGGCCGCGACTCCGGGCGCAGCAACGGAACGCCCGCCTCGGCCCGCCGGTACACCGCCCGCGTCCGCGCGACGAAGTACGCCAGCGCCGCCCGGATCCGCGGGTCGGGCCGCCGCTGCTCCAGCAGCTCACGCGTGACGCCGAACGCCGCGAGCTCCGTCAACGGCAGGTACAGCCGGCCGCGGTCGAGGTCCTCGCCGACGTCGCGCAGGAAGTTCGTCAGCTGGAACGCCTCGCCCAGCGCGATCGCGCCCGGCTCGGCGTCGGCCAGGGCGCCGACCGTGCCGAACACCGGCAGCATCTGCAGCCCGATCACCGCGGCCGAGCCGTACATGTACTCACCGAGCTCGGCGAACGTCGTGTACTCGAGCGGCTTGAGGTCCATCCGCATCGACGTGAGGAACGCGTCGAACAGGCCACGGGCGATGCCGTAGCGACGCACTGTGTCGGCCAGCGCCACGAGCACCGGGTCGGCCGGGGTGCCGCCCTCGAAGACGACGTCCACCATCGCCGCGACGCGGTCCAGCTCGGCCGCCGGGTCGCTGCCCGGGGACGGGTTGTCGACCAGCTCGTCGGCCATCCGCGCGAACCCGTAGAGCGTGTGCGCGGCCGGCCGGGCCCGCGCCGGCAGCAGCCGGGTGGCCAGGAAGAACGTGCGCCCGTGGTGGGCGTTGATGCGGCGGCACTCCGTGTACGCGGCCCGCAGGTCCGGCGAGAAGATGCCCGCGGCGTCGAGTTCGTTCACTGGCCGGTGATCCTTTCCGCTGCCAGTCGTCCGGAGATGAGCACCGGCGGGATGCCGACACCGGGGGTGGTGCCGCAGCCGGCGAGCACGACGTTGCCCGCCGCGCGCACCAGGTTCGCCGGCCGGAACGGGCCGGTCTGGGCAAACGTGTGCGCCAGCGAAAACGGCGTCCCGGCCGCGAGCCCGCGGGCCGCCCAGTCCGCCGGGGTGATCGTCTCGTCGACGGTGAAGTCGTCGCCGAACCCGGTCAGCCCTCGCGCTTCGAGAGTCCGAAGCAGCTCTTCGCGGTACGGCTCGCGTATGCGCTCCCAGTCGATCGGCCCGCGACGCAGGTTCGGCGCCGGCGCGAGCACCGAGACGATCTCACCGCCGCGCCCGGCCAGGCCGGGGTCGGTCGCCGTCGGCCGCGTGACCAGCAGCGACGGGTCGCTCATCAGCTTGCCCTCGCGGATGATCTCGGCGAACGTCCGCTCCCAGGCGTCGCCGAAGAAGATCGTGTGGTGCCCGAGGTCCCACGCCCGCGTGGTCCGGCCGTGCAGGACGACGGCGGACGGCGAGTACCGCAGTGGCACCGGCCGCCGGGGCCGCGCGCCGATCAGCCGGTACGCCGAGCTCAGCTCGGTGGCGAGGACGACGGCGTCGCAGGCGATCCGCTCACCCGAGCGCGTCCGGACCGCGCGCACCCGCGAGTCGACGCGCTCGAGCCACGCGGCCTCGGTGCCGAACCGCACGTCCGCGCCCGCCCGCGCGGCGGCGGTGGTCAGCGCCCGGCCGATCTCGCCCATCCCGCCTTCGGGGTAGTAGACGCCGCCGACGGTGTCCATGTACGCGATGACGCCGTACGCGCCGATCGCGCGGGCCGGGTCGAGACCCGCGTAGAGCGACTGGAACGAGAAGAGCCGCCGGACGCGCTCGTCGCGCAGGTACCGGCCGACGCGCGGGCCGAGCCGGCCGAACCCGCCGAGTGCGGCGAGCTTCGCCAGCTCGGGCCGGGCCAGATCGAGCGGCGAGTCGAAGTTCGTGCCCAGGAACCGGTCCTTCTGCACGGTGTACAGCTCGGTCAGCCAGCGCCGCAGCGCCCGGTAGCCGGCGGCTTCCCGCGCGCCGGCGAAGGCGCGGATCTCGGCCTCCATCGCGTCGCCGTCGGTGTGCAGCGCCAGAGTGCTGCCGTCGGCGAAGCGAGCCCGGTACGCCGGGTCGAGCCTGGTCAGGCGCAGGTTCTTGGCCAACGGCTCGCCGACCGCGGCGAACGCCTCCTCCAGCAGCTCCGGCATGGTGAGCACACTCGCGCCGGTGTCCACGGAGTTGCCGTCGAAGCTCTCCTGTCCGGCGCGGCCGCCGGGGACGTCGGACTGTTCCAGCAGCGTGACGCGCCGGCCCGCGCCGAGCAGGTGCAGGGTCGCCGAAAGCCCGGCCAGCCCGGCCCCGATCACGACCACGTGGTCGGTGGGCCCGTCCGTCCGCCGCACGTCAGTACGTCCGCTGGGTGGCCTTGACGACCAGCCCGGTCAGCGCCGCCGGCGCGGGCTCGGCCAGGTGCGCGCGCTCGAGCGCGGCCATCGCCGCGGTGGTCAGCTCGTCGATCCGCCGCTCGACGGCGTCGACCGCGCCGACCTGCTGCAGCGCCATCCGGACGGTCTCGACCTCCTCGTCGGAGAGGTCGGCGTCGCCGATCGCGTCCGCGATCACGGTGGCCGCGGCCTCTTCGCCCTTCTCGGCGGCGAGCTGCAGGCCGAGCGCGACGAGCAGGGTGCGCTTGCCCTCGCGCAGGTCGTCCCCGGCCGGCTTGCCGGTGACCGACGGGTCGCCGAAGACGCCCAGCAGGTCGTCACGCAGCTGGAACGCGACACCGACCTCGCCGCCGAACTCCAGCAGCGTCTCGATGAGCTCGGGGGACGCCCCGCCGAGCGCGGCGCCCAGGTGCAGCGGCCGCTGCACGGTGTAGGCGGCCGTCTTGAGCCGGTCGATCTTCAACGCGGCCTCGGGGGAGGCGTCTCCGGTGGCCTGCGTCCGGACGTCGAGGTACTGCCCGGCGAGCACCTCGGTGCGCATCGCGCGCCAGGCCGGGCGGGCCGCGGCGAGCGTCTCGGCGGGCAGCGGCGCGTCGGCGAACATGTCGTCGGCCCAGGCCAGCGCGAGGTCGCCGACCAGCACGGCGGTGGCCAGGCCGAACGTCGCGGGAGAGCCGAGCCAGCCCTGGTCGGCGTGCAGCTTCGCACCCGCGACGTGCACGGTCGGGAACCCGCGGCGGGAGTCGGAGGAGTCGATGAGGTCGTCGTGGATCAGCGCGCACGCCTGGATCAGCTCCAGGCTGGACACCGCCTGCAGCACCCCTTCGGCGTCCGGGCCCGCCGGGTCGCCGCCCGCGCCGCGCCAGCCCCACCAGGCGAACGTCGGGCGCAGCCGCTTGCCGCCGGTCAGCACGAACCCGCTCAGCGCGTCGATCCCGGCGGCCACGGTCGGCTCGGTCCCGACGATCCGCGCGCTCGCCCGGCCGAGGAACCCGGCCAGCGCGCGCTCGACGTGGGCGGGCAGCTCGGCGTCGGAAACGGGCGTGTCCATGCCCGTAATACTCGCCGAACCCGCGCCCGGCCGGGCCGCCGGGGCTCCCGGATGTGGCGAATCAGACTCTGGCCGGAGCCGCCCAGAACGGCCCGCTCAAGCCCGCCTCGGCGAAGTACTCCACCGCGCCATCGGGCTCGCGACGCCGGTAGCCGCGCTCGAGCCGGCCCGCGTACCAGCCGCGCGCGAGCCGCCAGAGCGTGCCGAGGTCCATCACGTACCCCTTGTCCTGCCCGGTCCGCGCCAGCCACTCGTCCACACAGGACTCGCCGCAGAACAGCCGCTGGTGTTCGCAGGTGTGCAGCACGTCGTCCCACATCCGCGCGGCGGGCACCAGGAAGTGCGCCACCTGCGCGCCGGCCGGCGGCGCGGCCCGGTTCACGACCAGCGCGTGCGGCTCCTCGCAGCCGGGGCACCGGGTCGCGACGAGCACCTCCGGTTCGGCCTCGACCAGGTGCGGGATCGCGAAGGAGTCCCACGCGCAGCCGCCCCACCACAGCGTGCGCGAACCCATCACGGAGAAGCCCAGCGACTTCGCGGCGAAGGGATGCGCCAGCACGACGTGCTCACAGTCGTCGAGCACCAGGTGGTGGGCGTCGGCGAGGCGGTGCAACGCCTGCTTCGCGACGGCCAGCGACCCGCCCGCCGCGTCGGCCAGCTCCGGCGCGGTCGGCGCGCGGCCCCGATCGGCGAAAGCGTGGTAAACGGCGAGGCGCACATCCTCGTCCCAGCCGGCGTCGTCGTCTCTCATCGCGCTCTCCCCAGGGTGAGAGCACAGTCTAGTCTCCCGCCCGCCGGGCACGGCCCCTTAACATTCGGGTATGACATCGGTGATCGAGCGGTTGCGCGGCGACGGGCCGAAGTTCTCCATCGAGTTCTTCCCGCCCCGGGACACGGCGGACGAAGCCGTCCTGTGGAAGGCGATCCGCGAGCTCGAACCGTACGACCCGGCCTACATGTCGATCACCTACGGCGCCGGCGGCTCCAGCCGCGACGGCACGATCCGCAGCATCGCCCGCGTCGCGACCGAGACCACGCTGGTGCCGATGGCGCACCTCACCGCGGTCAACCACTCCGTCGCCGAGCTGCGCAACGTGATCGGCTGGTACGCCTCGGTCGGCGTCCGCAACATCCTCGCGCTGCGCGGCGACCCGCCGGGCGACGTCTACGGCGAGTGGATCCCGCACCCCGAAGGCCTCAACTACGCCGAAGAGCTGGTCCAGCTCGTCCGCGAGCTGGGCGACTTCTGCGTCGGCGTCTCGGCGTCCACCTACGGCCACCCCCGCTCACCCGACCTCGAAACGGACACGAAGTACCTGGTCCGCAAGCTGCGCGCGGGCGCGGACTTCGCGATCGCGCAGCTGTTCCACGACGCCGAGGACTTCCTCCGGCTGCGCGACCGCGTCGCCGCGACCGGCTGCGACGTCCCGGTGCTGCCCGGCGTCATGCCGCTGACCACGCTGCGGACCCTGCAGACGACGATCAAGCTGTCCGGCGCGCCGGCCCCGGCGAAGCTGCTCGACCGGCTCGAGCCGCTCGCCGACGACCCCAAGGCGTTCCGCGCCGCGGGCATCGACGTGATCACCGAGCTGTGCGAGAAGCTGATCGCCGAGGGCGTGCCGAACCTGCACTTCTACACGTTCAACCGATCCAAGGCCACGCGCGAGGTGATCGCCCGGCTCGGACTGGTCCCGGCTCGCACTTAAGTCCGTACCACCGGCCCGTGGTGGACCGGTAGCGTGCGCCACATGGCTTCTACTGCTACCGAGGGCGTAAACGGCATCTGCGACCGCTACGTCGAGGACTACGCGGCCGCGGACCCGGTCGCGGCGACGTCCCACGGCATCATCGGGCACGACCACCGGCTGACCGACTACTCGGCGGACGGGTTCGGTGAGCGCGCGACACTGGCCTCGCGGGCGCTCTCCGCCGTGACCGCCGCGGAGCCGCGGGACGCCGCCGAGCGCGCCGCGAAAGCCGTCTTCACCGAGCGGGTCGGCCTGGAGCTGGAGATCCACGAGGCCGGCCTCGACGTGGCGAGCCTGAACGTCATCTCCAGCCCGGTGCAGGAGCTTCGGATGGCGTTCGACCTGATGCCGCTCGACACCGAGCAGGACTGGTCGGTCGTCGCCGACCGGATCGGCGAGGTGCCGCAGGCGCTGGCGGGCGTCCGCACCGGCCTGCTGGCGGGAGCCGACGCGGGGCGCGTCGCGGCGCTGCGTCAGGTCGCGAAGGTGGCGGAGCAGTGCGAGACGTGGGCGGGCCTGCAGGAGGAGAAGGGCTACTTCAGCGAGCTCATCGGCGGAGCGGCTTCGCAGGGTGAAGCGCTGAAGGCCGATCTCGCCCAGGGCGCGAGGGCCGCCGAGGAGGCGTTCGCGGAGTTCGCCGGGTTCCTCCGGGCGGAGCTGGCCCCGAAGGCCCCGGTCAAGGACGCCGTCGGCGAGGACGTCTACCGCCTGTGGTCGCGGTACTTCGTCGGCGCGGCGCTGGACCTGCGGGAAGCCTACGAATGGGGCTGGGCGGAGTTCGCCCGCATCGAGACCGAGATGCGCGCGGTCGCCAACCGCGTCAAGCCGGGCGCGACGCCGGCAGAGGCCGCGGCGCACCTCGACGCCGACCCGCGGTACCGCATCCAGGGCCGCGCCGAGTTCGAGGCCTGGATGCAGCGCCTCTCCGACGACGCGCTGAAGTCGTTGCGCGGCAAGCACTTCGAGATCTCCGACCGGGTGATGGCGCTGGAGTGCCTGATCGCCCCGCCGGGCGGCGGTGTCGGCGCGTACTACACCGGGCCGAGTGAGGACTTCACCCGTCCGGGCCGCATGTGGTGGTCCCTGCCGGCCGGGCGCGAGGAGTTCGTCACCTGGCGCGAAACGAGCACCGTCTACCACGAGGGCGCCCCGGGCCACCACCTCCAGATCGCGACGGCAGTCGACCAGTCGGAGGTGCTGAACAAGTACCAGCGCCTGATGGCGTTCACCTCGGGCCACGCGGAGGGCTGGGCGCTGTACTCGGAGCGCCTGATGGAGGAGCTGGGCTACCTCTCCGACGACGGCGACCTGCTGGGCATGCTGTCGGAGCAGCTCTTCCGCGCCGCGCGCGTGGTCGTCGACCTGGGGATGCACCTGGAGCTGGAGATCCCGTCGGGCACCGGCTTCCACGAGGGTTCGCGGTGGACGCCCGAGCTGGGCCTGGAGTTCATGCTGACGAGGACGATCACGGACCCGGCCCACGTCCGCGACGAGATCGACCGCTACCTCGGCTGGCCGGGCCAGGCCCCGGCGTACAAGATCGGCGAACGCCTCTGGCTGGCGGCGCGCGCGGAGGCCCAGGGCCGGGCCGGCGGCGCGTTCGACATCAAGCGGTTCCACACGGAGGCCCTGAAGATGGGCGGCATGGGGCTCGACACGCTGCGGGAGCAGCTGGCCCACCTGGACTGAGCGAGCGGACGCGGCCACCGGAAAACCGGTGGCCGCGTTCCGCTGTCCCCACTACGTTCGCCCTCGTGCGCCGAATCCTGTTCGTCACCCCACCGCCCCGCGCCTGAGCGGGGTGGTCCTCCGCCGCGTGGCCTGAGTGCCCGCGGCTTTTCGGTGTGCCCGCCGCCCCGCGTCGTCGACTTCCGTTTCCTTCGACGCAGGAGCGTTCTTCCGATGTCTCTCGCCCTACCCGTGCGCGCCCGTTCGTCGGCCGCGCTCGTCCTCGCCGGTGTCCTGTGGGGCACCGGCGGCCTCGCTGGCTCGCTGCTCGGCCGGCTCGCCGACCTCCACCCGCTCGCCGTCGCCGCCTACCGGCTGCTCGTCGGCGGCGCGGTCGGGACGCTGTTCGTCCTCCTCAACGGCGGTGCCCTGCCGCGCAGCCGGGAAGCGGTCATCCGGCTGCTCGCCGTGGGTGGCCTGTTCGCGTTGTTCCAGGCGAGCTACTTCGCCGCCGTCGAGCTCAGCTCGGTCAGCCTCGCGACGATGACGACGATCGGCGCCGCGCCGGTCATCGTCACCCTCGCCGGCGCCCGGAAACCCCGCGGCTGGACGCTGGTCTCCGTGGCCGGCACCCTCGCCGGGCTGGTGTTGCTCCGCTGGTCGCCCGACGAACCCGCCCACCTCGTCGGCGGTCTTGTGTTCGCCCTCCTCGCGGCGGCCGGCTTCGCGGTGTTGACGATGCTCACCGCGAAGCCGGTCGAAGGCCTGGAACCGTTGCCCACGACGGCGTTCGGCTGCCTCGTCGGCGGTGTGCTGCTCACTCCGCTCGCGAGCTGGTCCGGCATGGCGCTGCCGCTGCACGCGGACGTCCTCGTGGTGGCCTGCTACCTCGGCGCCGTCCCGACCGCGCTCGCCTACGCCGCGTACCTGCGCGGCCTGGCGGACGCGCACCCGGTGCTGGGTGCGTTGTCGGCGGTCCTCGAACCGCTGACGGCGGCGGTGCTCTCCGCGGCCCTGTTCGGGGAACGGCTGGGCGTCACGGCGTGGTGCGGCGCGGCCGTGCTGGTCGTGGCGCTGGTGGTCGGCTACTGGCGGCCCGAACCGCGGTGAACCCCGGCGCTGCCCCTCGGCGCCGCTCTTCGCGGGGGATTTTGGGGGGCGCCCCTCCCCGCGAGCCGCAAAAACACCCGGC
>NZ_JBVJON010000023.1:0-49807 GCF_055583145.1 Amycolatopsis sp. NPDC104819 | reverse complement strand
TCTGTGTGTTCCCTCTCCTTTTTTTTGTCCGCTGCTCCCCCTCCCCCCCCCCCCCCCCCCCCCCCCCCCCCCCCCCCCCCCCCCCCCCCCCCCCCCCCCCCCCCCCCCCCCCCCCCCCCCCCCCCCGCCCGAGGATCGCGAACGGCCGCGGGTCGCCGGCGAAGTGGTAGTCGCGCAGGACGTCGACGAAGCCCGTGCGGCGGTAGAGCTTCCACGCCCGGCTGGTGCCTTCCGGCGTCGAAAGCAGCACGTTCGCGCTCGGCACACCGTCGAGGAGGGCGCGCAGCAGGTCCTCGCCGATCTGGTGGCCCTGGTTCTCCGGCCGGACGTGGATCTCGGTCAGCTCGAAGTAGTCCGCCAGCCAGCGCTCGGCCTCTTCGGGCCCGGAGCGGCGGCTGAGCCCGTGCCGCACCTGCTCGTGCCACCACTGCCCGGCGCGGCCGCGGTAGCCGTAGGCGACCCCGAGCAGGACGTCGTCGGCGTCGAGCGCGGCCATGCAGCGCCAGCCCTCACGCAGCGCGTGGGTGAGCCACATCGGCGCGCGCTGCTCGGCGGTGCCCGCGGGGTAGCGCATCGCCCGGACGTAGATGGCGAGCGCCTCGGGCAGGCGCGCGCGGAACTCGTCCGCGGAGAGCTGGACGTAGCGGGAGCAGCCGGCGGGCATCGCGGTCACGGGTGCCCATCTTCCTCCGCGCCGGAGAGCGCGCCCGGGGTGCCCCCGGTCAAGGCCACCAGCCCGGCGAAGGTGGTGGGGAAGACGGTCTTGGGGTGCCCGGCCGCGGCCCACACGACGTCGTGG
This sequence comes from Amycolatopsis sp. NPDC104819, assembly GCF_055583145.1. NCBI lineage: Bacteria > Bacillati > Actinomycetota > Actinomycetes > Pseudonocardiales > Pseudonocardiaceae > Amycolatopsis > Amycolatopsis sp. NPDC104819. The sequence continues at coordinate 49,008 of NZ_JBVJON010000023.1, read as the reverse complement.
GCGCGCAGCGCGGTGTCGACGAGCGTCGGCAGCGGCGCCGGGTGCCCGACCGGGGCGACCCCGCCGATCGGCTGCCCGGTGACCTCGCGCACGAAATCGGCGTCGGCCTTGCCGGTTTCGGCCCCGGCCAGCCGGGCGAGCGTGGCCGGATCCGCCCGGTGCGCGCCCGAGGTCAGCGCGAGGAGCGCTTTTTTGTCGGACCCCAGGCGGAAGATGAGGCTGTTGGCGATGGCCCCGACCGGCACGCCGAGCGCTTCGGCCGCCTGCGCAGCGGTCCGCACCTCGGCGGGCAGGACCCGGATGCCCTCGGCGGCGGCCTGCTGCCCGGCTTCGGCGAGCGCGGCCGCCACCTTGGCGACGGCGGGGTGGTCCAGCGAACTCATGAGCCTATGAGATCACGCCACCGACCAGGTGTCCCGCACCACGTCCGGGGATTCCACCCGTGGGGTTGAGCGGACGCCGGGTCGGGGGTTACTCTGGAAATCGTTCGAACAGGCGTTCGACATCCGGTGAGCGCGCACCGGTCAGGCGTCCGCCGCCGGGACGGGGGAAGCGTCTCGGCGGCGGGCCCAGATCGGGCTCACCCCGCGCAGGAGGAGGGTCGTCATGTCCGTCAAGGTCGTGTCCCCCACGGATCCCGGGCAGCCCCAGCTGCCCCTGTCCCCGCACCCGGCCACGGTGCCGGCGGTCACCCGCCGCCACCCGACGGAGCCTGCTCAGGCGCAGCTGCCCCTGTCAGCCCCGGCGCCGGCGACCCCACCCCAGACCCGGCGACGCTTGTCGGCACCGGTGGTGGACTCGCCGCAGCCGTTGTTGCCTGCGCTGCCTGCGCGGTCGTGTTCGACGGCGGTGCAGCCAGGCCGCCGACGTCCGCCGGCTTCGGCGGTGGAGGCTGACCAGCCGCAGCTGCCTTTGTCGCCGCGCCCGGCGGTCGCGGCGGTGGACTCGCCGCGCCTGCCGATGCCGTCGCCCTCGGCTGCCGATGAGCCCCGTCAGCCGCCGTCGGCTTCGGCTGTGGACCCGGCGCAGGCCCAGTTGCCTCTTTCGTCGCGCCCGGCGGCTCTGGCTGTGGACTCGCCGCTGCCGTCGCGCCCGGCTGCCGAGTCGGCTGCCCCGGTAGTGGACCAGCCGCAGCCGCCGCTGCCCGCGCCGTCGCGGTCGACAGCACCGACCTCGGACCTCGCCCAGCCTCAGCTGCCTCTGCCGCCGCGCCCGGCAGCGGTTCGCGAGCACCCCGCGGATCCCGCGCAGCCGCCCGCCGATCCCGGGCAGTCACAGCTCCCCATGTCCCTCCGCCCTCCCGCCCCGCCCGTGGCCGCCGGTTTGCTCGGCCAAGCGCGTCGGATCCTGGCCGAGGCCGAGCGGGAGACGGACCCCTCCGAGCAGTTCATCGGCGCCTACCTCGCCGCCCTGCGCGGTGCCGCCGCCGTGCTGGCCGCGCGGGGGCGGCCGCATCGGGGGCGGGTGCGGCCGGCCAGCACCTGGGTGCTGCTCGACTCCGTCGCGCCCGAGCTGCGGGAATGGTCCGCCTTCTTCGCGGGCAACTCGGCCGCGCGCGCCGCCGCACAGGCCGGGATCACCGGGAAGGTCACCGCCGAGTCGGCCGCGCAGCTGGTGCGTGCCGCCACGCCGTTCCTCGAGCTCGTGCGCCGGCTCGTGCACGGCCTGCCGATCACCGGGGAAGCCCATGTCGCGTGAGCACGGCCCGGTCGACCAGGGGCGGCTGCTCACCGCGTTGGGGATCGAAGGCCGGGTGCTGGTCGAAGCCGTCGACGCGGCCCCGGCCGAGGCGCCGGTGCCGGCCTGCCCCGGCTGGACGCTCGGCGAGGTCCCCCGGCACGTCGGCAGCCTCTACCGGATGGTCCGCCGCCGGCTCGTCGAGGGCCGCGTCCCGGAAGAGTGGCAGCGCGATCCCGAACCCGGCCAGGGCCTGGCCGAATACCTCGAGACGGGCCTCACCGAGCTCCTCGACGAGCTTGCCGCCCACGACCCCGAAGAGCCCGCCGACACGTGGTGGCCCGCCGACCCGACGTTCGGGTTCTGGCGGCGCCGGATGCTCCACGAGACGCTGGTCCACCGCGTCGACGTCGAGCAAGCGGCGGGCACGCCGGAGCGCGGCATCGACGAAGACCTCGCGGTCGACGGCATCGACGAAGCGCTCACCCTGTGGTTCGGCCAGAAACTGCCGATGCTCGGGCTCACCGGCACCAAGGCGGGCTCGGTCGGCGTCCGGACCGGCGCCCACAGCTGGATCGCGCGAGCCGGCCCGGAAGTGACGGAGGCCTGGCGCTGTTCGGCCGAGGAGGCCGAGGCCGCGGACGACGTCGTCACGGCCGAACCCGGGCGGCTCTACCTGTGGCTCTGGGGCCGGGCGTCCCTGACCTCGGTGACCGTGCGCGGAGTGCACGACCAGGCGGCCCAGCTCTGGGCGCTGCTGCGGCTCGCGACCCGATGAACCCGGCCGGTGGGGAAGCCGAACCGGAACTGTCGGAGGTGGCGGCTAGCCTGCGGCGCATGAGCACGCGCCTGGTGAACCTGGTGATCGACGCGGCGCGGCCGGAGGCCCTGGCGGGCTTCTGGGCCGCGCTGCTCGGCTGGCGCGTCGCCGCGGAGCCCGACGGCGAGGTCGACGTCCGGGCTCCGGCGACCGACGGCTGGGACCTGGACCTCGTCTTCGTCCCGGTGCCCGAGCCCAAGGAGGTGAAGAACCGGACCCACCTCGACCTGGCGAGCAGGACCGCCGCGCACCAGGCCGAGTTGGTGGAGCGCGCCCTGGAGCTGGGCGGGCGCCACGTCGACGTCGGGCAGGGTGACGTGCCGTGGGTGGTGCTGGCGGACCCCGAAGGCAACGAGTTCTGCGTCCTGGAGCCGCGCGAGAAGTACGCGGAGTCCGGCGCGGTGGCGGCGATCCTGGTCGACACCCACCATCCGGAGCCGCAGGCCGCGTTCTGGGCACGGCTCACCGGCTGGCCGATCCAGGACAGGGAGGGTGACGTCCTGGTCGGCCTGCGCGCGCCGTCGGGTCGCGGGCCGTGGCTGGAGTTCCTTCGCACCACCGACGTGAAGAGCGTGAAGAACCGGATCCACCTGGACATCGCGCCGCCGGCCAGCGCGGATCACGCGGCGGCGGTGGCGGAGATCGTCGCGCTCGGCGCGGCGCCCGCGGACCTGGGCGGTCCCTCGCTGCCGTGGCGGGTGCTGGCGGATCCGGAGGACAACGAGTTCTGCGTGCTGACCCCACGCTGACCTAGCTTGGGATCATGGAGACCTTCGAGTGGCAGGGGCGCCGGATCGCCTGGGACCGCGCCGGAGCCGGGCCCGCGGTGGTGTTCTGCCACGGCACGCCGTGGTCGTCGTGGCTGTGGCGCCCTTTTGCCGAAGCGCTGAGCGACGACTTCACCGTCTACCTCTGGGACATGCCCGGCTACGGCCGGTCGTCCAAGGACTCCGGTCACGCGGTCGACTTCGGCGTCCAGGCCGAGGCGTTCCAGGCGCTGCTCACGCACTGGGGTCTCGACCGGCCGCACGTCGTCGCCCACGACTACGGCGGTGCCGTGTCGCTGCGCGCCCACCTGGTCCACGGGGTGCCGTACGCGTCGCTGCTGATGGCCGACGTCGTGGCGATCCCGCCGTCGGGCTCGCCGTTCTTCCGGCTGGTCAAGGAGCATCCGGACGTGCTCGCGCAGGTGCCGCCGTACATCCACGAGGCGCTGGTCCGGGCCTACATCGGCAACGCGAGCTTCCGCGAGCTGCGGGAAGCCGACCTCGCGGAGCTCACCGCCCCGTGGCTGGGCGACGAGGGCCAGCCGGCGTTCTACCGCCAGATCGCCGCGTACGACGAGCGCTACCTGGTCGAAAACGAGGAGCGGCTCGGCGGCATGGACCTCCCGGTGCGGGTGCTCTGGGGCGTCGAGGACACGTGGATCCCGACCAAGACCGGCGAACGGCTCGCCGCCGGCATCCCCGGCGCGACGTTCACCCCGCTCGCCGGCGCCGGCCACCTCGTCCAGCTGGACGCCCCGGTCGCGCTGGCGACCGAGCTGCGGTCCTGGCTGACGCGTGTTTCGCCCGGGTTGCCGGGTCGCGCCGAACGCTGACCTGCGCGAAACACCGGCGTCCTGGCGCGGCAACAACCCCGCGGGACCGTGGTGGCATGGAGACCTCTCGAGCGTTGCCCCAGCCGGGCCGGACGGCCGTCGTCGAGGAGCCCGCCACCCGGTCCGCGTGGCGGGTGCGGGTCCGGATGCACGATCACCCGGGCACGCTGGCCCGCCTCGCGATCCGGCTCGCCGACCTCGAGTGCAACATCCTCGGCCTGTCCGTGCTGCCGGTACCCGGCGGTGTGCTCGACGAGATCGTGCTGCGACCCGCGATCGGCCTGCCCCGGCGCCGCCTGATCGAGGCCCTCCGCGCCGAGGGCTGTGAGTGCACGGCGATCATCGACGCCGACGTCCACGAGCTGGTCGACCCGTCGTCGTCGACACTGCTGGCGGCCCGCCGCGCGATCGACGACCCGGCCCGGCTCACCGAGGTGCTGAAGGAGGTGCTGGCCGCCGACGTCGTCACGCTGGTTCCCGCCGCGGAAGCCAACCCGGCCCGCACCGAGAGCGGGCACCGGGCAGTGTTCGAGGTGGGCGCGGGCCAGGCGCTGGTGGCGCGCCGCCAGTGGGCGCCGTTCGTGCAGCTGGAGCTGACCCGCGCCGAAGCGCTGGTGACGCTGCTCGCCGCGACGGCCCGGAACGTCGCAGGCCCGGTGGTGCTCGACCGCCTGGACGGCGCCGCGATCGTCCTGCGCAAGGGACTGCCCGGTGACGCCGACGCGGTGTCCGAGCTGCATCGCCGCTGTTCGATGGCCACGCTCTTCCGCCGCTACCACACGGGAGTGCGAACGGTCCCGCGCCGCTGGCTGCACCGGCTGCTGGTGCCGCCGCGCGGCACGAGCGTGCTCGCCGTGTTCGGCCGCGAGGTGATCGGCCTGGCCCAGCTCATCCCGGCGGCCACCGGCGAGGCCGAGATCTCCCTGCTGGTGGAGGACGACTGGCAGCGTCAGGGCATCGGCACGGCGCTGCTGTCCCGGCTCGCGGTGCTCGCCGAGGCCCAGGGCATCACCGAGCTGAAGGCGGACTGCCTACCGGGCGACGACGTCCTGCCCCGCACCGCGGCCCGCGCGGGCCTGCGCACGGAACGCGGCCCCGAGGACGAGGCGAAGCTCAGGCTGTTCCTGCCCGCTTGAGGCGGGTCAGCGCTTCCAGAACCAGTCCTTGTCGCGCGCTTCGCGCAGAGCGGTCTTCTTGCGCTCGGCGGTGAGCCGGTCGAGGTAGAGGACGCCGTCGAGGTGGTCGGTTTCGTGCTGCAGGCACTGCGCCAGCACGTCTTCGCCCTCGACCTCGATGGGCTGGTTGTGGATGTCGACCCCCCGGACCTTGGCGTGCACTGCCCGCTTGGTGGGGAACCACAGCTCCGGAACGGACAGGCAGCCCTCGTTGATCTCGTGCGTCTCTTCGGACAGCTCGACGACCTCGGGGTTGACGACGTACCCGCTCAGCCCGGCGACGTCATAGCTGAAGATCCGCAGCCCGACCCCGATCTGCGGCGCGGCCAGCCCGGCCCGCCCGTCCGGCTTGACGGAGTCGACCAGGTCCCGCACGAGAGCCTCGAGCTTCTTGTCGAAGACGGTGACCGGATCACAGACGGACTTGAGGATCGGGTCCCCGAAATAGCGCAGTTCGCGCATGGCCATGAGCAGAACATCCTTCGTGCGAGTCGGACTGGCAGCTTAGGCCAGCCCGGAACCGGCCCGCCGGGCAATCGGAAACCGGCGGCCACGGGGCCGGGCTCGCGGTGCGCGGCGGGCGAAGCGAGGTTGGTTGCGAAGCTGAGTTGGCCACGAGGCCAGGCCTGCGGTGAGGCCGATTTGGCCGCGCGAGGCCGGCCAGCCGCGAAGCCGGGCCAGCGAGGTCATGCGTGCCGCGAAGCTGAATTGGCCGCGCGCAGCTGAAGTCGGCCGCGAAGCTGAACCGGTCGCCGCGCCAAGCCGGCCGTGGTGCCGAGATGGCCGCGAGGCTGGGTTCCCCGCGCTCGCCAGGCCAACCGCGAAGCCGGACCTGCGGCGAGGTCGGGCCAGCCGCCAACCCGAGCTGCCGCTCGGCTGGAGTCGGCGCAGCCGGGGCCATCGCTCAAGCTCGTAGTCGTAGGCCGGAGGGTGTTGCTCGGAATCCTGCCTCCCTCAGTACCTCTGCCAGCTCCGAGGTCAGCGCTTGCTCGCCGTCCGCGCGTTGGACTGACAGCTGGCCCAGCCAGCCTTCGCGGACCGCTGCCGACAGGGCCTGGGCCGCGTCCGACAAGGGTTGGCGTTCCTCCGTGAAGCTCAGCAGTGATCGTCCTCCTCGCTCTACGTACAGCGCCGGGACTCCGTCGACCAGTACCGCCAAAGCTCCGGCCTTGCGGGCCGGGCGGTGCTTCGTGTCGCCCGTTGCGGCCGGCCAGGGGAGTGCCGCCCCGTACGGTTGGGCCGGGTCGGCTGCCGCCAGCACCACCGCTCGTCCGGGTGCCGGGCGGCCGGGGCCGGAGAGGGCGCGGAGGCGGTCGACCGCTCCCTTGGCCGCGAACTGGGCCGCGCCCAGGCCCTCCACCACGTAACCGCGGATCACCTGGCCGGTGTCTTCCATGCCGCGGAGCACCTTGTAGATCCCGGAGAACCCGCCGGTGACCCGTTCGGTGTCCAGCGCGCCCCGGGTCAGGACGCCGTGGCGCTCCAGGAACGCCTCGGTCCGCGCGTGGGCTCGCCGGGTCGCGTCGGTTTCGCGGACCGGGGTCAGCGCCCAGCGGCCGGCGACCGTCGGCGGCCCGGACCGTGAAGGCATCTGCGGCCGCCCCGCGCGCAGCCGCGCGTACCGGCCGCGGGGTGCTTGCCGCCGGGGTTTGTGGGCTCCGTGCCCGGCGACCTGGGCCCGCAACGGCCCCAGTGTGTCGCCCGTGACCAGCCCGGCCCACACCAGGTCCCACAGCGCGGCCACGACTTCGGCGTCACTCGGCGCCTTCTCCACCAGCACGGTCGCGCGGTCCACCAGCTGGCGGAAGAACAGCGCTCCACCCTCCAAAGTGGACACGATCGCGTCGTGCAGCGGGCCGGTCGGGATGTCCTCGACCACCTCGGGCAGCAGCAGGTCGGCGACGTCGGTGGGGGCGAGGGCGATCCAGCCGTCGCCGCCGGACAGCGCGCCGCAGCCCGCCCACGTGACCTCGCCCGCCGTCGTCAGCTCGTCCAGCAACGCGGGGGAGTAGCCCGGCAGCCTCCCGGGCAGGATGAGCGACTCCACCGCGCTCGCCGGCAGCGGCGCCCCGGCGAGCTGCTCGACCACCGACAGCACGTCGTCCGCCGTCGGCGCCGCCCGGACGCGGCCGCCGAACCCGTGCCACGACGGCAGGAACCGGCCCAGCGCCGCCGGTTCGACCGGCTCCACCTCGGCCCGCAGCTTCGCCAGCGACGCCCGCCGCAGCCGCCGCAACACCGCCGAATCGCAGTATTCGATGCCGACACCATGGGTGTCCGGATGTCCGACCGGGCTCAGCTCGCCTCGGACGAGACGCCCTTCCCCGGTCATCCGGTCGAGGACACCGGTGACGACCGCCATGCCGAGCCCGAACCGCTCGGCCACCGTCGCGGCCGCGAACGGGCCCCGGCTCCGGGCGTAACGCGACAGCAGGTCACCGAGCGGGTCCGCGACCGGTTCGGTGAACGCCTCGGGCACGCCCACCGGCAGCGCGGTGCCCAGCGCGTCCCGCACCTTGCCGGAGTCCTCGATCGCCAGGAACCGTTCCGTGCCGCCGATCCGCACCCGGATCGCGCGACGCGCCGCTTCCAGCTCGGTGAGCCACTCGGCCTGAATCCCGCGCTCGGCCGCCTCTTCGACGGTCAGGTCGCCGAGGAACCGCAACAGGTCGGCGGCGTCTTCGGCCGAGCGCGCGTGGCGGTCGGGGTCGAGCCGCTGCAGTGACCGCTCCACCTCGGTGACCGCTTCGGGATCCAGCAGCTCCCGGATCGCCTCGGTGCCCAGAAGCTCGGCCAGCAACGCCGAGTCCAGCGACAGCGCCGCCGCCCGCCGCTCGGCCAGCGGCGCGTCCGTCTCGTACAGGAACATCCCGACGTAACCGAAGAGCAGGCTGCGCGCGAACGGCGACGCGGCCGGCGTCTCGACCTCCACCAGCCGGACCTTGCGCGCCCGGACGTCGGCCATCAGTTCCCGCAGCCCGCCCACGTCGTAGACGTCCTGCAGGACTTCGCGCATCGCCTCCAGGACAACCGGGAACCGCTCGTACTTCGCCGCGACCGACAGCAGCTGCGACGCGCGTTGGCGTTGCTGCCACAGGGGAGTGCGGCGCCGCGGGTCCCGGCGCGGCAGCAGCAGCGACCGCGCCGCGCACTCCCGGAACCGCGCAGCGAACACGGCGGAGCCGCCGACCTCGGCGACGATCAGCTGCTCGACCTCTTCGGGGTCGAGCAGGATGTCGTCGGCGCTGATGGTGACGTCGGCGCCCTCGGCGTCCAGCGCGTCCGGGAGCCGCAGCACGATGCCGTCGTCGGAGTGCGCGATCTGCGCGTCGACCCCGCGGTTTTCCCGCAGCCGCGCGGCGATCGCCAGCGCCCACGGCGCGTTCACCTGCGCGCCGAACGGCGAGTGCACGACGATCCGCCAGTCGCCCAGCTCGTCGCGGTAGCGCTCCAGCAGGATCGTCCGGTCGTTCGGCACGTGGCGGGTCGCGGACTTCTGCTCTGCCAGGTAGGCGAGCAGGTTGTCACACGCCCGCTCGTCCAGACCCGCCGCGGTGGCCCGCTCCCGCGCCTTCACGTCGTCCGATGTGGACAGTTCGCGGACGAACTTCCCCAGCGCCCGGCCGAGTTCCAGCGGACGGCCCGGCGCGTCGCCCTTCCAGAACGGCATCCGCGCCGGCTCGCCCGGCGCGGGCACCACGATGACCCGGTCGTGTGTGATGTCGGTGATCCGCCACGACGACGTGCCGAGCAGGATGGTGTCGCCGACCCGCGACTCGTACACCATCTCCTCGTCGAACTCGCCGACGCGCGAACCGGGCTTGTCGTCTCCGCCCGGGGTCATCACGGTGAACAGCCCGCGGTCCGGGATGGTGCCGCCGGAGGTGACGGCCAGCCGCTGGGAACCCGGCCGTCCGCGCAGCTCGCCGCTGATCCGGTCCCAGGTGATCCGCGCTCGCAGCTCGCCGAACTCCTCGCTCGGGTAGCGGCCCGCGAGCATGTCGAGCACCGCGTGCAGCGCGTCGTCCGGCAGGGAGGCGAACGGCGCCGCCCGCCGCACCAGCGAAGCCAGGTCCGGCACGGCCCACGGTTCGAGCGCCACCATCGCGACGACGTGCTGGGCCAGCACGTCCAGGGGGTTGCGCGGGTAGCGGACCGCCTCGATCGCGCCGCTCGCCATCCGCTCGGCGACCACCGCGCAGGAGACGAGGTCACCGCGGAACTTGGGGAACATCACCCCGGAGGACACCGCGCCGACCTGGTGCCCGGCCCGGCCGACGCGCTGCAGCCCGGACGCGACCGTCGGCGGCGCCTCGATCTGCACCACCAGGTCGACCGCGCCCATGTCGATGCCCAACTCCAGCGACGACGTCGCCACCACGCACGGCAGCCGCCCGGACTTGAGGTCCTCCTCGACGTGGGTGCGCTGCTCCCGTGACATCGAGCCGTGGTGCGCCCGCGCGATCACCGGCGCCGCGCCGGTGCTCACCCCGGACTGCCCGACGGCTTCGGCCGGGAACGTGTCGCTCGGCGTGAGCTCGGTCTGCTCGGCGGCGAGCTCGTTGAGCCGCGCGGTCATCCGCTCGGTGAGCCGCCGCGAGTTGGCGAACACGATGGTCGAGCGGTGGGCCCGGATGAGGGCCAGCACCCGTTCCTCCACCGCGGGCCAGATCGACGGCCGCTGCACCGGGTTGCCCTCGATCTCCTCCAGCGTGCCCAGGCCGCCTGGCGCGATTTCGCCCGGCGGGAACACCGTGGTCAGCGACTCCAGCTCGTCGAGCGGGCTCGGCGCCGGCCCGCCGCGGGGCGCGTCGAGGTTGCTCATGTCGTCGACCGGGACCTCGACCCGCACCTCGATGGTCTTCGCCAGCTTCGGCTGGACGACGCGCACCGGACGGCCGCCGGCCAGGAACGCGCTCACCTCGTCGACCGGGCGGACCGTCGCCGAGAGGCCGATCCGCTGCGCCGGCTTCGGGAGCAAGGAGTCGAGCCGCTCCAGCGAAAGCGCGAGGTGCGCGCCGCGCTTGCCGCCGGCCACCGCGTGCACTTCGTCGACGATCACGGTCTCGACGCCGCGCAGCGACTCCCGCGCCGACGACGTGAGGATCAGGAAGAGCGACTCCGGCGTGGTCACCAGCACGTCCGGCGGGGTCTTGCCGAACGAGCGGCGCTCGGCCGCGGTGGTGTCGCCGGTGCGCATGCCGACCTCGATCTCCGGCACCGGGCGCCCGAGCCGCCGTGAGGCCTGCGAGATGCCGGCGAGCGGCGCGCGCAGGTTCCGCTGGACGTCGACGGCGAGCGCCTTCAGCGGCGAGACGTAGAGGATCCGGCAGCGTTTGGTGGCCTCCGCCGGCGGCGGCTCCACCGACAGCCGGTCCAGCGCCCAGAGGAACGCGGACAGCGTCTTGCCGGACCCGGTCGGCGCGACGACGAGGGCGTGCTCGCCCGCGTGCGCCGCCCGCCAGGCGCCTTCCTGCGCCGCGGTGGGCGCGGCGAAGGCCCCCGCGAACCAGTCCCGGGTCGCGGGGGAGAAGAGGTCGAGCACGTCACCTGCCACGTTGTCCATCATGCGCGGCACCACCGACAGTTTCCGGCGAGCCGGCCAGGATCACGCTCTCGGCGAACTGCGGATAAGTGACGTCGACCTTCGGCTCGTCGGTGATCAACCGGTACTCGCGGTCGAGCGGCGCCCAGTACGAAAAAGGTGCCTGGCCCAGCTTGGAGTGGTCGGCCAGCACGTACGCCTCGCCACCCGCGTGGAGCATCGCGTGCTTGACCACCGACTGCTCGAGTGAGGGGCAGCACAGGCCCCGCTCGGCCACCAGGCCGTCCGCGCCCAGGAACACCCGGTCGGGTGAGATGTGCCGCAGCTGCGCCAGCACGCTCTCCCCGAGGATCGCTTCGTTGGGATGCCGCAGCCGGCCGCCGAGGACGATCAGGTCGATCCCCGCGAAGCCGGCCAGCTCGCGGATGGCGTTGACACCGTTCGTGACCACGGTCAGTCCCTCGCGGTGGGCGAGGTGGCGGGCGAGCCGCCCGGTGGTCGTGCCGGCGTCGAGCAGCACGACCTCGCCGTCTCGCACCAGCGCGGCGGCTTCCCGGGCGATGGCGTCCTTCGCCGCCGCGTGCTCGTGGTCCTTCTCGCGAGGACTGCGTTCGGTGTCGAGCGCGCCGCCGTACGTGCGCACGACGTGCCCGGCCCCGGCGAGTGAGGCGAGGTCGCGCCGGATCGTCGACTCCGAGACGCCGAACTCTTCGGCCAGCTCCGTGATGCCACCCGAGCCGTCGCGGACGGCTTCGAGCAGCATCGCGCGCCGGTCACGGGTTCCTGGTCGCGGCTGGGACATGTGCCAAGTCTTCCACGGGAGCGGGCTTGAGTCCGAAGAACGCCAGGGCCGCGGCCACGGCGAGGAACGCGGCCAGGACGACGAACCCGGTGGTCGCGCTGCCGGTGGCGTCGGTGAGCCAGCCGACCAGGTAGGGCCCGGCGAAGCCGCCGAGGTTGCCCAGCGCGTTGATCAGGCCCATCGCCACGGCGACGACCTCGATGCCGAGGATCCGGCTGGGGATGGCCCAGAACGGCCCGTACGGCATGTAGACGCCGGTCGCGACCACGCAGAGCAGCACCAGCTGCACCGCCGCCGGCCAGTGGACGAGGTTGCCGAGCAGCAGCCCGGCGATCGCGACGAGCAGCGGCACGGTGACCGCGAGCCGCCGGTTGCCGGTCTTGTCCGACCAGTGCGCGCACGCGACCATCCCGGCCAGCGCCAGGACGTACGGCACCGCGGACAGGAACCCGACGGCGGTGGCCGACCCGCCGGTCATCGTCTTAACCACCGACGGCAGCCACAACGAGAACCCGTAGAAGCCGGTGATCCAGAAGAAGTAGACGCCGATCAGCAGCAGGACCTGCCGGTTCGCGAGCGCCTGCCGATAGCCCGCTTTTCGGGGGTACGGGTGGCGAAGCCCCCGGCCCGAGGCGAAGCCTCGGTTGTCACAGCCCTGCTTCGCGAACGCCGGCTTCGCGTCTTCTTCGGCCTTCAGCGTGGTTTCGAGGTAGTCGCGTTCCTCGGCCGAGATCCACCGCGCCTTCGCCGGCCGGTCGGCCACCGCGAACCACCAGACGACGGCCCACAGCAACGGCGGCAGCCCTTGGATCACGAACACCCAGCGCCACGACATGTGGTCGAGCATCAGGCCCGACAACGGCGACATGACGATCGCCGAGATCGGCAGGCACGTCATCCACAACGCGTTCGCCCGCGCGCGTTCCGCCTGCGGGAACCACGACGCCAGGAGAATCAGCACCGCGGGCCAGACGCCGCCTTCGAACAACCCCAGCAGCAGCCGCGCGAGGTGCAGCTGGGTCTCGTTCTGCACCAGGCCGCACAGCACCGCCGCGACCGCCCACGCGACCATCAGCACCAGCACCGTCTTGCGGGCGCTCCACTTCACCGCCAGCACGGCCGCCGGGATCTGCAGCACCAGGTAGCCGAGGAAGAAGATGCCGCTCGCCAGCCCCTTCGCGCTGGCGGACAACGGGAAGTCGTCGCCGATGTAGGGCAGGATCACCGCGACGTTCGTGCGGTCGAGGTAGGCCAGCATGTACATGACCACCGCGACCGGGATCACGTACGCCCAGCGCTTGCGGGGGATCATCGGACGCCCGGTGGGTAGATGGCGGGCAGCTTCCGCGCGTACGGCGCCAGTGTCGCCGCCGCCTTGAACGCCGCGACCATCGTGCCGTGGGACGCCCGGCCGGTGCCGGCGATGTCGAACGCCGTGCCGTGGTCGACCGACGTGCGGAGGATCGGCAGGCCGACCGTCACCGAGACCGTGCCGTCGAAGTCGTACGTCTTCGACGCGATGTGCCCCTGGTCGTGGTACAGCGACAGCACACCGTCGAACCGGCCCTGGATCCCTTGGTGGAAAACGGAGTCCGCGGGGATCGGGCCGACGACGTCGAGCCCGGCGACCCGCGCGGCGGCCACCGCGGGGGCGATCGCGATGATCTCCTCGTCGCCGAACTTGCCGTTCTCCCCGCCGTGCGGGTTCAGCGCCGCCACGGCGAGTCGCGGTTTCTCGGTGCCGAACACTTCGAGCGCCGTGTAGGCCTCGCGGATCGCGTGCTCGATGTTCTCCCGGGTGATCTGGTCGATCGCCTGGCGCAGCGAAAGGTGCCGGGTGGCGAAGAAGATCTTCAGCCCGGACACCCAGAACATCGTGTTGAACCGGGTCGACCCGGTGAGCTCGCCGAGCATCTCGGTGTGCCCGAGGTGCTGTGAGCCGGCCGCCCAGATCGCCTCCTTGTTGATCGGCGCGGTGACGACCGCGTCGACTTCACCCGCCAGCGCGAGCCGGGTGGCCACCTCGATCGCGCCCACGGCGGCGGCGCCCGCGGTCGCGTTCACCTCGCCCCACGGCAGGTCCTCCCGGACGACACCGAGGTTGAGGATGTCGATCACCCCCGGGGTGAAGCGCGCGTCGGCGACCGTGGCGATCGGGTTGATCTCCAGGTTCAGGCCGAGGTGGCGGACCAGGCGTTCCAGCACGATCGCGTCACCGACCGCGACCCCGCGTGCCAGCTGCAGGGACTCGGGCTCGGCGAGGGTCTTGAGGGTGATCTCGGGGCCGATGCCCACGGGGTCGCCGAGGGTGACGGCGAGGATGGGGAGGTCGCTCACGGGTTCTTCCTTCCGGTGGCCAGCACGTGGTTCAGGTGTTCCAGACAGGCGACTGTGACAACCGAGGCTTCGCCTCGGGCCGGGGGCTTCGCCACCCGGACCCCCGAAAAGCGGCCGAGGCGTCGCGCCCGCCGATCAGCCCACCCTTGGTGGCGAAGGGCAGCCCGGTGTGCGGGCCGCCGGAGAGCCGCCCGGCGACCGCGAGCGGCAGGACTTCAGTGTCGATCTCGAAGCCGTCGGCTCCGAGCGCCTTCGTGATCTCGACGGCGATGTCGCCGCCGGTGGCGTAGAGCCCGCCGATCCGGTGCGCGCCGAGGACCAGCCGGGCGGCTTCCCCCAGCGCCGGGGGGATCTTCGCGGCCACCTCCGGATCCACCGGCGCGCCCGGGGCGGGCGCCCGGGTCCGGATACCCACCACACGGTGCCCGGCGGCGAGGAGTTCGCCCGCGGCCGCGGCGATCGACGGCGGATCGAGCTTCTCCGGATCGACGTCGACGTATCGGGCGTCCAGCACCAGCTCGGTTTCCAGCAGCTGGTCGTGCGTCTGCCCGGTGATGCTGCCGACCACCGCGAGCACCGGCGGGACGGTGCCGTGGCCGGGCGCGAGGCCGAGCGCCGCGGCCAGCCGGATGCCGAACGGGCCCGAGTCCACCGAGATCCACCGGGTGCCCTCCGCGGCCAGCCGGGCGGCGGCGCGGGCAAGAGTGGTCAGGTGCCGGTTCGTGGTGGCGTCGCAGACGACGATCGCGGCCGGGCGACGCAAGGCCGCCTCGACCGCGTCCACCCCCTCTTCGACGATGTCCAGCGGCAGCTCGGCGATCTCCCGGTCGGTGGGCTGCAGGAGTGCGCGGATCCGCGACGTTTTCACCGGGGCCAGCGGGTCGCGTGACGCAGGGCTTTCGGCCAGCGGCACGCCGTCGACCAGGTGCAGCCCGCCGAGGGTGACCCGCCCGGCGTCCGGGAACGCGGGCACGACGAGAGCGCGGGCGTCCGGCGCCGAGGCCAGGACGGCTTCGGTCTCCACACCGACGTTGCCGCGCAGTGTCGTGTCCACGCGCTTCACCGTCAGCTCCACCGGCCCGGCCAGCTCGATCGCGGTCCGCACCGCCTGCGCGGCGTGTGGTGGCGAGGCGTGGCGGGTACCCAGGTTCACCACGAGGGCGTCGATCCCGCTCTCCGCGCGGAAGCAGGGCGCGTCCGGTTCGAGCGGCGCGTTGACAGAAACCGCGCGCAGCCCGAACCGCGCATACAGCGCTCCGGTCGCGTTGCTGCCGGTCAGGTCGTCCCCGAGGACGAGCAGCTTCGGCACCGAACCCTCCCTTCTGCGCGGTCTGTGCAACTTCGATGATCGAACTGCGCAACTATCGTGCACCGAGATCACGCCCCGAGTCAAGGAGCGGCGACTTTCGCGGGTCCGCACGCACGGTCACCGCGCGCATGGCAGCATCACGGCGAACGCCGTCAAGGCGTGTTTTTCGTGAAGGGGAGTGCTGTGCGGATCCTGTCGGTGGACCTCGGGACGTCCAACACCGTCGCCGTGCTTTCGGCGCACGGTATGCCGCCCCGGGTCGTCGAGGTGGACGGCTCGGCCAACATGCCCTCGGCGGTGTTCGCCACCGAAGAGGGCACGATCATGGTCGGCCGCGACGCCGAGCGGCGCGCCCGCCTCGACCCGACGCGCTTCGAGCCGAACCCCAAGCGCCGCATCGACGAGCAGACCCTGCTGCTGGGCACCGACGTCGTCCCGGTGACCGACGCGCTGGCCGCCATCCTGCGCCGCGTGCTCGAAGAAACCTCCCGCCAGCTCGGCGGCGAACAGCCCGACGAAGTCCGGCTGACCCACCCCGCGCAGTGGGGCCAGACCCGCCGCAACGTGCTGATGTCCGCCGCCCGGCTCGCCGGGATGGGCCCGAACATCCTGCTGGTGCCCGAACCGGTCGCCGCGGCGGCGCACTTCGCGTCGTTCCCGGGCAAGGCGCTGGCCCCCGGCCAGGCGCTCGCGGTCTACGACCTCGGCGCGGGCACCTTCGACGTCGCCGTCGTCGGCGCCACGCAGAACGGCTTCACCGTGCTCGCCGAGGACGGCCTGCCCGACCTCGGCGGCCTCGACGTCGACCAGGCGCTGATGGTGCACGTCGGGCGCGAGGTCTCGCACTCCGACCCGCAGCGCTGGCAGCGGCTGCTGCGGCCGGAGTCGACCGCGGACCGGCGCACGCGACGCGCGCTGCAGGAGGACGTCAAGGCGGCCAAGGAGGCGCTGTCGCGGCACCCGCAGACCGAGGTGCCGATGCCCGAGCCGTTCAAGGACGTCCTCGTCACGCGCGGTGAGCTGGAAGGCCTGGTCCGCCCGGCGATGCTGCGCAGCGTCGAACTGCTTTCGCGGACGCTGCGCTCGTCCGGGCTGGCCCCGGACCGGCTGGCCGGCATCTACCTCGTCGGCGGGTCGAGCCGGCTGCCGCTGGTCGGCACGATGATCGCGGAGAAGCTCGGGGTCGTGCCGGGCAGCCTCGACCAGCCGGAGACCGCGGTCGCGCTCGGCGCCCAGCACGTCGCCCGCGACGGGCTGGGGACGCGCACCCAGAACGTCGAAGGGGCGGTGGCCGCCGGCGCGCCGCCGCAGCGCCCGCAGTACGCGCCGCCCTCGCCCCCGCCGCAGTACCCGGGCTACGCGCCGGCGAACTTCCCGTCCAGCGGGCCGCAGCAGATGTCGAACTTCCCCTCGTACTCGCCCTCGCCCGAGCCGGCCGAGCCGAAGCCCGGCGGGAAGAAGAAGCTGGTCATCGGCATCGCGGTCGCGGTCGTCGTGGTGCTCGCCGCGGGGCTGACCTTCTTCCTGACGTCGTCGTCCGCCACGACCACCTACACCGCCGACCAGTGCAAGACACCCGGCCAGGCCGACGACAAGGGCCTCACCGGCTGCCTGCGCCAGCTCGCCGGGAAGATCGCCGACACCGGCGACTGCAAGCCGGGCATGGGCAACGGCCCGGCGGCGCCGGCGGAGAACCTCGGCGCGGCCTCGACCTGCTCGGCGCCGGGCCGCGCGGGCACGCAGGTCACCTACGTCCAGGGTGACAGCGCCGACGCGCTCAAGCAGTACACCGACGGCCTGCTCAGCTCGGCGGGCGGCGACCGCACCGAGGCCGACTGGGGCGGCAACGGGCTCAAGGGCCACTACTCGTCGGCCGCCGGCAAGACGTCGGCGGTGCTCGTGTTCACGGTGTCCGACCGGCCCCTGGTGGGATTCATCTACCAGCTGAACTCGAGCGACCAGGCCGCGGCGACCACACCGGGCACCCTCGCCGACTACTTCGAGGCGAGCGTCCAGCCCGGCGAGTAGCCACCGGGCGCGAACGGGCCGTTCGCGCCGCCCGGATACCATGGGGCCGATGCGGATCACGGTTTTCCGGCGCCTGATGGCCGAGGAGTTCGGCCCCGGCCGGGCCCAGGTGCTGGCCAGGGACCACGTGCTCAGCGCGCTCGGCGGGCGCACCGTCGACCAGGCGCTGACCGCGGGAGTTTCGGCGAAAGAGGTCTGGCGGGAGGTCTGCGCCGCCTTCGACATCCCACCCGAACGGCGCTGACCTGGGCGGATCCGCCCGGGTCCTGACCCGGGCGGGCGAAAATCCTAGCGCAAGGGTGTGTCGCTGCCGACCTCGAACAGGTGTTCGTCTATGGTGTTGTCCACATCGGGTCCAGCGATCCACAGATTGGGCGCCGCGCCTGGAATTGTCGGTCCCCGCCGCTAGCGTCGGACCGGACAGCTGAAGAACAGACACACAAGAGCCCTCGACGGGGGCTCGGACCAGCGAGGTGGACTTCCATGCCTGCAGCACCCGACAAGGACAAGGCGCTCGAGCTCGCGCTCGCGCAGATCGACAAGCAGTACGGCAAGGGCTCGGTCATGCGGCTCGGCCAGGACGGCCGCGCGCCCGTCTCCGTGATCCCGACCGGCGCGATCGCCCTCGACGTCGCGCTCGGCATCGGCGGGCTGCCCCGCGGCCGCGTGATCGAGGTCTACGGCCCGGAGTCCTCCGGTAAGACCACGGTCGCCCTGCACGCGGTGGCGAACGCCCAGCGCGCCGGTGGTATCGCGGCGTTCATCGACGCGGAGCACGCGCTCGACCCGGAGTACGCCAAGAAGCTCGGCGTCGACACCGACGCGCTGCTCGTCTCCCAGCCGGACACCGGTGAGCAGGCGCTGGAGATCGCGGACATGCTGATCCGCTCCGGCGCGCTCGACATCCTGGTCATCGACTCGGTGGCCGCGCTCGTGCCGCGCGCCGAGATCGAGGGCGAGATGGGCGACTCGCACGTCGGCCTCCAGGCCCGCCTGATGAGCCAGGCGCTGCGGAAGATGACCGGTGCGATGAACAACTCCGGCACCACCGCGATCTTCATCAACCAGCTGCGCGAGAAGATCGGCGTCATGTTCGGCTCCCCGGAGACGACGACCGGTGGTAAGGCGCTGAAGTTCTACGCGTCGGTCCGGCTCGACGTGCGCCGCATCGAGACGCTCAAGGACGGCGGCGAGCCGGTCGGCAACCGCACCCGCGTCAAGGTCGTGAAGAACAAGATGGCCCCGCCCTTCAAGCAGGCCGAGTTCGACATCCTCTACGGCCACGGCGTCTCCCGCGAGGGTTCGCTCATCGACATGGGTGTCGACCAGGCGATCCTGCGCAAGTCCGGCGCCTGGTACACCTACGAGGGCGACCAGCTCGGCCAGGGCAAGGAGAACGCGCGGAAGTTCCTGCGCGACAACCCGGACATCGCTAACGAGATCGAGAAGCGCATCAAGGAGAAGCTGGGCATCGGCGCGCAGGTCGACGCCGAGGCCGTCGAGGCTGTTCCGGCGCCGGTCGACTTCTGATCGAGGTCGTCGGGGATGGGGGAAGTGAGCTCGCGGAGTGCGCTCGCCTTGGTACCCGCCGCCGTGTTTTCCGGGGGTCGAACCCCCGGACCCCCGTCAGGGGGCAAGCCCCCTGGACCCCCGGTGTGGTCGCGCTGTGTGGTGAGCGCGGCTTTGAAGGCTCTGTGAACGACGAGGAGTGATCGAGGTGGCGAGGGCGCCCAAGGTCCCGCCGGCCGAGTTGCCTCCCGAGGAGCGGTACAAGAAGGCCAAGGAGGTCTGTTACGACCTCCTGGCCGTGCGTGCGCGTACTCAGGAGGAGCTCCGGCAGGCGTTGCGCCGCAAGGGGTTCGACGAGGAGACCAGCGAAACCCTGCTCGGCAAGCTCGACCGGGCCGGGTTGGTGAACGACGCCGAGTTCGCCGAGCTGTGGGTGAAGTCCCGGCACGAGACCCAGGGGCTCTCCCGCACCGCGCTGATGGCCGAGCTGCGGCGCAAAGGCGTCGACGACGAAGTCGCGGCGCAGGCGGCGGGTGAGGTCGACCGCGAGTCCGAGGAGCAGATGGCCAGGGAGCTGGTCCGCAAGCGCCTCGGATCGCTGGGCAACGTCGACGAGCAGACGGCGCTGCGCCGGCTGCTCGGCTTCCTGGCCCGCAAGGGTTATCCCCAAGGGCTGGCGTACACGGTGATCAAGGAGGAGCTCCACGAGTACGGCGCGGAGTCCACCCTTCTTGACGACGCCTACATCGACTGACCTCGCGACCGTCTTACGCCGTGGTGACCGGCACCGCCTCCCGCTCGGCCGGCCGGCGCCGGTCCGAGCGGTGCTTGCGGACCACCAGCAGCAGCACCGCGAGCAGCGCCATCACCACACACGTGACCACGGCCGAAAGCACCAGGAACTCGTCCAGCTCACCCGCCGCCAGGTACGCGCCCAGCGCCACGGCGACCAGCGCGCACACCGCTCGGTCCACAATGGACTCCATCGAGAGCAGCGTCGCGCGGTAGCGGGAGTCCGGGATGGAGTCGTTCAGCAGCTGCTTCTGGACCGGGAACGAGATCCCGGTCGCCACCGCGAAGACGCACAGCAGCACCACCGTCGGGAAGGAGCCCAGCGGGACCACAAAACCCAGGCACAGCGCCATCACGACCGTCAGCGTGAACACCGTGCCCACCGGGCCGATCGCCCGGCGGAGGCGGTGCGGGCGGGCCGCGCCCAGGGCTTCGAACACCGTCATCGCGGCCAGGACCGCGCCGTACCAGTTCACCGACAGGGACTTCGACTCCAGGATCGGCTGGAACAGGTTCACCTGGCAGATCCGCACGAGCGTGAACATCGCGATGCCCTGCACCATCAGCAACACCAGCCACCGCGACGAACGCAGCGCTGACAGCGCGCCGCCGACTCCCGCCAGCAGCGACGCCGTCTTACCCGCGGTGCGGCGGCCGCCCGGGATCGCCGGGAGCTTCAGTGCGAACAGCAGGGCCACGGCGGCGTTGATCGCCGTCAGCCAGTACGGGGAAGGGAGGTTCCACGTCATCAGCAGGCCGATCACCGGCCAGTACACGATCTTGCCGACCAGGCTGTACGCGCGGCCGACCCCTTCCACACGCAAATAGTGTTCCCCGGAGCCGTGAGCGTGCAGGTACTCGTACAGGTACGCGCTCTGGGCGCCGGAAACCAGTGAGCGTGCCAAGGCGATCAGGATGAAGTGCACCAGGAACCCGGTGTACGAGCCGGAAAGCACCGGCACCAGGTTCGCCATCACGAGCACGCCCGCGCCCGCGGCCAGGGACGTGCGGTAGTCGAACCGGTCGGCGATCATCCCGGTCGGGATCTCCAGCAGGCAGAACACGAGGTAGTAGATGCTCTGGATGCCGAAGATCTCGCCGTCGGACAGGCCGACGAGCTTCTGGTACTGGTAGAAGATCGGCACCCACAGCAGCAGGCCGAAGAAGAACTGGAACCCGTAGGTCAGCCGGACGGTGCGCTGCACGGCCGGTGGTGCGGGCAGGCGAAGGCCCAGCATGGTGAGGTCTCCCGGAAGAAGGTCAGGCCGAATAGGGGCGCAGCTGCACGATGTGGACGTGGTCGCCGTCGGCGAGCCACTCGATGTCCACCGGCGAGCCGAACGTGTAGTCCGGCGAGAAGTGGCCCTGCAGCAGCCGGCCGGCGATCGCCAGGCGCTGCAGCTGGTCGTGGGCCCGCGCGTCGAGATCCGCCGCCGCGTCGCCGAGCGACACCGTGCGGCCACCGCCCTCGACCGTCGAGTACAGGTACTGCATGGGCAACGCCGAACCGTCGACGACGTCGGTCACGCGAGGCGACACGTTGACGTACACCGTGCGGAAGTCCGCGCGGTTCATCGGGTTCGTCGTCACGAGCACACCGCCGAAGCCGGCCGAGACCTGCTCCTGGATCACCACGCCCATATAGCACTCGTCGAGGGAGATCCCGGCCTGCCGCCGCAGCCGGACGCTGCGCACCGACACCAGTGAGGCCCAGACTTCCTTGACACTGGCGAAGATCCGCTCGGCCGTCGTGACGTGGTTGAGCGACTCGTAGATCCCGGCGGCCGAGAACCCGGCGAGGTCTTCGGCGTTCGACGAGCTGCGCACGACGAACGTCCGCACGCCCGCGAGCTGCGACACCAGTGCCGAGTCGATCTCCCCGGCGAGCGCGCCCGGCATCCGGGCCGACCGGATCAGCGCCTGCAGCTCGACGCACAGCGGCTCGATCTCCCGTGCGTCCAGCTCCAGGGCCATCTTCAGCTTGCCGATGGCCTGCTGGATCCGCGGTGACGACTCCAGGAACCGCCGCTGCAGCGAGAACGGCAGCGCGATGCCGCGGGGCACGCGGATGTGGTCGTCGAGCAGCCGGTGGGCCGCGGCGGCCAGGTCGGTCGCCGAGGCGCAGGCGGGGACGTCCAGCAGCCGCGCCAGGTGGGGGAGGAGGTTGTCCCGCGGCGGCCGCGGCACCTGGTAGAAGCCGAGCAGCCGCTGCGAGCCGTGGGCCAGCACGTGGTGCAGCTCGCCGAGGTTCGCCGCCTTCGTGCCGTAGCGGTACCGGTCGGCCGCGCGCAGCCGCGCGAGGTTCACGATCGGGCTGTGCGCGGACTCCGGTTCCTCCAGCGTGACGCGCTGGGCGTACCAGCCCGGCGGCGTCGCCGCGGCCGGCTCGGGAACCTCCCGCAGCGTGAGCGCCTGGGCGTCCACCGTGTACTCGACCCACTTGCCGTCGAGGCCGCGGCGCTCGATCTCGGCCAGCGCGCCGAGCTGGACGGCGTTCGGGATCTGCCAGCCGGTGGCCAGGACGTTGGTGTGCGACAACGGCGTGGTGTGCCGGGCGTTGACGATGCCGGCCAGCCGTGGGATGTCGTCGGGCACGCGGTCCATCACGATGATGTCCGACCAGTCCAGCGTCGCGGCCCGGTACTCGGCCTCGCTGCGGAAGGCGCGCAGCCGGCCCGTGGCCGTGCCCGGGTTCAGCGCGACGAACGGCGCCGTCGAGAACAGCTCGTGCGCGAACACCCGCGGCAGCTCGGCAGCCGGGATCTCCCGGACGAGCCGTTCCTGCCGCTGGTTGGCCGGCTTGAACAGCAGCGGCAGCGCCGGGTCGACGTACCGCGCGACAAAGGCGTGGAACTCGCGGATCAGCTCGGCCGGCATCGTGTCGACCTCGACCGTCTCCAGCGAAAGCATCCGCGGGTGCTGGGCGAGGATGCCGAGCAGGAACCGGCGGTCCGGCGCGTGGTAGAACGCCTGGTTGTACACGTCGATCTCCGCGCGCACGCGTTCTTCGGGGATCCCGAGGATCTCTTCGCCGATATAGATCGCGTGAAAGGAATGGCGCGCGTCGTTCAGGAAGTGGATCACCGCGTTTTCGCGGTCCACCACGACCTTGACAAAGGAATAACCGCCGAGGGCGCCACCCAGCTGGTGCAGGGCGGACAGCGAAAGACGTTCGCCGATGAGTGCGGCGACGTTCTCGGGGGCGGGACTGGGGGCGACCACATCGGTCAGGGACACCGGATCTCCTCGCTCGAAACAGCGAGGAGGAACGATAACAAGGGGTGAATCACCGACCGTGGCGCAAATGGCCCGCTCACTGGCACAAACGGGCGAACGCATGACCGCCGCCACACCCGTTGGGAGCACCGTTCCAGCGCGTGGGAACGGTGCTCCCGGAATCCGGACGTCGATTCCGCCGTTCGGGTCCGTAATTCCCCGGGGTGATCTCGGCTACAGCTTCGCGGCTTCCGCGGCCAGTTTCTCGATCGTCGCGGAATCGAGCGAGGCCGTCAGCCACGAACCGCCGATGCAGCCGACGTTCGGCAGCGCCAGGTACGAAGGCGCCGACGCGACCGTGATCCCGCCCGTCGGGCAGAACTTCAAGCCGGGCAACGGGCCCGCGATCGACTTCAGGTACGCGACGCCGCCGGACGCCTCCGCCGGGAAGAACTTCAGCGCCGTGAGCCCGCGTTCGGCCAGCTTCATCGCCTCCGACACCGTGCTCGCGCCGGGCAGGAACGGCAGCCCGGTCTCGAAGCACGCGTCGACGACGGCGTCGGTGCAGCCGGGCGTCACGAGGAACTTCGCACCCGCGTCGGCCGCCTGCTTCGCCTGGTCCGGCGACGTGACCGTGCCGGCGCCGAGGACGATGTCCGGCACCTCGGCCGCGACGCGCTCGATCGCCGACAACGCCGCCGGGGTGCGCAGGGTCAGCTCGATGACCCCGATCCCGCCGGCGAGCAGCGCCCGCGCCGTGGGCACCGCGTCGTCGGCGTCGTCGATCACCACGACGGGCATCACGGGGGACAGCTCGAGCAGGTCCTGACCGGTGGTCACTGACCGACCTCCTGGGTTGCGAAAGCGGGCGTTCCGAAGTGCTCCGGCGTCAGGCCGCCGAACACCGAAGCGCCCTGGTCGGCGGGGCCGACGGCACGGCGCAACGCGGCGAACAGCTCTCGGCCGGTGCCGGTCCAGGATGCTTCGGACGGCGGTGCGTCCACAAGCTCACGCCGGGCGAGTTCTTCGTCACCGACCAGCACGTCCAGCGAGCCCGAAGACGCGTCGAGCCGGATGACGTCGCCGTCGGCGATGCGGGCGATCGGGCCGCCCGCCGCGGCTTCCGGCGTCACCTGGATCGCGGCCGGGATCTTGCCCGACGCGCCCGACATACGCCCGTCCGTGAGCAGCGCCACGGCGTGCCCGCGGTCCATCAGCACGCCCAGCGCGGGGGTGAGGCCGTGCAGCTCCGGCATGCCGTTCGCCCGCGGGCCCTGCTGCCGGAGCACCACCACCACGTCGCGGTCCAGCTCGCCGGCCTCGAACGCCGTCTTGAACGCCTCCTGGGAGGTGAACACCCGCGCCGGCGCCTGGACGACCCGGTGCTCCGGAGCCACCGCGGACACCTTGACCACCGCACGGCCGAGGTTGCCCTCGACCATTCGCAGCCCGCCGTCCGCGGCGAAGGGCCGCCACGCCGGGCGCAGCACCTCTTCGTCGAGGCTGCGGGTGGGGACGTCGCGCCAGACGAGCTCGCCGTCGGACAGGATCGGCTCGGCGCGGTAGCGGTGCAGCCCGAACCCGGCGACCGTGTGCACGTCCTCGTGCAGCAGCCCGGCGTCGAGCAGCGTGCCGACCAGGAACTGGATGCCGCCGGCGGCGTGGAAGTGGTTGATGTCGGCGCTGCCGTTGGGGTAGACCCGCGCCAGCAGCGGCACGACGGCCGAGAGGTCGGAGAAGTCGTCCCAGGTCAGCTGGATGCCCGCCGCCGCGGCGACGGCGACCAGGTGCATCGTGTGGTTGGTCGAGCCGCCGGTCGCGAGCAGCGCGATGACGCCGTTCACGAACGCCTTCTCGTCGAGGATCCGCGAGACCGGCGTGTACTCCTCGCCGCGCGAAATCGCGACGATCCGCCGTCCGGCCTCCTCGGTCAGCGCCTGGCGCAGGGCCGAACCCGGCTGGACGAAGCTGGCGCCGGGCAGGTGCAGGCCCATCACCTCGACGACCATCTGGTTCGAGTTGGCCGTGCCGTAGAAGGTGCAAGTGCCGGCGGAGTGGTACGACGCCGCTTCGGCGTCGAGGAGGTCTTCGCGCGTCGCGAGACCCTCGGCGTAGAGCTGCCGGACGCGCGCCTTCTCCTTGTTCGGCAGGCCGGAGTTCATCGGCCCGGCCGGGACCAGCACGGCCGGCAGGTGCCCGAACGACAGGGCGCCGATCAGCAGGCCGGGCACGATCTTGTCGCAGACGCCCAGCAGCAGGGCCGCGTCGAACATGTCGTGCGAGAGGGCGATCGCCGTCGACATCGCGATGACCTCGCGGCTGAAGAGGGACAGCTCCATGCCCGCGCGGCCCTGGGTGATGCCGTCGCACATCGCGGGGACCCCGCCGGCGAACTGGGCGACCCCGCCCGCTGAGCGCACCGACTTCTTCAGCCAGGCCGGGTACTCCTGCATCGGCTGGTGCGCCGAGAGCATGTCGTTGTAGGACGAGACGATCGCGACGCCCGGGGCGCGCGCGGCCCGCAGGGCTGCCTTGTCGCCGCCTTCCATGGCGGCGAAGCCGTGGGCGAGGTTGCTGCACGCGAGGCCGCGGCGGACCGGGCCTTCTTCGTGCGCTTCGGCCGTGCGGCCGAGGTAGGCGGTGCGGGTCGCGGCACTGCGCGCGGTGATGCGGGCGGTGACTTCGGCGACGGTCGCGTTCAGGGCGGTGGGGCTCATGTCCGGCTCCGGATCACTGGTGTGTGGTGGTCCGCGGGACGGCAGCGCTGACGCCTCTGGGTCGTGACACTGGCCACAGTACCTCGGGAAAACGCCGAATCAAAATCGATTCAGAAGATCCACCCGCGTGACCCCGATCACCCCGGGAACCGTTAGTGTGCTAGTTGTCACATCTGCACGACGCGTGGCAAAGCCCTACGGCGAGCGATCGCCCGGCCGGCTCCCTGCCAGCCCCACCACCACCGGGAGGAATGATGTCCACCTCCGAGATCGCCGAGCTGCGGCGAACCATCGGCCAGCTCAGGCAGTGCGTCGGCGCACTGCGCTCTCGTTACGGCGACGCGTCGGCGGTGCGCCGGCTCGCCAACGACGTGGAGCGCCTCGACATCGACACCGCGGACCTCGACGGCACGCCGCCGGCCGTGCCCGCCCAGGCGAAACCCGCCGAGCGCGTCCCGGTACCCGACACCCCCTACGACCCGTCGCTGTGGCACGGCGCGGACGACGAAGGCGTCGGCGGCTACAAGCGCGACCAGCGGTGAGCGCTCCGGCTGACAACGGCGTCGGCACCGGCGTCCGGTCCCCGAAGCGGGCCCGGATCGCCGAACGCACCCTGCGGAC
Organism: Amycolatopsis sp. NPDC104819; assembly: GCF_055583145.1. Classification (NCBI taxonomy): domain Bacteria; kingdom Bacillati; phylum Actinomycetota; class Actinomycetes; order Pseudonocardiales; family Pseudonocardiaceae; genus Amycolatopsis; species Amycolatopsis sp. NPDC104819. The sequence continues at coordinate 22,860 of NZ_JBVJON010000023.1, read as the reverse complement.
CGACCGATGGTGGCTCCAGCCCCTGCTCACCGTGCTCGGGTTGGGCGCCTTCATCATCTACGCGACGGTCCGGTCGTTCGTGCGCACCGCTTACTGGGTGCCGGACTACCACTACCTGACGCCGTTCTACTCCCCGTGCCTGTCCACCTCGTGCGTCGAGGGCTCGAGCCACTTCGGACACTGGTTCGGCGACCTGCCTGGGTTCATCCCGCTCGGGTTCGTCGTGTTGCCGTTCCTGCTCGGGTTCCGCCTGACCTGCTACTACTACCGCAAGGCCTACTACCGGGCCGTGTGGTTCTCGCCGCCCGCGTGCGCGGTCGCCGAACCGAAGGCGAAGTACACCGGCGAGACGCGGCTGCCGCTGATCATCCAGAACGTCCACCGCTACTTCTTCTACGTCGCGCTGGTCGTCTCGCTGGTCAACACCTACGACGCGATCACCGCGTTCCACGGCAAGACCGGCGGCTTCGGCTTCGGGCTGGGCAACCTCATCCTGCTCGCGAACGTCGTCCTGCTCTGGGCCTACACGCTTTCCTGCCACTCGTGCCGGCACGTCACCGGGGGCAGGCTGAAGCACTTCTCCAAGCACCCGGTGCGGTACTGGATCTGGACCCAGGTGACCAAGCTCAACACCCGCCACATGGCGCTGGCCTGGACGACGCTCGGCACGCTGGTGCTGACCGACTTCTACGTCATGCTCGTGGCCAGCGGCGCGATCTCGGACCTGAGATTCGTCAACTAGCGCTTCCCTCTCCCGACAAGCGACGTCCCCAGTTCCGAGGTGGAATTCTTTTATGACCGAGGTCGAACGCCACAGCTACGACGTGGTGGTGATCGGGGCCGGCGGCGCCGGTCTGCGCGCCGTGATCGAAGCTCGCGAGCGCGGTTTCCGCGTGGCCGTCGTGTGCAAGTCCCTGTTCGGCAAGGCGCACACGGTGATGGCCGAGGGCGGGTGCGCCGCCTCGATGGGCAACGCGAACTCGAACGACAACTGGCAGGTCCACTTCCGCGACACCATGCGCGGCGGCAAGTTCCTCAACAACTGGCGGATGGCCGAGCTGCACGCCAAGGAGGCGCCGGACCGCGTCTGGGAGCTGGAGACCTACGGCGCCCTGTTCGACCGCACCGCCGACGGCCGGATCAGCCAGCGCAACTTCGGCGGGCACACCTACCCGCGGCTGGCGCACGTCGGTGACCGCACCGGCCTCGAGCTCATCCGCACGATGCAGCAGAAGATCGTGTCGCTGCAGCAGGAGGACTTCGCCGAGACCGGGGACTACGAGGCGAAGATCAAGGTCTTCGCCGAGTGCACGGTCACCGAGCTGCTCACCACCGACGGGAAGATCGCCGGCGCGTTCGGCTACTGGCGTGAGAGCGGCCGGTTCATCCTGTTCGACGCGCCCGCGGTCGTGCTCGCGACCGGCGGCATCGGCAAGTCGTTCAAGGTGACGTCGAACTCGTGGGAGTACACCGGGGACGGCCACGCGCTGGCCCTGCGGGCGGGCGCGAAGCTGATCAACATGGAGTTCGTCCAGTTCCACCCGACCGGCATGGTCTGGCCGCCGAGCGTCAAGGGCATCCTCGTGACCGAGGGTGTCCGCGGTGACGGCGGGGTGCTCAAGAACTCCGACGGCAAGCGGTTCATGTTCGAGTACGTGCCCGAGGTGTTCAAGGGCCAGTACGCGGAAAGCGAAGAGGAAGCCGACCGCTGGTACGCCGACGCGGACAACAACCGGCGCACGCCGGACCTGCTGCCCCGCGACGAAGTGGCCCGCGCGATCAACTCCGAGGTCAAGGAAGGCCGCGGCTCCCCGCACGGCGGCGTCTTCCTCGACATCGCCAGCCGGCTGCCGACCGAGGAGATCAAGAAGCGGCTGCCGTCGATGTACCACCAGTTCAAGGAGCTGGCGGACGTCGACATCACGGCCGAGCCGATGGAGGTCGGCCCGACCTGCCACTACGTCATGGGCGGCATCGAGGTCGACCCGGACACGGCGGCGGCGAGCGTGCCCGGCCTGTTCGCGGCCGGCGAGTGCTCGGGCGGCATGCACGGCTCCAACCGGCTCGGCGGCAACTCGCTGTCCGACCTGCTGGTGTTCGGCCGCCGCGCGGGCCTCGGCGCGGCCGAGTACGTGGACGGCCTCGCCGACCGGCCCGCGGTCGCCCAGTCCGATGTGGACGCCGCGGCGAAGATGGCGCTCGCGCCGTTCGACCCGCCTTCCGGTGCCACGGCGGAGAACCCGTACACCCTGCACACCGAGCTGCAGCAGTCGATGAACGACCTGGTCGGCATCATCCGCAAGGCCGGCGAGATCGAGCAGGCCCTGACGAAGCTCGCCGAGCTGCGGCAGCGGATCCTGCGCGTCACGGTGGAAGGGCACCGGCAGTTCAACCCCGGCTGGCACCTCGCGATCGACCTGCGCAACATGCTGATGGTCAGCGAGTGCGTCGCGAAGGCGGCCCTGACGCGGACCGAGAGCCGCGGCGGGCACACCCGCGACGACTTCCCGGGCATGGACGCCGAGTGGCGGCACAAGCTGCTGGTGTGCTCGGCGTCCGAGGGGGACAACCCGGTCGTCCCGGACATTGGCGTGGTGGTCGAGGAGCAGGTGCCGTTGCGGCAGGACCTGCTGGAGCTGTTCGAGTTCGGCGAGCTCGGGAAGTACTACACCGGCGGAGAGCTCGAGACGCACCCGGGGAGCAAGGCATGAGCGAGCTTGCGAGCGAATCATTCAACACAGCGCTTCCGGCTCAGGCGGCACCGAGCGACAGCGAGGTGTGCGCATGAGCTACAAAGCGAGTTTCCGGGTCTGGCGCGGCGACGACACGGGCGGCGAGCTGCAGGACTTCACGGTGGAGGTGAACGAGGGCGAGGTCGTCCTCGACATCATCCACCGGCTGCAGGCCACCCAGGCGTCGGACCTCGCGGTGCGCTGGAACTGCAAGGCGGGCAAGTGTGGCTCGTGCTCGGCGGAGATCAACGGCAAGCCGCGCCTGCTGTGCATGACGCGGATGTCGACGTTCACCGAGGAAGAGGTGATCACGGTGACGCCGATGCGGACGTTCCCGGTGATCCGCGACCTCGTCACCGACGTGTCGTTCAACTACACGAAGGCGCGGGAGATCCCGTCGTTCACCCCGCCCGCGGACCTCAAGCCCGGTGAATACCGGATGCAGCAGGTGGACGTCGAGCGGTCGCAGGAGTTCCGCAAGTGCATCGAGTGCTTCCTGTGCCAGAACACCTGCCACGTGGTGCGTGACCACGAGGAGAACAAGGAAGCCTTCGCCGGCCCGCGGTACCTGATGCGCATCGCCGAGCTGGAGATGCACCCGCTCGACGTCGCGGACCGCCGTGACGCCGCGCAGGAGGAGCACGGCCTCGGGTACTGCAACATCACCAAGTGCTGCAGCGAGGTCTGCCCGGAAGGCATCCACATCACCGACAACGCGCTCATCCCGATGAAGGAGCGCGTCGCCGACCGCAAGTACGACCCGATCGTGTGGCTGGGCAACAAGCTCTTCCGCCGCGATCAGTGACGCTGTCCCGTTCGACGCTCGCGAACCGTGTGCTCGCCGCTCTCGAGGCGGCGGTCGCCGGTTCGCGAGCGTCGTTACGGGGTTCGCTCGCGTTGGGGACCGAGGACGCCTACAGCGACATCGACGTCGAGTGGCAGGTGCCCTCGGCCGCGTTCCCTTCCTGTCTCGATCTCGCGTCGGTGCTGGCCGCGGTCCAGCCGGTCGCCTCGGTGCGGTTCTCGCCGGACTTCCTGCACTCGCCGGTCCAGCGACTGGTTTTTGTGCGCTTCCAAGGAGTTCCGCTGTTCTGGCGGCTCGACCTGGACGTGCGCACCGAAGCCGCCGACGACGTTCCCGTGCCCGCCGCTGACGGCGAGTGGTCGCGTCCCGCCAGTGCGCTGGCCAATGCGCTCGGCGCGGTGAAGGCCGTCGCGCGCGGCCGGTTCGACGATGCGCGGGGGCTGCTCGACCGGGGTTTCGAGCGGATCGGCTCGGCCGACCGGGCCACCGGCGAATGGGCGGCCGACATCGCGCGGCTCGCGGACGCGTGCTCGCGCCGGGAAGCGGAGCTGGGCGGGTTCGCGGCGGAGATCGTCGGGCTCGCGTGACAAGGTGGCAGCATGGAGATCGAGCTGCTGCCGCCGTCCGCCGGGCCCGCGCTGGTCGCGCGGATCACCGCTCTTGTCAACCAGGTCTACGCCGAGTCCGAGAAGGGGCTCTGGCTCGGCAGCACCGACCGGACCTCGGCCGACGAGGTGGCCGGGTTCGTGCGGGCGGGGGAGATCGCCGTCGCCTTCGTGGACGGGGACTTCGCCGGGTCGGTGCGGGTCCGGCGGCTCGACAGCAGCACCGGTGAGTTCGGCATGCTCGCCGCCGATCCTGCGCGGCGCGGGCTCGGCATCGGGCGGGAGCTGGTGGCCTTCGCCGAGCGGGTCAGCCGGGACGCGGGCTGTCGTGAGATGCAGCTGGAACTGCTGGTGCCGCGCGAATGGACCCATCCGTCGAAGCAGTTCCTCGCCGGGTGGTACGACCGGCTCGGCTACCGCGTGACCCATCGCGCCGACCTCGCCGAGGACTACCCGCACCTCGCGCCGTCGCTGGCCACGCCGTGCGACTTCCTCATCTACCGCAAGGATCTCGCGTGACGCTGCTGGCCGGCGCGCCTGTCGACGGCTCGCGGATCGCCGAGGTCGGGCCGGGCCTCGGCGGGGACGGACGGGTCGACTGTTCCGGCGGGGCTGCTGGCCCGCGGGATCACCACCGTCCGGGACGCCTGGGGCGCCGACGCCTGCTTTGCCAATCCGGCCAGAGGTAGGCCGACCCTCGAGCGAGAGGTGACCATAGCTACAAAAGCCATTCGGCCGTGACCGTGGCCGGATTGGCGAAGATTGGCAGAGTAAGCACGCGCTGCACGAAGGCTGGATCACCGGGCCGGACCTGCTGGTCAGCCTGCGTCAGCTCGGACCGACCGGCGGGCTCGGTGACACCTGGGACGCGACCGCGGGCGCCGTCGACAACTACGGCGACCCGTCGCTGCCGGACCCGCTGTTCGACGGGCCGGGCGCCGCCCGCGCGGCCGTCCGCCGGATGGTGCGCGCGGGCGCCGACTGGATCAAGGTCGGCGCGAGCGGCGCGATGCGGGCGATCCGCGAGGGCGTGGACGTCCGCCCGACCGACGACGAGGTCACGGCGTTGGTCGACGAAGCCCGCCGCTGCGGCCGTGACGCGCACGCGCACACGGCGGAGGCGGTGGTGTCGGCCGCCCGCGCCGGGGGGCGCAGCGTCGAGCACGGCACGTTCCTCGACGACACAGCTGTCGCCGCGCTGGCCGACGCCGGGTACGTGCCGACACTGTCGCCCCTGCACGACAGCGAGTTCGCCGACACACACCAGCGCTCGCTCCGGCTCGCGGTGGAGGCGGGGGTCCGGATCGCCGCGGGCTCGGACCTGGCCCCGCGTCCCCATGTCGACTTGACGACCGAGCTGCGGCTGCTGGCCGCGGTGCTCGGCGACGCGGCCGCCCTGAAGGCAGCCACCTCCGAAGCGGCGCGCCTGCTTCGCCTCGACGACGACCGCGGCCGCGTCGAGCCGGGCCTGCGCGCGGATCTCGTGCTGCTCGACGGCACCGACCTGGACGTGTCGGACCTGCCCGGCCGGATCCGGGCGGTCTGGCACGACGGGATCCGGGTTGTCACGTCTTCATGAGGTCGAACTCCTCGGTCAGACGGACGAGGAACTCCCGCGACTCCCGTTCGGACAGCGCGGCCTGCTCCAGCCGGGTGCCGAACCCGTAGAACGCTTCGACCGCCGCCCGCTCGTCGATGAACAGCCCGGCGGAGAAGGTTTCCTCGTAGGCCACCGACGGGTGTTCGGCGAACTCCAGGATCGTGAAGCGGCTGCCGATGAGGTGGTACGGCGGCGCCGACGCGGGGACGACCCGGATCGTGCAGTGGGGCAGGTTGGTCGCCAGCACCAGATACTGGAGCTGTTCGTGCATCAGCGCCGGGTCGCGCAGGATCGATCTCAACGTGTGTTCGTAGAGGAAGTAGACGCACTGGGGCGGGTTTCGGCGCTGCAGCAGCCGTTGGCGGTCGATCCGCTCCTGGGCCAGCAGCTTCAGCCGGTCGGTCGGGTACTGCCCGGACAGCTCGTGGAGCGAGCGGACGTAGTCCTCGGTCTGGAGCATGCCGGGCAGGGCCGCGGGACTGTTCGAAATCACCTTGGTGGCGAGGTTTTCCTGGACGATCAGGGACTTCGCCGGGTCGACGAGCGGGTCGAAGTACGGCCGTACCCAGTACAGGTCACCCGGGGGTTTGGTCAGTTCGAGGAGCCGCGCGCGCTCGGCGGCCTTCGTGCCGCAGTGGGCGAGGTAGATCGCGGCGTCGACCGGGGAGATGCGCCGGCCGTTCTCCCAGGCCGACACCTTCGACGCGGACCAGTCCGCGCGCCGGGCCACCTCGCGCAGGCTCATCCGCTTCAGTTCCCGCTGCCCCTTGAGTTCGACGGCCATTTCCCGGGTCCGCACGGTGCTCTTTTCGGTCATGCCCGCACGCTAGAGGGGACCCCCGACAAAACGCCCCGTGCCGCGCAGGGATTCACCGCAAGGAGGTCAGTGTTCCGCCTGTGTGACAACGGATTCCGCTCGCGAAGCGCTGCGAAGCAGCTTCGCATGGTGAAGCGCGCTTCGCGCGTGAGAGAGTGGTTGATAGGCGAGTTTCTTTGGCGGTGGCGGGTAAGGAAATGAATCGTTCGGTGAAGTTCGTCTCCGGAATGGAACTGAGCCGCCGGTCGTCGCGACCCTCGAAGACGGGACGCGAACCGGCCCGCCGGGTGGTTGACTTCGTCCATGGCTGAGACGAAGGCGCGGAACCTCGCCGCGCTGCTGCTGACGCTGACCGTGGTGACCGGGGTGGTCGACGCCGTCAGCTTCCTCGGGCTGGGGCGGGTGTTCGTCGCGAACATGACCGGCAACGTCGTGTTCCTCGGGTTCGCGGCGGCGGGCGAGACGACGTTGTCGGTGCTCGCGTCGCTGACGGCGGTGCTGGCCTTCCTCGCCGGCGCGCTCGCGGGCGGGCGCCTGGCCCGCACCGAAGACGAGTACGACACGCTTCGCCAGGCGACGGCGGTCCAAGCGGCGCTGGTGGCGGTGGCCGTCGTGCTGTCGGCGACACTCGGCAGCGGCACCCGGTTGGGCAGCGAGCTGCTGATCGTCGTGCTGGGCGTCGCGATGGGCCTGCAGAACGCCGCGGTCCGCCGGATCGGCGCGCCTGACCTGACGACGACGGTGCTGACGATGACGTTGACCGGCTTCGCGGCCGACTCGAAGGCGGCGGGTGGTCAGGGGGCGCATCCGGTGCGGAAGGTCGCCGCCGTGGGCGCGATGCTGGCCGGCGCCTTCGCCGGTGGGTTGCTGCAGCTGCACGTCGCGATGTGGACGGCCTTGACGCTGGCCTTGGTGCTCATCCTCGGTGTGCTGGTGGTGCTGCAGCTCAGCCGAGGGCGCGCCCGCCGTCCACCAGCAGACGCTGGCCCGTGATGAAGCCCGCCTCCTGCGACACGAAGAAGCTCACCGCCGCCGCCACGTCCTCCGGGGTGCCCAGGCGGCCCACCGGCACGCCCGCGCGGTAGGCCTCGCGCTCGGCTTCCGGGACCTCCGCGTGGCGCTCCACCGGGACGAACCCCGGCGCCACCGAGTTGACCGTGATGCCGTCCGGGGCCAGTTCGCGGGCCCACGAGCGGGCCAGGCCGACCTGGGCCGCCTTCGCCGTCGCGTAGGCCGAGCGGCCGACCGGCGGGCGGTCCGCCACCTCCGAGTCGATGTGGACGATCCGGCCGTAGCCGCGGGCGCGCATGCCCGGGAGCACCGCGTGGCCCAGCAGCACCGGGGACCGCACGAAGAAGTCCAGGTGCCCCAGGTGGTCCGGCCAGTCCACTTCGGACAGGAAGACGTCCGGCTGCGGGCCCGTCGCGTTGACGACCAGGACGCTGATCGGGCCCAGCAGCGCCGTCACCCCGTCGACCAGCTCGCCCACCTGGTGCCGGTCGGTGACGTCGGCGGCGAACGCCGCGGCCTTGCCGCCCTCGGCGAGGACCTCCTGGGCGGCGGTCTCGAGGTCGGGGTCGTCGTGCAGCGCGTTCACCGCCACCGCGAACCCGTCGCGGGCCAGCCGCCGGGCGATCGTGCGGCCCAGCCCTCGTGAGCTTCCGGTCACCAGTGCGACACCCATGCGCCCGACGCTAGGGGAGACCCCGGGACAGGACAAGGCCCCCGGGACGGATCCCGGGGGCCTCGAACGGGTGACTCAGGCGGCGGAGACGAGAGCCGCCTCGCCCGTGGCCGGGGGTGCGGCGCCCACGACCTTCTTGTTGCGGCGGTTGCGCCGCTCCAGGTACGTCGCCAGCGCCGTCAGCAGCAGGCACATCACGATGTAGATACCGGTGGCCACGATCGTCGACGGCACGATCGGCCGGCCGAACGCGCCCTGCGAGCCGATGTAGCGCGCGTAGTACAGCAGCTCCTGGTACGTGATGATGAACCCGAGCGCGGTGTCCTTCAGCAGCACGACGAGCTGGCTGATGATCGTCGGCAGCATCGCCCGGATCGCCTGCGGCAGCAGCACCAGGAACATGACCTGCGTCTTGCGCATGCCCAGCGCGTACGCGGCCTCGCTCTGGCCCTTCGGCAGCGACTGGATGCCCGCGCGGAAGACCTCCGCGAGCACCGAGCCGTTGTACAGCGTCAGGCCGAACACCACACCGAGGAACGGCGTGATCGGCACGCCGAGCGTCGGCAATCCGAAGTAGAAGAAGAACATCAGGATCAGCGCCGGGATGGCGCGGAAGAACTCCACGACGAACCCGCAGATCCCCCGGATCCAGGCGTGGTCCGACAGCCGTCCGGCCGCGAAGACCGCGCCGAAGATCAGCGCCAGCACCGTCGCGGCGGCGAACGCCTCCACCGTCGCGAGCACCGCGTTGGCCAGGTCGCTCTGGACCTGCGCGTACTGCAGCCACTCCCACTTGCGGGCCGTGAACTGGCCGCTGTCGTAGAAGCGCCACCCGATGTAGCCGACGAACGCGACGACCACGATGACGCCGACGACCGCGTAGGTCCGGTAGCGCAGCCGCGCCTTCGGACCGGGGACGTCGAACAGTACGTTGCTCATCGGGCCACGCTCCAGCGCTTCTCCAGGCTGCGTTGGACGAACGACAGCACGGCGACCAGGATGATGAAGCCGAGGGCCACCCACAGCAGGCCGACCAGCTGGTTCTCACCGCGTTCGGACAGGTACGAGCGGATCGCGCCGGCCTCCGCGACGGAGAAACCGGCGGCGATCGTGGTGTTCTTCAGCAGCGCGATCAGGGTGCTGATCAGCGGCGGCACGACCGAACGAAGCGCCTGCGGCAGCACGACCTGGCCGAGGATCTGGCCGAAGTTCAGCCCCAGCGCCCGGCCCGCCTCGGCCTGCCCGACCGGCACCGTGTTGATGCCCGAGCGCACGACCTCGCAGATGAACGCCGAGGTGTACACGGTCAGCGCCGTCACCGCGGCCGGGAAGTAGTCGAGCTTGACGATGTCGAGCAGCGGGTACGCGAACACGAAGAACGCGAAGACCAGCGTGAGCGGCGTGTTCCGGGCGATCGTCACGTACGCCGTGCCGACGGCGCGGAAGACGGGCACCGGGCTCACCCGCAGCATCGCGAGGATGGTGCCCAGGATCAGGCTGCCGATGGCGGAGAGCACGAACAGTTCGATCGTGCGGAGGAAGAACGGACCGAACAGGTCCAGGTTGGTGAAGAGGACGTCCATGGAGCCTTCCCCGCGTCCGTGGTCAGGTGGATGTGATGAGGCCGGTGGACCGGGCGCACCCGATCCACCGGCCTCGTGTCACGTCAGTACTTCTCGAGGGTCGGCTTCTTCGCCGGCGAACCGGACTTGCCGAGCGTCGCGTCGTAGATCTTCTGCCAGGTGCCGTCGTCCAGCGCCTTCTGCAGGATCTCGTTGACCTTGTCGCGCAGGACCTTGTCGTCCTTGTTGAGGCCGATGCCGTACTTCTCGGTCGAGAACGTCTGGCCGACGACCTTCAGGTTGTCCTTGTCCTGGGCCGCGTAGCCCTTGAGGATCGCGTCGTCGGTCGTGACGGCGTCGACGTCCTTCGACAGCAGCTTCTCGACGCACTGCGAGTACTTCTGGAACTCGACGATGTTGCCCGGCTCGGTCAGGTTCTCCGAGCGGACCTTCTGGATCGGCGTCGAGCCGGTCACCGAGCAGACCTTCTTGCCCTTGAGGGTGTCCTTGCCGGTGATCGAGCTGTCGTCCGCGCGCACCAGGAGGTCCTGGCCGGCGACGAAGTACGGCCCGGCGAAGGAGACGAGCGCCTTGCGCTTGTCGGTGATCGAGTAGGTGCCGACGTAGTAGTTCACGTCGCCGTTCGCGATCGTCTGCTCGCGGGCGCCCGAGTCGACCGTGCGGAAGGTGATCTTCTCCGGGTCGAAGCCGAGGCCGGCCGAGACGAGCTTCGCGATCTCGATGTCGAAGCCGCCGAACTTGCCGGTCGTCGGGTCCTTCTGGCCCAGGCCCGGCTGGTCGTCCTTCGCGCCGACGGTCAGCGCGCCGGCCGACTTCATCTTCGCGAACACCGGGGAGCCGGCCAGGTCGACGCCGGTCGCGACCGGGTAGGTCGGCAGCGCGGCGGCGTTCGAGCCGCTCTGGTCACCCGCGCCCGGCGAGGCCGGGGTGCCTTCCTTGCCGCAGGCGGTCATGGTGGTCAGCGTCAGACCACCTACGAGCAGTCCCACCGCGAGGGTGCGGATCCTCATGTGAATCTCTCCTGTGTGTCGTCACCCGCGACGCGAACGGCGTCGCGGAACGTTTCTCAGTGGGTCAAGATCTTGCCGAGGAAGTCCTTCGCGCGCTCGCTCTTCGGCGCGGTGAAGAACTCTTCGGGCGTCGTGTCCTCGACGATCTCGCCGTCGGCCATGAAGATCACCCGATCGGCGGCCCGGCGGGCGAAGCCCATCTCGTGCGTGACGACGAGCATCGTCATGCCGTCCTTGGCCAGGCCGGTCATGACGTCGAGGACCTCCTGGACCATCTCCGGGTCCAGGGCCGAGGTCGGCTCGTCGAACAGCATCACCTTGGGCCGCATCGCCAGCGCCCGCGCGATGGCGACGCGCTGCTGCTGGCCGCCCGAGAGCTGCGCCGGGTACTTGTCGGCCTGGTTGGCGATGCCGACGCGCTCCAGCAGCTCCATCGCGGTCTTACGGGCCTCGGCCTGCGCGGTCTTGCGGACCTTCACCGGCGCGAGCATGACGTTCTCGACGATCGTCTTGTGCGCGAACAGGTTGAACGACTGGAACACCATGCCGACGTCGGCGCGCAGGGCCGCGAGGGCCTTGCCCTCGGCGGGCAGCGGGACGCCGTCGACCGCGATCTCGCCGGAGTTGATCGGCTCGAGCCGGTTGATCGCGCGGCAGAGGGTCGACTTGCCCGACCCGGACGGGCCCAGCACCACCACGACCTGGCCGCGGGGCACCTCGAGCGTGATCTCCCTGAGCACGTGCAGGTCGCCGAAGTACTTGTTCACGGCGGCCGCCTTGATCATCGGCGCCGCCACCTCCGCGGTCATCTGGCCTCCAGGGTCGTTCGAATGCGGCGTGGGTCACCCGCGATGGCGAGAACCTACCGTTGCTTTACCGGCTCGCAAGGCGGCTTGACCAATACTTAGGGTTTCAACTGAGTATCGATGTCCGATTCGGCGGCCGCCGCGGTGAGGTCCTAGAGTTCGTCGATACCGGCCGGGGGTGAACCAGGTCACCAGGGAGGGTGCACGGTGCGGGTGCTGCTGGTGGAGGACGACGACCGGGTCGCGGGCGCGCTGATCCCGGCCCTGACCCGCCGCGGCCTGGCGATCGCGCGGCTGGCCACCGGCGCCGGCGTGCTCGACCGGGTCCACGAGGTCGACGTCATCCTGCTCGACCTCGGCCTGCCGGACATCGACGGCGTCACGCTCTGCCGCCAGATCCGCGCGGTCAGCGACGTCGCGATCATCGTCGTGTCGGCGCGCGGCGAGGTCGACGACCGGATCCAGGGCCTGCGCGCGGGCGCCGACGACTACCTCGTCAAGCCTTATGACGTCGAGGAGCTGCTCGCGCGGGTCGAAGCGGTCCGCCGCCGCCGCGGCGAGCACCCCACGGCCGAGCCGGTGGTGATCCGGGCGGGCGACGTCAGCGTCGACCTCTCCCGGCACGAGGTGCTCGTCGACGGCCAGGCGGTCGCGTTGTCCCGCAAGGAGTTCCAGGTGCTCGCGCTGGTCGCGGGCGCGCGCGGCGCGGTGTGCTCGCGCGAGCACGTGCTCACCGAGGTGTGGGGCCACCGCGGCCCGGCGGAGAGCCGCTCGCTGGACGTTCACGTCGCGACGCTGCGGACGAAGCTGGGCCGCCCGGCGCTGATCGAGACGGTCCGCGGGGTCGGCTACCGGCTCGGCGGCCAGGCCGCCCGGAGCTGACGGCGTGCGCGTCCGCCTGCAGGGCATCGTGCTGACGCTGGTCGCGTTGCTCGTGTTCGGCCTCGGCATCCCGCTGGCCATCTCGATCGCGGCCGGCGCGCAGCAGGACCTGTTCCTCGACCGGCTGACCGACACCGCCCGGTTCGCGTCGCTGGCGCAGCGGCCGCTGCTGGACAACAAGCCGTGGCTGCTCGAACCCGACCTGACCCGCTACACCGAGGTCTACGGCGTCGAGGTGATCGTCGTCGACCAGGACGGCAAGCCGGTCACCGGCTCCGCGGGCGCGGACGCCGTCGACCTCAAGGCGGAGCGGTTCAGCGACCCGGTCCACGAGGCGCTGGCCGGCCGCCGGTCGCAGCCCGCCGGCGTGCTGATGCCGTGGGACGCGACGCCGCTGGTGCTGGCCGAGCCGGTGCTCGCCGACGGCGAGGTGCGCGGGGCCGTGCTGAGCGTGTCGGACACCGGCACCGAACGCGCCGACGTGCTGTGGTGGTGGCTGCTGCTCGCCGCGGGCGGGATCCTCGCGTTCGTGCTGGCGCTGGCCGTGGCCATCCCGGTGGTCCGGTGGATCCTGCGGCCGGTGCACCGGCTCGACGACGCGACCGGCGCCCTCGTGGCGTCCGTGGTCAGCGGGCGGGAGGCCGAGCCGGTGGGGGAGAGCGGCGGGCCGCCGGAGCTGCGGCAGCTGGGGCGCTCCTTCGACCGGATGGCCGAGAGCGTGTCCGGCGCGCTGGCCGCGCAGCGCGCGTTCGTCGCCGACGCCTCCCACCAGCTGCGCAACCCGCTGACCGCGTTGAAGATCCGGCTCGGCAACCTCGACGGCCACGTCGTGGACGAGCAGTCCGCCGCCGACCTCGACGCCGCGCGCGTCGACGCCGGGAGGCTGCACCAGATCCTCGACGGCCTGCTCTCGATGGCCCGCGCCGAGGCGTCCGGCGGCGAGCTGGACCCGGTGGTGCTGGACGAGGCCGTCGCCGAGCGCGTCGCCGACTGGACGGTGGTCGGCGAAGCCCGTGACGTGCGGCTGGTCGTCGACACCGCCGGCGACGGCGCCCGCGTCCGGATGCCGCCGCGCGGGGCCGAGACGATCCTGGACGCGCTGCTCGACAACGCGCTGAAGTTCACCGCGGCCGGCACCGAGATCCGGATCGCCGTCGAGCACGAAGCGGAGAAGGTGCGGCTGTCGGTCCGCGACCACGGCCCCGGCCTGCCGCCCGACGAGCTCGACCGCGCGCTCGACCGCTTCTGGCGCAGCCCGGCCCACCAGAACGTGCCCGGTTCGGGGCTGGGCCTGGCGATCGTCAGCGAGCTGACCGCGCATTCGGACGGCGAGCTGGCGCTCGACCTGCCCGAGGGCGGCGGCCTGCGGATCACGATGACCTTCCCGGCCGCCTAGGTCTTCTGCCCGCGGTAGTAGCGCAGCGCGCCCGGGTGCAGCGGGATCGGCTGGGTCTCGATGCCGGGGTGCACGTCGATCGACAGTGCCGCCGGGTTGGCCGCGGCGAGCTGCTGGCGGGCGTCGAACAGGCCGCGGACCAGCGCCTCGGCGACGTCGTCGGACATCGACTTCGGCACCACCAGGACGTTCGGCACCAGCAGCGTGGTCACCGGGCCGGCCTGGTTGTAGGTGCTGGCCGGGATGGACGCGGTGCCGTACACCTGGTTGAGCTCCTGCATCTTCGGCATCACGTCGGCGATGTCGAGCAGGCGCAGCGACTTCGAGTCGTTGTAGTCGGCCAGGAACGGCGTCGGCAGGCCCCCGGACCAGAAGAACGCGTCGACGTCGCCGTTCAGCAGCGCCCGGACGGAGTCGGGAAGGCCGCGCGTCGACGTCGTGACCGATCCCTGGAGCCCGGTGACCCGCAGCAGCCGGTCGGCGATGTACTCGACACCCGAGGACGGCGAGCCGATCGCGATCCGCTTGCCCTTCAGCTGCTCGACGGTCCGGATGGGGGAGTCGGTCCGCACGACGATGTGCAGGTAGTCGTCGTGGATCCGGGCCAGCGCGGCCAGCCGCGGATCGGTCTTGTACCGGTCGGAGGCGACGTCGGCGGCGACGAAGGCGACTTCGGCCGCCCCGGCCAGCACCTTGTCGACGTTGTCGGGCGAGCCCTGGGTCTGCAGCACCTGCGGCCGCCCGATGTCCAGGCCCGCCTGCCAGGTGGTGGCCAGCGTCTGCGCGAGCTTGTCGTAGACCCCGCCGGGGTTGCCCGCGGCGATCCGCAGCCGGAGGTCGCCGAAGCCGGCGGTGCAGGCGGAGAGGACCAGCAGCAGGGCGGCCGCCAGCACGAGTCCACGGGTCCGCCGGGTCCTGACCATCGCCTGATCGTGCCAGATCCCCGCGCCGATCGGGGCCGAAGCCGGGTCGGCCACCGGCTGTCGCCGCTAGGATCCCGCTCCGTGACCGCGCCGCCCGCATCGCCGACCGACGTCCGCACCGAGTCCGGCGAGGAGGACGCACTGCTCGGCGAGCTGCGCAAGAAGCTTCCGCAGTTGGCCGAGCAAGCGCTCGACGACCCCAAGGCCGAACGCCTGGAGCGGGTGCCCGAGCCGGACCGCGAGACGGTGCGCGAAGACGTTCTCAAGCTCGTGGTGGCCGGCGGCGACTTCGTGCTCCAGGAGACCAACCCGCAGATCACCGGGCTTCGCGAAGCTCAGGAAAAGCTCGCCGGGTTCGACGCGCCGCGGCCGCGCGCGACCCGGTTGCCGAACCCGGACGACCGGGCCGGGCACGCCCTGCTCGGGTTCGTCCTCTGGCTGGGCATGCTCTTCCCGCTGCTGTTCTGGCAGCTCGGCCGGCTGCCCGTGACCAGGAGCGGCTGGGCCGGGATCCTCCTGGCGCTCTTCGTGACTTCGGCCCTCTCCCTGGTGCTGACTCGCCGGCTGGTCGCCCGGCTCGGCACCCGGTTCGGCGGCAAGCCGGCGCTCGGTGGTGGTCCGTGGCCGCTCGTCACCGCCTTCGCCACGACGTACCTGCTGGTGCTGTGGCGCAATTGGTCGTCGGCTCGGGAGGCGATGGGGACGTTCCTGGCCGTCGTGGTGTGGGTGGTCGCGGGGTGCGTCGCCTTCATCTTCGCCTTGGGCTCCTACCTGACGGCCATGGACGCCGCCAAGGAAGAGGAACCGGGCCTGAGGCTGCCGCGGGTCGCCGGGCACCGCGCGCTGATCGGCGCCCTCCTGGCGGCGGGCGTGGCGTTCACGGTCATGACCGTCCCCCTGCCGCTGCCCGAGTGGGCGGTGTTCGTCCTCGCGGACGTGCTCGCGGTGCTCGTCCTGCTCCTGACCGGGCCCGTTCTGGTCAGTCCCGGCGCGCTGCTGCCGGCGTCGATGTCCGGCGATCCCGAACGCCGGGGCAGTTCGGGGTGGACGCAGCGGCAGGCGGAGCTGCGGAAAAGCGTTGCCGCGGCCGAAGCCGAGTGGGAAGCCGCCGCGCGGGCGACGGTCGAGCAGCAGGTCACGCTGCACGTCAACGAGCTGGTGCAGCCGTCGTTCAGCACCACGCTCGGCGCCCTCGACCCCCGGGCGCTCGGGCAGATGCGCGCCGGCGACCGGGTGGTGACGTCGCTGGCGTCGGCAGACCGGCTGATGGCGCTGATGGCGGGGATCGGCGGCGGCGCCGTCGGGATGGCCGGGCCGCGCGGAGCGGGCAAGACCACCCTGCTCGAGGCCTACCGGGCGGGTCGGCTCAGCCCCGCCGGCCGCGCGCACATCGCCCTCCTCGAAAGCGTCCCGGTCCGGTACGACGCGCGCGAATTCGTTCTGCACCTCTACGCCCGCACCTGCGCGGCGGTGATCGAGTTCTGCAAGAAGCGGCGCGACAACGCGGACCCGCGGCCCGGCCGGTGGGCCGAGCGCCGGGCCCGCTGGCGGCGGCTGTGGCCGTTCGCCGCAGTGGTCGTCGTGGCGGTGGCCGCCGGGGTCCTCGGTTCGCTCGCGACGCGCGGCGCGCGGTTCGACCCGGCCACCTGGTTCGCGGCGATCTGGTGGCCGCTGGTCTGCCTGCTCGGCGCGGCCGGCCTGCTCGCCGTCGCCGCGCGGCGGCGTCCGGCGGTGGTGCCCACCCGGGTCGAGCCGGCGCCCGTGGTGCCACCGGGAGACCTGCAAGCCCTGCGTGCCCGCGCCGAGTGGGCGATCGGCGACATCGAATTCCAGCAGAAGCACACCTCGGGCTGGTCCGGGAAGGCCGGCGTGCCGGCGGGCGCCGACATCGGCGTGACCAGGACGCACGAGGTGACCCGGCAGCCGCGGAGCTACCCGCAGATCGTGCACGGCTTCGGCGAGTTCCTCCGCGCCACGATCCGGGCGGTCGCCCCGCTCGAGGGCATCGCGACGCCGTCGGTGGTGATCATCCTCGACGAGCTGGACAAGATCGTCGCCCCGGACGCGGCCCAGGACTTCGTCAACGAGGTCAAGGCGCTGTTCAACCTCGACGTGCCGGGTTTCCTGTTCCTCGTCTCGGTTTCGGAGGACGCGCTGGCCGCGTTCGAGCGGCGCGGGCTGCCGGTGCGCGACGCCTTCGACAGCGCCTTCGACGTCATCTTCCGCGTGGAGTACCTGAAGCTCGACGATGCTCGGCAGGTGCTGTCCCGGCGGGTCCTGGGCCTGCCCGACCCGTTCGTCTGCCTGTGCCACTGCCTGTCCGGCGGGCTGCCGCGCGAGCTGATCCGCGTCGCCCGCCAGGTGATCTCCGGCGGCGGCGCGCTGGCCGGCGTCGCCCGCCGCGTGGTCGCCGAGGACCTCGCGGACAAACGCGCCGGCCTGCGCACGATCGTCGCCCGCGGCGGCTACGACGACGTCCTGGTCGGCGACCTGGTCCGGCACGTCGACGCGCACGCCGCCGCCGACCCGGCCGCGCTGGTCGAAGCGGCGGCCACCCCACCCGTCGAAGGCGAGGACGAACCCCTCCGGCGGCTCCAGGTCGAGACGCTCGGGTACCTCTACTACCTGGGCACCGTCTTGGAGGTGTTCGGCCCCGCGCTCGACGAGGCGGACATCGAGCGCGGCGGGGTGGCCGGCGACGGGTCGTTCGACGCGCTGGCGTCGGCGCGCCAGCTGTTCCCGGTCAACGCCCGGCTCGCCTGGCTGACGATCAGCGCGTTCCGGACGGTGTGGGACCTGCGGGTCATCCCGCCGCCCGAGCGGTGAGGCTGCGCGCCTCGATGTCGCCGCGCGCGGTGGTGGCGTGGATGCGCAGCTCGGCGGCGCCGGTGCGGGTCAGGCTGTTGCTGATCCGGCCGTAGGAGGTGCCGGCGTCCAGCGAGGCGGACACCCCGGCGGCGGCGCCGACGGAGATGTCCCCGGACTGCGAGCTCAGCTCCACGGTGCCCGGCCCGGCCTCGCTGACGCGGATGTCGCCCCGGGCGGTGCTGATCCGGGCGGACCCGCCCAGCCGGCCGACCTCGACGTCCCCGTCGGTGGCGGTGAGCTGGACACTCGCGGCCTGCTCCAGCTTGATCCAGCGGTAGGCGCCGTCGAAGACGACGTCCCCCAGCGGGCCGGTGCCGTCGAGCTCGGCGCTGCCGGCCTTGGCCTCGACCCGCGAGCCGGCGGGCAGTTCGACGGTGACGTCGAGGGCCCCGGACGGACCGAAGTACTGGTGCTTGGCCTCCGGAGCCTCGATCCGCAGGACACCGTCGGCAAAGCTGACGCTGGTCTGCTCGGCGGCCTTGACATCCCGGCTCTTCCCGGCATCGGCGGGCCGAACGTCGACGCTGGTGTCGTCCCGCTCACCGGCGACGAGCCGCACGCGCCCGGCGGGGATGGTGAGGAAGGCGGTGATCGGGGCGGGGGTGGCGAAGTTCTGCATCGTGTTCTCCTGTGGTTTCCGGCCCCCTCGGTGGGGGCTGTGAGGACCACATTCGCCGGGCCCGCTGACACCGGGCGGCCACGCTCCTGACACGACTGCTGACAGGGGGCGGACGAGCAACAGAAGAGCCTCCCGTCAGGACACCAGCAGGGCGGCGGCTTCCTGTTCGGAGGAAGGGAAATCCGACCGGCACCCGGCTTGACGGAACGGCCGGCGATTCGACTCTTTCGGGAGTTTCCGGCGAAGATCCGGACTACGTCCGGTTCGTTGCTTTCGCCGTGCGCCGGTGCTGTACTTCCCGCAGGGGTGAACCTCGTGGAACGGGGAGGCGGACATGGTGGGGTCGTTCGGCGAAAATGTGCGGAAGCTGCGCCAGAGCCGCGGGTTTTCGCTCGAGAATCTGGCCCTCAAGATCAACTACAGCAGGAGCTACCTGAGCAAGATCGAAAACGGCTTGAGTGCGCCGACAGCAGACATCGCGAAGCGGTGTGACAGCGTGCTCGAGACCGGAGACACCCTCGCCGCGATGGTCGCGCCCGCGAAGCCGGAGGTGCCGGAACCCCGATCCGAAGCCCGAACGGGGGAAGAAGACGGCGACGGCGAAGTGTGGGTGCTGGTGATGGATCCCGACGGGGTGTCCGGCTTCCACCGCCTCCCGCGCCGGCAGATCCTGACCGGACTCGGTATCGCGGTGGGGCACGCGCTGACCGGTGACGCCCGGTCGGTGGCCGATCCCATGACGATCGCGGGCTTGCAGGCCGCGTCCGACCAGTACCGCAGGCTCGGCACCACGAGCCGCCCGGGCATCGTGCTTCCGCAGGTCGTCGCCCACGTGCACACGGCGCGTTCCCTCGCGAGCGGCGCGGTGGCGCCGGAAGTGCGCGACGAGTTGCGCGTCCACGCTTCGCGGGCTGCGGAGTACGCGGGCTGGATGAGCCAAGAGGCCGGCGACGACCGGGCCGCCGCGTGGTGGACTGCGACGGCCGTCGACTTCGCGGCGTCCGGCGGAGATCGCCACCTGGGCAGCTACGCACTGGTGCGGCAGGCGGAACTGGCCTTGTACCGACAGGATCCCCTCACCATGGTCGAACTGGCCGTGCGTGCGCAGGCCGATCCGTCGGCGGGGCACCGGATCCTCGGACTCGCCGCCCGGTGCGAAGCACAGGGTCACGCATTGGCTGGTGCCCCCGACGACTGCCTGCGCGCGCTGGAACGCGCCAGGGCGCTGTTGACCGAAGGCACGCCCACGGTGTCGCGACCGGTGCTCGGTTCCGCCAGCGTCGTCGACGAAGTCGCATTGGCCGAAGGCTGGTCGCTCTACGATCTCGGTCGTCCTGCCGACGCCGCGGAGATCCTCGACCGGGAGTTGCCCAGGGTCGCCGCGCACGCGCGGAGAGCCCGTGCGCGGTTCGGGGCACGTCGCGTGCTGGCGCACGCCGGCAGCGGCGAAATCGAGCACGCTTGCTCGCTCACCCGCGGGGTACTCGCCGACGCGGCGCACGTGGATTCCGCCACTGTGCGGATCGACCTCCGCCAGCTCTCGCGGATACTGGCCCGGTGGCACAACCACCCGGCGGCGCGTGAACTGCTGCCCGAGCTGGGCTCCGCGTTGACGGTCGCGAGGGTCCCGGACGCCTAGGTGTTCTGGCCACGGTGGTCGGATACGAGGGCGATCTCCGGCCGGATGATCTTGGTGAAAGGGCGCCTCGGGTTCCGTCTGGATGGCGACATCTGCACCGGCGATCAGGAGGCCCGGTCGAGGACGGAGCCGAGTTGCCACCCGCCGCCGGGTGCCCGGACCGGGAGGGACGCGGAGCCGCTGGTGGGCGCGGGGCTACCCTGAAGAGCGATGACCGAGACACAGGCACCCAGGGCGTACCAGATCCGCACCTTCGGTTGCCAGATGAACGTGCACGACTCCGAGCGCCTCGCCGGGCAGCTCGAAGCGGCCGGGTACGTGCCCGCCGTCGAGGGCGGGAAGCCCGACCTCATCGTGTTCAACACCTGCGCCGTGCGGGAGAACGCGGACAACAAGCTCTACGGCACCCTCGGGCACCTGCGGCCGGACAAGGTCGCGAACCCCGGGATGCAGATCGCCGTCGGGGGGTGTCTGGCGCAGAAGGACCGCGGGGACATCGTCAAGCGCGCTCCCTGGGTGGACGTCGTCTTCGGGACGCACAACATCGGGTCGCTGCCGGCGCTGCTGGAGCGTGCGCGGCACAACTCCGAGGCCGAGGTCGAGATCCTCGAGTCGCTCGAGACCTTCCCCTCGACGTTGCCCGCGCGCCGCGAGTCGTCCTATGCGAGCTGGGTGTCCGTTTCGGTCGGGTGCAACAACACCTGCACCTTCTGCATCGTGCCCGCCCTGCGCGGCAAGGAGCGCGACCGGCGGCCGGGCGAGATCCTCGCCGAGGTCGAAGCGCTCGTCGCCGAGGGCGTGCTCGAAGTCACGCTGCTCGGCCAGAACGTGAACTCCTACGGCGTCGAGTTCGGCGACCGGCTGGCGTTCGGGAAGCTGCTGCGCGCCACCGGCGGCGTCGACGGCCTCGAGCGCGTGCGCTTCACCTCGCCGCACCCGGCCGCCTTCACCTCCGACGTCATCGACGCCATGGCCGCGACCCCGAACGTCTGCCACCAGCTGCACATGCCGCTGCAGTCCGGGTCCGACCGGATCCTGCGCGAGATGAAGCGGTCGTACCGCTCCGCGCGCTTCCTGAAGATCCTCGACGAGGTCCGCGCGGCGATGCCGGACGCGGCGATCACCACCGACATCATCGTCGGCTTCCCCGGCGAGACCGAGGAGGACTTCCAGGCGACCCTCGACGTCGTCGAGCAGGCCCGCTTCGCCAGCGCGTTCACCTTCCAGTACTCGATCCGCCCCGGCACGCCGGCCGCGACGATGCCGGACCAGGTGCCCAAGGCGGTCGTGCAGGAGCGCTACGACCGGCTGGCCGAGCTGCAGAACACGATCTCCTGGGAAGAGAACAAGAAGATCGTCGGACGCCGGGTGGAGCTGCTCGTCGCCGCGGGCGAGGGCCGCAAGGACGCCGAGACGCACCGGATGAGCGGCCGTGCCCGCGACGGCCGTCTGGTGCACTTCACGCCGGCCGGCCCGCTGGTCGACCGCGCGGTGCGTCCCGGCGACGTCGTCGAGACGGTCGTGACGTACGGCGCGCCGCACCACCTGGTGGCCGACGGCGACCTGCTGTCGCACCGGCGGACGCGGGCCGGCGACAACGCGGAGGCCGGCCTGCGGCCGAAGACGAGCGGCGTCACGCTGGGACTGCCGGGCTTCGGTGCCCCGGCCGCCCAGCCCGAACCGGTGAGTGGGTGTGCGCTGTGACCGAGCCCCAGGGCAACGGTGACCTGGCCGAGCTGGCCGCCGAAATCGACGAGGTGGGCCACCAGGCGTCGCGCACGGTGGAGCTGGGCCGGCGCGGGTTCACCATCGCCGTGTTCTCGTTCGTGCTGCTGATCTGCCTGCTCCTGCCGTGGGTCGGCGAGCACGCGGGCTGGCAGGTGCTGGCCGGCGAAGGCGGCGGCATCCCGCAGCTGTTCGCGGCGACGTCGACCGGTGTCGGCATCCTCGCCTCGGCGCTGGCCCTGGTGACGCGGCGCTGGTGGCTGGCCTGGGTCTGCGCCGCCGGCGGCTGGTTCGCCTCGGTGGACGGGCTGCTCGCGATCTGGTCGCAGCAGTCGTCGCACGCCAGCGGCGCCGCGGGCGGGGGACCGGGGTACGGCCTGATCATCGCCTGGATCGCGATGATCTGCCTCGCGGTGTCGTGGATGCGGACCGCGTTCTCGCGGGACTAGATCACGACGATCCCGATCAGGCCCGAGACGACACCGACGTAGAGCTCGGTTTCCGGGTGGAAGACCCGGAGCGTGACGTTCGCCCGGACCTTGAAGCTCACGCTGAACTTGAACACGCCGTTCGGCTTGCAGGTGCCGGTGGTCAGGTCGACCCAGACCCCGGCCTTGAGCTGCTGGACGACCACCGGCTCACCACCGGAGACGCTCTCCTGCCCGCCCAGGTCGGCGAACGAGCCCTTGATCTTCGTCTCTTCGCCGACCTTGACGCGGTTCTTCTCGGCCTTGGCTTCGAGCTTGGCCTTGTGCTTCTTCCCGTCGACGACGCCCGGAGCCGGCCCGGCGGCCGCCAGCGCGACGGCGGGAGCGGCGAGCGCGACGGTGCAGGCGATGACCAGCGCGGACACGAGGTTCGATGGCTTGCTCATGATCGAAGTGCAGCACCGGAGGCGCGGGAAAGCGCCGGAAGCCACCTGGCCGTGCAGCGCGTCACACCGCTTCGGGTGACGCGTTAACCGTCCGCTTGCCCGACAGGTGGCGACCGCGCGTCACTCGTTGTGAATGACACTCTCCTGTCGTCGGACGAGATGAATGAGCAAGGCCGGGCAGTTAAGGCTGTGGGTGCGATGTCAACCCGGTGACATAAGGCAACGGAGCTTCCGCTAGAACATCGTCGACCAAGATCAACGTTCGGCGGGAGCTCCGTTGTCCGCGCAGTCT